>CAYWQM010000001.1:0-3252 GCA_964460215.1 uncultured Lentisphaerales bacterium
TAAGGTCTTAATCAGAAGCGCTCGCACATCGCACTGTTCAGTTGTCAAAGAGCAAAAAAAAACCCGCGGAAAAACCCGCGGAATTAGTAAATCCAAACGACCAATATAGCGTGCGGTGAAGCTATCACAACCGCTGAAAACTAAAAAAAACACAAGAAAACCTATCACAGTCGAATGCCGAACTCCGCTGCTTGACGCACAATGTCGCTGCCGGCAGCGACGAATGCAACGGCGGCGGCGGCGTCCGCAACCGGGCTGCGGCGATAGGTTCTCAGGAAGGTCACGCCATCTACAGTCAAAGCGCCGGCATCCTGAATGGTCGGCAGATGGCTGTCCACGAACGCCGTGGGCACTTCGGTGTAGGCTGTGGCGGCGCACATAACCATCATCGCGATAGCTGCCTGATCGACAGCCTCGCGGATCGGCGCGACGGCCTCCATGGCAAAGCCCCCGTCGGTCAACAACCCGGCCATGGCAGCTTTGCGACGGGCGGCTTCCAAGAGCGGTGCCGCCAGATGGTGGCGCCGGTCGCGGTCGGTTGGCTGGGGGTTGCCGAAGCCGTCGGCGCGATAGAGTTCACGGAGGCCGCTGTCCTGCATTGAGATGATGTTGCTCTCCGCGAGTTGGCGCAAAACTTCGTAGGCGATCGCATCGATCACGTGAATCCGGCCACCGGCACGGTCGGCATGGGTATCGGCGTAAATTCGATTGATCTCGTGGTGTGCCGCATCGGGGTCGCCTTCTACGACGACGAGGGCTGTCTCAATTTCAGCCCCGGCGACCTCTGCACGGCATAGGCGCAGGCGATCTCCGAAAGACACGACAAGGGCCTCGCAAAACGACTGGACAGCCCCCGTGGCGCTTACGGAGTCCGCGATGTCGGCAGATTCGGCCGGCGACTGTGGAGTGGCGAGCTGCCGTAGACGTTCCATGAACCGGTCACGGCCCGCGAAAAGATCAAGTTGCGCGTCCTCCGCACTGCCGGCATGCCTCACGTTGAGCAGGCGATGTTCAACGGTACGCTCAGCAACAAGGTGTACAATGCCGACGGGACCGGCGGCATTGCCCGACACCGCATGGATACGACGATCGAGACGCGCCGTGTCCCAGGGCAAATCAAGATTGACGAGCATGTCGGCGTTGTCCAGGCTGACGTCTGCCCCATCGGCGTCAGCCAGCAGCAAGAGTCGACAGGCCGGCGATTTCTGAAATTTCTTGAGTGCTTCGTCCCGCTCCCCGCCACAGAGGCAGACGGCGCATTCAATGGCGTTGGCATCAAGACGTTCCCGCAGCTGTTCAAGCAACTGCGGCCACTCGGAACAGACGACAACTTTGCGTTCGGCGTTGTTGTCCCAGGTATCACTGAGAATGCGCAGCAGCTCGTCGAGCGTGGGCGCTTCGTTGACATTCGGGTCGATCAGCGCCGCACTGCTGCAGACCATGCGCATACTGTCGAGCAGGGCTTGGGTCTGATCGTTCATGGCAGCATCTTCGGCATGCTTGTCGAGGGCGCGACAGAGTTGCTGTTCAAAGTCGTTGTAGCGGCGTTTCTGCCGGTCGAGCAATTCAACAAAGTAGGTATTCTCGATCTGCCGTGGAAGCTGTCCGGAAACGTCTGAACTCTTCCGCCTCAGCATGACAGGCTGCAAGCGTCGGAAGAGATCGGTGAGATTGGTAAGGCCAACGGGACGGCCGCGGTCATCGAGTTGATAGAAATCGCGATTAAAACGGAAGAGGCTGCCGAAGATATGCGGGTCGATGAATTCGACGATGGAATAGATTTCGTCGATGCGGTTTTCGAAGGCGGTACCGGTGAGGACGAAGGCGAACTCGGTGTCGATTCGTTTGATGGCACGAGCAGTTTTGTTGCGCCAGTTCTTGATGCGTTGGGCTTCATCGAGGATGAGTAAATCGGGTGCGAGAATCGTAGCGATTTCCGATTCGTCGCGATCGATCTGGTCGTAGGACATGATCACGAAGAACTCGGTACAATCGCGGTAGAGCTCGAGTCTTCTCTGACGTGGGCCATCCACGGTGCGGCACGGGAGGTCGGTGAATTTCCGGATCTGTTGTTCCCAATCAGTTTTCAGCGCAGCGGGACAGGCAATGAGGACGCGCTGGACGTCCCAGAGTTGGTGCAAAACCTTGGAAGCAGCGATGGCTTGAACGGACTTGCCGAGGCCTTGTTCGTCAGCCAGAATGGCGCGGCCGCCGAACGCCAGGTGCAACATGCCGGCGACCTGGTAGACATACATTGGGAAGCGCAGGAAATTCCGGGACTGCTGCTGCTGGCTGAATCCCTCGGCAAATTCATTGCGGGACTGCTGCAGGCGACGAAGCCGTGCCACAGCGGAGGCGAGATGGTACATGGCACTGGAAACACGAACCTGGGCAGTGATGTCGGGTTCGGCGTTGCGAAACTCACGGAGAAAGACAGGCAACGTCGCCTCCCACGGACTCCGCAACTGGTGGCGAGCATCAATGAATCGGGTGATCCAGGACCGGACCGCCTCACCGGTACTGTCCGGTATGACGACAATCGGCTGTCGTTCCGGCTGCTGCACATAGACTTCGAGGCGGGGGGAGACGCCGCCGTCTTTCAGCGCCGCGCGACCGGCCTTGGTACGGCGCAGATCAAGCAGGACTTTCTCGATGTGCTTGCAGGTGCCCAGTCCGTTCTTATCGAAGTCAGGGCAGGCACACGTATTCACGTCGTCGATGAGTGAGCGAATCTCGACGTCATACATCTGCGGGACGTCGGCTTCGTCAGCGGTCACGACAGTGAAGGCGGAAAAGACCGGTTCACCGGGGGACTTGTTGGTCACCTTCATGGCTTCGGTCAAGGCACGGTTGCGACGGACGCCGCGTTCCTGCTCATCGGAGGTGAGCCAACTCTGGTTTGTCGTGGTCATGGTGTAAACTAATCACTATCGAGGCGGGCACAACATCTCATCCGTGCACTTCGATTCGTCGATATTGCAATCGCGTGGGAGTATCTGATAGTATTGGACTGCAACCTGTGTAACGGAATGGAGATTCACCGATGCGCTGGGAAAATCTGACGATGCCGGACTTCGCAAGGGCGGTCACCGACTGTGACGGCGTAGGCAATGACCCGAACGGGGTGCTTGAGCCGCCTGCAACGCATCTTGCTGGGTCTGAACAAGCTGGGGCAACGCTATGGGGTCTCCTGGCTTCCACCCTGCATCACGGTGCCGTCGCCAGTCAGTATGTACCTCCCTCTAGATGCAG
>CAYWQM010000001.1:3262-23491 GCA_964460215.1 uncultured Lentisphaerales bacterium
GCGGCGAAAACTAGTCAAGGCCAAAGGGCTCTTAGGGAAGCACGGCGTGACGTGGGACGAAAGTGATGACGTCATCGGTGATCCTACCTCGTTACAAGATAGGATCCGGGCGCTCGAGCCGCATGCAACGCACATGCCACTGGGCACGGATATGTTCGAATCCCATTGGGTCGCCTGCAAGGCTGCGGAACGGGAGCCGGCGCTGGTCTTCCCGCAATACTGCTGGGGCATCAACCACGAGGCGATGCACCAGCCGGGGTCGCTGGTGATCAAGCGGGAGCTGGTGTTTGCTCTGCTGGCGAACGTCTGCGAGGAACTGGGACGGCACGGGTTCAAGAAGATCCTTCTGCTGAGTGGTCATGGCGGCAACCGGAACTTCCTGCCGTTATTCGTGCAGACTCAGCTGGAAACGCCCAAGGACTACTGTGTCTACTTCGGGAATATCCCGCACTGGCGCGACAGCGAAGCGCTGATGGAGACGTCGAATCTCGGACACGCCTGCGAGGCGGAAACCAGCACCGCCCTCCACCTCCATCCTGAACTGGTAAAAATGGAGGAACTGCCCGATGAACCGGCGGCGCCGGACACGCACGGCAACGCAGTCCGCGACGCTTATGGTTATTCTCCGACAGATTGGTATTCGCAGTACCCCCGCATGTACGTCGGCGACGGTCATCCGGGCACAGCCGAAAAAGGCAAGGTCCTGATCGAACGTCGTGTCGATGACCTGGTGGAGTTGATTCGGGTGATCAAGGCGGACGAAGCAACCGGCGCGATGATGCGCGAGTTTCAAGGTGCCGCGTTGCGACCTGTAAATCCATGGGAACAAGACTGATGGCGACTTTCGAGGTTCGGGTCACAGACAACATCATGGTGCCGATGCGCGACGGTGTCGAGCTGGCGGCCGATCTGTACCGTCCGGCGCAAGCGGGTGCGATAGTCGAGGAACCGCTGCCGGTACTGCTTTTCCGCACCCCGTACAACAAGATCGATTTCGAGCGCGCCCAAAACTACGGGAAGTATTTTGGCGGGCATGGGTACATCGTGGTGATGCAGGACTGTCGCGGTTGCTTCCGGTCCGGCGGCGAGGTCAACTTCCTGATTCCTGAAGCCGAGGACGGCTACGACACGCTGGAGTGGATCGACGCACAGCCCTGGTCGAACGGCAAGGTCGGCTCGTTCGGCACGTCATGGTCCGGATGGACCCAGACAGCGATGGCGGCGTTGGGTCCGGAGAACCTGACAGCGATGATTCCGAACATGAGCGGAGCAGACGCCTACTCGAGTTCAGTCCGTCACAACGGTGCTTTGGAGCTGCGGTTCCTGGCCTGGGCCTTTTGGCACTCTGCCGGCAATACCCAGGCTGCATTGAAAACCGACCCGGCAGTGGACGCCGGTCTGAATGCCGGGCCGATCCGCTTCAGCGACTGGCTCACGCGATTGCCTATCCGCCGCGGCCAGACGCAGTTGAAACTGGTGCCGGCATACGAGAAGTGGGCCTTCGACATTGTGACGCGGGCCGATTATGACAAAGACTACTGGGGCCATCCGAGCATGGCACCCAAGCTGTTTTGGGATCGCTTTCCCGATATCCCGACGCTTCTGGTGGGCGGCTGGTACGATTCGTACACGCGCGCCACGTTCGAGAGCTATTGCGGCCTGTCCGCCTGCAAGTCATGTGTGAAGGTATTGGTCGGCCCGTGGACCCATGGCGACACGACCACCGAAGAATCATTTTCCGGCGATGTCGAATTCGGTCCGGATTCCACACTGGATAGCTTCCGCGGGCTTAATCACCGCTGGTTCGACGCAGCCCTGAAGGGCAACGGAACAGCGATCACGGACCAACCGCCGGTGCGCATTTTCGTGATGGGCGGCGGCGATGGGCATCGCACGCGTGCCGGCCGGTTGTTTCATGGCGGCAGATGGCGCGACGAAGAGACGTGGCCGTTGCAGCGCACGGCATACACGGATTTTTACCTGCACGGTGACGGGAGATTGACTAAGGAACCTCCGTCATCCGAAACCGCCGGCACAACGTACAGCTTCGATCCGGCGCATCCGGTACCGTCCATCGGCGGCAACGTGTCGTCGCTCAACCAGCTCGGCCCGTTGCCGGCAGGCATCACAGATCCGGGCCTGGCAACGTACGCGTCGCGCGCCGAGGACCTGATGCAGGCGGGCGGCTTCGACCAGGTCGAGAACAGCGACAGTTTCGGCTGCCGGCTGCCATACCTGCCGCTCGGCTCGCGTCCGGATGTGCTGGTCTTCGAAACCGAGCCACTGGCGGAAGACGTCGAAGTGACAGGACCCGTTTCAGTGACGCTGTGGGTTGCCACCAGCGCGGTCGATACCGATTTCACCGCCAAGTTGATCGACGTCTATCCGCCGAATCCATCGTATCCGCACGGCTATGCGTTGAATCTGACTGACAGCATCCAGCGACTGCGTTACCGCGACGGGCGCGAGCGCGGCGAACTGGTTGAGCCAGGCGAAGTCGTGAAGTTGACATTCCCGCTGTACCCAACGAGCAATCTGTTCGTCGCCGGCCATCGCATCCGTGTCGACATTTCGAGTTCCAATTTTCCGCGGTTCGACGTCAACCCGAATACCGGCGAAGCGATCGGCTGCGAGCGTCGACGCGTCGTGGCGGACAACACGGTATTTCACAACCGGCAACGACCGTCCAAAATCACCTTGCCGGTGACTCCGTCTACGTGAGGATTACAGGACATTTGTGAGTCGTTTCAAATACATTAAGCAAATGCCGAGATGTGCAACTAAAGTGCTGGCGCTCGGCACCCGGATGCTTCGCAGTACGCTGCGTCTGGAAGTGGACGATGTCGACGGATTTCTCGAGAGCGATCCGCCGGAACCCTGTATTCTGTCGATCTGGCACAATCGTCTGCTGTGCATGCCGACGGTGCTGCCGTTGCATATCCGGGAGCGCTGCGCTGCGCTGGTGAGCCAGTCACGCGACGGCGGATATATCTGCGATTTCCTGAAGTGCTTCGGAGTTGGTTCGATCCGCGGCTCGAGCAGCCGAGGCGGCGCTGAATCTCTGCGAGACATGCAGCGGTTTTTAACCGACGGTGGCGTGCTGGGGTTGACGCCGGACGGACCACGCGGGCCACGTTACGAAGTGCAGGACGGCATCTGCTGGCTGGCCAGCCGAGCCCAAGTACCAATTCGTGCAGTTGCGATAAACACCCGCAGTCACTGGGAGCTGAACAACTGGGACGGAACGCAGATCCCGAAGCCATTCAGTCGCACCCGGCTGGTGATCGGCAGCCCGATACACATCGCCCCGGAACTGGACAACGACGGTTTGGCTGCCGGCAAAGAATTGGTCAAGAAAAAAATGGCCGAAACCGCGGCGTGGGATCAGGCCTGACTAGCGTCGGCGGGGAGGTGCAGCTGGCCGCCTTCGAGGACAAAAACCTGATCGGCGCGGACAGTGAGTGACATGTCGTGGGTGACCATGACGATGGTCTTGCCGCTGTTGTCACGCAATTCAGCGAGAATGCGAATGATATCCGCAGACGTGTCCGGGTCAAGGTTGCCGGTGGGTTCGTCTGCCAGGATGATGTCGGGGTCATTCATCAGCGCCCGGGCGATCGCGATGCGCTGCTGTTCGCCACCGGAGAGTTCGGCCGGAAAATGGTGAGCACGGTCCTGCAAATCAACCTGTGCGAGAAGGTCAAGGGCGCATGCCGTCGCGGCACGTTTCGAATGTCCGACGAGGCGGCCGGCAAGCGCGACATTTTCCAGGGCGGTGAGTCCGGGCATCAACTGGTAGGACTGGAAGACGAAGCCGATGTGTTTCTGCCTGAACACGGCACTGCGGTCGGAACGCATGTCTGAAACGGTCTGACCGAAGCAAATGACCTTTCCGCAGTCCGGGCTGTCGAGCCCCCCCGCGAGATGCAGCAGCGTGCTCTTGCCACAACCGGACTTGCCGGTAACCGCGACCCACGTGCCGGGGGCGACGCTGAGCTCGGCGCCACACAGCACGTCGATGGCATGCGTTTTGAGCGTGTAGCGCTTGGCCAGAGAAATAAGTTGGAGGGCGGGTTCGGGCATTTCAGGAATCGTGTTGCAAGGCTCTGGTGGGCTGCAAACTCACCGCGTAAATTGCCGGTATAAGTGCACCGAGCACACAGATTACGAATGAGATGGCGTCGATTATGATGATATCCCCCTTGCTGATGTGCGCCGGGATGACCGTAAGCATGTACAGTTCCGGCGGGAACACGGAGATACTGAAGGCCCACTCGATAAATTCCTGGATCTGACCGCGATATTTGACGACAAAAAGGCCGAGGGCGGTGCCGAGTCCGACACCAGCCACCCCGACGATGGCACCCTGCAGGAGGAATACCGCCAGGATCATCCGCTTCGTCGCCCCCAGTGCCTTGAGCACGCCGATCTCGCGGGTTTTCTGAATGACGATGGTGATCAGCGTCGCAGCGATGCTGAACGAAGAGACGATGACGATGAAAACCAGCACGAAAAACTGCAGAATCTTCTCTACCGCCAGGGCACGGAAAAACTCCGCGTTCTTCTCCATCCAAGTGACTGCCGCGAGACCACCGAAGCCGCCGTCCTCGCCAATCGTTTTGCGCACATCATGCGCCCGTTCCGGATCGTCGGTCCAGACCTTGATGACAGTCGCGTCCCCCCATTCAGATCGGAAAACCTCGTTTGCCTTGTCGATGTGAGTGACGATGATCTCGTTGTCATACAGGTGCATACCGATGGAATAGATGCCGGCAACGGTGAGTTCCTCGGGGGAATAAACCTTGCCGGGGTCCTCGATGACGATTTCATCGTTTTCGTCAAATGTGATCCACTCTCGGAGGGCGCCGGTCGGGTGCACAATGATCGTGTCGCCGATCAGGAGATTGAAATCCATAGCCAGGAAATTGCCGATCAGCACTTCGTCTTCCGCGATCTCGTACTTGCCCCGGACAATACTCTCCTTGAGTTTTGAGACGTGCTGCTCGGCGTCCGGGTCGATGCCGCGGATCATCTTCGCCGCGAGGTGGCGCCGGGGCTGGACAAAGGCTGGACCACTGGCTTCGGGCGCAGCTTTGAATCCGAGAGTACGAAGCCGGTCGATGTACCTGTCGGCGTCGTGATTCGGTGTTTCGTCGGGCATCATCAGCTCGAGATGCGCCTGGAACCGGAACATCGCTTCGCGATAGTCACGGCTGAAGCCGGCCATGACAGCGATCACGACGATTAAAACAGCGACGCCGACAATCGGGCCCAGGACCGCGAGCAGAGGGATGAACCATGAAATGAACGTGCCCTTCGGCTTGAGGTAGCGCCAGGCGAGAAAAAGGCTCGTCGTGTTGATCATCGCGGATTAAGCCGGCGGTCGGCAAGGTGTCGCATACTGGTTGTTCCGCGATCCGTATCTTTTACCGGATCACGGGGGGTACAGACGCTGGTGATAATAGTTGGGCCCCGGACGAATGCAAGAATCTGCCGCAGTTTGTCTGCCCAAGGTTCCGTGGTATACTTGCGACCTTCACAATGTTTTTCCTTTCAAATTACTGTTCGGGAGTAACAACATGTCCTTTCGCTACACCGGGTTTGCGGACGAAGCCTCGAAAAGTATCCAAGGTCAGATAGCCGCGACACAGGCGGCGGGCTGGCGCAGCATCGAGCTGCGGCTCGTCGGTAACGCGCCTTACAGCACCCTGTCGGACGCGGACTTTGACACTGCGATGCAGCAACTCAGCGATGCCGGCATCGAAATCGCCGGCTTCGGCAGTGCCATCGCCAATTGGGCGCGACCGATCACGACGGATTTCCAGGTTGACCTGGATGAGTTGCACGCCACCATCCCGCGCATGCAGAAACAGGGAGTCAAACTGCTGCGGATCATGTCGTACCCGCAACCGGACGAGAATCCATGGCCCGAGGCCGACTGGAAAGCGGAAGTGTTCCGCCGGTTGCGCGAGCTGGCGGCGATCGCCGAGGACGGTGGCATTCTGCTGGCGCATGAGAACTGCAACGGCTACGGCAGCATCGGCCCCGAACAGACGGTGGAGATGCTCGAGGCGGTCAACAGCCCGGCGCTGACGTTGATCTTCGACACCGGCAACAACTCCCTGCACGATGACGACAACGAGGCAACTTGGCAATTCTGGGAAGGGTGCAAAGATCATGTCACCCACATTCACATCAAGGCTGCCCGCCCTGGTGACGACGGTAAATGGGTTACCTGCTACCCGGACGAGGACCCGGTGCAGGCCCGTATCCTAGCCGACCTGAAAGCCCGCGGCTATGGCGAGTGGATCTCTATCGAGCCACACCTGGCGGCGCAGATTCACGCCGGCATCGACGTCGTCGACGACGTCGATGCAACGGCTATCTACGTCGAATATGCACGCCGCATCGAAACGATCGTCGAACAGCTGTGAGCCGCCAGAAAATTCTGGTTACTGGCGTTGCCGGCTTCATTGGCGCCAATCTTGCACCACGACTGCTCGATGCCGGCTACAGTGTCGTTGGTGTCGACAACCTGTCGTACGGTTCGCACCGCAATATGCGGGAGTTCATCGATCATCAAGCTTTCGATTTTATCAAGGCCGATATTCGCGATGAAGCCGCCATGGAGACTGCGATGCAGGGCATCTCACAGATGGTCCATCTGGCAGCCTTCAAGATCCCGCGTTACAGCGACGCGCTCGACACACTGCTGGTCAATGGCCAGGGCAGCCACTGCCTCATGGAACTGGCGCGACGCAACCAGATCCGCATAATCGCCGCGTCAACCGCCGATGTCTACGGAAAGAA
This sequence comes from uncultured Lentisphaerales bacterium, assembly GCA_964460215.1. Lineage (GTDB taxonomy): Bacteria > Verrucomicrobiota > Lentisphaeria > JABSQK01 > CAJWLW01 > CAJWLW01. Next base: position 10,073 of record CAYWQM010000001.1, read on the forward strand.
TCCGGACGTACCGTTCACCGAAGACAGCAACATAGTGCTCGGCAGCAGCCACGTCCGCCGCTGGGCATATGCCGTGTCCAAGCTTTACGAAGAACATCTGCTGCTCGCCTATCACGAGCGTTATAATCTCCCGGTCGTCATCCTGCGTTTCTTCGGGGGCTACGGGCCACACATGAATCTGAGCTGGTGGGGCGGCCCGGTTCCGGTGTTCCTGAAAGCCGCGATGAATCGTACGCCGATCCCGGTGCACGGCGACGGCACGCAGACCCGCAGCTTCACATACGTCTCCGATTATGTCGATCCGATCATGACGCTCCTGGACAAGCCGGAGATCGATGGCGAGATCTTGAACATCGGGGGCACCGAAGAGGTCTCGATCCGCGAACTTGCCGCAGCGGTGTGGTCGACCGTTCAAAACGATCAACCGCAGATCGACTTGATTCCTTACGAGGCATTCGGCCGCTACGAGGATTGTATGCGGCGGCAGCCGGACATCTCGCGAGCCCACGAACTCCTCGGGTACGAGCCCCGCGTCGATCTTCGGGACGGCCTGAAGCGGACCGTCGAGAGCGTGGCGCCGCAAATCTCCGCCAGTGGTGTCCAGGATACAGACACGGAATCAGGGCGCCGCGAGACGCGATTGTTTTTCCTGATCCCAGTGTACAATGAGGCCGACAACCTTAAGCGGCTGATCCACCAGATCACCGGCTGTGCCGAAAGCTTGGCGAAGGTGCAGCCACAATTCGTTTTCGTCAATGACGGCAGCACCGACGATACCCAAGCAGTGCTCGACGAGATGGCAAAGATGTTTCCCATCACCGTGCTGGATCACGCTGCGAATGCCGGGGTGAGTGCCGCCTTCAACACCGGCTTTAACCATCTGATGACGCACTGCGACACAGGGGATGTGATCGTGACTCTGGAAGGAGACAACACCAGCGACCCCTCCATCCTGGAGGAAATGATTGGCAAGATCGACCAAGGCGCAGACGTCGTCCTGGCCTCATGCTACCACCATCGCGGCGGCATCGCCAATGTCACGCGGTGGCGTGTGATCCTCAGCCACGTCGCCAACGGCCTGGCAAAATACGCCTTCGACCTCAACGCCATAGCGACACTCAGTTCTTTTTATCGAGCCTATCGGGTCAGCAGCTTGCAGGCAGTGCGTGCGGCCTACGGCGAGCCGCTGTTGCGCAGCGGCGGTTTCGAGTGCATGGTCGAGTTGCTTGCCAAACTCAACTACTGCGACCAAGTAATCGAGGAAGTACCGATGGTACTGGACAGCAGCCGCCGCTCAGGCAAAAGCAAAATGCGCATCCTTTCAACGATCAGCGGGTATTTGCGGCTACTGGCGCGGCAGGTGTTCACGCAGACATTGAATCGGCCGAAGTCATGACCGTTGCAGTCAGTCTTGGTCGATTTCGCTGAAGTCGTAGATGATTTCGCCCGCTCGGCTCCAGCCAAGTTTCTCGCGGGCCACCCGTTCGACGGCACGCGGATCAACCTGCAGTCGATGGATCTCGTCCTGCAGCTTTTCCTTGGTCTGTTGCTCCGTCAGGAGGTTCTGTTCGATCTCCTGCAGACGTTGGCTGGTCTGATTGTAGTTGGTATAGGCTGGCAACAGCATATACACACTCCACAGACTGACAGCGGCAATGACCAGCAGATGAAAAAAGCCTCTCATTGACAAAGTTTCATCCTCCGAATTGGTGGAAGTAACGTAAACACGGTGAAATATAGCGATTCATAAAAAACTATCAACAGATATGCCAAAAATTTAATAGCTATTTTTTTTCCGGAACCAAGTCATGTCGTCAGAGCACCGGCGTCTGCCAGCAACGACATCAATGCCTCGACGCATTCGTTAATACTTTTGGTTGCGGTATTTAATGTCAATGCAGGCGCCATGGGCACCTCGTAAGGCGCCGAAACGCCGGTGAATTCCGTGATGAGACCTTCACGGGCCTTACGGTACAGCCCCTTTGGATCCCGCTCCTCACAGACTTCGAGCGGAGCGTCCAGGTAAACCTCGTAGAAACGGTCGTCGCCGATCACTTTGCAGGCGTCCATCCGGTCTGACGAACTGGGCGAGATGAACGCCGCAACTACTAACAGTCCGGCATCGTTGAACAAACGTGCCGCTTCCGCGATCCGGCGGATGTTCTCGGTGCGATCTTCGGCAGAAAAGCCGAGGTCCGCATTGATGCCCGTGCGGACATTGTCGCCATCGAGCCAGTAGACCAGGTGCCCCTCATCGAACAACCGGCGTTCAAGGGCGCTGGCGATCGTCGATTTTCCGGAGGCCGAAAGCCCCGTGAACCAGACCGTCACACCGCGCTGCCCGAGGCGTTGCTCGCGTTCCCGGATCTGGATTTTGCTGGCATGGCCTGTGAGGTTCTGTGTCTTGTTCATCCGAATCAGAAGATGTGGCGTCGGCAGTCGGGTATGGATTCGAGGAATATACTGCCGTAATTGGTCCTTACGATTCGCGAATCCAGCACCACGACGATGCCGCTGTCTTCGCGGCTGCGGATAAGCCGGCCGATACCCTGGCGGAATTTCAGCACTGCTTCGGGCAGGAAATAATCGCGGAAGGCATTACCGCCGTCCAACTCAATTTGCGCCTTGCGCGCGGCGATCAACGGATGGGTCGGCACCTGAAACGGCAACTTGACGATGATAACGTTGCTGAGCGCATCCCCCGGCACGTCCACCCCCATCCAGAAACTGTCGGTGCCAAAGATCACGGAATTGACATCGTCCCGAAATTGTTCGAGCATCTGGCTGCGCTGCAAATCGCGCCCCTGCACCAGCAGACGGATGCGGCTGGAGGCAAAAAAGCTCTCGAGTGATTCGGCAATCGTATTCATCATGCTGTAGCTGGTGAACAGAACAAACGCCTTGCCCTCAGTCTGTCGGATGAAGTGTTGAATCTGCTCGCTTGCAGCGCGGATATAATTCTCAGAATCCTTTGGGTCCGGCATACTGTTGAACGGCACGTACAAATCGACCTGTTCCTTGAAGTCAAACGGCGAATCCAGCACCAGTTGCCGCAAACTCTCGCCGCCGACATACTGCAGGAAATAATCCAGTCGATGTTTCACTGCCAGAGTCGCACTCGTCATCACCACTGCAAAGTTGCGATTGAACATGATCTCGCGCAACGTCTCACTTATATCGATCGGCACGCAGTTGAAAGCCAGGTGTTGTTTCTGATGTCCGAGCAGCTCGATCCAATAGACGCACTGCTCGCGCTCCATGTTGAGAAATGCCGATATGCGCTCGTACATGTCACGCAGTCGCGTGCGCAGAGACTGCAACTCCAACGCGAGATCCTCATCGATGCTCGCGTCTTCGATGACTTCCTTCAGGCACTCTACGAGGTTCTCCCATGGCCGCTGCAATTGGTTCGGGATGTGACCGGGCGTACTGTAGGTCACCGGATGCTCCGAGTGCTGGCCGACCCAATCGACAATCAACGCGAAGAACCGGTCCGCCGCAGTGCGCGCTTCTGCCGCTGCCGCTTGTGCTTCGGCAGCCTCCAAGCCGGACAGCATGCCACGACCCGAATGCGGATTGTACAGGCGGTTGAGCAATGCCGTGACCGCATATGTCGAGACGTGAAGGCCCAGGTGCGACGACGCCACGTCTCGAAACGTGTGTGCTTCGTCAATAATCACGGCAACGTAGTCGGGCAGAATACTTTGCTCGCCGCTACTTTCCTCGCGCATCACCAGGTCAATGGAAAACAACGCGTGATTCGTGACGATAATATCCGCCCCAAAAAGTTTACGCCGCGCCCTCAGAAAGTGACAGGTCTGGGTATCGCCACCAGCTTCATGCGGGCAGATTCCCGGTTCACTGCACACCGCCGACCAAGTCTGACGCGCCGGGTTGAATGACAGGTCCGAGCGTGACCCTTCCTTTGTGTCGCTGTACCACTTGCGGATACGTTCGACCTCCGGCAGCAGATCCATCGACGGCAGATATTCCTGGTGCCGGTCACAAGTCTTCATCAGCCGATGGCCGCAGATGTAATTCTCACGCCCCTTCGCCAAGGCCGCGGAAAAGGGCTGCTCGATCAGATTCTGCAGCACGGGAATATCGCGCTGGATCAATTGCTCCTGTAACGCGATTGTTTGGGTCGAGATGACCACTGCCTTGCCGGTCGCCTTGGCCATGTAGACCGCCGGGACCAAGTAGGCAAAGCTTTTGCCGACGCCCGTCGGCGCCTCCACACAAAGATGATCCCCGGCCTCCATGCAGTCGGCGATCGCCATTGCCATTGCCTTCTGCTGTGGCCGCTCCTCGTAGGGCCGCCCCCCAACCGACGCAGCTTGCTGCAGCGGCGTATCGTCGCCGAAAAAGGCGTCCACGCGAGCGGTCAACTGGACGTCGGCTTCGGCGTCGACCTCGTCCACATCGTCATCAACGGGAATCTTGATCATGCTGATAAGCATACGACGCCGGAAGCAACCTGCAAACGACACCGGCCAATTATCATAATACCTTCAAAGCAAGCAGGTTTTAGAAGCCCCAATCACTTGGTCAGGCCTGGTGTGGCCAACACGGAACAGATCGTCGGCTTTCCAGCGAGCTTTTTACTGCGGGCAGACAGAACCGCCGTGATCGGGATGCACGCCGTGTCATTTTCCCTGTCGACATGGTTCCAGCTAGCTGCTTCGGCCAAGTGCCATGGGCGGGGCTACTCGGTGATCTCGTCGAGGATCCGGGGGATGATATTCTCCGCAGTGATGCCCTCAGCGTCGGCATGGAAGTTGGTAATGATACGGTGGCGCAGGACTGGTAGCGCCAAAGCCCGGATGTCTTCGATGGCAACGTTGTATCGGCCGTTTAGCAGGGCCCGAGCCTTGCCGGCCAACACCAGGGCCTGGGAAGCGCGACTGCCGGCCCCCCACTTGACCATCTCCGTCACGTGCCCGGGGGCGTCGTCACCCGGCCGCGTAGCGGCCACCAGCCGGACAGCATAAGACACAACGTTCGAGGACACCGGCACCTCGCGCACCATATCCTGGATCTGGATGATTTCTTCGCCGTTAAACATCTCCTCGAGCTGCGGCTCCTGCGGGTTGGTCGTACGGAGGACCATTTCCTCTTCGTCCGCCCTGCTCAGGTACGACAGAACGACGTTAAAAATGAAGCGGTCCATCTGCGCCTCGGGCAACGGGTAGGTACCTTCCAACTCGATCGGATTCTGTGTCGCCAGTACGAAGAACGGCGAATCGAGCTTGTGCGTATGCCCGGCGGCGGTGACTTGGCGCTCCTCCATGGCCTCGAGTAAGGCCGCTTGAGTCTTCGGCGGTGTGCGGTTGATCTCATCTGCCAAGACGATATTGGCGAAAATCGGGCCCTTGACGAAGTTGAACGAACGCTTACCTGTCGCTTTGTCCTCCTCGACGACTTCGGTGCCGTAGATGTCGGCCGGCATAAGGTCAGGGGTGAACTGGACCCGCTTGAAAGTCAACGAAAAAATACGGGCAATGCTCTTGACCAGCAGCGTCTTGCCGAGACCGGGAACACCGGTCATCAGGCAATGTCCGCGCGTCAGCATGGCAATGATGATTTCGTCGATGATTTCGTGCTGCCCGACGATGGCTTTCTCCAGCTCGCCTTTGATTCGATCCCGAGCTTCCTTGATACGCGCTACGATGGCGGCGCCGTCAGCCGCCGTGGTCGCAACGCCTTCAGGTAGTGTTGTGCCTGATGACATAAGTGTTCCTTAGCTAGTTTTCATGTTAGTGTGTCAGCGCATAGGCTACAAAATTAATTCCCAGCCGCGTGTAAAAGACATGCGCGTACTCGCTGATCTGCAACCCTGGGTAGTAGCGGAAAACGCGCCAGTTGGAACTGGCCTCCTCAACCCAGGCCGGCAGTGTGTCGCCTTGGCAGAACACCCAGTCCTGACGTCCATCCTCCCGGGTGACCGGGTACTTCGGACCAGTGACGATGGCGGTAGGCAGAATACTGTTGAGGTCCGGCGGCGCTTCGCGAATGCGGAACCGAATAGTTGAGGCCCAGTTGCCGACCGCATTCTTGCCCCAACCCATCGAGACAACGGGTGTTGCGACTACTGCAATCCGATCTCTGACGATCATCGCAACAGTCGAGTACGAACCTTCCGGCCATTTCTCGTTGACGACGAATTGACGCACCGTATCGGGCAGTCCCGATGCATCGGGCAGTCCCTCATAGAATGAGCGGAAGATCGGATGTTTCCGGTTAAGCGGCTCGAATTCCTTTTCCGGGAACACTTCTTTGAACGCCTCTTTCACCTCCGGTGACGCGTCCCAGTCAGCGAAACTGTGGTGTTGACCGGCGGACGCGCTGCCGCGCAGAAATTCGGCGTTGATGCCGGCGTCGATATACAGGAAACCGCCTCGTTCGAGATACTTACGCAGGTTGTCGGCCTCCGCGGGCGAGAACAGCCAGTCGTGCCGATCCGCAGCATTGACATAAATGAGCGGAAAGTTAAAAATCTGCGGGTCTTCGAACGAGGAAATGATCGTCGGCTGCGTTTCGATCTTGACCGTCGTGCGTTCATTGATCGACTGCAACAGCGTAGCAACGGCATAGGGATAGGCACGGCGCAGAGGCTGCCCTTGAATCAGTTGGGCAATCCTGACGTCTTTCGGCCCATATTTGCGGATCGGAATCGTCGTGACTTCAGCCGACTCGTGGGCTGTCGGCGGCAATGCCGGATCGGCAGCAGCGTTCTCCGGGGCCTGAGCCGACACCGGCTGCAGGTTCAGCGCCAGAGTCAGACAAATGATTTGCAATGTCCATTGTCGGCTCATGTGAAAAAGACAACCGCCCCGGTTGTGTAGTTCCTTTGTAAACAGTTACAATATACTGTTTAGTACGTCTTTGGTCTACATGTACGCAGGACTGGATCCAAAACCCGGCGATCATCTTTCAGCGCTTGCAAAGAAATTACCTTTCCGGCACGACTACTGCGTCAGTTGACAATCGGAACGCCCGCAATATCTTTCTAAATTGACTCATTCCTGGAACCTCAAGCCGCGTCCGAACATCCAAACCTGCAAACGATGCCGGCTGTGAACCGGGAGACTCTTATGACCCGCCGCGCCCTTTTCGCCATTCTGTTTTGCCTCGCCGTGCCGCTGTCATCGCTGGCAGACGCCACGGAAGATTTCAATTTTGCGCAGGGCCAGCTTGCTTTCGACGACTACTTCGGGGCTATCGACGCCTTCACGGAGTTCATTGAAAGCCATCCGGGCGACGAACGTGTTGCCACTGCCTATTACCGCATCGGCGAGTGCCAGTTCCGGCTCGAAGACTACGAAGCGACGATTACGGCGGAAACCGTGGCCCTGGAGAAATTTCCCGATGCCCCGGAAGCGGCGCGTGGAAGTCACTATCTGGGCCGCAGTTACATGGAGCTGAAGAACTTTGAAGCCGCCCATCAGGCCTTCACCGTCGCCACCAAGGGAAAAGGCGAGGTTCGGGAATTGTCCATGGTGCTCGACGGCGAGTGCTTGTGCGAGATTAAAAACTACGAAGCAGCGGCAAAGGTCTACGGTGAATTTCTCGAAACATTCAAGGACTCGCACCATCGTTCGGGCATTTTTTATCTTTACGGCTGGACGCTTAACGAGCTCCAGCGTTACGAGGAAGCGGTCAAGGTCTTCGAGGGTTTCATCGAGGCCCATCCCGACCATGAGTTCGTAGCCAAAGCCCGCCTTTCCGGCTTCGACGCCCTGATGGCTCTCGGCCAGACAGACGCCGCCGATCGCTGGCTCAAGCCGGTCGTCGCCGACAATCCTGATGGCGAAGAGGCGATGATCCGGCTGATCTGGAGCCTGTTCAAACGCGAAGATCCCGAAAAGGCAGCCGCCAAGTCTATCGAATTCGCCAACAAATACCCGCAAAGCAAGCAATACGCCGCAGTGCTGTACAATGCCGCCATCGCGCTGTATAAGCTCAAGAAATTCGACGGGGCGATCGACATCTTCCGGCGGGTGCAGAAAGACCGGCCCGATTGCCAGGAAGCTCAGGACATGCAGTTCTGGCTTGCCATGTCGCTTTTCGAGACAAAGCAGTTCGACGAGGCAAAAGCGCTGATCAATGCCCTGCTCGAAAACGGCGGGCTGGAAAACGAAAAGGTCAGCAGCCTAATCTACACGATGGCCGAAGCTCTGGTCGCACAAGGGCAGCCCGAGCAGGCACTGCCGTGGTTCACTCGCCTGGTAGAAAACTATCCGGAATCGAAATATGCCGAAAACGCCCTGTATTCCCGTGCCCTCGCCCAGCAGCACACAAACGATTTCGAAGGAGCTGTCACCTCGATCAGCGAACTGCTTGAGAAATATCCCACAACTAAACTTCGCGGCCATGCGAACTTCGCAATAGGCGAATACCTGTACCGTCTCGAACAGTACAAGCGTGCCTTGCCGTACCTGCAGGAGTTGGCAGCCGACGGCAAACCGAAAGTAATTTACCGCCTCGGCTGGACGCTGTTCGAGCTCGGGCAATACCAGGCCAGTATTGAGCAATTCACCCGTCTAACGGGCGCCGACAAGGAGTTTCGTAGCGAGGCGCTGTACATGTGCGGCCGCTGCCACGAGAATCTCGAACAGTCCGCCGACGCCACCCCGTTCTACGAACAGCTTGTGGCGCTCGGGCAAAAGGACAAGCACGTCGACAAAGCCTTTCACCGTCTCGCCTTTCTCTACGACGGCGATGACCTGACAACATTGATCAACAATTACCGCAGCGAATTCCCGGACGGCGAGTTCGGCGATATCATGCTTCTAAAAGCTGCCGAGCTCAGCTTCGCGGAGGGGCAGGTCGACGATGCCATCAGCAAATACCTGGCGCTGGCAGACAAAGAACTGACGGAGGAGATGCGGGAATCCGTTATCTACGGCTTGGCGTGGTGTTACAAAAAACAGAGCAAACTGCCCGAGGCCGATGTAGCCTTTGCCAAAGTCGAATCCGGTGACTTCAGCAAGAGCCTGGTGCAGGACGCGGTGCTGCAGCGGGGCGAGGTCGCCTACGAACAGGAACGCTACGACGAAGCCAGGACATTCTTTGCGCGGCTCATCGATTTGGAATCGAACCGCGGTGAACGCGCCTGCTACATGATGGGCTGGTGCCACCGGCGCCTTGATGACATCGACGGCAGTGCACCTCATTTCAAAACCGTGGTCGACCGTTTTCCGCTCAGCGAATTCGTCACCGACTCCGCTATCCGTCTCGGTGAAGCGCTGCATCGCCAGGGAAAACAGGACGAGGCACGCGAGATCCTTCAAAGCGCTGTCGAAGGTGCCGACCCGACGCTCGCCGAGGAACTCATGCATCTCTATTGCACCGTGCTCATCGAAATCGGCGACTGGCAGCCGCTCATCGAGGTGTGTCAGCAGATGGAGATAAAATACCCGCAATCACAGAAGGCGTACCTCGTGCCATTCCGTCTGGGCCTGGCCTACAAAGGTGCCGGCATCTACGAGAAAGCCATCGAGCAGTTCAAAAAGACCAAAGGCATGACCGACACTATCGAGGCAGCACAATCGCTGTTCAATATCGGCACCATCCATTACACCCAGGGCGCATTCAAAAAGGCCGGCAACACCTTTCTCCGCATCGAAACTTTGTACGACTATGGCGACCTCTCGCCGAAATCTCTGTATCACGCCATCGACGCCTTCATCAAGGCCGGCGACAACAACATCGCCCGGGCTGAGACGTATATGAAGAAAATGCGTACCAGCTACGGCGACACTGAATGGCGGCAGAAAGCCGAAGTCTTATTCGCAAAACCCGAGGTTACAAATCCGTGACACACCCCCCCGGAAATCTTCGTTTGCTGACCGCGGCACTCCTGGTCGGCAGCATGTATCCCTTCATGCTAATGGCTCAGGATCCCGAGACGACCTCTACCGGCGGCGTGCTTGGGAACTCGGTGTGGGAGACTATCCAGAAGGGCGGCACCGTGATGTATATCATCCTCGGTGCATCGATCATCGGCGTTATGTTTATGCTTGATGTCGCCTTTCGCACCCGGCGCGGCGTCATTCTGCCAAAGCGCATTGAGGAACAGCTCGTCGCACATGACAAAGACCTGCCACTCAACGACCTCATCGAGAACAAACGCATCGTCGTCAACCGCGCGTTGAAGGCCGGCCATGTCTGGCGCAACGGCACGACCGATGAAATCCGCGACGCCATCGCCGAGGAGGTCGACGACAGCCTGTGGCGGCTCAAACAGGCAGCGCGGCCCTTGGGCATCATCGCCAGCGTCACTCCGCTACTGGGGTTGCTCGGCACAGTCATCGGCATCATCGAAGCGTTCGAAGTGGTCGCCGGCCAATCGTCGATGGGTGTCAACACGTCCGAACTGGCGCGCGGCATCGGCAAGGCACTGCTGACAACCTGCTTCGGTCTGATTGTAGCGATCCCGCTACTGCTGAGCCACCATTTCTTTGTCGGAAAAACTGAGGCGCTGATGCGGCGTTGCGAAGAAATTGTAAAAGAGTATCAGATCCGGCCGCCGGGAAACTGATCCGGGCAACAATATTTAAGCTTACTGTGGAAGTAATACCATGAAACGCTGCCTGCTGAGTCTGGCTATTGTCATGATGTCTCTGCCGGTGGCTGCACGGGCCGATCACGACCAGGATCTCCACGACCAGACACGCACGGTCGAGCATCAGATGTATGTCAAGATCCCGGCCAGCGACTCGCACACGATCACTCTCGAGAAACCCGTCCAAGCCCAGCAGGTTCATGTCACCATCGTCCACAAAACCAGCGGCATCGTGGTCGACGCCGTACCGGTATCGCATCACAATTAAGTCTACGCTCGCCGCTCTTGTGCTGATCTTGTTCGTTGCGGGCTGCGGCCGAGCCCCAAAAAACAATGCTGCGATGCCCTGGCAAGCACTCGACGCGCGTGAGCGGTTGCCAAACAGTTTCATTTGGTCCACGCAAATCGCACGCAATGCCGGCGACAACGAGACGCTCAGACTCCGCCTCGCCGGCACCACCACACTGGTTGATATATCGATCGAATCCGACCGCTGTAATGTCTGGTTGATCACCGGCAAGGATCAGCGCGAAAAGATTGTGGAGTCCGCAATCTCCCTGAGTGCGGGCACCACGGTATCCGCAACCGTGGAAACCGGGCTGCTGTCGGTTTTCGTTGACGGTCAACGGCTCATTGTCGCGCCGTTGCCGTTGCAGAAATGGCGCTCAGGCAGTTGGTCATGGCGTTCGCAGCAGCAGGACCCGCCAGCCTTGGTCGGTGAGACGGCTTTTCAGAAAACCGGTCCCGTATTCTTCGACGAAGACTTCATGCATGCCGAAAACGACCTCGGCGATTGGACTGTCCGCGAGGGCGACTGGGGTGTGGTTGCGCTGAACAATCCGACGCGCAGCGCCAATCCTTTCTCGCTCACCAGCAAAGCAGCACAAGGCGTCATCACCGCGGGCTACCCGTTCTGGCGCAACTACGAGTTTTCTTGTGCCGTGCACACAGAGGGTGTCGTGTCATTCGGGCTACTGCTCTGCTATACCGAGGCGGCTGAGTACCGGCTTGAGTTTGAACCGGGTACAAACGTCGACACGCTGGCCCTCACACGGCGCGACGGCGAACAAGTTCGCGTGCTCGGCCACGTCGACGTCGCCGGCATCGCCAATCAGTGGACGGTGTTACGGGTCTCGCAGTTTCACGGATATTTCAATGTCTGGCGTGATGACATTCCGCTCATGTCAGTCGTCGACCCGGCGCCGTTGATCGGAGGCGCTGTCGGCGTTTCGGCCAAGCACGCCGGTTCTGTCAAGTTCGACGATGCGTCCGTACGGCCGGTGACGCGCCTGGACGTGGATGCTGCAAAAAACGATCCGGCGTTGCGCGCTCTGGTGCTGGCCAATGTCGCGGTGACGGCCCGGGTCGAGTCGATCGGCGACGGGGTGAGCCTGTACGCGCGCCGCAACGGCCTCGGCGACGAGATCACGGCAACATTGAAAAAGGATACGGCGGGTAATCTGCAGGTCGGCGTCGGCGGCACAGTTACGGAGTCTGTACCTCTCGAGACGCCGCCGGGCGGCCCCTTCGATCTGGCCTTGCACGTTCTCGACGGGGACGCCTGGTGCAGCATCAACGACCGGATCGTGGCGTTCGGCAAGTGTGGTGAGATCACTGCTCCCGGCACTGTAGGCGTGGAAGGTAACGTCATCCAATATTCCGTGGCGGCAGCGACGCCGCTGCCCGCGATCAAGAATCGCGTCCGGGCATTTGAGCACGAGAAGGCAATGCCGGGCTGGAGCAAGAACTCGACGGATTGGTTATCGGCCACGAAAAAAACAGATGCAATCCACTGGCACCGGTCGGATTTTTGGAGTGCCGTCAGTATTGAACAGGATCTGCGACCCTGGCATGCAGAGCTCAAAGCGCATTCATTTGCGCTGTTGTTCGCCGGGACGACAACGGCCGGCAAAGCGGATCAGATCGAGTTAAAGATCGCCCCGAAATCAGAGGATGATGTGTATGTCGAAATCCGCTTGGGCAATATGAGCTCGGCAAAAAATTTCAAAAAGAACGCCCTGCCGGAATCAATGCAGCTGGAGCGGCGCGGCGGTAAGATCCTGGTCTGGATCGACGGCGAGTTGTGGCAGCATTTCGATGCGCCTCGAGCTCTCGCGGATTTGTGTCGCGTCGGGCATCGCACCAACAGCCGGGACAAGTCCTGGGCGGACACGGTAGTGATCGGCGCTGCCAACGTTGCGAGCTACTCGTTCCGTACCGCACCGGTCGACTGGTCGGCGGTAGCGGGCGACTGGAAAGTTACCAACCGCTGGCAATGCGATCCGCGCTGGTCTTTTTATTCCGGTTATAAGCGAAATGGCGTCGCCTGCAACTGGCACAAGGCTGAGCACGGCGATAATGTGACACTCGATTTTTACGTTGGCCCGAAAATGCAAAAGGAACGCGGTGGCAACTACGAATACATAGCAGACTTCAACGCGGTTCTGGCAGCTGACGGCCGGGACGTCAACAGCGGCTACAGCTTCATGCTCGGCGGCTGTGACAACGCCGGATCGATTATCCTGCGTAGCAACAAAGAACTCAACTTCAACGGGGCGGTTAAGCTGCCGAGAGCCGGCGATACACACCGCCGGTGGTTCCACATCAAGATCCGCAAGCACGGCAAGCGGCTGCGCTTCTGGGTCGACAACAAACTGGCTGGCGACGTGACCGACGAGAATCCGCTGCAAGGTCGACGCTTCGGGCTGTGGACCTGGGACAACGGCATGATGATCGCCCAGTTCCGTATCTCGACCAATGGCAATCTGGAAACAGCACCGGCGATCAACCAGCCGCCCATACCAAAGACACCATATGATACGATCTATACCAACGCTGATGCTGGTTTTAGG
>CAYWQM010000001.1:23501-84676 GCA_964460215.1 uncultured Lentisphaerales bacterium
GACAGGATGTAGCCGGCCCGGCAGCCTCGAATTCGAGTCGCAGCCCCCACAAGCCGGTATCTGGGTCGATGACGAGTTGCACGGCCAGACACCGCTGGAACTCCCGGCGCCGGCGCCTGACCAAACGGTCCATATCCGTGCCGTACTATCCGGTTACATCGATTGGGAAACGAGCTACGACAGCACGACCTGGCCGGACGAAGCCGTACAGATCGTACTGCAAAAGCAACCGGCCCTGTCGCTGTCAATCACTTCGCGACCTACCGGTGCTACGGTTGTTCTCTACAGAGAACAGCGTGGCCGCACGCCCCTAACATTCGACGGGCTCGAATCCGGTTCTTATCAACTGATCCTGCAGTTGCCGGGGCGCGAAAGCGTCAAGCGCGATATCGACCTGCAAGCATCCGAAAACTTGCGCGTCAAGCTGCCGAACCCGGCGATTGCCATGTACCGCCAGCGCATTGCAGAAAATCCGAAGCAGCTTCACAATCATGTGGATCTGGTACACGAGTTGATGCTCGACGGCGAAATAGTTGCAGCGATGGAGGTACTCGCTACCGGCATGCCGTTAGTAGTCGCAGAAAAAGCGGAAGACGGCACACGATTCTGGGCCGAGATCGGCAAAATCTCCAATGAACAATACGAGTACGGGTCGAACAAGGATGTCGCCCGGGCACGCACCGGACTGCAAGTTGTTTTCTTCAATTACAAGGCCGTCGATCCCAACGCCAGTGCGCTTTTCTACGCCCAATTCGCCCGGCTCCTGTCGGTCAACAAAGAAAAGGTGCTGGCGAAAGAAATCTGCCTCGAAGGCCTGCAGATTCACGGCAAACACAAAGCGCTGTCGGAAATCGCCAAGGAAATCGGTGTCAAGTTCTAACCACGATTAAAAGAGGGACCGCAGTAGCAAAATGGAAAAAATACAACTCGTCCAGATCGGCGCCGGAGGCTACGGCGAATTTTACATGGAGGAATACCTGTCCGGTGCGCACGGGAACATAACGCTGGCCGGCGTCGTCGATCCGTTCATCGATCGCTGCAGCACCCATGACACCTTGCTGGCGAAAGGCATACCGGTTTTCGACGACCTGGAGGCCTTTTACGCCGAGCACAGCGCCGAGCTGGCAGTTATCGCGTCGCCGATCCAGTTTCACCTGCAGCAGACAACCGTTGCTCTACAAAACGGCAGTCATGTTCTCTGCGAAAAACCACTGGGCGCCACCTGGCAGGAAGTGCAACAGATGATCGCCGCCCGCGACGCCGCCGAGCGTTTCGTCGCCATCGGCTTCCAGGCATCGTTTTCGGAGCCAGTGCAGCAACTCAAGGCCGATATAATGTCCGGACGTTTCGGGGCGCCAAAACGCCTCAAGACAATTGCTCTGTGGCGCCGTTTCAACGGGTACTACGAACGTGCCAGCTGGGCCGGTCAACTGCGCACACCAGGCGGCGATTGGGTGCTGGACAGCCCGGCCAACAATGCCACAGCACACTACCTGCACAACAGCCTTTACGTCATCGGTCCGGAAGTCGACCGCAGCGCCACACCGGCGACGGTCTGCTCTGAACTTTATCGAGCCAATGACATCACCAGCTTCGACACCTCAGCGACGCGGATCATGACGACGGAAGGCGTCGAAATCCTGTTCTATACCTCCCACGCTGCCGACGACAAAGAAAATCTCGGACCAATCTGGCACTACGAGTTCGAGGATGCCACAGTGGAATACGAGATCGACAACTCGATTGTTGCCCACCACAACGGCGAGGTCATAGACACCTACGGCGACCCCTGCGGAGACTCGACCTGCAAATTAATCGCTGCCGCAGACGCTGTAGCCGGCAATCGTTCCATAGTCTGCGGCCCCGAGGCGGCCGGCATGCAGACGCTGTGCATCAACGGCATGCACGAATCCATGCCGAACATCTGCCAGTGGCCGGCGGACCTGATCACAATGGGGAATCTCGAAGAAGAACACTCGGAACAGTACCGGCAGGTAACCGGTCTGCGGCAGGTTCTCATGGCGGGCTACGACAAAAATCAACTGCCGGCGGAGTGCGGAACACCCTGGGCAGTCGCTGGCGATATCGTCGACATGAGTGGTTACGAGGCATTCCCCCGCAACCCGGCGCGGTTCTCGTGAGTACCGAAATCAAACAACAATTTCTGGTCGTCGATGGCGCCTGGCGTGCGGCCGCCGACAATGTGTTCGCACATCGCTTTGGCATACGCTATGTTACTGCGTGTCAGGATAATGCCATATGAAAATACGCTTAATACTTCTACTGTGCCTGATCGGATTGTCGGCGGATCGTATTTTTGCCGAGCCCAATCCCTTGATCGAGCAAACCCTGCAGCCGATTCCGAATCCAAGTTTTGAATCCGGCCTAACGAATTGGCCGGACGCGGGTGAGACGGGCGGACTTACAATGGCTGAAGACGATCTCGCGTTCGACGGCACAAGATCCCTGGCAGTAACGATCGACAAGTGGACGGGTCCAACACGGCATTGTTTGTCCAAGCGTTTTCAAGTCCCGGCTGGCGGCCGATATTTCATTTCCATAAAGGTCCTTACCGAAGGCGACAGCCATGCGAGGATGCAGGTCGATACTCGGCGCGCTGTGTCGCGAACGCTGCCCAAAAGCAAGTGGCGAGAGCTCGGCGCGATTTTTCGCAGCGCCGCTGGTGACGCCGGGGATCACGAGTTGCGGCTGTATGTGTTCGGTGAGGGCCGGGTGCGTTTTGATGATATCCGGGTCTTTCGCATCAAGGAATATTCACAGTACCTCCGGGTGCGGCTTCTCGAGCCCACCATTGAAAAGTACCGCGTGACCGTCAAGACGCGAGTTGCCAGACCAAAGGAATACTTCAATCAAACCTATTTCGCCGATGATGGTGTGCTGCCCGGCGACCATTCGCCGTGGATCGATTTGAATGCCGGCGGTGACTTCAGCGGCAGCCCGGCAACCGGAAGACCAACGGTGATTTCCGGCGGCGTCCATTTTGAAACGCTGTACGGTGCCCGCTTCGAACGCATCACAGCAGAGCTCGATATCGCATCAGCACCGTCGGAAGCCAATATTTTGAAGACGCTGTCCACAACGAACGAAGGAAATGTCGCCGGCATATTCTTCGCACGCCAGGACGCCGGACCATTCGCCTTTGTCCAGGATTTTCGGTTGCTCTTCGACGATGCCATGGAGCGAAACCGGCACGTGAAATCGCTCGGCCTGCCGCCGATCGCGTTGAAGCATTTTCAGGTGGAAGCTCAGTTGTCGGGTTATCGCTACTTCTTTTCCGATCCACGGTACATCGATCTCGAGATCGACACCATCAAGAGGATCGGCTTCAACGCATTGGGCTATACCGGGTTGGCGGGCCAAAATCGTAAAGCCGCTGCGCGCGCCGGTATTGTCCGTACGCACCACTCCCATCGCGCATCCTCGTACTATGCGCTGCCGAGAATCGGCAAGGCCGAGTTGGAACGGATGCTGACAACCCCCGAATTCGCCCGGGCCACGGCCAAATCACCATCGTTCACAAATTGGCTCCGGAACAATCCTACCATGACTGTTCTCGAGTGGGATGATATCCGCCGCAATATCCGGGACGCCGTCGGTCTATGGTACATTCGCTTGAAGAACGAAGATCCGGAACAGATACCAATGATTCAGTTTGTCGATTTGGGCGACGAGATCAGCGGCCCCGTCTTTGGTGGCGAGGCCCATGATGCGGGGTACCGTGAATTTGTCCAACGACAGGGGCTTTCGCCACAGGATTTCGGGCAGACAACATGGGCTGGCGTACACGCCATTCCCTGGGGTTCGGGCAATTCGCCGCTGCCGCTCATGCGGCCGAGTAACCGCAACGACATCGCTGCCTGCCGGCAGTATTACTGGTCGCTGCGGTACTGGACCTGGGCGAGTGCCCGAGTGTACAGCATCGTCACGGCTGAAGTTGAAAAGCGTATGCCATGGGCCCAGACTCGAATCAACTTCGGCCAGCCCTGGTACAATGCCGCAACCGACATGCGCGGTACGGACGTCTGGGAATTCGTGCGCCAGCGCGGCATCACGGCCACCTGCAACGAGGACTGGCTGGGGCCAGGCAGCTTTTCCGGAATCCAGCTCAACGCCTATCTCGCGGACCTGAATCGCTCCTGCGCCATGCTTCGGGATCTGCGCGTTCAGGCAATGGTAATGCCCGGGAACGAGCACATCATTCAGCGCAAACTCGCGTCGGTGGTCGGTAAGGGCGTCAAGGACATCGATCTTTTCTCCTATGGACCAGCCTACGCCTCATACGACAATTGGTCCCAGAACCGCAGCCAGGTAGTAGGCGTCTCCAGATTCATGAGAAAGCTGGCGAAGGCGGAAGACGTGCTGTTCCCCGGCAAACCGCGTAAGGCCGAAATCGCGGTGATCTGGTCCGGCAGCAATGAAATGTGGCGAGAGCACCCGCTACCTACTGACAATTTTGATGTGCATCGGGATGCGACATTGTATAACGGGCATTTTGTCTATTTGGGGTTACTGCACAAACAGATTCCGATCGATTTCATCGATGAATTTGAAATCGAGAACGGTCGTCTTGACGACTATCGGATGGCCTACCTCAGCTGCCGCAATCTTCGCCGCAGCGCGCAGACCAGAATCGCCGAGTGGGTAAAGGACGGCGGCTGTTTGTGGACGGATGCACTATGCGCGCAGGAAGACGAGTACGGACAAGACTGCGACGTGCTGCTGCCAGTGCTCGGCATGCGTGATCGCCGTTTTGAGCGGGATGAACTGCAGGATTACCGCCCGCGCCATGGGTTGCCGCGACACGAACCGCGTGACACCATCACGTTCAAGGACACCGGCGAAAAGGTCAAGGCCATTGGTATGAAAGTCAACTTTACGGTGGCGACTCCCTCCGACACCAATATTCTCGCCACATTCAACGATGGCTCGCCGGCCGTGATTGAGCACCAGTACGGCAGGGGAACGGCCTATTTCGTGCCGACGCTCGCAGGCTGCTCGTACGGCTGGACCGTAAAACACACATGGGGACGGATAAACACCGGATACCGCGATACCTACCGCCGCTTGATTGCGGATTTCCCGTCGCGCATCGGTATCAATCTCCCACTGGTCTGCTCCGTGCCCATGGTGGAGGCGGACCTGCTTGAGAGCGAGGCCGGCACCGCAGTCGTGCTGGCGAATTACGCCGGTGAAGAGACATTGCCGGATGTGCAGCTGCGCATTAGCGTGACACAGCCGCCCAAAACGGTGACGTCGCTGACGCACGGTCCCCTCGATTTTACGTACGACACAGATCGAAACACCCTAACGGTCGCGTTGCCGCTGGCTATCGTTGACATTTTGGTTATAAAATGAACATATCGAAACAAACGATCCTGTTACTGATCCTGATTGGCAGCAGCGTCTGCGGACTTCCCATGCACGGGCAGACGACAAATCTGCTTGCCAACGGCGGATTCGAGCAGGGCAGTGATGGATGGATAAATACTTGGTCCGCAACGGGTTCGCACGTGACCGACCGCACCCGTTCCGGTCATGGCGCGCTCCGGATTTCGAACTCGGAGCGGAAAAGCTCACTGTGGTTGCGAATGCTCACCGATGTGCCGCTGGGGCCGATGTATCGGGTCGAGGCATATGCCCGTCGCGATGTCGATACCATTAATGCCACAATGTCCCTGCATACCAACAGCCCGCCGTATTACCGGACAGCATCCGTGGGACCGATACAGCAAATTGGCGAATGGAAGCCGCTGGCCGTCGAACTGAGCCCCCGGCACAACGGCGAGTTGTGGATTCATCTTTCAGGCGAAGGCATCGGCAATGTGTGGTTTGACGATGTCACCGTGACGGTCACACAGCCGAAGGCGCAACGATCGGCTGCGCTAAACGCGATTACAGTGGATGCAACGGCGCCGGCCGCGGCACGCGCGCAGGCGCATCTGGAGCTCGGTGAGATTGTGCGGTGGGCCGACCGCGATTCGCAGGCTGCGTGCGTACACTTCCGTAAAGTGTGTGCGCTGATCCCGGATGACACAACGAAATGCCGAATGGCGTTGGATGCACTATCCGAATCAAGCCGACGCAGCCGCAATTATGCCGGTGCGACGCAGGCGTTGCGTCAAAAGATCGACCATTATTCCTCTGCCGACACGGTTGAAGGTGCCATGGATCTGGCTATGCTGGCAGAAGCGCTGGGGGAGGAAGCGTTTCACTTGCAACCGGACTATGCGGCTGCCACCGCGAGGTTGACGGAAGCCCTGGGACTCTACATCCGAGCCATGGCAATCTACGCATCGCTCGATCCCGTTGCCCACAAGCCTGCGATCGACAAGATGGCAGACCGCATTGTGGTGACCCGGTACGACATCAACGCATACAGCCACGCACGCTGACGCTGTGCTGCCGACATGTTCTCAACCCTCAACGTCGGAAGTATGGACTGATTCCAACCAAAGGACGACGATCAGCAGTTACGGATTCATGTCTTATTTGATGCTGATCAACTCGACGTCGAAGAGGAGAGCGGAATTGGGCGGGATACCGCGATTGCCGCTGGGACCGTAGCCCAGGTCGGGATGGATGGCAAAGCGGAATTTGCTGCCGACCTTCATCAGTTGCACGCCTTCGGTCCAGCCTTTGATAACACCAGTGAGCGGAAACGTCGCGGGCTCCCCGCGGGGCACCGAACTGTCAAATTCCTTGCCGTCGATAAACGTACCGGTGTAGTGGACTGTGACCGTGTCTTCGGCAGTGGGTTGCGCGCCGTCGCCGGGTGTCAGCACCATGTACTGCAGGCCGCTGGCAGTTGTCGTCCAGCCTTCTTTCTTACCGTTCTCTGCGAGGAACGATTCGGCTGTCGCCAGGTTGTCGCGTCCCTGCCGCTGCTGCAGGGACTGGAAAAAGCTGGACTGCTTCTGGGCCGCCTCTTCCTGTGAAAATCTCGATTCTTTGCCGTCGATACCATCGCGCAGTGCCTGT
Organism: uncultured Lentisphaerales bacterium; assembly: GCA_964460215.1. Classification (GTDB taxonomy): domain Bacteria; phylum Verrucomicrobiota; class Lentisphaeria; order JABSQK01; family CAJWLW01; genus CAJWLW01. Next base: position 30,501 of record CAYWQM010000001.1, read on the forward strand.
ATGAGCACGTCGCGATCAATGTCATCCTTGAACTGCCCGAGGCTGGTTCCGACCTGGTGGCCGATGATGTAGGAAACGTCAACGGTGTCCTGGTCGCCCGCGGCGGTGACCAGGTTGGCGGCGAACAGCAGGGAAAAAGCGATCGACAGGGTCTTCATAATGTCTCCAGGGAAAAGGGTGGGGTTTGTGAAGGAATTATAATGGGAGCGGGTAGTCTACCGGCCCCAACAAGGATTGCAAGCTACTTGTTTCTAAACGATTAGAAACTACTTTATAACTCTTGTTCCCGCATGGTAAAAGGAAGTTATCAATGCCCACCTACATTTGCGAAATCTGCGGCTACATCTACGACCCGGACCTTGGCGATCCCGACAACGACATCGCTGGGAGCACCAAGTTCGAAGATCTGCCTGATGATTGGTTGTGCCCGGAGTGTGGCGCAACGAAATCGGAATTTTCCAAAGTTTGATTGTCCGGCGCGTCTCCTCCGACGGATCAATACAGCATCAGTGACCTGGCTATATCCATGAATCGCCCAGGTTACGGCAGCAGAATCGGAGTCCCCGAACCATGCGAATGAGTATCGTCGGTCTCGCTTTCAGCGGCAAGACAACATTTTTTGAGTTGTTGACCAAACACGGTTTCACCGGCGCAATGTCGGGAAAGAAAGGCGGCAACATCGGCACCGTCTTCGTACCGGATGAACGGCTCGATCATCTGACCCGTATCTACGAGCCGAAAAAACAGGTCAATGCATCGCTGGAGTTTAATGATTCCCAGTCGCTGTCGACCGAGGGTTCCGGCAATAGTTTCTCGACCGCTGCTCTCGAGGAGATCCGCCGCGCCGACACACTCTGCCTGGTGATCCAGACCTTCGACTCGATCCCGCACCCCATGGACAGTGTGAACCCCACCCGCGATCTGGAGTTCATCAACAGCGAGTTCATTCTCAACGACCTGATGGCTCTCGAGAAGCGCTCGGAGAAACTGCGTAAAGTGGCGCAAATCAGCAAGAAACAGGAAGATCTCCTGGAGCTGGCGGCGGTCGACAAGGCGTGCGCGGCACTGGAACAGAGCAAGGCTCTGCGCGACATCGAGCTCACCGCGCAGGAGGCCAAGGCACTGTCGGGTTACCAGTTGATGAGCCTCAAGCCGATGCTCGTCGTGCTCAACGTCGGTGAAGACCAGGTGGACAAGATGGACGAACTGATGGCCGCAGCCGCACGCGATTACCCGAGCCTGCAGTTCACCGCCATGTGCGCCCGGCTGGAGTCTGAGCTTACCGACATAGAACCGGAGGACGCACGCGAGTTCATGACCGACCTGGGCATCGAAGAACCGGCGTTCAGCCGCATCGTGCGAGCCTGCCTCGACCTGGTCGGACTGCAGGTGTTCTTTACCGTCGGTCCTGACGAATGTCGGGCCTGGACGATCGCCAAAACTGCCACCGCCTTCGATGCCGCCGGCGCCATCCACTCAGATATTCAGCGCGGTTTCATCCGCGCCATGGTCCTGCCGTACAGCGCCTTTGCCGAGGCGCCCATCGAAGATACCTTTAAGGGCTCAGCGGTGCAGGAAAAGAAAGACTATGCCATGCAGGACGGCGACATCGTCGAGTTCAAGTTCAGTGTCTGAAACCGGATCGAGGAGTATTTGATCATGCGTTCCCTACTGTTACATCTTTTTGCCTTGCTTCTGTTGTCGACTGCGGCCCGGGCAGCAAGCCTGGTGCCGGTCAAGACCGATAATCCACGCGACACGATGCAGACCTTCATGGACGCCGTGGACGACTACAAGAAAGGTGTGCAAAACAACGACAAACAACAGATGAAGCGGATCAACGACGCCGTACGCTGCTTCAACTTCGAGGGCATGGTCGGCATCACCTCCGACTATCGCCGGGAAACCGCGATCCTCACACGCGAGATCATCGATCGGATAATCGTCATCGATTACGAACTGGTTCCAGAGGATCCGGCAATGCTGTCATGGCGCCTGAAGGATACAAACATCTGGACAACACAGGTGGATGCCGGCGACCGCCGGGGCCAGCACCTGTTCAGTCGCAACACCATCGAGCAGATCCGCATCGACTGGGAGATGGTGAAGGATGATCCCTATCTGGAAGAGGGAGGCCAGGGTGCGCTGTACAGCGAACCGTTGGTCGCACAGCACGTCCCCGACTGGGCCAAGGCAAAATTTTTGCTGGTGGCAAACTGGCAGTGGATCGGGTTGTTTGTATCGATCCTCCTCGGACTTGTGCTGAAAGTCGTTGCCCAGCATCTGCTGCACCTGGCAAAACGCTTCACGTCGAAAACAAAGGTCCAGTGGGACGATAAAATCGCCGATGCCATCGAACGCCCTGTCGGCCTGCTCGCAGCAAGCCTTTTCTGGATAGCATCGCTCCGTATCCTGCAGTTCTCCGGGACGATGCTGACAGTGATGTCGCTAATTGCGCAGGTCATCCTGAGCATTGCCATGATCTGGATGATCTACAAACTGGCCGAAGTGCTGACGGATCATCTGAAGACGCTGGCAGCTCGGTCAGATTCTGCCCTGGACGATCATCTGGTGCCACTGATCAATCGGGCTCTGAAGATTTTTATCGTTATCATCGGCGTCCTGGTGATGTTCCAGAATCTCGGCATCAACGTCATGTCGGTGCTGGCGGGGCTCGGCCTGGGCGGCCTGGCATTTGCCCTGGCGGCCCGCGACATGTGTGCCAACCTCTTTGGCTCGGTTATGATCTTTCTCGATCGTCCGTTCTCGATCGGCGACTGGGTGCTGATCGGAGAAAACGAAGGGACTGTCGAAGACATCGGGTTTCGCTCGACCCGCGTCCGCACTTTTTATAACTCCGTCATTTCGATTCCGAACGCCACGGTCGCCAACGCCGACATCGACAACATGGGCGTCCGCGAGTTTCGTCGGATCAAGGCGTTTTTCGGGCTTACGTACGACACGCCGCCGGAGAAAATGGAAGCGTTTCTAGAGGGCGTCAAGAACATCGTCGAGGCGAATGAATACACGCGCAAGGACTACTACCACGTCGTCTTCAACGGCTACGGCAATTCGTCACTGGACGTCATGCTTTACTGTTTCCTCAAGGTGCCGGACTGGGCAACCGAGCTCGTCGAGCGCCAGAACATCTATCTCGAGATCCTGCGGCTGGCGTCCGAGATTGGTGTCGATTTTGCCTACCCGACACAATCCCTGCACATCGAGACGTTTCCGGAAAAAGAGGGCGTGCGCAAGCCGCACAAGGTCGACGAGGCAGAACTGGCAGCAGGCGCCAGCGCCTTCGGGCCGGACGGCAGCAAGTCCAGCCCGCACGGTCGGGGATTGTTCGTGGCGCCGTATAAAATGCCGCGCGGCAATGACGGCGAGGCATGATCTGCGGGGAAAAGCGGGCAACGGCTCTTTAACGCCGGCCCGCCAAACTACTCCGCCTCGATCAGCAGCCCATTGCCGGCGCCGCTGAAACCGCCTGCCGCAAACGCTGGCCGATCATGTCCCGCAAGATCATCGTCGGATTTTCCGGTAGGCGATACAGGTCTTCGGGTTGTCTCACTTGAATGAAATCACCACTTTTTCCTGGCCTTCCAAGCGCATGTAGCCAACATCGCCGGCGGCTTTCTTGAACGCCGCAGGGCTTGAATGACCCAACACCTCCAGCTTCTCCATCAGTTCTGCGTTCTTGACCATCTCACCGACATCCATCTTTATCAGAGTAACGCCGGTCTTTCTCTTGTTGACGTACTGGGCGTTCGTTTCTGCGATTGTACCGTCGACACGAACGCGGACCCAGAAGCGCATGCCATCGAACATCTGCTGCATTCCTGCCATCTGTTCAGCACCCATTTGCATGTTAACACCAGCTTCGACGCTGTCACCGCCTGCCTCGTTAGCCGGCATGTTGATGGTAAGCCTGGCTGTTTCGCCGCCTTCGAATTCGAAGGTCATGCCTTCCATCATCTGGCCCATACCCGTATCATCGTCGTTCTGCAGGTTGATCGCCGTGATGTCGGGGAAGTTGTAGCTCGCCCGGAAGCCCTTGTCCCCCTTCTTGTTGGTGACGTCTACGACGCCGCCAAAGGTGACGCCGTCGCCCATCGTTTCGGCTGCTGCTTTCAGCTCATCGACATCGTACAGTGATCCGTCATCGCCGTCGCCCATAGCACCCATCATATCTGTCATAGCAGCGCCCATGAAGACTCGTTGCGTCAGCACGCCACTGCCGTCCTTGTTCACTTTGATGTCCATTGTGACGTCCATGCAACCGGTCACGAAGACAAGGAGCAGGGCGGAGAGAGTTGCGACGATTCGACGGTCCATGGAATACCTCCCGATGGTGTTTTATAGATCCCGTTGTGGGGGTGTGGTTGTAAGATGTTACGATTGCCCCGCAAGCGCGGCCTTCGTTTACAAACTCCGAAATTCAGCAGTTTTCATAGGTGCCGTGCGATGGCTCAGGCTACCCTGCAACCGTACGTAAGTCAACCGGCGCCTACTTGATCAAGGCGTCTTCGACAAGCTGCTCGACAACGGCCGAGTCGGCCAAGGTCGAGACGTCACCGATCTGGTCCGACTGTCTCTCGGCAATCTTCCGAAGAATACGGCGCATGATCTTGCCCGACCGTGTCTTTGGCAGTGCCGGTGCGAACTGAATGTAATCCGGTGACGCGATTGGGCCGATTTCCTTGCGGACCAGAGCCACCAGCTCCTTACGCAGCTCATCGCTGGCGTCAACACCGGCGTTCGGCGTGACATAAGCGTAGATGCCCTGCCCCTTGATCTCGTGCGGGCAGCCGACAACCGCCGCTTCGGCGACGTCGCCATGCAGCACCAGGGCGCTTTCGACCTCGGCCGTACCCATGCGATGGCCGGAGACGTTGATAACGTCATCGACGCGGCCGGTGATCCAGTAGTAGCCGTCCTCGTCACGGCGGCAGCCGTCGCCGGTGAAGTAATAGCCCGGGTACTGTATGAAGTAGGTGTTCTTGAATCGTTCAGGGTCACCGTACACACCGCGCATCTGCCCCGGCCACGGCTCCTTGATCGCCAGCACACCGGAGCAGGCGCCTTCGAGTTCCTCACCGGTCTGCGGATCGAGAATGACCGGCTTGATGCCGAAGAACGGCAACGTCGCGGATCCCGGCTTCTGCGGTGTGGCACCGGGTAGCGGCGTGATCAGGATGCCACCGGTTTCTGTCTGCCACCAGGTGTCGACGATCGGCACGTTTTTCTTGCCGATGTTCTCCCAGTACCACATCCAGGCTTCCGGGTTGATCGGCTCACCAACCGTACCCAGTAGACGCAAGCTGTCGAGTTTGTACGGCTCGACGAAGTCGAGGCCGGCAGCGGCCAGCGCGCGGATCGCCGTCGGTGCGGTGTAGAAGATATTAACCTGCCACTTGTCGCAGATTTGCCAGAAGCGGCCGGCATCCGGCGCCGTCGGGACGCCTTCGAACATGATCGTCGTGGCACCGTTCGTCAGCGGGCCGTAGACGATGTAAGAATGGCCAGTGACCCAGCCGATGTCTGCGGTGCACCAGTAGATGTCGCCGTCGTGATAATCGAAGACGTTCTTGTGCGTGAACGCTGTATAGACGTTGTAACCGGCGGTCGTGTGCAGCACGCCCTTCGGCTTTCCGGTCGAACCGGAGGTGTACAGGATGAACAGCGGATCTTCCGCGTCCATTTCCTCGCACGGACAATCGGCGTCGACCTTGGCCATCTCGTCGGCCCACCAGACATCGCGACCCTCGGTCCACGGCACGTCCTCGCCGGTGCGGTTGAGGCAGATAACCTTTTCGACTACCGGCAGATCCTTGATCGCGTCGTCGACGGTCGCCTTCATCGGCACCTGCTTCGGGCCGCGGTACAGACCGTCCGAGCAGACAACGACAGCGGACTGGCAGTCGTCGATGCGGCCGCCGAGGGAGTCGGCAGAGAAGCCACCAAAAACAATCGAGTGCACAGCGCCGATACGGGCGCAGGCCAGCATGGCAATGGCCAATTCGGGTACCATCGGCATATAGAGGGTGACAAGGTCACCTTTTTTGACACCATTCGCCTTCAGGACGTTGCCAAACTTCGAGACTTCCACGTGCAGCTCGCGGAAAGTGATCTTCTTGTCCTCGTCGGTCGTGTTGCCTTCCCATATGATCGCGGTCTGGTCGCCGCGCGAATCGAGGTGGCGATCGACACAGTTGTGGCAGATGTTGGTTTTGCCGCCGAGGTAGAACTTAATTTCCGCGTCGTGGTAATTGTACTCGCGCACTTTGTCGAACGGCTTGAACCAGTCGATGTATTCGTTGCCGATTTTAGCCCAGAACTCATCGGTATTCTCATAGCTCTCGTCGTACAGCGCCTGGTACTCGTCGAGACTCTTGAAATAAGCCCGGTTACGGATTTCATCGGGGGCGGTATAGGTGAATTCTGACATGTTCCACGTGCTCCTTTGTGTCAGTCGGCATAGATGAGGAACCGGTGCGTGAACACACGCCTCCCACGGTTCGTCTTTATGAATTTGAACTTATCTTGCACCCGGAAAAAGTCAATGCAATCAAATTGCTCGGTGACAGCGGAATTCGCCCCTAAATGAAACCATTAATCCGACAATCGATTTCTCGCAGTGCGTCTGCCTCTGAAGGGCATCCGAGCTGCCATCAGGAATGGCATCCCCCCCACACACACAACACACTCAGTTTAGCACCGTTCGCAGCAACCTCGCGGGCGGCGCAGGCGGGCGGATGCTGTAGTAACCGAGCCCCGCCGGGATAAGTACCGTGCGGCCCGGCCCGGCCTCACAGGTCGCGCCGTTGGCGCAGCTGATCGAGATTGCCCGGTCAAGCGGCGTGAGCAGGTGGAAGGTCGTGCCGTCGGCACGGTCGTGCATTTCCTCGATCAGGCGGACCTCATCGACGATGAACTCCGTACAATGCGTGATCAGCGGCACCTTGCGATTAAGCTTGATGTCGCTGCTCTCGCCGCGAATCCGAGAAACCGAGCGATTCTGGAAATCGATACTCTCGAGGATCGTCTGCCGGTCGAGCGGTGGATCGGGCAGTGAGCCGTCGGCCTTGCGAATAGTCAGTGGCATCGTGCCGTTGCACTGAACGATAAGCGCCAGAAGCCCCGCGCCGAGGGCATGAATACGGCCGGGAATAACGAAGTACGCATCGCCCGGCTCGGCTGGAAATTTCTGTATCAGTTCACCCAGGTTCGAGCTGTCGATGCGACTGAGAAACTGATGCTGGGTATAACGCTGCTGAATCCCGACACTGACGGAAGCGTCCGCCTCTGCTGCCAGTATATACCACATTTGCGTGTTGGTACTGGTGTCGCTGACACCGGGCGGCTTCAACGGATACACCGAGAGCGGCAACGGCTGGGCGGTACCGGCAAAGCGCAGCTGCAATGGAAACGGCTGATGCGCCTGATGGCGACTGCCAACAAGAGTGACCGGGTCCGCTTCTACCAGTTGGCGCAGGGTGCGACCGGTCAGGGAACCATTATCGACAACGCTCTGGCGGGTGCCGTCGTCGACTATATGCCAGCAATTACCGACGTTTGTTGCATTTATATTTTTGTGCGGATATTGTTCCTGCAACAGGCTGTCTTCGCCGCCCCATGGCTGAGATTCCTGTAACGACACGAATGTGAGTGGATAAATCTCCTGCAACTTAACCTCAAACTGCTTGCGCAATTCCGCGCCACCGAACTATAGTAACCTAATCTTCCGTCAGCCGCCACCATCAGGAATCCGACCGGCACCACGCCGGTATCGACCACCGGCATCCTGTTGACGATCGACAACTCAAATGCCTCACGGCCTCGGCCAGGCAGTTCGAATTGGTGTTTTTTCAGGCCGGTACCAGCCACCTCCGTCCGGCAGTCTAACGTAGTTAATCAAGTACGGAAATCAAACGTCCGGCATGGCGCACAAAGCCAAGACCACATCGACTTCCGAACGTGACGACACGGCCTTTGCCGTGCGACTGCTCATCAAAGCGGTGTTCACCGTAGGCGTGTTGCTGTTGCTGCTGTCGCTGCTGTCGTATCACGCCGAGGACATCCATATCCTGGCGGGCGGCATCGGACCACATGGCAACCGCATCAACAACTGGATCGGACCGTTCGGCGCAACGCTCTCGGGTTTTTGGATCCGCTGGATCGGTATGGCCGCGTACCCGGCTACCGCCCTGCTTCTCACGTGTATCACCATGCGCCTGGCAAGGCGTGGACTGCGTCCTGTGACAGGGGTTTATTTCGCGGCTGTTTTCACCGCTATCTTCGGCCTTTCCCTGCTGCTCGGCAATTTTCCGGGCTTCCTGTCGGCCGCCGCGGCACAATTGAATATTGCCGAAACGCCGGGCGGCGTGCTGGGCCAGCGGTTCTGTGAGCCCTGGTTCGACAGCAACGGCGGCTGGCTGTCCTATATAGTGCACCCGACCGGATGCAGCATCATCTCCGTTGCCATGATCGTCGTCGGCCTGACGACCATCGGCTACTTCGACTGGCGCGGCGACTGGTGGCGCCGTCTGCTCAGGCGCAAAACCGCCAAACAGGCACGTACAGCGAAGAAAAAGCGTGACAAACCGGCTAAGCTAACTGGCGGGAAAACATTAGAAATCGAAGATCCCGACGCAGCCGTGTTCAAGGGTGAAGCCGAACCGGAATGGGCCGAACCGGACGCCCTCCCCGATCCGGAGATGGCAATCCAGGCAGCCGGAGCCGAGGACGACGAGCTGACGAAGGCGGAAGTGCCTCCCGAATCCGAACCGATCCTGCCCACTACCGACACTGCCTGGCCGGACGTTCAGGGGCCAGCGCCAACGGAGCGACCCGTGCGCCAGTCACCAATCGCCGGCACCACGCCGGTTGACTACAAACTGCCTACACCGCAGCTTCTGAAGCAGGCAGCCCCCGGCAAGAACACGAAGGCTGTTACCGTCAGCCCCCGGGAAATTTCTGCCAAGAAAGAAATCCTACAGGAAACGCTCGACAGCTTCGGCATCGACGGCACCGTCGGCGAAACCACCAGTGGGCCGCGTGTAACGCTGTTCGAAATCAAGCCCGCGCCAGGCGTGCGTGTGGAGAAAATCAGCAGCCTGCAAAACAACATAGCCATGGCCTTGAAGGCCGAAAGCCTGCGCATCATGACACCCATCCCCGGGCGCGACACGGTGGGGATCGAGGTGCCGAATGCAACTTCGGCGCCGGTGACGTTCCGCGAACTTCTGGAAAATCCGGCGTGGCTGAACAGCAAAGCAGCAATACCGATCGCGCTGGGCAAAGACATCAGCGGCCAGCCTGTCATCCTCGACCTGGCCGAGGCACCGCATCTGCTGATTGCCGGGGCTACGGGCAGCGGTAAATCGGTGTGCATGAACACCTTGATCCTGAGTCTGCTCTTCCGCTTCCGCCCGGACGAGTTGAAGATGATCATGGTCGACCCGAAAGTCGTCGAATTCAAAGGCTACGAAACCTTGCCGCACCTCGTCAGCCCTGTCGTATCTGAGCCACAGAAAGTACCGGTCGTGCTGCGCTGGACGCTGAGTCAGATGGAGTGGCGCTATCAGGTCCTGTCGAAAGCGGGCGTTCGCAACGTCAGCTCCTACAACACCCGAAAGATCCCCGATGAACCGGTGCTGGACGACGAGGGCAATCCGATCCCGAACACCTTGCCGTACCTGGTCGTCATCATTGACGAGCTGGCCGACATCATAATGACCGCCAAGGCCGAAGTCGAGACGGCTCTGGCACGTATCGCGCAGAAGGCCCGTGCCGTAGGTATCCATACCGTGATCGCGACCCAGCGCCCGAGCGTCAACATCATTACCGGAATCATCAAAGCCAACTTCCCGACGCGCATAGCCTTCCAGGTCACGTCCCTGGCGGACTCGCGCACCATCCTCGACGGCAAAGGCGCCGAAACCCTGCTTGGCCGCGGCGACGCCCTGTTCAAGGCGCCGCGTGGCCCGCGCCTTTCGCGCACACAGGGTGCCCTGACTGCAGATGAAGACATCGAGCGCGTGGTTGATTTCGTCTCGGCCCAGGCGATGCCGGCATTTATCGACGACATCTTCTCAAGCCCGGACCTGGAAGGCATCGTGACAGCGGAAGCCGCGGCAGCGGCCGGCGAAGCTCCCCTGGCGCCCACTGGGGAAGCAAGCGCCTTCGTCGGGGCCCAGTATGCCGATGCCGGCAGTGCCGCCAACGACAGCGACGAGGAGCTTGTGCAACGCGCTATTCAAATCATCCTGCAGGACCGCCGCGCTACCACCAGCCACATCCAGCGCAAGCTTAGAATCGGCTATAACCGGGCCTCCGTGGTTATCGAGACGCTTGAAGAGCGTGGCATTGTCGGCCCACAGGTTGGCACTGCACCACGACAGATTCTCATCGACACAGAAACCGTAGCCGCCGCCGGTGCCGACACTTGAATACAATTTCCCGATAACCCTCCTCCAGCCTTGACTCGACAACCAACAGACGGAACATGCGCAAAGCACTGAAACAGCAAAGCTTGCCCTGGGACGAACCCAGCAAAGACACGCTCGTTGACGAGGAACCGATCGTTCAGCACCTGAACCACATGGACTCAGTGGCTTCGACGGTGCCAACGCAACCGGAAGCGATAACGATGCAGAACATCGATGAAATCATGCCTTACCAAGGGGAAACCAGCATTGCTCTCGACATAACATCGCCAATCTCGCAGAAAGACCCCGACGACGTCAAAATCGCCGGCGAGAAAAGCGATACCGCTTTCGCGGAGACCGGTGCTGGCATCCAGGTATCACAGCCTGCCTCAGAACCTGATTTTAATGGCGCCTGCGAAGCCGACAACAACGCAACCGGCACACCCGTCTCTTCTCTCGAGGAACTCGCCGCCACCCTGCACAACCTTGCCTGCGACGGCACCACCGATCCACCGGCCGAAGCTGAGACCGCGGAGGAGTTCACAGAACCTGAAGCCGGCTACTTCGTCGAGCCGGATGAAGCTGCAGAGTTCACAGAACCCGAAGCCGGCTACTTTGTCAAGCCAGGCGCTTCTGTGCCGGCAGAATCGGAAACCTCGGAGTTCCCGATCCCTGAAGCTGTGGACGCCGAAGAACGAACGGCTACAGAGATCGCAGCGGATTTCGACGGTGCTGTGGATCCCCAGCCGGAGCAGGCACCGTTCGTGCTGAAAACATCAGCCGACAAAGCTGAAAAAAAATCAATTTCGTCTTAGGATGACGAAAACTACAGCGCATTGATTTCGGCAAACGCCGACTTGGCGCCGGAGGCAGCGGTGTCGGCAGGCGACGGCAGGAAAAGTGTTGGCCACAAGCTACGCGAGTCACGGGAGCGCCTGCACCTGAGCGTCTCGGAAGTGGCAGAGGCAACACGGATTCGCAGTGACTACATCATCGCCCTGGAGCAGCAAACCATCAACGAAACGCCGTTGGCAGCGGTGTATGTGAAGTCATACATCAAAAGCCTGTGCCGCCACTACGATATCCGGGCAGACGCACTGTTGGCCGAATACGCCTCAGCATTGCCCCAGAGCAAAATGCCCCACGCCGGGCTCGAGCAAATCGACAGGGACCCGCCGTCAACAAACGGGGAGGAGCGTTTTTCCATGGCAGTGAAGTGGTCGATGGTTGCGATCTTCGCAGTGATTACGGTGCTGACGCTCTCATTCTTCGTAATCGACCGCAACCTCGACATCGCCACGGCCCCGCCGGAGTCAACGCTGCAACCGCTGCAGGAGAAAGATCTCGGCCGCTTCATGCCGTCCAGCGAGGTGCCGTTTCGCAAGCTTGAGGTCCCTGAGAATTAAGCGTCAGGCCCCAAGGGGCGCTGCGCTATTCTCTCCCTTGATCTTCTACGGATCCGGTGCCGCCTCGATATCCTTCAGCTTCGCGAACAGTTCGGCATGCTGAGGGTCGCTCTGGTATGTACGCAAGACCAGGGGATAGCGGCTCGATAACTCCTTATACGTCATCATCGCTTTCTCCTGAGCATTGTCGCTGAGCAGCATCTCGATGGTAAAAAGCATCGACAGTGGCGTGTAGACCTGGTCGTCACAGCGGAACCACACAAAACACGCATGGCTCATGGCAGCCTTAAGCTTGTTCCGCTTGTAATACAACCGGGCAATGGCCAGATAGGCAATCGTGTTGGCCCGCAAATCCTGGATCTTCATGTCGATCGCGTCTTTGAGCACGATGAACGCCTCGTCTTCGCGTCCAAGCTGCCGCAGGATCTCGCCGAGATAAGCAATGGCGGTAGCGTGAAAATGCGATGTTTTATCGGTTTGATCGCGGATAAGCTTGAACTGGTCATAGGCCCGATCCCACTGCTGTCGCTGGAACGCCAGCTTGCCCAAGCCCAGCGAACCGGTAAGCCGGTCGCCGGATTCATCGCTCTGGGCTAGGAGCGTGTAAGCTGTCTCGGCAGAGGCGAAATTATTAAGCTCCATGTAACGCCCACCGATCTGCGCCAGCAACTCGGGTACGAAATCACCAACCAGTTCCTCCGACTGCAGCAGGTCCGTGAAAATAGTCAGCGCCTCCCCTTCCTGATTTGTCTCCCACAGGGCGTAGCCTAGAAAGAGTCTGGCAAGATTACGCTCGTTGAACGTCGGGACACCAACGCACAGCCGGAAGTCACGAATCGCTTCGTTGGTGCGCCCCTGCCGGTAATGTTCACTGCCACGTCGGTACCGGGCGCGGGGCACGAGTTCGTGCTCGGGATACTTCTCGAGAAAGCGATCGAGAATATTAATAGCTTTTTCGGGCTCGCCAATCTGTATTTTCAGTTCGGCCATCTGCAGCAACACTTCCGGTGCTTTCTCATGGTTTTCAAAAGTTTCGTACAACAGGTTCAGATCCTTGAAGGCCTGGGCATGATTATCAGCGTGAATCGCGCATTCCGCAGCAGCATAGAGCGCCTCGAAATGCCGTTTCGAGGCAGGGATCTTCATGACCCGCCGGTAGGTTTCCGCCGCTTTCTTCAGTTCACGTGAACGGATATATATGTCCGCCAAAATCATCACCGCATCCTCCTGGTACTGCCACTTGCCCCAAAACCGTTCGAGCGCCGTCTCGAAAGCAGTCGCGGCTTCAGGCAGCTGATCAAGCGCGGCGTGGCTCTGGCCCATGAAATAAAAAACGTTGGCGGTCTGCTTGTGGTGCGGGTAATCATTGACGAAACTGCGTGCACGCTCGATGCATAGCTCATGGCGATCAAGGTGGTAAAGGCACTCGACGGCATCAAACTCGGCAAATTCGTAATATTCCGATTTTCCAAACGCCGCCAACCTGTCGTAAAAGGCCAGTGCCGGCTCATATCGCTTGAGATGTTTGCAGCTGACGCCTTGCAGGTAGAGGGCGTCCGGCCCTTGTTGTTTAGCGTCCTGGAACAGCTCGATGATTTCCTGAGACCGCTCGCCAAGGCGCAGCAATGTCCAGCCAAGGTTGATGCGGGCCTGGTCGGTAAAATCGCCGGCTGAATACCGGTCGATCAGGGTCCGGTAACGCGTTACGGCCTTTTCATCCGCCTTCTGCAAAGTCGCCAGTGAGGCCAGTCGAAACATCACTTCCTGACGCAGCTTCATCGGTGTGTCAGCAAAGTCTGACAGCTCCTCGAAAAATTTCTCAGCTGCCTCAAGCTCTCCAAGGTGCCGGTGGATGTAGGCAAGCGACAACCGCGCATAGATACGAAAGCGCGGGTCATCGCCCAGCGGCAGGGTCGCCACTTTTGTGAATTCCCGTTTCGCCGCGTCGGTGTTGCCAGTTTTGCTGTAGGCGACGCCGGCGTGGTAGTGGAGCGCTTCACGGACAGGCTGTGCCATTTCCTCGGGTTTGGCTTCCTGCAGCAACTTGAGGGTGCCTTCGGGATCATCCTTATCGAGGCGCAGGCTCATCACATTGACAATGGCCTGGTGGCTGAGCTTGTGGCTGGGGAAACGGTGGCGAAGCTGGTTGTACACGGTCAGTGCCTGGTCGATCTCCTGCTCGTAACGCAGGGATTCCGCCCAGTTGAAATAGGCCCGCGGCAGGCCCTCGAACTTGGGATACCTCTTTATCAACTCGAGGTATTCGCGCGCCGCCATCTCGTACCAGCCCCGGCGGAACATGCCATCGGCAATGCTGGCTTTGTTCTCGGCCTGGCTGCGCCAGGACTCGTCGTCGGCTGTATCGAGTGGCTCGATAGCGGCCGGCGGCAGAGCATCCGGCGCCGGTTCCTGGGCCTCCATGGCGGGCGCCAGCAGGCAACAGCTAGCGGCGAGGCAAAGAACCAGTCTCTGGTGCGCGGCTCGAACAATCTCTGCAATGACTTGCGACATACTTGCTGCCTGCGGTCAGGCCCGGGATATTCTACGGCTGGTTCTCTTCGGGCAAAGTCGCGAACGAGACGTTCCAGATATCGACTTTGCGGCAGGTGTCGAGCAACCCTATGACCTTTTCGTGGTGCGTTTTACGGTCGGCTCGGATGATCACCGGCGGGCTCTTATGCTCCTCACCGATCGTCTGCAGCAGACCCTCAATGCGCAGCAACGACATCTCGATCGAATTAATGAAGTACCGGCCTTCATCATCGACGTTGATCATAATTTCGTCGGGTTGTCGACTCGCCTGGGCGCCGGTCTGGGACGTCGGCACTTCGATACCGACTTTCGTTTCCCATTCCGCGAAAATCGAAGCGACCATAAAAAAAATCAAAAGCAGAAAAACGACGTCAATCATCGGCGCCATCTGGAAGCCGACTTCACGTTCCTGGAGATTCTTGCGAAAGTTCATTCGTCGTCCGCCTTCGCCTTATTCTTGGCAGCATCAGCCATGCGCTCGGGATGGAAGAATATGTGCTGCAGCACCAAATTGCACGAGGCCTCCAGGCGCGACATTATGCGCGTCACCCGCCCGCGGAAATAGGAGAACAGGATCATCGCCACAATGCCCACAATGAGACCGCCGGCAGTCGTCAGCAAAGCCTTTGACACGCCACTTGCCAAGCCGATGGGTTTCACCGAACCAAAATTTTCCTTGAGACTGACGAAGGCCTCGATCATACCCAGAACAGTACCGAAAAGGCCAACCATCGGCGCGAGGACAGCAATGTCCATGAGGTACTGGATGCGCTGCCACAGCAGGCCCGCCTGGCGGCCGCCGGCGTCTTCCACGGCGTCGCGGACGGCGGCGTAATCCACTTCGGGATGCTCCGTCATGAGACGCGCCGCCGGTTCAAGTATACCCGCGCCCGGGCTCCTGCTGCGTCGGCAGATCTCATACAACGCCTCGGCATCACCCTCGGTGGCAGCCTCTTCGGCATTGAACAGAAAGCGCTGCGGTACGATCACATTGAAACGCAGCGACAGCAGATAGTAAAACACCATTATCGTCGTCAGCACGGACATGCCGATGAGTATATACATTGTCCAGCCACCGTCCTGAATGATCTGAGTGAACGGTACGGTGTCGAGATCAGGTGCAACAGGCGGACCGCCTGAGGGCGGTGTGCCTTGGGCTAGCAGGAGGAGGAAAGACATATGTTATCTCTCGTCAGGAGCGTTCGCAGGCTGGGCGAAATACATCAGTCAACGGACTGAAAGAAACTGGTACTTCACGCGATTAATCCTTCCATATTCATTTGCGGAAGGGGCAACCTCGAAAAATACTGGTGCCGATTAAGACCGGCCAATATACGTCCGGTTCCAATTTAATGCCATAGGTGCTGCGGTACAGCGTATTCCTGCCTTAAATCGCGGCTCGCAAAAGCGGTGACCGTCGGGCTGCTTTTCAACGCTTACTTTCGTGCCGCCAGATTTCACAGTCGGATCGCGAAGCCCGCAACCTGCACTGCAGCGTCCAGTTGTGCTCGCTCCAGGTCAGTGCCAAAAACTTCCACAACACCGGTTTCGATATCGGCGCGAATGCCTCGAACGCCCGCTACAGCAGACATGGCAGCCTCCAGTTTGCGGACACATCCCTGGCAGGCCATGCCGTCGACCAGCAGCTGGATCCCAGCTCCCCCGTGCCGGCGCCTTAACCAGCTGCGTGTGTCACCAACTGCGAACCACAACAGCAGCGCGCTCAGCACACACGCAGCAATAGCGGCAATCCAGCCGCCGTCAGCAGGCGCATGCGCTATAGGTGCCGCCGTCTCTGGGACAACGAAGGCAAAAACATATCCCAGTCCGACGCTGCCAACGATGATCACTGCAAGATAGACGCCGAGCACACGGGCACCGAAACCGCGATAGACCGACCCGATCGTAGCGATATTCGTCGCCGGTCCGGCCATCAGAAAAACCAGGGCCGCGCCCGTGGGGAATCCCGCGTGCACCAGCGCTGCGGCGATCGGCACGGAACTCGTGGCACAGACGTACAGCGGCAGCGCAATCAGCAACGCCAGGATCAGCGCAGGCAATAACGACCCCACTGCGGAGCCCGCAAAATAATCGGACGGCACCAGGGTCGTGATCAATGCCGAAACCAGGATACCAAAAACGATCCAGCGCCAAACCATATAAAGCAGATCGCCGATGCCATAGTCCAAAATTCGCCGCAATTTTGATTCGGGCGCGACGGTAGAAGCCACCGCCGTCACGGCGTCGGACGGCGGAATCGATTTCGTCACCAGGTCCGCGAGCTGACCACCAATCAAGCCGGTCACGAAGGCGCTGATGACCTTGAAGATGGCGAACGGCCAGCCAAGGAACGAGGCGCTTACCAGAATCGAGTCGACGCCGGTCTGCGGCGTGCTGATCATGAAACCGAGGGCAGCACCCCGGCTGGCGCCCTCGCGTCGAATGCCCAATGCTGCAGGAATAACGCTGCACGAGCAAAGCGGCATCGGCACGCCGAGCATGACCGCTTTGACCACACTGCCTGTCGAGGCAGTCCCAAGATGGCGTCGGATCAGGTCCAGCGGCAGAAACACATGCAGCAACCCCGCGGCCAGCGTGCCCAGCAGCAGCCACGGCGCCAGCGACAGCATAACATCCCAGACGTTGTACAGATAGGTCACGTTTTGATGTGGTAGCCGCGATGAAACAACACGCAGCAACCTACAAACGGGACAATTGCGGCAAACAGGACGGTGACTATCGCCACCGGCAGGGAAATGTCGCTAATCCCGAGAAAAGCGTATCGCAAGCCGTTGACGAAATACAAAATCGGATTGGCCATAGCAATCTTCTGCCAAAGCACGGGCAGCATGTCCACGGAGAAAAAGACACCACCAAGATACGTGAGTGGCGTCAGCACATACGTCTGAAATATGGACAGCCGGTCGAAATCCTCGGCCCACAATCCCGATAAAAACCCGAAGCTTGCGAAGGCTATCGACACGACGACAATGAAAAACAGAGCGGTCGGCAGATGCTGGATTTCAACACCGGCCATCAGGACGGCAACGGCAGCAACTATGATACCGGTACAGATGCCACGGGCGACCCCGCCCAGGATAATGCCGAGCACGATCTCGAACGACGACATTGACGACACCAGCAGTTCCTGGATGTTGCCATGGAACCGGGCGATATACAAGGACGACGAGGTATTCTGATAGGCGCCGCTGATGACGCCCATCATCACCAGGCCGGGTACCAGGAACTCCATGTAACGGACATTTTGCACCTCGGGGATGCGCGAGCCCAGGGAATAGCCGAAAATCAGGATGTACAGCACCGTCGTGATCAGCGGCGGAATCAGCGTCTGATTCCAGACCCGTAGAAACCGGTGGCACTCGCGCATCACGAGTGTTGTGAAACCAACGAGATTACCGCACGTCAGTTTCGGGGCGTAAATGTCTTCGTCACTGATGTTCATTATTTGGTAAGGCTTACGAAAACTTGCTCGAGCTGGTTGCCGACCGGCCGGATATTGTCGATACGCATACCAGCGGAGATCAGGCGTTCAAGGATGCTGTGGTAGGGCGTCTGCCGTCGATCGAAGGTCACGGTGAGTTCGTTGCTGCCATCGGTCGCCTCGATCTGCAGATCCTCGAATTTCTCGAGCATACCGTTAGTGAGCGGTGCAGTCAGGGTGATGTGCACCGATTCCGTGGTCAGCCGCGCCACCAGGTTGCGGGTCGTATCGACGGTAACGATACAACCTTCGTTGATGATGGCGATGCGGTCGCAGAGCGCCTCGGCTTCTTCGATGTAATGCGTCGTCAGCAGGATGGTCGTGCCCTCGGCGTTGAGCTGGCGGAGGTACTGCCAAAGCGAACGGCGCAAATCGACATCGACGCCGGCAGTGGGTTCGTCGAGGATCAGAATCTTCGGTCGGTGCATCAGGGCTCGGGTGATAATTGCGCGGCGCTTCATGCCGCCGGACAGATTGCGCAACTGGGTTTCAGCCTTGTCACTCAGGTCGAACTCAGCAAGCAGTTCGTCGGCGCGGGCTTCGCAGGTACGCTTGGGTAGACCGAAAAAACCACCTTGAAAGACCAGCATATGCCTAAGGCGAACAAAGACGTCGAAGTTGAATTCCTGCGGTACCAGACCGACGAGACGTCTACAGTCACGGTAGTCGTTGACGATGTCGCGCCCGAAGATAGCAACATCGCCGGCAGTCTTGTTGCACAAACCGGCGAGGATATTGATCGTTGTCGTCTTGCCGGCGCCATTGGGCCCAAGGAGACCGTAGAAGTCGCCGGGCTGAATCTCCAGGGCAATGCTGTCGAGCGCCGTGACGTCGGGGTAACGCTTGTCGAGCTTGCTGATTTGTACGGCGGGTGTCATGGCAGTTGGGCGTTGGATTCAGGTGCAAAACAGCAACATACGACCGTACACTGGCGCCTGCAATAATAGTTCCACGATGTCTCCGTGCGCCGGTGGCTTGGGGCAAGCTCGCGCAGGGACGTGTCGCTCATGTTCCCAAGTCACGGCAAAAGGTATCCCCGAGGTGCGGCTCTGACTCGAATCACCGGGGATTGCTTTGGACGGGTGGCGATGATTTTGAGAACGCCGTCCGGGTCTTTACCGTAGAGCAAAGACGTTGAGCTTGTTGCATTAGGCTCGCCGGTGTCGAATTCTATGACAACGCGGGCAATGGGATTGCGAATGGCGGAACCTCTGTTGTTCGAGACAACTCAGGTCGCGCTGGCGCCGCGGGCCATCACCAGTTTGCCGGAGCGGACAATTTCGACGATGCCGTACTTTTCGAGGATTAACTCAAGCGCATCGAGCTTGTCGGAGTTGCCGGTAGCCTCCAGCAACAGGGTCGTATCGCTGATGTCGACGGACTGGCACTTGAAATGTTCCGAGATCTGCAGTACTTCGGTGCGACGCTCGGTCGGGCATTCCACCTTGATCAAAGCCAGTTCGCGCTGAACAACGACATCGCCCGTATGATCGGTTGCATGGATGACATCGACCAGCTTATTGAGCTGACCCAGGATCAACACCAGCGTCTCGAGATCGCCAGAAGCCGTTATGCTCATTCGCGAGAACTGACGATTGTGCGCCGGCGACACGACCAGACTGTCGATGTTGTATCCGCGCCGCGCGAACACCAGAGAGATACGGATCAAGACGCCGGGCTTGTTGTTGACCAGCAGACTGATGGAATGTGAATCTTCACGAGCCATTCGATGAATTCCTTTTTACGAAAACAACACCAACGCGCGGCCGGTGCTGCGATGTTCGGTGATCGGGACAGAGAATCAAGTGCTGCCCCGCGGCTGCGCCAGCTTGGTACGGGGATTCTCCAGCAGCATCGAAGAATACGGCTCGCCTGACGGGATCATCGGGAAGACGTTGTCCTCCTTCTCGACCTCGGCATCGATGACGCACGGGCCATCGTTGTAGTCGAGCGCCTGCTGCAGTACACGCTTGATATCGGCGTTGCGCTTGATGCGGAACCCCTTGGCACCACAGGCTTCGGCCAGCTTGACGAAATCAGGGTTGCCTTCCAACTCGACGCCCGACAGACGGTTGTCGAAGAAAATATTCTGCCACTGCCGTACCATGCCGAGGTAGGAATTGTTGATGATCAGAATCTTGACCGGCAACTTGTTAATCACCGCGGTCGGCAGTTCGGCCATGGTCATCTGGAAACCACCGTCTCCCACAACGGCAATGACCGTTTTGCCCGGAAAACCCAGTTGCGCACCGATCGCGGCGGGGAAGCCGAACCCCATGGTACCGGCACCGCCACTACTGATCCAGTGGTTGCGCTCGGTGGTTCGACAGAACTGCGCCGCCCACATCTGATGCTGCCCAACGTCGGTTGTATACACCGCGTCGCCACCGACCAACTGGTCAAGTTCGTACAGCACACTCTGCGCTTTGAGGCCACCCTTCTTCTTGAATGACAACGGGAACTGGCGCTTGAACTTGGCGACCTCCGCGAGCCATGTCTCGGTATCTCCAGGCTGCAACATGGTGTTGAGCTCTTCGACCACCAGGCGGGCGTCGCCGTGAATGCAGTAGTCCATCGTGATCAGCTTGTTGAACTCGGCAGCATCGATGTCGATATGGATCTTGACCGCGCCGTCACAGAATTCGTCGGCCTTGCCGATGATGCGGTCGTCCCAGCGCGAACCTATCGACATGATCAGATCGCAGTTCATCACCGCCTTGTTGGCATAGGCGGTGCCGTGCATGCCAAGCATTCCCAGGCTGAGATCATGCGTTTCGGGAAAGGCCCCCTTGCCCAACAGGGTCGTCGTCACCGGAATCTGCATACGCTCTGCCAAATGACGAACCGCCTTGCCGGCGTCCGATATCAGGGCACCGTGACCAACCAGCAGCACCGGGCGCTTGGCCTCGTGCAGGCACTGGGCCACCGTTGCGATCTGATCGGAGTCGCCGTGGGTCGGGATGGTGTAGCCAGGCAGGTGCATTTCACTGCCGGAATCGAGCGTCACCGGTGCCAATGCAATGTCCTTGGGCATGTCAATCAGCACCGGCCCCGGCCGGCCGGTCTCCGCCAGATAAAAAGCTTCACGCATGACGCGCGGCGTGTCGTTCGCATTCCTTATAAGGTAAGAATGCTTGACGACCGGGTAAGAGATGCCGGAGACGTCCGCCTCCTGAAAAGCGTCGAGACCAAGGTTGCTGACGACTGTCTGCCCACAGATCACCACCAGCGGCGCGGAATCCATCTGTGCCGTCATAATTCCAGTGATCGCGTTGGTCGCACCGGGTCCGGAGGTGACAAAAACAACCCCGGGCTTACCCGTCGCGCGGGCATAGCCATCGGCCATGTGCGTGGCGCCCTGTTCGTGGCGCACGAGGATCAGCTTAAGCGGAGAATCCAGCAAAGCATCAAAAAGCGGCATGTTCGCGCCGCCGGGATATCCGAATACGTACTCCACGCCCTGCTGTTGGAGGCCATCGATGATTGCCTGAGCGCCAGTTCTTGTTGCAGCATTCATTTTATCACTCCACTTTTTTTCACAACGGCGGAAATCTAAGAAAAATTCGCTTAATCGGGAAAAACGTCCTTTGACTTGAAGCTTGAATTGGAAAAATAGTGCATTTTTTTAGCAAAGTCAACCATTATCGATAAATTTTTCTTAGAAAATGGCCATTTTTGGTCAAAGTTCCCGTGACGGGAGGGAAGGACTGCCATAAAATACATAAAAAAATCTCCAATTGGGCCTTCTCCGGGAAAGTTTTAAAGAAAATTTGTCGCCGATTGCTACCGGCCGCACCGGAAGTATAGTATCGCTCTCCCGCTTCGGTCATATCCTGATCAGATTAAAACCGACTACAAAATGAACTTCGACGAAACCAGTAAATCATATCTCATCTCAAGCCTCCCAAGCCATGAACGGCCACGAGAACGCTTGCTCGAGTCCGGGCCCGATGTCCTCAAGGACGCCGAGCTTCTGGCTATCGTCCTGCGAACCGGACCGACCGGCAAGTCAACACTCGACCTGGCGCGGGAACTGCTCCAGCATTTCGACAACAGCCTGTTGCTCCTGGCCCAGGCAAGTCCGGCCGAGCTCGAACAGGTCCATGGCATCGGGCCGGCAAAGGCAGCCGACCTGAAAGCGACCTTCGCCCTGGCTGAACGCCTGGCCAAGTACAAGCAGGGCGATAAACCGAAAATCACCACCCCCGAGCAGGCCGCCGGGCATATGCGGGAGAAGTTTCGCCAAAAACGGCAGGAGGAGATCTGGGTCATCCTGCTCGACACCCGCAACCAGTTGATCCGCTCGGAGATGGTCACTATCGGCCTGCTCGATCGCAGCCAGGCGCATGCGCGTGAAATTTTTCGACCGGCGATCCAGCACAGCGCTGCCAAACTCATTTTGGCACACAACCATCCATCCGGCGACCCCTCGCCGTCGCCCAACGACATCAGTTCAACCCGGGACCTGGTCAAAACTGGCAAGATCATTGGCATTCCCGTGATCGACCATGTCGTGGTTGGTCTGCCACAAGATGGACGGTGCGATTACTATAGTTTTCGTGAACACGAACTGATTGGCTAAGCCCGTCCAACACCGGAGCATGACATGAACGGCAAACAGAAATTTGTCGCCTGCGTCCTCGTCACCGTGCTGGCGCTCAACCTGGTGATCGGCTTTCGCGTCTATTGTGCCATCGCCCGCGAGACCGATGAAGAAGAGGGTCTGCACCGTCTGCGCCAATTCGTCACCGTGATGCAGCTCATCCAGAAGCACTATGTCGACAAGACGGACGTCGCCTACGAAAAGCTGGTTTACGGTGCCATGAACGGTATGGTCGAGTCACTCGATCGCTTCAGCTCGTTCATTCCGCCGGCTGAATATACCGATATGCGCGAGGAAACCGAAGGTGAATTCGGTGGGATCGGCATTTTCATCTCGATCCGCAACGACAGGCCCACCGTGATCGCACCGATGCCTGATTCCCCAGGCATGAAAGCCGGTTTACAGGCCAAAGATCAGATCGTTGAAGTCGACGGCGTCCTGACTACCGACCTGCCGCTCCCTGATGCCATCCGCATGATCAAGGGCGAGCCCGGTACCTCCGTATCATTGACGGTCTATCGCCCCGAGACCAACCAGACCTTCAAAGTCAACGTCGTCCGTGCCATCATCGAAATTCAGACCATCCGCCGCTCCAAAGTCTTACCTGGACAGATCGGCTACCTGCTGATTACCCAGTTCAACGAAAACACCGCTACGGACCTGCGTGAAACACTCACAGAGATGCGTCACAACGGCATTCGCGGACTGGTCATCGATCTGCGCTTCAACCCCGGCGGACTGCTGACGTCCGCCATCGATGTCTCGTCCATGTTCGTCGAACAAAGAAAACTGGTCGTTTTTACCGAGGGCAACAAGCGCACGAAGAAACAGGAGTACAACTCGCTGCCTGGCGAGAAGTTTTCCGACCTGCCCTGCGTCCTGCTGATCAATGAGGGCAGCGCCAGTGCGGCCGAAATCGTTGCCGGCTGCCTGCAGGATTACCACCACGCCGTGGTGATCGGCGAGAAGAGCTTTGGGAAAGGCTCGGTGCAAAGCATCATCGAGCTCGACGACGGCAGCGCGCTGCGTCTGACAACCTCGAAGTACTACACCCCCGGTCGCCGCGTTATCCACGGCAACGGTATCACCCCGGACATCATCGTAGACATCAGCGATGAAGATGCCGGTCAGGTCCATCGGCAACTTTCACGGCCGGAGGGTGCCGAGCCCGAGCCCAATGAGCCGGAGAACATTGAGGACCTGCAACTGGACCGGGGCATCGAAATCGTCCGTGACCTCATCCGTCGTACCGGTGGTGATGCCACCTCCAGCGCGCGACCGACAAGCGCCATGATTCGGGGTGCCACACAGGCCATGCGCGAAGCACTCGCCGTGGCTACGGAAGTCGGCAACGCGGTAGACGGCAACGACTCGACACCGGCGGCACCATGATTGTTCTCGGGATAGAGACCAGTTGCGACGAAACCGCTGCCGCCGTCGTCCGTGACGGGCACGAGGTGCTCGCTACCGTTATCGCCTCGCAGGTGGCCAAACACGCACCGTACGGCGGCGTCGTGCCGGAGCTCGCAGCCCGCGAACATCTCCAGGCCGTTGATCCTATCGGCCGGCTGGCGGTTGACCAAGCAGCTATCACCATCGAAGCTGTCGACGCCGTTGCGGTCACCGCAACGCCCGGGCTGCTGCCGGCGCTGCTGGTCGGCGTCGCCTATGCCAAGGGCCTGGCAGCCTCGTTGGAGCGGCCGCTGATTGCGGTCGATCACCTGCAGGCGCATGTCTTTGGCGCGCTCATTGATCACCCGGAGCGCGTGCGCAACCCCGCGACTTATCCGTTGTTGGCGCTGATCGTCTCCGGCGGCCATACACTGCTGGTACTGGTCGCCGCCGATGGTGCATGCCGTACCATCGGCCAAACCTTGGACGACGCTGCGGGCGAGGCTTTCGACAAAGCTGCGAAAATCCTCAACCTCGGCTATCCCGGCGGGCCGGTCATCGATCAACTGGCAACTTCCGGCAACGCCAAAGCCATTGACTTTCCCCAGGGTCTTGTCGGCCGCGCCGGGACGCCTGTGCGCCAGGAAGACCGCTACAACTTCAGCTTCAGCGGCGTCAAGACATCCCTGCTGCAGCAGGTACGCAAACGTTTCGGTCCGGACGCCGCCGCCACAGAGGCACAAGTCCCCGAGCTGCTCGACGTCATTGCCAGCTTTCAGAATTCCATCGTCTCAGTGCTGGTGCGCAAAACGATCGCAGCCGCAACCGAGTTCGACGCCGCTACCGTCGTGCTTTGCGGCGGCGTCGCCTGCAACAGTCGTCTGCGCCGGGAAATGCAGGCAGCGACCGACGACTCCGGCGTCAAACTGATCATCGCACCACCTAAATATTGTGTCGACAACGCCGCTATGATCGCCGGCCTGGGCTGCTATCAATTTGATGCCGGCCTGACTTCTCCCCTGGATATCGACGCTCATCCCCGGGCCCGGCCCTTCAGTGAGCTCCCGTTCGGCCCAGCCCGTTGAAGCAAGCAGTTAAGAAAGACGGGTGATCGTAATACTTACAACAGTTGGAGCTGGGCCAGAGCCAGGAAGGAGTATATCTCTTCGTCCCCGGTGTAAAGTTCCCGGAACCGGTCACGGTTGACGATGCCGTACCAGCCGAGGGGATGATCATAAACGCGATCAACACGCGCTTTGCGCATAGCAACATAGGCTCGCTTCGCTGAGTCAAAGATGCCAAGACTCCTGGCGATCTTTGCAAAACTACCGATTACACTGCTCGGCAATGGTGCAGGCAGCCGGTCATCCAGACCGATGACGTAGGCATCGTAGAATTGTTTGTCGAGTCGCCATTCCAGCGACACGTGTTGCCAGAACACCAGCACCTCGCGCTCCCAGAACGGCAGCATCCAGTCGAAGCCGAAGCTCTCGTAGACCCGCACTGCATTGGCAACGAACTTTGCCTGCCGCTCCTGCCAGTCCCAGCATTCGAAAGCACTCACCGCCTCAGCCATCGCCGCGTGGCTGCCCGGTGTGATGGTGTTGCGGATTTTGTCACGAAGTTGTTGCTCCAGTTCGGTCTCCGACATCGTCCAATCGCGAAAACCGTAGATCCTGTGCAAAGGCCACAGCGAATACTGGATGCGGAAGATCGCATCGACCAGGCGCGCGGTGCCAACCTCCCGCCGCAGTAGATCCTGGGGTATATGGCTGCCCGCCAGGAAGTCCATCGAATGTCCGGGTATGAACACGGCATCATCAGGAACCCGGCGCTGCCGTTGCAGTTCGTAAACGGCCGGCCAGTCCTGCAGCAGCACCACGGATGTCATGCCACTGGCGGTCTGCAGCAGGTTCTGACAGGCGGGCAGGCGAAACCAGTCGCACCACTGCTCATTGGAATACGGCACGAATTCCCAACGGTACCCGAGCCGAGACGCGACCTGCTCGGCGATAGCGGATTCGTCGTTGCCGGGCTGCCCATAACCATAGCAGATTACGTTGTCGTAGCCGATGCGTTTCAGCATCAAGGCGATCAGCCGCGAATCACGACCGCCACTGAGCGGCAGCGCAACAGTGCGCCCGCCGATGGCTTCCAGTTCCCGTTCGATGACCCGTTGTAATGTTGCATCCCAGCGCTCGGCAATGATCTCGCGGCTGTCATCAAATGGCTCGGCATGCTGAAACTCGAAGTACCTATAACAATTAATTTCTCCAGAACCGGCGGGCAGCAGTATCGCTTCACCAGCCTGTACCTGACGGACTCCCGGCAAAAGGGTATAACGGTTGCTGACCTGTCCAGCCATGAGGAATTCAGCAACGGAGAGATCATCGAGCCGTCTATTGTCGGAGTCGTTCACCAGCTGCTGCGGGTCGTCGCTCAGGCAGTGGCGATCATCACTGCTGCTGTAGAACAGCGGGACGCTCCGGATCCCGTCGCACACCGCCATAAAACCGCTTTCGTCCTGCCGCACGGCGGCAAAATGCCCATCGCACGCCTGAACCAATGCCACGGCGTCAATGAAGCCCAAGCCCTTCCAGGCAGTATCCAGTGCCGCTGTATCGAGTCGACGCCCGTCGAGCCAGGCACAGCCGCGCAGATGCGTGCTGCCGGCATGCTGCCAGCCAGGGTGGCGTAATTCCAGGTTCAGTTCCATTGTCTGTCAGTCCACGCCGACCACGCGGTCAAGCAGCGACGCGACCCGGTGATCATAGGTGTGATTGTTGATGACAAAATCATAAGCCTGCTGGGCAATACGAACGCGGTGACTCTTGTCCTTGAACTGCTCGATCGCGTCATCGATGTCGGAAAGGTCTTTCTTTACAGCAATGTAGTGTTCACCCGCCTTCAGGATACCGTTGTAGTCACCTTCGACAAGAATCTGGCAGGTCTTTGTACCGATCGGTTCGAAATGTCGAGACGATATCGCCTTGGCCGCACGAAACTCTCTGCCACTGGTCAGTTCCGGTGTCCAGATATCATCGAAGCCGATGTCCGGGTTGCGCCGGATCATACGCCGGACCATGTCCATAGCCTCCCCTTTGCAATCGAGATAATAGGTCCCCGATTCGGCACCGACAATACCATGGCAACGGTTCAGGAAAGCAGCCCACTCCTGGCGCGGCACGTTACGTAGGCGGATATCACAATTGAGATTGTGGGCAGCACCGCTGTCATTGAAGTACATGATCAGGTTGGTACGTTCCCAGTCACCGATCTGCCGCTCGTACAGCGAACCGATGAAGCCGACGTCGATGTCGCGATCCGCCTGATTGTCATGATAGAGCCGCGGGTTCAGTGCGTGGGGCGTAGCGACAAGCTGCGCGGACGGGTAGTCGTATATCCACGAGGACACATCGAGCGGCAATTGTGTGCAGACAAATTCCGTACCCGTCGAGTTAATGAATTCAGCTTTCTTTTCCATGAATTCGTATTCGTTACTGAAAAAAACGACCATGCGCCCATTGCGGTTCTGATAAGCGGCCTCGGCGGCGAGCAACGCGTCCATGTGCTGCCCGGTTGCGGAATGTAAAAGGACGATGAGGTCGTAGTCGCGAATCCGTTTGAGTTGGCGACGGTAACCAAAATAGTCGTTGATGTCGCAGGCCGTGACTGTCAGCCGTGGCGATTGCACGAAAGCCTCGCGCCAGTCGTCGATAAAGGAGTAGACATTGTACTGGCGGGCGAGCAGGCGGCCGTGAATCGTACGATTGCGATGCAGGCCGAACGGCAGGGTGCTGTTTTCATCGAGACCGAGGGCACCCCGCAGCGTCGTAAATCCGAGCGTTTTGATCCCCGACCCATTGGCATCAAGTAGAAGGGTTTTCAGGCGCTCGGCCATGGGCGGTAAGTTACCTGGCGGTGGGGTGAGAAAGGGAATTTAAATATAACGCCGCAGTGCAGCTTGGCAACGCTGGGCCCGATGTCACTTACCCCGAGCTGCCTGACCGCAGCACGTCCGCGTTCAGACCGCCCGGCATCGCCAGTGATACGTCGTGACAATGGCGCGGCGCCCGGGGAAATCCATGGAAGCAGGCGACCAGGCAGTTTCCCTGGGACTCGCTGTTGGCAGCCGTCGCGGCTGATGAAGCACCGGTTTATGGTTCTGCAATGTTCCAGCTACCTGGGCCCGCCCAATCGTCCCAGACAGGCCCGCACGAGTGATCTCTCCTCTGGCAGCAGCAGCAGCCAAAGCATAACGCAGTAACCGATTGCAAGCAGCAGACACGCGACGAGGTATGCCACATCCGACAATACCGAGTCCGCTACCACTGTGATCACGATCGACGCTACGACCAACACGAGAATCGTCACTATCCGCCGCCACTGATAGGTCGGCGTCCACAGCTTGAGTGTCCGATTCAGCATCTGCTGCAGCACCCCCATAGTCACAAACCCCAGCAACATCGCGACGGCTGTCCCTACCAAACCGTACTCGGGGATCAACAGCACATTCGCCACCAACACGACCACACTGCAGACTGCCTGTACCACGGTGATCAGGTACACTCGCTTCGCTTAGTAGACGCCGGGCGTGAAGCATCTGAAATTCCCGATGAAAACGTTCGCCACGGTCACGATACCGATAATCCTGTACGCCTCGAAATACGCTGGCTGGGTCATCACCAGAATCACCGGACGCGCCGCCACGAACGCCAGCACACACAAGGACCCCAGTCCCATCACGTAATAGACTAAAATCCGCCCGAACAATTCACGCGCTTCCTCGCGCTTGTTGCTGAACGACTGGAAGAACGGGTACCAGGCAGTGTTGAACGCGCCCACGATGAGGATGACGACACCGCCAAACCGGAAACCGATCTCGTAGATGCCGGCGGCGTCGAGGCCGTGGAACCATTGAAGCATGTACTTGCCACTTTGCCCCATCAGGAAAAGGAACGCAAACGAGGGCACCATCGGCAGCCCCACCCTCAGCAGTTTCCCCGCGATGGCGCACTTGAACCCAAACCGTGTCGGCAACGCCACGCACACCAGTAAGGCCAGAAAGGTAATGCCCTGGCCGACTGCCGTGCCGATTATCCATCCCATTACACCCAGGTCATAGCCGACTACGAGAACCAGGTTGAGCGATACAATCAACAGTGTTGAAAAGAGACTCAGCGTTACGAACAAGCGTGCCCGCTCCTCGAACTGCAGTCGCAGAAACAACGGCTGCGTCGCCACCGTGCAGGCAATGCCGGTGAGGAAGATCCGCACGTGCATAGCATAACCGGCGTCTTGAAAGGCGAGCAGGCTGATTCGCTGATCAAAAACCACCGCCACCATCGCCAGCCCGACGCCGCCGATCAGCAGCACACACAGCGCAGTCCAGATGACCTGGCTTCGGTACCGGGCATCGTCGTTGTCGAAATATACAACGCCGGCAGACACGCCAATCCCCATCTGGAAAATCGGTGTGAGAAGAAAACCAACGACACTGAGGATGCCAATGACGCCATAGTCAGCCGTCGCCAGGTAGGCGGTAAAAACCGGCAGCAGCAGGAAGCCGACCAGTTGCTGCAGCATTCCGCCGATGCCGTAAACGGCGGTGCCCGTGAAAAGCCGCCTCAAGTCGGTTTTGATCATGCTGCCTGACATGGATTAAATGGCATCCGATTCAGCTCGTGGCATTGCAGGCATCGAGATTAACGGCGTGACGCTCGATACAGGTTTCGATCACAGGCAAATTCTCGCGCGTCCAGGCAATCGTCCTCTCCAACCCGTTCCGGATATCCACTGCCGCCGAGAAACCGATCTCCCGATCTGATTTTTCCGTACTGCCGTAACGCTTGCCAGATCGGTCCCAGGTCCGCGCCGCGACGGCTTCGAGTGGGGCTGTGCTACCGGTCATTTCGACAATCAATTCCGCCAGTTCACGGATCGACGTCTCGACACCGGACGCCAGATTATAGACCCCGGCTGCGGTCCCCTTGGCGGCACACAGCATAAGCCCCCGGACAATGTCTTCGACGTAGATGAAGTCACGCGTCGCGGCGCCGTTTTTGTCCAGTAGCAGCGGCATGTTTTTCAGCGCTCGGTAAACAAACGTCGGGGTGACATTGCGCCAAACCGTATGCGGTGTGCCGCGCCAGCGTCCGGCCCCGAGGATTTCTCCGGGCCCGTAGACATTTTGAAAGCGGGCTTTGACGCATGGCAACGCGTATTGATGATAGTAATAGTTCATATACAGCTCGCCGATGATTTTCGAAATCTGGTATGGGCTGTCGTAGTACAGCGAAATATTTGCATCCTCGACCGAGGCCTGGGCGTCGTCAAAGGTCTTATCGGCGACCGTGCAGCCGGCTGAAGCATAGACGATTTTCTGCAAGCGCCCAAAGCCCTTGATGCGTTCGCAGAGCTTGAGGGTCGTCAGCGTGTTGTTCTCGTGGTCCTGCAGCGGATCGTTGATCGAGCTCTGGTTGCCATGGAATGTGGCCAGATGGAAAATGTAGTCGAAGTGGTCATCGATCGTACCAAGCACGGCGTCGTCTGTGATCGATCCGTTGACAAACAACACGCGTTCGTCGCCGGGGATATTACGACACTCTGCCGACAGCAGATTATCGATCACAACGATTTCGTCCGACCCTGCGGCAAGCAGCTGGCGCACCAGATTGCTGCCGACAAAGCCGGCGCCGCCAACGACGAGGCAATTTGTCGCAGAGAATTCCCGCACTGTTTCTATTCTGACCTTTTCTCGATGACGTTCTTCAGATGGGTGAAGGTCTGCGTGATGCCGTGTTCCTTGTACCACTCGATGGCAGCTTTGATGCCATCCTCCAGCGGCGTACTTGCCTGCCAGTCAAAGTCCTGATTGGTCTTGCTGGGATCGATCAGGATTGTGAACACGTCGTCTTCGGATCGAGGCCGCACCTCGACCTCCTCATCCAGCTGGATCTCAAGCGCTTTCACGGTGCCATCGAACAATTCCTTGATGGAATAATCGGTGCCACTGGAAATGTGATAGTACCCCGGGCTGCCCATTCCATTCAAAGCCTTCACGACGACCTCGATCAGGTCATCGACGAAAATGAAATCCCGTCGCGTATCCATCACAAAACATGGCAGGCCGTTGGTCAGGCGATGGTAGAACGTAGGGAGCGGGCCGCTTAGGTTGCGCGGGCCATACGCATTGGCCAGGCGAAACGAAATCAACTCCGCACCGCTGAGCTCGAGGTATTGCTCGGCTGCCGTCTTGCTGATGGCATAACTGCTGCCGCCGGGGAAGCCGCCAGAGAACAACGGGTGATTCAGCGTGATCGGCTGCTCAACGGGATGCAGGCCATAGCACAAAGCGGTCTGGAAGTATATCAGGCGCTGTACGCCAAGACGCTTCGACGCTCGCGCCACATTGATACTCCCCATGACATTTGTCAGAGCATCCTCTTCCCAGTCTTCGGGATCCTTGTACGAAGCGGCAGCATGGACAACCTGATCCGGCTGGAACTCATCGAACAACTTATCCAGGGTCGCGGCATCGGCGATCGTGCCTTCCAGTATCGTCAGCTTCGCCTGTGGCGTCAGGTTATCCCGTCGGCCGGTCTGGTAGTTGTCGATGACAGCAACATCGTGTCCCGCAGCCAACAGACGGTCGGCAAGATGCGATCCGATAAAGCCGCCGCCGCCGGTGATGAGCACTTTCATCGAGCACCTCAGTCGGTTCTGGTCGGGTTTCGTAACAGCAGGCGTGCTGATTTGAATGAGTAGCCAGCCGCCGCATCACCATTTGCGACCGTCGACACACTTCCAAATATAGTGTTGCCCAAAGACCCTGACAACACGGCATAAACTACCTGCTACACCCCCCGCTGTCGCTGCGCGTTGACTAAATGTGCCGGTTGTTTCCGGCGTGATCTGCTGTTATACTTCCATGGTCGCCAAGTTATCCCGCCATCGCAGCCCCGTGGTTCCGGCCAACCGCCCATTCCACAATCGCTCATACTGTAATGGTTTTTTTCTACTGCCAGCGTACGACGAAAAAGAATCACTGCCGGTACGCCTGACCGATATTCGCCGCCTATCAACCGCGGTCTCGATGAATGCAACTCGACATGCTCGAACTCGTGGCTGACCGTGCCGAAGATCATGACATGCCGATTTGCCGGGTCCTTGCTGTACGGTATCCCTGATCGGCTCCGAAGGTGGCGGCCGTGGTGAGATTGTCGCCTGACGGCAGTTGCAGGCCGTATCTGATCATGGTGTCTTTCACCACGGGGCGCTGCTGGACTCCGGCTTGGCAACAACGTTTTCCAGGGTATCGCTCGCAGGTCAATGGAAGGAAATGCCAACGTAACAGAGGGGCACCTGATCAGCATTCCTGACCTGGGGCGGAAGCCTGCCAATTTTGCCACAAGCCTGAACGTCAGAAACGGATGCGGTTGCGGCCGCAGTTAAGGAACGTTATGAAGAAGTGGATCAAGCAGCTTGGCAAAGACAGCCTGATATACGGCATCGGCGGCGTTGCTGCGAGGGGGCTCGGGTTTTTTCTATTGCCGATTTACACGCGGATCTTTTCGACAGCGGACTACGGGCTGATCGAATTGATCACCGTCGTGTGCATGCTCGCCTTCGCTGTGACAGCAGGCGGCACGGATTCGAGCCTGGAATTCTACTTCACCGAACGCGCGGAAGAAGGACAGCAGGCGCAGGCGCGCGTTGTCACATCGGTACTGCTCTGGCGGGTGGTTTGGGGCGGGGTTGTTATCGGCATTGTACTTTTGCTGGCGCCGCAGCTGAACAGCTTATTGCAGTACGACATACCCCTTCCGCTGCTGGCGATCGCCACCACGAGCGTGTTCCTGGCTGGACTGACAGGACCGATGCTGTCTGTTTTCCGATTGCTGTTCAAGCCTTGGTGGTATGTTGGTATTTCGCTGCTCGGCACGGTAGCAGCGGCAGTCACGACCATTGTTTTGGTCGTGGGTTACGACATGGGTGTCACGGGGGCCTTGATTGGCGCATGCGTCGGGGCAGGAATGGTCAGCGTTCTCGGGTTGTGGGGTGTCCGGCAATACCTGTCGTGGCAACCGCAATTCCGCCAATGGCTGCCACGGTTGCTACGGTTCGGCTTACCGCTGGTGCCAACGGCGCTGGCACTATATGTGCTCAACTCTTGTGACCGCTTTTTCATCGTTCGCTTTCACGGCGACGACGCTCTTGGACTGTATTCGGTCGGCGCGAAATTCGCCCTGATCATCTCGTTGATGGTCATAACGTTTCGCCAGGCATGGTGGCCGACCGCATTGAAGGCAATGCAGGATCCGGAAGGTCCGCTAGTCTTTCGAACCATTGCGCGGCTGTATTTAGGCGCTGGTGTGGTTGCCGTTATGTGGCTTTCCGCCCTGGCCCCATACCTGACCGCATGGATGACGGCACCCGATTATCACGCGGCCTTTCCAATCGTTGGGGCGCTGAGCTGGTCGGCGCTGCTGTACGGTTTTTATCTGATCGGCTGCGCCGGCATCTGGAAAGTTAAAAAAACTTTCTGGGCAGGAGCCACCATGTCAGTGGCAGCCGTCGCCAACCTGATTCTGAATTATCTACTGGTGC
Source organism: uncultured Lentisphaerales bacterium (assembly GCA_964460215.1). GTDB lineage: Bacteria > Verrucomicrobiota > Lentisphaeria > JABSQK01 > CAJWLW01 > CAJWLW01. Next base: position 63,975 of record CAYWQM010000001.1, read on the forward strand.
CACGGCTCGGCGGTCTCGGCGCCGCTATCGGTACATCCGTTTCCTTTTTTCTCTGGAACATTGCCGTGCTGCTGATCAGCGAACGTTTGTGGCGGGTCGGTCATTCGCTTACAATCTTGGGCCTGCAGACCATCGTCGGCGTGACCGTCTGCTGTTGCATCCATCGTTTTTACCAGGATCAGATGTCCCCCTGTTTACCGTTCGCTTTCACTGTCGCCGCGACCTTACTGCTTTTACCGACACTAATGACAAGGCAGCACTGGCGCGACCTCCTCGCCTGGCTAAAGAGCCACCAATGACAGATCGATGCGGACCAGTCGAGTAGTGGTGCCTGTTTGCCGGCAGCGGGCTCTCGAGTTACGCTTTTTCGATCAGGATATCGGCCAGCAGTTCGTGCAGGTTCTTCTCTTCGTTTTCCCAGTCAAGTGTGATGTGAGCCTTGCCCAGATTGCGTCGTAACTCCTCGTAGCGGCCGGTGTCGTTATACAGGGTTTCGATGCCCGACCGCAACGATTGGGAATCCCGGGGGTCAATGCCTATGCCTATGTCGAAGCACTCTGCGACCTTTTTAATTTCTATCAGGTCGGGGTACAGAACAGGAAGTTCAGCGGCTACGGATTGAAAAAAACCGTTGGGCAGGCTGTAGGCGTAATTAACGGACCGTGCATAGTACAATATTGCCGCGGCATCGGCGCCGCGGACAAACGGCACGACCTCAAACGGTTTCACCGGCGGAACAAAGTGCGCCCGGCCAGCAAGGCCAAGGCGCTGCACATCATCAGCGAATTTTTCCTGATAACCGGAACCGAGAAAGGCAACGTGCACTTTGTCGGGAAGGTCCGCGACCGCTTGCATCAGTTCCAAGATCGCCCGGCCCTTTTTCGCACGGCCGATGACCACGACCAGAAAATCCTCCGGTTGTATGCCGATCGTCTCACGCACAACTGACGAATGTTCCTGATCCAGCCGTGAATCATGGCAATTACGAATGACGACCGACTCGCAGCCGAACGTCTCCCCCAGCAACTCCGCAATGCCGTCGGCAACCGTCACGACGGCGGCGGCGTGCTTTACGCACTTGCGTTCAAGCCATCTTTCGAACGGCAGCACCAAATGTCTGCTTATCCAGGAAATCTGGTCGGGCTCTTCCAGGCGTGAATAAAAGTCGTGCGCATCGTAAATATACGGGACACCGTGGCGCCGCGACAGACAGTAGACGGCGGGGAACTGATAAAAGGCATGCAGATAGTAGAGCGATGCAGGTGGCGTTCTGCGGAACGTTGCGATACCAAAGTCGATAGCATACCTGGCAACGTAACGGACCGCATGCCACGGCCATTTCAACGCCGCCGGCGCACGTTGCAGGAAGGCCCTCAGCCCGACCGGCCGGCTACTTGCTGTCGCCTCCTCCGCTACCGCGTCCCCCGGATCGCCGCCAGGGCTTATCAGTTCAAACGGCAACACGTCACGCTGCAGGCAACTTGACCGGCCCTCCACGACAATAGAATGATACCCCGCCCGCGCCACCGATGCTGCCTGCTTGAACGTGCGGCTGTCAGCTTCCAGCGCCATCGGTGTGACTGTGACGACCGTCATCATGCCGCATTATTGACGAGTTTCTTGAACTTTCCTGCCTGATCGTGAAACTCCTGATGCCACAACTCCAGCGACATCAGGCCCCACAGCTTCCGGCTAAACATCTGGTTCTCGTTCAGCGCCGCCAAAATTGCCTCGCGGTGGAAGTATGGACGGTCGGCCGCGCTGGCATGGAAGAGGTCGAAAACGAATTCCTTCAGTTCACCCGCCACCCAGTCATTAAGCGGCACCGGAAACCCCATCTTGTCTTTGCGATTGACCACCAGTTCCGGCAGCTCGTCCTTCATCGCGTCGATCAGAATCTTCTTTAGCGTACCATCCTTGAACTTGATGTCAGCCGGTATCTTCGCTGCGAATTCAATGAGCGGATTATACAAAAACGGCACACGCGACTCGAGGCCATGCGCCATGCTCATGCGGTCCTCCACCTGTAACAGTCCGGGCAACAAGGTCTTGAAGTCGAAATGCGTCATCCGGTCGAAGTATGAGTTGCTGCCAACGTTCGTCGCGTTGAATATCTTACTGAAGGTGTCGAACGGTGAATAATCACCCAGCACATCCCAGTTGATTTCACCGGCCAATGACGCCGACCGGTTGACAAGTCGATAGTAACGCCGATCGAGAGGCTCGAACAGACCTTCTCGCCAGAACTCCTTGATCATCGGCTGATAGTTCTGCAACGCCACCAGGTTGGGAATAATCGATTCGTAGGTAACAACGAAATTGCCCGACTGCAGCGTGCCGTCGATGGCGCCACGGATACATTGTTCGAAGTAGGCCAGCAGATAGCGCACATAGCCGCCGAAGATCTCATCGCCGCCCTGGCCGCCAAGCACGACCTTGCGATGCTGAGCCGCCAGTTGCGACACATGATACTGAGGAAACGACCCGGGCCCGGCCACCGGATAGTCGAGATGGTAGATCACCTTGCGAATCGAGTCGATGAAATCGCCGGCACCGATGGTTACCTGGTGCAGGTCCATGTTGTGTTTGTCGGCAACCGCCTTGGCATATCGCGATTCGTCGTACAACGGCCCGTTGTCGAAGCGCCCGTTGAACGCTGCAAACCCACCGCCACTCTGCAACTGTGACGCCAATGATGCCATGATGCCTGAATCCGCGCCGCCGCTCAGATAGGCCCCCACGGGTACATCGCTACGCAGATGCAAGGCTACCGACTCCCCGATCAACTCGCGGAGCTGGTCCTCGAAGTACTTCGGCGTTTGACCCCACTCCAGGTCGTAGAAGACCTCCCAATACTGCTCCTCGCGGACAGTGCCACCCTGCACAATCAATCGCTGCCCAGGACGCAACTGGTGGATATTTTTGAACAACGTTCGGCCGTCCAGGCAGAGCTGGAAAATGATATATTCCTTCAGCCCTTCGATATCGGTGGCAATTTCCGGCATGAACGGCAGCAGGGCCTTCGGCTCGGAGGCCAGATAAAGATGCTGGCCGACAACGGTGTAATAGAACGGCTTGATACCAAACCTGTCACGGGCACAGAACAGCAGATTCTTACGCTCGTCCCAGATCGCGAAGGCAAACATGCCTTGCAGATGATCAACACAAGCCGTGCCCCACTTCTCATAAGCCGCCAGCAGCACCTCGGTGTCAGACGTCGTGCGGAACGGATACGGTTTGAGCTGTTCACGCAACTCGAGGTAGTTGTAGATCTCACCATTGTAGGTGACAACGTTCCCGGCCGGCGAGGTCATCGGCTGCTGGCCGGATTCCAGGTCGATGATGCTCAGGCGCCGATGCGCCAGGCCAACGTGGCCGTTGTCATGCAACCATACACCTTCGTCGTCAGGTCCGCGGTGCGACAGCAAGTCATTCATCACCTGCAGATGCCTTGCCGCACCATCGACTGCACAGTCGTCGAGCGCTATCAGTCCGGCTATGCCACACATCCTGTTTTGGCCCTCCCTGAGGCGCTAAGGCAGCGAATCGCCATGGTCCGTGGTTTACCGACGTCCTTGCTTCGGAAAACCAAACGCCTTACAGTTACACCGTAACTTCAAGCACCGCAACTATTAAGTACGCCACATGTTCGATCCTAAGCGCATTTCTCATGCCGCCATTGTCGTGCTCGTCTTTGTGGTCGCACGATCGATCCTGGGAATTGCTGTGCGCTCATCGGTCGCCGCGCTATACGGAGTAAGCGATGTGACCGATGCATACTTCGCGGCAATCACAATCCCGCGCAGGTGCGGTGATTTCATCGTCGGCAGCGTCGTCGCCTTTGTGATCATCCCGGTGATCGAGCGCCGCCGCGCCGCGACCGGGGACAAGTCGGCAGCGACGGACATCATCGGACTGTTCAACGTGATGTTACTTGTGGCACTGGCACTGTCGGCCGGTATCTGGCTGGGCGCCCCGCTGCTGCTCGACTATGTCGTGGCACCGGGCTTTGATGAGCCGACACGCGCCCTGGCAATTACGCTCACGCGATGGTGCTCGCCCCTGCTGCTGTTGTTTTCTGTGTCGCTCATCTACACCTCATTCATGCACGTTCATAGAGATTTTCTGACACCAGCGCTGGCAGCGACCCTGTTTCCTCTGTGTTCGCTGCTTGCCTTGTGGCTGCTGCCGCGGCAGCTTGGCATCGTCGCGCTGGTCTACGGCAACCTCGCCGGCTGCGCTGTCGGTTTCGCTGTCATGTTTCTGGCGATCCGCAAGAAACTTCCCTGGCGCCCAACACTCCGGCTCGGCGACCGTGCGGTTGTTCGCGATCTTTTCCAGCTCGCCTGGCCAGTGTTGCTTACCTCAGTCGTCATGCAGGTGATCATGGTCATGCAGCAGAACGCCGCTTCACGACTGCCACTTCCGGGGCAGCTGTCGCTGATCGAGTACGCCCAGTTCATCACGCTGGCCGTCTATCCGATTGTTATCGGGCCGCTGCTGACGACGATCTATCCGGTCATGAGCCATCACGGCGCCCGCAACCAGCACGCCGAGCTGCATGTCCTCGCCGTTCGCAGTTTTCGTATGGTGCTGTTCCTGGCCCTGCCGCTGTGCATCCTGACGATTACCCAGTCTCGCTCCATCGTCGCCGTGCTCTATGCCTACGGGAAATTCGACCAGACCGCTGTCGAACCGTGCGCCACGCTCATCGCGATGCTTGGTGTGATCATTGTGCTGCACAGCGTGACGCACATCACCAAGCGCCTGTTCAACGTGCTCGGCCACAATCGCGCCGCCAACATTGCCACGGCAATCATCGTGCTCGGTGCATGTGCAGCCCTTTTCCCTGCAGCCGAGCGTGCAGGGATTCACGGCATCGCGGCGGTCTACGTGATCGCCAGTGCCCTGGTTACGTTGTCAGACATCGTGATTCTCAAGGTCCAATGGCGGTCAATGCAGATCACCTCCACATTCCTCCAGGCCCTGCCGATCTTCATCAGCGGCGCCCTTATGTTTGCCGTTGTCTTCGCCGTGAAGAGCCTGTGGCCTTCCCAATCTCTGCTTGGCCTGATTATTTGCTGCGTTGCCGGCGTTGGGGCGTACCTGGTCGGCGCCGCATTTTGCCGACTCGAAGAGCTTGCCCTGGTCCGCGGCCGAGTAAAGGAGTTGCTGAACTGAAGCGGGCTCCGTAGGCTGCCACATAAATCCCTGTGTTCTGCATTTCGCAGACACGCGAAGCGATGTGGAACAAGGGCATCCGCAGCGCCTGCTGGGCAGCCTCTGATCTGCGCAAGCAAAAGACTCCAGCAGAAATCCGGCGCGAGATACATCACGTGAAATAACCTACTTGGCCACTTGCTATTCCCTGCCACAGATATTCCGGTATATTTACGAATGAAGCGATGGCTCTACATTTTGCCGACGCTCTGTGCCTATGTCACCTGCGGACAAACTGTTTGGTTCGACCGGGACCGCGTCAATTTCGGTTGCGTCAGGGCAGGCTCCACAGTTGTCTGCAACGTCACCGTACGCAACAACGGCTCTGCCCCCCTGCGCATCGAGCGGCTACAGAGCTCTTGCACCTGCGTCCGGGTGCAGGCTGGCGACGACCTGCTGGCCGCCGGCGCCAGCACGGAAATTACGATCAGCCTGGATGCTGCGGAAGTCAGCGGCAACCTGCGGCGACTCGTTTATGTGCATACCAACGACCCCGTGTCATCGCGCCGTGCCATCGTCATCAACGCCATCGTCGACAGCAACGCGCGTGATGCCGAACCACAGATACGCCCGTACCAGCCCGGCGAGGTGCTGGTCTGTTTCGATCGGCAATGCGTCCAGTTGACCGGTGACGAGGATCAGGATGAGCTGGACGAACTGGCCCGCGCCCGGGGGTGTCGCAGCGCCAGTGTCGAGCACTGTGCATCGAATCTTGCGCGCCTGACGCTGGACGAAGGCGAGTCCGTCGCCGACGCGTTCGGCCGCCTTAACGAGGATCCGGCAATCGTGTTTGCGCAGCCGAATTTCGTCTATGAACAACGTGAGACGGTTCCCAACGATCCAGAGCTCGACAAACAGTACGCGGTTTACAACACCGGGCAGATCGTCAGTGGCCAGACCGGAGTAACAGGCGCCGACATCCAGACAGTGGACGCCTGGGACATCACGACCGGTACGGGCAGCGTCATCGTCGCAGTGCTCGACACCGGTGTCGACTACAATCATCCCGAACTGCAGTCGCAGATGTGGGACGGCAGCGATTGCCTCGATACGAACGGCGACCCGCTGGGGGACTGTATACACGGCTATGACTTCAGCAACTCCGACGACAAGGACCCGTTCCCGAGCAGCAACAATCACGGCACCCACCTTGCCGGCATCATCGGCGCGGTCGGCAACAATGGCATCGGCGTTGCCGGCATCAACTGGGATGTTCAGATCATGGCGGTTCGTTCTTCCGGGCTGACGACTGCCGAATTGGTGCAGGGCATTTACTTCGCAACCCACAACGGCGCGGACGTGATCAATGCCAGTTGGGGGTGGTCCGGCACAACCTGTGACGCAGCCCTGGTGCTCGACGAGGCATTGTACGAAGCTATCGCCCAATTCCCCGGCCTCTTCGTCGGTGCTGCCGGTAACAACAACCGCAACCATGACGGTGTCAACTGGTACGACTCCACCGACTACGGTCACGAAACCGATTGTTGGGAAGCATTGCCGAATGTCATCAACGTAGCGATGAGCGACAACCGCGATCAACTCAGCTCGAACACGGACTTCGGTATCAACGTCGACATCGCGGCGCCGGGAACAAGCGTGTACAGCACGTCGCTGGGCACCAATTACGTGTACAAAACAGGCACCTCGATGTCAACACCGTATGTCGCCGGAGTCGCCGCTTTGGCCTGGGATTTCCGCCCGGACCTGTCGGTCACCGAGCTGCGCGAAGTGCTGAGAACGCAGGGCGACTGCATTCCGTCAATGGCCGGCAAGCTGACAACCGGCAGCCCGCCATACTGCGACAACGGCGGAACACGACTGAACGCCTATGGTGTGCTGGCATCACTGGCCCATCCAACGGTCACTGCTCTCGCCGCCTATACCGGCCCTGATCGCACGACGCCGATTGCGGACGGCGGCTCGACAGGCGACATACAGCCATATTTCGAATGGTCACCGCCGGAGGGCCAGGGGATCATCGCCGGCTACACCTTGTCAATCGGCAATGTATTCACTGACAACGCCTGGCCTGATGCCGCATTCGACGCACAGGCCGAAAGCATCGTGCTGACACCCGGCGTCCACGTCGTCACCGTGACAGCCTTCAACGACCGTGGTGCTGCAGGAGATCCGGCTATCCGCACAATTGTTGTCAACGATGAGATTCCGTCGCTGTCGCTTTCCAACGCGACAGCTTCGGAACTGGACGGGCAGGTCGAAGTCGAGGTCACCCTCGAGGGGGCCAGCTCGGCAACGGTTGTCACCACAGTCGTGACGGCTGGCGACACTGCTACGGCAGACGTCGACTACGAAAACATCGCTGTCGACGTCACCTGGGCCCCAGGGGAATCCGGTCAGAAAACAGTCCAGGTACCGATCCTCGATGACACCACTGACGAGTATGACGAGACCTTCAGCATCGCGCTGTTGTCGACACAGAATGCCACCGAAACAGCCGCTACCGCAATCGCCACGATCATCGACGACGACGGCCCGCCGTTCATCACTGCTCACGATGCGACCGCAAATGAAAACGAAGGCATGATCAGTTTCAATGTCGAACTGAGCGAACCCAGCGGCAAAGTCGTCAACTTCACGTACACGCTGCAATCGGACAGCGCCCAGGTAGCGGAACTGGACGGTGACGTCATCGACAGCAGCGGCGGCGGCGGCAGTATCGATCCCGGGCTGACGGAACGGACGATAACCGTTTTTCTCGCCAACGACCAGCGCGACGAAGGCGATGAGTTTTTCAGCCTCGCCCTCAACGCCGATCCGGAAACGATCGCCACCGATGCGAGAAGTACACTCACCGCGCTTGGCCGAATCATCGACAACGACATCGCCTTCGTCCTGCCGGTCGGCTGGAGTATGATCGGGGTACCGTCTGCAGCCGATCCACCCACCACCGCACACAGCACGATCCTGACCGATCCACGACCGACGATATGGCAATGGGACGCGGCCGAACAGGTGTTTGTACCGTTCAACGAGCTCACCGAAACGGGACGCACCGGTCAGGGCCTGTTCGTGAATACCGCAGAAACGACAACGATACTTTTCGAGGTGCCGATTGCACCGGCGGCGCTGCACCTCGAACCCGGCTGGAACATCATCAGCTTGATTACCGCGACACTCGCGTCGGACCTGCCGGCCGGCATTGCCGGCGTCCCCTGGACCCTGGAAAACGGAGTCATGCGCTCTGCCACCGTTCTCGAACCCCGCCGGGGCTACTGGGTCTATGTAATCTTTCCCGTTGATCTGGCATTGGAGTAACACCCGTTGCGTCGCGGCGGTGGCAGTTGGACGGCGGGCACGGTAAAATGTATCTATGACGCAACCCTCGGACGAAACCCCACGGCCGCCAACCGGCGACACGCCGACTGAGTCACGACGAAAAAGCGCTGTCGGCGACTGCGTGGCTGTCGGCGTCATTGCACTGTTGCTGGCTGTCGTGGTGACTTTCGAAATTTCGCACTGGGCGGGCTTTCGACTGAGCGTGACGCCTGGCTTCGACATGCGCACGTACGTCGACCACGCGTTCGGCATCAACGAGGGCACGTGGCCGGACGAAAAACCGTTCTACCGCGCGCCGCTCTATCCGTACGCTTTGGCAATAATGATGACGGCGGGACGCACGATGTTCGGCGTCGCTTTGATTCAGTCGCTGCTGTACGCCCTCACTGTAGTGCTGGTGATGTTGACGGCACGTTTGTCCGGCGGGCGGGCGGCAGGCTGGATCGCTGCGACCTGCCTGATCCTCTATGGCGGTGCGATGTATTTCGTGGCAGTGCTGCACAGCACGATTGTCGAGATGTTCCTGGCAGCCCTGTTCATGTACGTGTGGATCGTGCTCTGTCAAAGACTGAAACAGTTCAACGCGGTCGGCAACGCCGACGAAAAAACCCGGTCGACAGAGATCAATCGTATTCGTATCCTGTCGGTGTGTGCGGGGATCGCATTCACGTTGTTGTGCCTGATCCGTCCAAATTTCCTCATCGTCGCTCCGGTCGCGGCCCTGGGCATGGTGTTGGAGGCACGTCCGGGGCGCCGTGCCTGGACTTTTCGTCAGATGCTTTTCGGCGGCATCGCCTGCTGCATCCTGCTGGGGTTGGTGGTGATCCGCAACAACCAGTATTCCGACGATTTCGTGACCTTGACGACAAACGCAAAAACGACGTACTACAATTCGAACTGCGACGACTCGATGGTCTTCAACTTTCGGTATCCGAAAGGCGAACTGATGTCGCCGACGACCGGGGCTTACTGGAAACACCAGGCCCAGAAGGCAGTGGGGTACTGGCGCAGCTTTGAGTTTCCACAAAACGTCAACTACTACCTGTACCGCGACGCATCCGGAACGCTGCAGGTCCTGCGCCTGCCGTTCGCCATCATCGGCGCCGCGTTTCTGCTGGGATGCATTCGGCTACGCCGGCAGTTCCGGGAGCTTTGGCCTTATATGGTGATGTTCTGGCTGTACTACGGCTCGATTGTGCCGTTTTTCGTTATCGGCAGGTTCCGCCTGCCGGCCGTGCCGGCGATGTGTATCATCGTGGCGGTTTGCATCGTCAGTCTGGCGCGAGACTGGAACCGCCGTCGCAATGTTGTCGGCGCTTACATCCTGGCGTTTGCGATCTTGGCGCTGGCAATGCGTCCCGGCGAGATCTACAAGACGTCCCAGGATTATCGCAACGTCGGCGTCACCGCTCTGCAATTCGGCGACGCAGCCGGTGCCGAATCGCCGTTTCGAGAGAGTCTGGCACGCCACTATTCAAACGACGGCGCCATCTTTCTGGCCAGTGCGTACATCATGCAGGACAAAGCCGTTGCAGCCCTGGAAGTGCTGACGGAGCTGCGAAAGAGGAACCCCGACGCCGTGGCGTTCGTCAAGTCCGAAATTACCTTGCTGCGCTATCTCGACCGCGAAGCCGATGCCAAAGCACTGGCGGCACAGGTGCCACCGGAAAAACTTATCGCAGCGGACGATGTGCTGCCGATGACCACGACGAATTTCCGCCGGATCGCCGACGAACAACCGGAAAAACTGAATGCATTCCTGGCCACCGGCGGCTTGGAAAAATGAACAGGTTTCACGATACCCTGAAGTAAACCACCGTTTCGGCAGGCAACTGCCGGGACGGGAGAGCAAAACCGATGACATACCATCCTGTTTTCGAACTGTTACAAGGCATCTCGGCCCCATGAGAGATTCAATGAAAATAATTTCGTGCCTGCTGCTCGCCACGGCGTGCAGCGGCAGTGCCGGCGACAGCTGGCCGATGTTTCATGGCGAGCCGCAACTCCGTGGGGTTTCGTCAAGTCGCCTGGCAACGGCTTACGAGCTGGCCTGGCGATTCGAAACCGGTGATGCCGTCAAATCGAGTCCCGTGGTCGCAAACGGCATTGTCTGTTTCGGCTCGCTCGACACGTTCGTGTACGCGGTGAGCCTGATGACAGGCGAGAAGATCTGGTCGGTCGAGACGGCCGGCGGCGTAGCCTCAACGCCCCTGCTTCACAACGGCCGGGTTTTTGTCGGTTCGGGCGACGCTCGATTGTATGCCTTCGACATGAAGGACGGCAAAGAAATCTGGCGCTACACCTGCAACGACCGAATAGAAGGCGGCGTCAACCGACTGATCCACCCGACCGGTGACGGCGTGGTTTTCGGGTCGTATGACAGCAACCTGTACTGTGTCTCCGCAGAAAATGGCAAGCTGTTGTGGTCCTACCCAATTGAAAGCTATATTAATGGCACGCCGACAGTTGCCGGAAATCGTGTCATTGTCGGCGGTTGCGACGCGAATCTCCACATCGTCGACAGCGCTGATGGCAAACCGGTGCATGTCGTCGATGTCGAAGCATACGTTGCGGGAGCCGCAGCGATCGACAACGGAATGGCCTACGTTGGGCATTACGGCAACGAGTTTGCCAGCATTGACATTTCAAACGGGGAATTCGGGTGGGTTTATCGGGCTCGCCCGTTTCCGTACTTCTCATCACCGGCAGTCAACGAGGCTGCCGTGGTGTTTGGCGGACGCGATAAGCTGGTGCATTGCCTCGACCGCAAGACCGGCAAGGCGCGCTGGACTTTTCGATCCGGCGGCCGGGTCGACAGTTCGCCGGTAATCTGTAATGATAGTATTGTGGTCGGATCGGACAGCGGCAGGCTGCACATCCTGTCGCTGGCGACCGGCGAAGAACGCTGGGGATACGACATCGGCACGGCAATACAAAGTTCACCGGCCGTCATCGACGGATACATTATCGTCGGTGCGGACGATGGTGGCGTGTACGCTTTCCGCCCCAAAGACCAGGAAAAATGAGCATGAGCAAGACAGTCGAAGAAACGCCGCAGGACAACAAGACAAAGGCGGGAAACTATTTCATTTCGAACTACCCGCCGTACTCGTTCTGGACGCCGGATCACGTACCGGAAGCAACGGCGGCATTGAACCGGCCGCCACGGCCGGACACCCCGCTGGGCATTTATCTGCACATCCCTTTTTGTCGCAAGCGCTGCCATTTCTGCTATTTCCGGGTGTACACAGGGGTCAACTCGAAGCAGGTGCGCACCTATGTGGACGGCGCCATCAAGGAGTTGGAGTTGTACGCCAAGCAACCGTTCATCGGCGGGCGCAAGCCGACGTTTATCTATTTCGGCGGCGGCACGCCGTCATTTCTCTCCACCCAGCAATTGACTTCGATCACCGAACAGATGAAGGCCGTTCTGCCATGGGACGAGGCGGAAGAGATCACGTTCGAGTGCGAACCAGGGACGCTGAACGAGCAGAAACTCAAGTTCATTAAGGAACTGGGTGTAACACGGCTGAGCCTGGGTGTCGAAAACTACGATGCCGACATTCTGGAGTTCAACGGCCGAGCCCATCGTGCCGTCGAAATTCATCGGGCCTACGAATGGGCGCAGGCCTGCGATTTCCCACAGATCAACATCGACCTGATTGCCGGCATGCTCAATGAAACGCCGGAGAACTGGCAGACCTGCGTGGCCAAAGCAATCGACATGGCGCCCGACAGCGTCACCATTTATCAAATGGAGATCCCGTACAACACGACCATCTACCAGCGGATGAAGGAGAACAACGAGATTGCAGCTCCGGTGGCAGACTGGGATACCAAACGTGAATGGGTCAAGTACGCGTTCGGCGAGCTTGAAGCCAACGGCTACACCGTGACCAGCGCCACAACGGCGGTCAGGGATCCGGCCACGAAGTTCGTCTATCGCGACAAGCTGTGGGAAGGGGCCGACCTGATGTCGCTGGGGGTCGCGTCGTTTTCACATGTCAACGGCACGCACTACCAGAACGAGCATCACATGGACGGCTACCTCGAGCGCCTTGAACGCGATGAGCTGCCCATCTATCGGGCTCTGACGCCGACGGACGAGGAGTTGATGATTCGCGAGCTGATTCTGCAGTTCAAGCTCGGCGTCGTGCGCCTGGGCTATTTCCGGGAAAAATTCGACGTCGACATAACCGACCGTTTCGCCGGCCAATTGATGGCCATGAGCAAACAGGGCGTGCTCGAAACGGATGACACCCAATTGCGTCTGACCCGCGACGGTCTCATGCAGGTTGACTGGCTGCTTCACGATTTCTTCCTGGAAAAACACCGTAATCAACGCTATGCCTGAGACCGTCGATCCGCTTTGGCCGCTGGCTGCATTTTACCGAGCCGCGGGCCGTACACTGCCCTCGATCACTCAGATCGAAGATGGCGACATGCCACAGCCTTATGCGCAGTTGCTGGTACACAAGACGGACATGACCGGGACGCTGGAACGCTACTATGGCGACACCATCCACTTGAAAGTGATTGATACAGTGCGCGAGGGGAACGTCTATTCGCGCCAAGTCGTGTTGACCCTGGATACCAGCAAACGCGCCGTCGAATACGGCGCCATCTGCATGTATCTGGACGCCTTTCCGGCGCCAGTCCGGGAGTTGATCCTCAAGGACGATCGGCCGCTCGGATCGATCATGACCGAGATCGCGCTGCCGCACCTTTCCAGTCCGCGCTGCTACTTCATGGTGGAGCCGGACGAGTTGATCGCCAATGCCTTACAGTTCACGGGCAGCGGCACGTTGTACGGTCGCTGTAACATCATTTCCAGCAACGGCACACTGTTGGCGGACATCGTCGAGATTCTGCCGCCCGACGAATGAACAAAACCTACGATGCAATTGTCGTCGGCAGCGGTCCGGCTGGAAGCACAGCGGCCTGCGGCCTGGCACAGCGCGGCCGGCGAGTGATCGTGCTGGACCGCGAATTATTTCCCCGATACGCTGTCGGCGAGTCGATGTTGCCGTTTTGTTATTTTCCGCTGCGCGAAATCGGCATGCTTGAGAAGATGAAGGCATCGGCGTTTGTGAGCAAGTGCAGCGTCCAGTTCGTCCGCGAAGACGGGCGTGTGTCGGCACCGTTTTATTTTGTCGACCATATGCAGCACGAAGCGGGCAAGACCTGGCAGGTCGAACGATCTGAGTTCGATGCCATGCTCCTGGACCATGCACAGGAAAGCGGCGCCGAGGTGCGCACGGGCGTGACAGTCACGGATCTGTTGCGCGACGACAGCGGGGCTGTCACCGGCGTCCGCGCCAGTGACGATGAAGGCGAGTTCGATTTGCACGCGCCGATAACGGTCGATGCCAGCGGCCAGCACAGTTTTGCCGCCACCCGCCTGGGCTGGCGCATTATGGACCAGAACCTGAAAAAGATCGCGCTGTGGACCTATTACGAAGGTGCAGTGCGCGATCCCGGCCGCGATGCCGGCGCCACTACCGTAGCCTATGTCGGTGGCAAGAACTGGTTCTGGTACATCCCGCTGCAGAACGATCGGGTCAGCGTCGGCATCGTCGGATCACGCGATTATCTGTACGACGGCACGCGTGACCGCAACGAGATTTTTCAACGAGAAATAGCCAAGAACCCCTGGATCCACGAACATCTGGCACCGGGCAAGCGCGTCGAAGACTATTTTGTGACCGGCGATTTTTCGTATCGGTCGAAGTATTGCGCGACCGATGGTCTGGTGTTGGCCGGCGATGCTTTCAGCTTCCTGGACCCGGTATTTTCCTCCGGCCTGTTTCTGGCGTTGCAGATGGGGGTCATGGCCGCGGAAACCATCGACCAGGCACTGGCGGAGAACGACGTGAGAGCCTGGCGTTTCTGTGAGTACGGCAAGAAGAGCTGTAACGCGATCGAGGCTATGCGCGCTCTGGTTTACGCCTTCTACAGCCCGGGCTTCAGCTTCGGCTCGATCATCAGGAAGTACCCCGAACTGCGCGCTGACCTGACCGACTGCCTGATCGGGGATCTGCAAAAAGATTTTGACCCGCTGTTCAACGCTATTGCGGAATTCGCAGATATTCCCGAGAAAGTTCCGCACGGCGGGCCGATGTGCACCGCTCACTGTGCTTGCGCTGCGGAGTAGTTAGGGCGCAAGGAATCGGCAAGGTGTTATGAAGATTATTCAGTTAACAGCAGGTACGGGTAATTTCTACTGCGGCACCTGTCTGCGCGATCATGCACTGGTCAAGGGACTGGCGAATCTCGGGCACGACGCGACAATTGTACCGATGTATCTGCCCATAGTGGCTGAGACCCCTGTAGACAGCAGCGCGCCGTTGTTCTTTGGCGGCATCAATGTGTATCTGCGGGAGAAACTCTCGTTGTTCCGCCATACGCCGCGCTGGCTCGACAGTTTTCTGGATAACCGCACGCTGTTGCGTTTGGCAGCACGCAATGCCGGCATGACCAAGGCTCGGGATCTCGGCGAGCTGGCTCTGGCGGTGTTGCAGGTCGGGGACAGCCGGCAGCAGAAAGAGTTGGATCGCCTGATCGACTGGCTGTCATCGCATCAACGACCGGATGTGGTTTGTTTGTCAAACGCACTGCTGAGCGGTTTCGCCGGACCAATACAACAGAAACTCGGGGTGCCGGTTATATGCACACTGCAAGGCGAGGACGCTTTTCTCGACAGCCTGCCGCCGCCGTTCGACGCGAAATGCTGGGACGCGCTGCGGGCCAATGTTGCGGAGATCGCGGCGTTCGTCGCAGTCAGCGACTACTACGGCGAGACAATGCAGCGACGGCTCGACATTCCTGCAGCCAAAGCGAATGTCGTGCGCAACGGCATCGACCTGTCAGACTTCGAGCATCTGGATCGACAACCGGCAACGGCACCGACGATCGGCTATCTGACGCAAATTATCCCAGGCAAAGGCCTTGAACGACTGATCGACGCGTTTCTCGTGCTGAAGCAGGCCAATCGCATCGCCAAACTGAGGCTGCACGTGGCCGGCAGCCTGGTGCTGGCGGAGAAGCCGTTTCTGGCACGCATGAAACAGAAGGTCGCAGACGCAGGGTTCGCCTCCGACTTCGAGGTGTCGCCAAACATCGAGCGCGACGATAAACTGGCGTTTCTGGCTTCGTTGTCCGTGCTTTCCGTGCCAGCGACCTATGGCGAGTCATTCGGGCTGTACGTCATCGAGTCCCTGGCAACAGGGGTACCTGTGGTGCAGCCGCGGCACGCCGCCTTTCCCGAGCTTCTGGCATTGACCGGAGGCGGCATACTGTGTGAACCGGACGACACGGCAGCGCTGGCAGAAGCGCTGGGCACGTTACTTGACGATCCGCAAGGGGCCCGGGCGCTCGGCGCCGAGGGACGGCGCGGAGCGTTCGAACATTTTGGTCTGCCCCGGATGTGCCTCGAGTTCGTCGATGTCCTGGAACAAACGACAGGCCATTAACGATTGGGGAGCGGCAGCGCTTTTCTTGCTGCCATTCAATTTTGCAGGATCGATTTCTCTGGATCGTAATTGGGAGATCGGCACTATACTGTCACATTAACAGCTGAGGGCAACCGTTCCACAGCAAGACAAGAAGAAACAAACCATGGCCTGTCAATTCATCTTCAAGAAGCGTGTCGAGTTTTGTGAAACCGATATGGCGGGGATCGTGCATTTCTCCAATTTCTTTCGCTACATGGAAATGACCGAGCACGCCTTCATCCGCTCGCTGGACCATTCGGTCCACGCGGAGATCGACGACTCTCGGTACGGCTGGCCCCGGGTTCGCGCCGAGTGCGATTATCGGCAGCCGGTCCGCTTCGAAGACGAAATCGAAGTGGAACTGCTGGTAGCGGTAAAAAAGGCAAAGGCGATCGAGTATCGCTTTCACATCTACAAGGCGGGTGTGGATGCGCGTATCTTGGCAGCGGTCGGAACAATTGTCAGCGTCTGCGTCGCTATGCAGGATGACGGCGTCATGAAGTCGGTAGAGATTCCGTCGGCGCTGGCGGATCAGATCGAAACCGCACCGGCTGCGGCACTGTCAGCCGGATAATCCTCTTGCGTCGGTTTCTACGACAGATCACCCGCCGCTGCCATCGCGATTACTTTGGCCGCTGCCGCCTTGATTGCCGCCGCCGGACGTGGTGAGTCCATCGGGGTTGGTCTGCAGAAAGGAGTCGATGGGGAGCAGGAGTTCATACTTTTCTGCGAGGTCGGCGTAAAACCCTTCGATGGCGGCATTCTGCCTCCGGTCCATGTACTGGTACATCATGATACCCCGGTTCGATTCAAAATTGCGGTTTTCGGGGTATAAGTGCTTCGCCACATAAATGATGACCGCACCCTTGGCCGTGTCCTTCGGCGCAGCGAGCGTGTCGTTTGACGATTCCTCGGCAAGGTCTTTGACGACGGCTGGCGTATCATCACCCACCCCGACGGGGTCGGGGCCGCGCGAGAGCGGGAACGTCGTTTCTGTGAAATCGGCATCAGCGGCTTCAGCCGCTTCAGTGAAGGAAGCGCCGGCAGCGATGCGTTCGACGAGATCGGCGTGCAAAGCACGCGCAGCTTCGCGCGCGGCGTCGAGGGCCTTGGCCGCCTGCAGGTCGGTTTTCGCCTGGCGCCCCATTTTCGAAAGAACCGTCGCCTCACCGTCGGCACTTTTTTCCTTCAGCGACGATGGTTGCGTCGGCGCACTCTCGAGCCAGCAGCCCATGTATACGTAATCGTCGCCAGCCACGACACCCGTGTAGGGTCTGTCCTGGCTACACTTCGCGCCGGCCTCAATGAGCTCAATACCATCACCGGGCACTTCCGGAATGACGGCAGCAGTGGCGCTGAAAAAGCCGCTGCTTACGCACAGCTTTCCACGCCCGGGGACGCTGCAATGCTCCTGAAAAACCTTTGAGATCTCAAGTCCGTCTTCTTCGTTTTCAGTGGCATCCTGAAAGCCGTCGACAAAGGTGTAGGCTGCTTCGAGCGCCTGGGTACGCGCAGTGTTATCGCCAGCGAGTGATTTGGTACGGCGAATTTCGTCGCGGATTTCCCGGAAAGGCTTAAATTCTCGGACGCCGAGCCTCTGCACAATGTTAAGACCTTCGGGTGTTTCGAAAATATCGCTGATTTCATCGTCCTTGAGTGACACCAGCGTGTCCTCGACTTCTTTCTGGAACGAACCGACCGGGAACCAGTCGAGCAAACCGCCCTTGAAGGCATTCGGACCATCACTCTTAAAACGCGCGTTGCGGTGGAATAATTTTGCATCCTCCCGCACCTCGGCAAGGATCTTCTCGAGGCCCTCACGGATTTCCTGCTTCTCCTCCGGTGTGGCGTCTTTCTTGACAAGTTTGAGGATCCGGCGGCCTTTCAGTTCCTGGCTCTGGTACTTGTCCTTGTTATTCTCGTAGTGGGCGCGCAGTTCCATTGTTTCGATGAGTTCATCGAGTGAATCTTCGTAAGGTAAATACTGACGCTCACCGATCTTCTGGATGACCTGAAAACCACGTTTCGTGGTCAGCACTTCACTGATCTCTCCGACTTCGAGCTTGCGCGCGGCATCTCGGACCTCGCTTTCCAGGAACGTCTCCTCAACGAATCCGAGGTCACCGCCCTTGTCCTTCGTCTCAAAATCATCACTATGCAGTTTTGCCATTTCCTCGAAGTTCTTCTGGTCCCGAATGGATGCCAACAGCGTTGTCAGCTCATCACGCTTTTCCTTCATGACTTCTTCTGAGTCAGGCAGATTGACAGTGGACAGGATGTGGCGAAGGTGGTGCTGGCGTTTAGCGAAATAGTCGTCCTTGTACTCGTCGTACGCGGCGCGCATTTCTTCTTCTGTAGGCACAAAGTCGGCGGCCCTTGAAAAGTCAGAAATTTTGAACGCGACAACCTGCAGCCTGGTCTGCGGCGGGGTCATGTAGCGTTCTTCCATGTTCTCGTTGAAGTAGGTTTCGACTTCTTCGTCCGTTACTTCGATGTCAATCAGGTGTTCGCCGGAATTGAACCTCTTAATCTGCCCTTCGACCTGGCTGCCGTTGCGCAGGAAGTTGAGCTGCAGCTCGGTCGGCGGCACGGCGACGGATTGGGTGATGCGGTTTTCCATGCGATTAATAATGATGTTCTGCTTCCAAAGCTCGTCGAACTCGTTGCCCTTCAAGCCGCGCTGGGACATGAAAAAGTCCCGCAATTGGTTGAACCTGTTCTCGTCGTAGACACCCGGGGATCTCGCATCGGTGGGGTCAGACGGGGACTGGAGTCCTCTATGGGTGGTGATATAGGCGGTGAACTCCTCGGGCGTAACCTCGTCGATTCCAAGCACCTCGGCCTCGCGCAGCACCCGAAGCCGGCGGAAGAGGTAATCGGAAACCGCGGCGATGGTCGACTGGCTGGTGGTGCTGAAGCCCTGGTTGTAGTTGACGCGGTACCAGAGGTCGCAGCTGAAAAATTGCTGCTCGATGTCGTCCTGGGTAACAACGCGATCACCCAGTTTCCCGATTGCACCTGCCTGATTGAAACCGCAGCCGGCATCGACACCTCCGATACCAAACAGCAGAACGAGCGGTAAAACGAACACGATTAAGAGAAAGGCCTTGCCCATCGTCGGGTGATCCATAAACCACCTGTTCATTGTCGCAAGTGACATAACATCCTCCAATTCAATATGATCACAGCCGTTTCAGACACGTTGTCCGGCTTGTGGCAGGTGTGGGTGACAACCATTTACGGTTATCGACGCAGATACGATACCGATGCCGCGCCGCAGTAAACAGACGATTTGGAATATACTGCGCTGCAGATCACCGGCAAGGCGTAGACAACAGGCTACTTGCTGATCTTTTCGGGATCGGCAAGGCGACACAAAGTCGCAGACAATTTTGTAAACACTCTTTTTGTCGAGATACGCAACCGGTTCTCCCGACATGCCTCGGCCTCATCGAAGTCAACTGGTTTGCCGGCCGGGCTACTTCTTGACCCACACATCGGCGCTGTCATGGATGGATGAGCCGCCGATGATCTTACGCTTGTCATCGATGAAGATAATATGGGCGTTGGACATGCTGCGGATCAGTCCGGCGCCCTGGCAACGGAATGACCAGGACTTCCACAGCGCGTCCGCCAGGCTGAAGCGCACATCGTAGTCCTGAACGGTATAGCCCTCGTTCATCACCATGTACAACTCGACATTGCGCCCCGCCTCCTTGGCGTAAATCGCGTCGACAAACTGGACTTCGATACGGCGCTTCTGAAACTCCAGCCACTGGCCGTACATCTCCACGGTATCCTTCAGATGTTTCGGGGTGGACGCGGGTGAAGGATCGTATTTGACGCGGGCAGTGGAAGGCGGCGGCGGCCTGCTCGGTTCGGTTGCGCCGTCCGGTTCTTCATCGGGTACGGTTCGCAACTGCGAACCGGTGTAACCGGAAGCTATGGCGGCGCGCTTCTTGAGAATCTCATTGACGACTTTGACGGCCATCAGCTTGGCGGCCTGCTCGGGAAACAGGCGCGCGTACTCAGTGGGATGAACGTTATCAACGGGAATAAACATTGTGCCGTATTTGACTTGCAGTTTGATGCGGCCGGCAGCGACCTCGAAGAGGCGGCCTTCGACGGTCATCTTGTTGCGAAGCTTGATGGTGTACTGCTCACCGAGCGTGGGCGTTGTCATGGTTGCAAGGGCTTTGGCGTATTCATCGTTGTACAGCAACTCGAGCTCCGACATCGGCGGCGGGCTGTCCGGATCGGGTTCGGGCGACAGCTCGTCGACGACATTGCCCGGCAGCGGGGCGTCCGACAGCTTTGCGTCGGATTCCGGGACCGGGACCGGGACCGGCTTCTCGTAGTTGGCGGCTTGGTACACATCAGTGGCCCAGCCTTTAATCGGGCCTCGCACCTCGGTTAGCAGGAACACGGCCGAAATCAATGCGAAAACACAGAGAATGAGAAATATCGGATTAATTTTCATAGTTGGTTGCCCAGCGCGGATTGGCCAATATGCCATCGCACCTCGGGCTTGACGTGATCCTGAACGGTTCCGTCCGGATCCAATGCCAGTTCAATGAAGGTAGCCGTTTCGGCAACATCGACAGTAGTGAGGCAGGAGCCGGCTATCATGTCGGCATTGGCGCCATTGCCGTTGGGCATGCAACCCCAGGCAGACAGGCTGAGATTCTCGAC
>CAYWQM010000001.1:84776-113356 GCA_964460215.1 uncultured Lentisphaerales bacterium
TTCTCGACAGGCAATATTGGCAGCCATTCGATCAGTGTATTGATGTCGCGGGTCCGTTCACAACCCGGAGTTGCCGCCAGCGGCAGCAACCACATCGAGAAACATAAATGAGTTGTCTCGATCATCACAGACGAAACAGACCCGCGGCTACAGGTAGCCGCGGGCCTGTTGAATGTCGCGGTCGCCAAAGACGACACGAAATTATTTGTTCTTGTGGCGCATGGCCTTCAAGCGCTTGCGGCGCTTGTGCTTGGCGATCTTCTTACGCCTTTGTTTCTTGAGATTCCCCATGATCCCTCCGGTTGCCCACGGGTATGTGTCGACTTCTACTTTCACGCCCGGAGCAGCACTGCGTATGAGTACCCAAAACGCGAACAAACAAGTACCTTACCGGCATAGTACGGGGTTTCAAGTGTCCCGGGGATAGTCAAAGGGCAGCCAATATGCCTTGTTCAGGTTTCTGAAAGGGATACCAACTTAAACTGAACCCTGCAATGGACTTCCCCTACGAATTGACTTGCCGCCGAGCCTTAGTACAGTGCAGCCATGAGTGAAGAACCTCTGGAACGTCTGGGCGTTGTCGCGGGCCGCGGCGAATACCCGTTGATGCTGTGCCAGGAAGCCAAGCGCCACGGCGTCGGGCACATGATGGCAGTGGCAATGCATGGCGAGACGGATCCGGCAATCGCCGAGTGCGCCGACGAGGTTGCCTGGGTATACGTCGGCCAGCTCAACAAGACGATCAAGGCACTGCAACGGCAGCAGGTGCAGCATGTGGTGTTCGCCGGCCAGATCAAACCCGGTCGGCTGTTCAAGGGGATGCGACCGGACCTGCGAACCCTGAAAATCCTGAAAGCCCTGCGCACCCGCAACGCCGATTCGATTTTCGGGACGATCGCGGACGAATTCGTCCGCGACGGTGTCGAGGTCATGCCGGCGACGCTGTACCTGGAGGAATACCTGGCACAGCCCGGCGTGATCGGGCGCGTCAAGCCGGCAAGGAAGTATCAGGCGGATATCGACTACGGACGTTACGTGGCACAGGCCAGCAGCCGTTTGGATATCGGCCAGACGGTGGTCGTGAAAAATGGTACGGTGCTGGCAGTAGAGGCTTTCGAAGGTACCGACAAGGCGATCCGCCGCGGCGGTGAGCTCGGGCACGGCGGGGTGACGGTAGTAAAGCGCACCAAACCCAATCATGATATGCGATTCGACGTCCCTTGCATCGGGCCGTGGACGGTCAACGCACTGCAGGAGGCCAAAGCCAAGGTCCTGGCGGTAGAGTCCGGGCGGACCCTTCTTCTCGAACGCGACCGGCTGCTTGCCGCGCTCAATGCCGCCAAGATCGCACTGGTCGGTTTCGACGGCACTGTCGACCTCGTCTTTGACGAGGCCGGCAGATTGACAGAACAACGGATGTGACTAAGGTTAACCACGGTTTTCACACATCGCACCGGACGACCAATGAGTGCACCCACTACCAAAAATGATCTGAAACGACTGCCGCCCTGGATTCGCGTCAAGGTGCAAGTCGGACAGAACCGCACCGATGTGTTGGACCTGATCGAGGACCTCGATCTCAACACTGTTTGCCAGAGCGCCAAGTGCCCGAATATCGCCGAGTGCTGGCATCGGCGCACGGCCACTTTCATGCTGCTGGGTAACCGCTGCACGCGCAAATGCACTTTCTGCGCCATCGATTCATTCAAGCCGGAACCGGTCGATGCCAACGAACCCGGTAAAGTCGCCGAAGCCGCGGCACGCTTGGCGCTGAAATACGTCGTCGTCACCAGCGTCAATCGCGATGACCTGCCGGACAAAGGGGCGGGGCATTTCGCCGAGACGATCAAGGCGCTGCGCGAGCGCATTCCGGACGGCGGCATCGAGGTACTGACACCCGACTTCAAGGGACGCCGGCATCTCGTCGAGCAGGTGCTGGCGGCGCAGCCGACGGTGTTCAACCACAATATGGAGACCTGCGAGCGCCTCACCGGTCCGGTACGCAGCGGCGGACGTTACGAGCGATCGCTGAGTGTACTGACAATGGCCAAGCAGCTCGCAGTGCCCGGAAAGACCGCGACGAAATCCGGCATCATGGTGGGGCTCGGCGAAACCGACGCGGAAGTGGAAACGGTCCTGCGCGACCTGCGCACCGCGGAAGTGGATATCCTCACCATCGGGCAGTACCTGCCGCCAACTCGCGAGCATTGGGACCTGGACCGATACGTCGAACCAGCACAGTTCGAGGCGTGGTCCGAAATGGCCTACGAGATCGGCTTCAAAGCAGTGCGCAGCGCGCCGATGGTGCGCAGCTCGTATCACGCCGAGGAAATGGCCCGGCAAGCGCTCGGCACAGGCAACGAGATCCGGCTGCACTAATGCGTGGTTGAGGGGCGTACCGGCGGAAACTCCGTGGCAGACCCGACGGAAAAACTTCGCGCTAAGCCCTCCGGAAAAGTGCACGTCCCAACGAATAGGCTGCCTACCAATTAGCGCAAGTGCCTCAGGACGGGATGTTGGTGACCGGTATTCCTGCAAGGCTTGGTGAACTATCGGACGTCGACCTTGACTTGAATCGACGTGCCGTCGAGCCCATCGTCTCGTCTATTGATCTTTGAAAACCGGCAACTCGATCTCGACTTCCTCCGGAATCGTGCCGAGCTTGTCGAGCACCAGCGCCTGCTTCAGTTGATGGCCGGTGATCTCCACTTCGATGTCATCCGGCACAACGTCACGAACCGACGACGCTTCGTCCGGCGCTTTCCGAAAGATCATCAGCAAAACGGTGTACAGGACTTTGAGCATGTGCCGCGGTGTCAGCAGCACGTTGTTGAGCCACTGATTAGCGAGTGGGCAGGCGCAGTTTCCGGCAGCGATGTATTGCCGAGCTTCGCTGGCCTGCTGCGAACGCAGCAGGGCCTGGATATCGTAATCGCTCCGGCGCACATTGCCCATCTGATTTTCATTGCCCAGAACACAGCAGGGCCAGATATCCCCGTTGTAATTCATATGAATGTTTGAGATACCCCCGTAGCATGGAGTCACCTGGCGTCGCTCCTTGAGGATTTGTACCGCCACATCATAATAAACCAGACGCACCGCTTCTGTTGTCCGCGTCAGCCAGGCTTTTTTCTTGATGTTGCGGAGAATCTTGTTTTTGAATCCAGCAGTGAGTCGCTCGTACACCTCGACCGGGGGCGTGATCGGATCACCGAGGTTGTGAAATTCAGCCCGTTGCTCGGCGATTTCGTGACGATAGGATTCGATGCCTCGGCGATGCACCCAGTCCTCGATGGCATCGAGATGATGGATGTTGAAGTTCGAGATGACCGTGCCCAGGTCGACGTGCAGTCTGGGATTCTCCGCGCGGATCGCCAGGAGCACGTCGATCGTGCGCTCGAGCATTTCGAAGTTGCCTTCGACGCCACGAACGTAATCGTGCATTTTGCCGATGCCGTCAATCGACGGCTTGATCGAAATCGGTGTCGAAGCCGGCGCGTACTCATCCATGTACTCGAGAATCCTGCGGGTCGTCTTGTCGATGAACCGCGGGGAAATGGCATTCGTCGGGATATGAATGAGCCGCGGCTTCAGATGGATGCAGGCAAGTCGGATGATCTCGGCCAGATCCTGGCGCATAAACGGTTCGCCGCCGGAGACATTGAAGAAGTAAACGCGACCGAGCGATTTGAAAACCTTCTCGATTTCTTCGAGCGACAGGTTTTCCTTTGCCAGCTTTGGATTGGCCAGGTAAACGTTGCCGATATTACAGGTCTTGCAGCGACTCTGGCAGGCCGCGGTAACGGAAAACGTCAGGGTCAACGGATTCGGCGGCTTTCGCCAGCCCCGCCGGGTCAGTTCGAACAGCACCGCTCGCGGCGCCACGTCTGTGATGTAGTCGGCCAATTTCATCCGGCTGCGTTCCGTTCGTAGCTACAACGTAAAATGCTCGCAAGCGTGCCTTTAACTGAAAGCACCGATAGTTAAATGTAGTGTCTTATTCCCATTGCGGCAAGCACATTACATGCCATCGACCGGTCGCGGAACAGGACGATATGGGTAATATCGCCAACGTATTTTAGCTGTGTTCACAGATGCTGCATGAGCTTTGTGGCTGAGGTGCTCTCCAAGTACCGCTGCGGCTCGGCTCGTGTCCCTCTCTCCGTGGCTGTGACCACACCGGGCGATTCATCGAAATTGTAGACTTCCATCTGTCACCCCGGTCATTGATCGGCCTTGCCACGCCTTTCCAATGTCGGTTCACCCCAGGCAATGGCGCCGTACAACCAGCCGGCCGGCCAATCGCGCACAACCATCAACGTCAATCGCTTGACGCCAGTGACGTCGACATCAAACGCCCGCGGCTCTTCACCGAAGCGCACATCGGACTGCTGCGACAGAACCCTGTCGTCGCCAGCAACAAGGAATGTCGGGTTCTCGGCATAACTGCGGGCCTCGTCGATCGTTTCGGCACCCTCCGGATCAATTCCGACGCGGGCGCGAAACCGCGAGAATTGCCCATTGAGGTTATAGCTCACAGCCGATTCAATCCACTGCCCGAAGCCAAAGGCCATCTTCTCGCCGGAGACCGTGAGTGGCTTGTCGTTCCAGCTGCGATCGATTCGCATCGGGTCTTTGGCGGTGTCAATCTGGATCGGCCACAGTTCGGTCAGGCGTACTGTATGAGTGTCCGGCGGTGGTACGCGATAACTCGGGTAAAGCCGCGGGGTGACTGCTTCCCGATCAGCCGCGACACCGACGAATCGCTGTGTCTCGTCGAACTGCCAGCGCTCGTCGAAGACGCCCGATTCGCGAAACGTCTCGATACCGCGCGAACGATCGTCGAACACACAGAAATCATACCAGCAATAATTATCGAGCGGCATCCAGTCGAACCAGGTACCAAAGCGATGGGTGATCTGCCACATACCGCGCCAATCGACGGCGCCGAAAACGACCACGGCACGGTCCGCACTCAGGGGATTCGGATAAAGCATGTGCACCCCGAGGCCGGCACCGCGGTACGTCTTGTCACCGGCAACGATGGAATCACCGTCGATACGAACAGGCAATTTATCATTCAGCGCCCGGGTCACGGTATTCTGTGTCGGACCGCCGAAGAGGATGAGATTGCGCTCGTAGATATCCGACACGGTGAGTGCGGTGTCGAGACGGAGCGGGGGCGTGACCTGGAATCGCCGGCGCCACTGACGCTGGAATCGAGCTGCTTCCTCAGTGACGACCCAGCGCTCAAACGGGTCAGCAGCGCTGGTACCGACAACCAGCAAAAACGGTTCGCGGAAAACATCGGCAATTGGACCTTCGAGGCCTTTCCGCTTGTGCAACCCCGTACCGTAGGCGGTGCCGAGTTGCCAGGCGGCACCGTTTCTGGTCAAAGTCACCGGTCCCAGCGCGGCTTCCGGAACCGTCACGGCCTGGCCGTCAGCCATGACAATTGACAATGGCCGTGTCCTGTCCAGGTCGAGGCCGTCGAGCTGTAGGCGGAAGCTGGCAACATTGACCATGCGTTCGATCTTTATCTGTGTGTTGCTAAACCGCCGGACATCAAGCTCGGCTGGTTCCAAGCGCCTCTCGAATTGACAAATTGTCACCCAGTAAGCGGTCGCCTGCCGATACGATGCTGCCTTGAAAGTGACCCGGTACGGCCACGGATTCGTGCGGAACCTGCCCAAAGCCTCGAACCGATCGGCCATAGGCTGCAGATCGATATGCTCGCCGTCGCGCAGGGTAAACGTATAGTCCAGACAGCCAGCAGCCTGGAGGCGTTTGGCCAGGCGCTGCGAATGCGCCACCGTGCTGTCGGTCTTGCAGTGGGTAATGATCAGCGGCAGGTTCAGGAAGTTTTCAGCAAAGGCAATGGGCGAGGTCAAACTTCGCAACCGCGCCCGCAATGCCCCGTACACGTCCGCAGGATCCTCCGCTTCGAAGTCGGACCAGGCAGAGATATCAGTATTACCGGAATCCGCAAAACCGGCTGCGAACCGATGCGGATAGTGGGCGCCGACTTGAAAGACGCCGGTTGCACCCATCGAACCACCCGTGAGGTAAACGCGACTCGGATCGATCGGAAAATCCGCCAGCACCGCATCGACAGCCGCCAACACATCGTCTTCGGCGATCCATTTGTAGTCGGCGCTGCCGCGGCCGTGCACGCAGATGACGTAGGCACCATCCGTGCTGTAGCCTTCCAGCTGAAAAGGCTGGTACCAATCCTGCCAGCCGTGGCCATGCATGGACACAATCAGCGGCAACCCGCTTTTCGGCGGCTGGGGATTGTCGCTTGGAGGAAAAACCTTGAACACCTGGCAGGAATCGTCGTTGATGGCGTAATAGCCGCGCAAGCCGCCGGGATCCCTTTCAAAGGGGTTGCGCCCGATGCTAATTTCGGTGTACGCGCGTTGCCACACCGAGATATCGGCTGCATCGGCACCCGGGGCGTAGAGCTGGTAATTGATCCGAACGCGCAGGGTAGCAAGCAGGCGTTGCACAAAACCGGTGGCACGGCGCAGGTCACGGTCAATCCGATCCACCAGGACAGCCAGTTCGGAGCCCGGCTCCGGCAGCGGCTGTTCGTCGTAGAATTCGATTAACGGCGCGTTTGCCGGCAGGTCATCGAGCCAGGGCAATTCGTCCGCCTGCATGGCCATGCAGCAAAACAACAAGATGAAACAACGATGCATGCTGGTAATGTAGTGCCTCTGCAGTCTTCGCAAACCTGCGCATTCATCGCGATTGCGCAGTATATTTTCGCCTGGTCGAGCCGAACCCGTTTATCACCCTACCCAACACTTTTCGTCCGATGCATCGAATTTTCGCCATCTGCCTTTTTGCCGCGACCTGTTTCAACGTCCCGGCAGATGAGGCAACCAAGCGCATCACGCGTATTCTGAGCTACGCCGAGGACACTGGCGACATTGAACGCAGTGCCACCATCGCGGGTATGTACGGAGTCTGGCTGCGGGACGAGGCAGAGCGATTCCGACTTCTACAGGAATGTCTACGATCAGACCGCTGGAAAACAATCACCAGTGTGGCTGCAAAGAACGTCGAGAACCTTGGCTTTACCTACGGCTACAGCAATGACAACGACCTGATGTTGACGATTGTCGAGGATGCTCTGTGGAATATCAATCTCGAAAACCTGGGCCGACGCCAGAAGTTTTGTGCACGCGCAGCCGAACTGTTTCCCGAATACGACGTGCTCTCGATCGTCAGCAAAATGCTGGAGGACATCGTTACCAACGCAAAAAAGCGACGCGGTCTGCTGCGCCAGGCAAAGAACTACATCAAGGATGCCAACAGTCGTCTTTTAGAGTGGGAACGCCAAAACAAGCCGAAGAACCGTCACGATGCACGGCGCCTGCAGCAGATGCAGACATACGAAAAGCAGGTTGTGGAGAATGAGCGTGCAGCGATCATCAAAGATCTCAAGCTCGGCGAGAGCTATGAGGCCCGGGCAGCTGAGATCGCGCCGGCCGAGGCACAGCTGAAAGCCTACGCTGACTCGATTCTCGCAGCCTTGTTCCCGGATTTTTCGCGTGTCGAGCCGGAAACTGACACCGGGTTCGAACATGATTGAGCCGATGAATTATCACCGATCGAAAATCGTCGCAGCCCTGATAGTCGTGCTGGCAATGATCGCAGGAGGTTGTGGCAAAAAGCCGGTCCAGAAGGTGCAGGATCACATGTTCGGCGACGTCACACTTGACCAGGCCTATGAGAAACTACTCAACAACCCGCAGTGGCTCAAGGTAAAGATCGACAAGGTTAATTACGTCCAGGTCAGCGGCACTTTGAAGGCGAACGGCAAAGCGTTCGACGTCAACTACGTATACAAGAAGACTCCACCGGTAGCCGCCTACGCGCAGTACGCCGGCAAGCGCTACGAAGCCGACGCGCTGGACGAGTTGGTCGCCGATATGTTGATCATGTACGAATTGGAATGGTAGCCAAGGCACGGCGTTATGAAGGCTCACACCCGTCGCGTCCTCGAATACGATCAGTTTCTCGAACTGCTGGCCGCGTACACCTGCTCGGCCGGCGGTGGTTCTGCAGTTCTGGCATTGCGTCCAGCCGGCGACAGCACCGGTATCGACGACCTGGCGGCATTGATCAGCAGCTTCATGACCCTACGCCAGCACGATGTCGATCTGCCACGGGCACGCTTCGATTGTCCCAGCGAAATTCTCCGGCGCGTCCGTCCCATAGATGCTGTGCTGGCCGCCGATGACTTCGCAGTACTGAGTGAATTTCTGGGTATTGCGGCCGAGGTGCACGCCTTCCTGTCCGACCGTGAACCCGCAGCTGATCAGGCGATTGCCGGGCTCGGCGAGCAAATCCATGACTACCCCGAACTGCGACAGCGCATCAACCGTGTCTTCGACGACAACCACGCCGTCCGTGACAGCGCCAGCACCAAATTGCAACAGATCCGGCGGAACCTCCGCAACCTCGAGACACATCTGCGCCGACAGCTCGAAACCCTGTTGAGCAACTCTGACTACAGCAGCGTCCTGCAGGAGAAATTCATCGCCACCCGCAACGACCGTTTCGTCGTGCCGGTGCGACGCGAACTCAAGAGCCGGCTACCCGGGGTCGTGCATGATCAGTCGAACAGCGGCCGCACGCTGTTCATAGAACCGCAAATCACCATCGAGTCCGGCAATGAGCTGGCGACGCTGCGATTACAGGAGCGTGACGAGATCCAGCGCATTCTTGCCGAACTCAGCCGCCACCTACGCAACCAGGGCGAAGCGTTGCAGGAAACGACCAATGCCCTCTGCCGCTATGACCTTGTTTTTGCCGCCAGCCACTGGGCTGCCGACTACCAGTGCGACTATCCCCAACGGTCGCAGGATCTGCGCCTGTGTAATGCCCGGCACCCGTTGCTGCAGCAACAGTTCCGACGCGATGGCCAAGAGGACGTGCTGGTGCCCCTCGATCTGACGATGCCACCTGATTGCAATGTCATGGCGATTACCGGCTCAAACACGGGCGGCAAGACCGTGGCCTTGAAGACACTTGGCCTGCTGGCACTCATCTACCAGACCGGACTGCCGATCCCGGCGGCACCGGACAGTCAAATGCCCGTCTTCCCGCAAATCATCGCCGATATCGGTGACGAGCAATCGCTCGAGCAAAACCTCAGCACGTTCAGCGCCCACGTCGTGCAGATAAAAGACCTGCTGGAGACGGCGCGGTCACAGCGGACTCTCGCCCTCATAGACGAGCTTGGATCGGGCACCGACCCGGTCGAAGGCGGTGCCCTCGGCTGTGCAATTCTGGACGACCTAGCTGCCGCCGCAGGCCTGACATTCGTGACAACGCACCTCGGTATCATCAAACATCATGTGCATCGGCAAGACACCATGGTCAACGCCTCCGTGCAATTCAATGTGGAGTCGCTACAGCCGGAATATTCGGTTGAGGTCGGGCGCCCCGGCGCCAGCTACGCCCTGGTGATTGCCGAGCGCTACGAGATACCCGGCGATGTTCTCGAAAGTGCCCGTGAAATGATTGGCAGTGAGACCGTGGAACTCGAAGGCATCCTCGAAAAACTCGACAACGACCAGCGCCGTCTCAGCAGCGCAGCAGCAGCGGCCGACGAAACACTTGATTCCCTGCGCAGCGAACGCGAGGAACTGCAGAGCGAACTCGCACGCCTGAGAAAAGAGCGAAAAAGGCTGCTGCATCAGTCACAAAAGGAAGCCGCGACGATGGTGGAAAACACCCGGCGACAGATGGACCGAATGCTGGTACAGGCCAAGACAACGGAGTCGCGAAAAGAGATCAAAGCGGCGCGGGAAGATGTCGTCCGCAAGGAAAAGCGGTTGGCACAAAGCCTGGCAGAAACGCAGCCGCGACCCGAGGACCCGCTGCGACCCGAGGACCTCGAACTCGGACAGTTCGTTCATGTCGAGACACTGAACGACAGCGGTTGCATCATCGATCTCAGTGACGATCGCAGTCGCGTGACTGTCGAAGTGGCAGGCAAGCAGTTCGACGTGCACAGTTCACAAATCGGGCAAAGCATGCAGCCGCAACCTCCGGCGGAACCGGCATTCAACGTAAGCCCGCCACCGCCGCAACAGGCCGAACGTGAACTCAATCTGATCGGCCGCACGGTCGACGAAGCGGTTGCGGAACTCGAATCATTCCTGAGCCGGGCACTGATCACGGGACTCAGCGAAGTGCGGATCGTACACGGTTTTGGCACCGGCCGGTTGCGCCGCGGCCTGCACGACTATCTGCGGAGCAATCAGGCAGTTCAGCAGTATCGACTGGGCGAGCTCGGCAAGGATGCCGGTGGCGGCGGCGTGACGATCGTTACCCTGTAACCGGCCGGCGCCAAAACCGCGAGGCAACCGTTGCGTTCCGGTCAGCGGCAGATGACCAGTACCAATTCGAGCAGGGTGAAAACACCTGCCATACTCACACGCGGTCGAGACCGGCAAAGGGTGCTGTCAATTACGCGAGATTTTTCAGCTTTCTGCCAAACGGAAGATTACCCAGCACACGGGCATTTCGGGGCGTCCGGACGATCCGCTGTTTTGCGGATCAAACATCACGAACGCATCGAAAACCACAGTTGTCAGTAGAGCTGTCCGGGGTGTTCGCGGTGCGTGCCGCGCAGCGATATCGGTTGCAATAGGAATCGTGACACAGAAACGAACCACCTCTCATCACTTTGCGGTCGCCGCTTTTGGGGCCCACCGGATTATCACGAGCCGCAGTGAGATGGAAGTCCGGACTGAACCAGTCACTGCACCATTCCCAGACGTTGCCGACCATGTTGTAAAGGCCGTAGCCGTTGGGCTTGAATGATCGCACCGGGGCCGTACCTGCGAAACCATCGTCGCAGGTATTGTGCATGGGGAAGTCACCCTGCCAGATATTACACTGGTGTTTGCCGCCGGGTTTCAGTTCATTGCCCCATGGGAAAACTTTCTGCACGAGACCACCGCGTACTGCATACTCCCATTCGGCCTCGGCAGGCAACCGTTTACCCGCCCAGCGGCAGTACTCGATGGCGTCGCTCCATGAGACATGCACCGCGGGGCTGTCCATACGCCGCTTGATATTCGATCCCGGCCCTTCCGGATGTCGCCAGTCGGTACCGCTGACTTTACACCACCACTCAAGCCCCAACACGGTATCGTCGATGTGTCGGCGGTTGCGGGCGGAAAGGTGGTCGTGAAACACGTAGGACCAACCGAACTTCTCCGCATCGGTCCGATAACCGCTGTCCTTGACGAACTTCGCAAACTGTCGATTGCTGACACTGGCGATGTCAATGTGAAACGACCGCAGCGTCACTTCTCGCGCCGGGCCTTCGCCGTCGGCGGGAAAGCCCTCGTCGCGGTTCGTGCCCATCAGGAAGACGCCGCCTTCAAGGCGTCGCATACCTGCGGTCGGGCCGCTGTCGGCAAAGTCGATCGGTTCGGCGAGAGTTGCCGACGATGCCGGATTGGTCGGGGTACAACAGGCTTTGCCGTTCTTAGTCATGCGTGACATGTAGCTGCACTGGGCAAGCAGCCAAAAAACAATAGTTGTTGAAGTTCAGGCAGGCAATCTACGTGGTTTTCCAATCCGGTGCAACCGTCGCGGCTTTACGCCGAAACTGTGTTGACCTGCCGCTGATGGCGAAGTAGCTTTCTATTCATCACAAGTCACACAAGCCACCGGTGTGTGTGTACCAGTGTACAACCCGCAACCCCGGAAGAGGAGACGCATCATGGCACATCAACTTCCCGACCTGCCCTATGCATTCGACGCACTCGAGCCGCACATCGACGCGCGCACGATGGAAATCCACCATGACAAACATCATGCTGCTTACACCGGCAAGCTGAACGACGCGGTTGCCGGCACCGAGCATGAATCGACGCCAGTCCCCGAGCTTTTGGCAAATTTCGACTCGCTGCCCTCCGGTATCCAGGGTGCTGTCCGCAACAACGGCGGTGGCTATGTCAACCATAATCTGTTCTGGACGATCATGGGTCCGGATGCCGGTGGCGCGCCATCCGGCGCCCTCGCAGATGCAATCAACAGCGCCTGCGGCGACTTCGACACGTTCAAGAGTGATTTCGCCAATGCCGCGGCCACCCGCTTCGGCAGTGGTTGGGCCTGGCTCGTAGTAAGTGGCGGCAAACTGGCAGTGACCAGCACGCCGAACCAGGATTCACCGTTGATGACGGGCGACACCCCGATCCTCGGACTGGATGTCTGGGAGCATGCCTACTACTTGAACTACCAGAATCGCCGGCCCGACTATATAGCGGCCTTCTGGAACGTCGTGAACTGGGACGCCGTGGCAGCCAATTTCGACGCCGCCACCTGAGAATGATGATCGGGCTTGCGTGTCCCAGGCCGGGACACGCAGGCTTGATTTCCTGCCCGCCTTCAGCCTACATTATTAGGTGCCAAGCGAGAAGTCGATCAGTCGCGGTGCTCCCGCAACGCACCTGCATCGCAAGCTGAGTCATCACGGTACGAAGCCAGATACTCAGGACGCCTTTTCCCATACAGGATGAAATGGGTCGACGAACAGCATTCCGGAATTCCTGCCCTTTTATAATCAGCTGCCTGACGCTCACGCTGCTGGTCGGTGTACCGGTCAAGTCGCAACAGATGCAGTCGCTCCAGCAGTTCGAAACCGATAAGCGCGAAATCGAGGAGGTCGTCGAACGCCGGCTCAGGCAAAAGTTTGCCGAGGACTTTGCCGCCATTGAGAATCTCTCGAATCCCTTCAACGTCGGTGAACATGTCACAATTTCTGTGCGACGTGGCTCACAACGCCAGACGTTCTCCGGAATTTTCGGCGGTTTGGTCGGTGAGAAATATGTCAAGCTCGACAGTCGCCATATTCTGCTCCAGGACCTGAACCCGGCAGACCGGGATCGGTTATATTGGAACAACGATCAGGATCGTCTCGACAAACTGATCGATAAACGGGTGACGGAACTCAAGGCGCGCATGGCTAAACAGCGCCACACGTTGCTTCACGAGGCAAATACGGAGCGCCATTACAACACCGCTTTTTTCAAGGAAAACGTCATTGTGGGCAATAAGATCGGTAAGCGCCGCGTGTTCGGCGATCAGACCAGAATCATCGTCCAAACTGAGGACGGGAACAATGCCAAACTGGTTGTTAAAACATTGTCAAAAGAGATCGATTACGTCATACTGATCGACGGAACCGCAGTTGCCGCCATCGTCAACACTGGAGACCTGAAAATGCAGCGAACGTCATTCAGCATCCACCGCAATGACGTGGACGAAGACTTCACCGAACGCATGACGGAAGCAGTCAATGTCATTTGCCATCATCCAAAGATCGGCAGCTGGTTACTGAAGGCAAACCCGCAGGTGCGACGCAAGGCCCGCGTCCTCCAGCGTAAAACCGGGCCGAAACGCGTCGTCCGGCTACAGGCGCAATTCGGCATCGGGATGAGTGCAACGCCGTGGGAGATGACCCGGGTGCAAATGACCAGGCGCGACAATTTCGCTGAATACGTCGACAACGCGATGTCTTACATGAGACCTGCCAAAACAACAACGGCAGTTGTCGACGAGTCGCCGTACGAATCAATCGACAGCGAAGACGTGGATTACGGCGATATTTCTCTGACCGATACCGGGATCGACGACCTGGGTGAAAACCGGGCCAACGTGACGCATCCCGAAGAGGAAGTGACATCGACCCCCAGCAGCACCAACGAGTGGGAAACCCGGGATTTCGCGACTATCAAGAACCTGCTCGCGCCAGCCAAATATTCCTGGCACGACCCCACGCGCATCGTGAACCGTAGCCGGGTTCGGGCCAACTCGATTCTTTACAACCTTGGCATGGATCATCCGAAAGCCATGCGAAAGCTCGGCTCAACCACGGTGGTGCGCCTGTCCGATTGGCTCGATGTCACGAAATCAGAGGCGGCCGGCAATCTCGAGGCACTGGCCAGGGCGGAGTACCGCGTTGCCCTGACGCAGGAGGCCGATAAGTACGCCTGCTACCTCCAATACCGCGGGACACTCACCAATTTCAAAGTATTCGGTGAGACCCTGACTTTCGAATTGTCTTTCGGCACCGATAACGGGCCGTCGATATTTCGCAACAGCCTCGATGTCGCGGGAAACTGGGGCGGCAAGGTGTATATCGCCAATCAAGTCGCGGCAGAAAAACTGTCAAAGCCGCTGCGAAATGTAACCGTCAAGATTGTCGACTCGAGGGTGCGATGACAGTCCGGCACCCATCACAATGCAACTTAGGATGTTCGCATGACATCCAAAAAGTATGAGAAAGCCGCCGATATCGCATGAACTGTGCATACCATGTATGACAGGAGTCAAACCCGACCGTCACAGCATCGGCCTCGACGGCGGGCATTTGAAACGGAAACCCGCAACAGGAGTCAACAGATGAGCACCCTGCGCATAGTTTTCATCGTGACTTTGATCATATCACCGCTCTGCTTAAACGCCGCCAAGGACGCCCCCGACGATTTTTCGGTTGCTGCGTACAAAACGTTTATGGACAACATGGATGCAAACATCGACAAGAGCCTGGCAAACGAGTTCAAGGAACAGCAGAAATACATCGACCTGATCTCCGTCCCCTTCAAAAAAGGCGAGGAAGTGACGATTGTCGTAAGGCAGGGTGGACGCACACGGAAATTTAACGGCATTTTTCGACGCATTCTCGGCAACCGCGTACAGATCGGAGACTACAGGATAAACCTGAAAGACATCATTCCGCAGGACCACGACCGCCTGATATTCTCCGACGACGAGGCGGCGCTGCAGGAAAAGATTACCCAACTCAAGACAGAACTCGAAGAAGAAAAAGCCCGGCGCCGGGTCATTCAGCACGAAAAACTGAAACACGCCGCCGGTTACACCCCTGAATTTTTTCGCAGCTGCGAGATAATCGGCGGCAGGTACTGGACAAAGCCCGAACTCGGCGACGGAAAAGTCAAGCTGGTGATCTTAGAGTCCGAGGCCGATGACCACGTTATTCTGGAGATAGTCAACGAAACAGAGCAAAAACTCGACGTTGTCTTTATCTATAAAATCCCGCCACCGGAGGGGAAGCCTGACAAAAAAGTGCAGTGGAAAAGCCGGTTCACCAGCATAGAAATGGACGGCGAGAGCCCCGCGCTGTCTGGCGAAAGCTGGTCACGGACCAAGAAATTCCGCCTGCGCAAATCGGATCTGGGCGAGAGTGTAGTCGATTCACTCGCCGACAATCACGAGCTTTGGACGGTTATGGCGGATGTCGGCACCTGGCGGCTCAAACCGGGAAGTAAGCCCATAAGCTCTAAATCGGTGTCTCGTGACAAGATCAGTTGCCCCGAGTGCCTGGGCGATCAAACAGTCGACAACCACCGTTATGTCGAAGACGGAGACGAACCGGAGACGATCGAGTGCCCGACTTGTAGCGGCGATGGCAAGATTGCAGCAGAGGCCTACCGCCTGAAACGCAGCGTATTCTCCTACAGCCTGGTCGCCAAAAAGATCAGGAACTGGCGAAAGGATAGTGTCAAATCGCGCAAGAAAGCCATTCTGGCGGCACACGCACATCAGGCTGACGTGCGCAGTGACCTGGACAAGGTTCGGACAGCGGTACGCAGCAAACGTCTCACCGCCGAGGCCGAGCGACAGGCGCTGATCGAAAAGATCAAGAATCACCGACAGTCACTGCTCAATGCCACCGCCAGTCTCATAGATGTCGATGACAGCTACGAATGGCTGGACCGAAACGACGAAGCAGTCAGCAAATACCGGCGCCAGATGGAAACAATGGACTCCTTCCATGCCCAGCACGTTGCCCCCGATTCCGCCTATCCCACAGTAATCATCTTCACCAAAGAAGAAGAAGAAGGAAAGAAAAGCAAGGAAAAGATCGACATCCAGAAGTGTACCGGCTGGAAACGCGGCGAGAAAGCCAACATCAACACAGAACTCTTCGAACTTTTCAACCTGGAGTACCGCATCCTGAAAAAAGGCCGGCCGGAGCTGATAGACCCCAAGCAGACTGACGGCCTTGACAACGAACAACCCGGGATGCGTAACGACCGGCAGCCGGACATGTTCAACATGCCAGGGATGCTTGATCCACGAGACAACCGCCCTTCACGCAACGACCCGCGCGGCAATCCATTTGACATCTACGGGAGTGAGGAAGAGGAGGAAGAGGAGGAAGAGGAGGAAGAGGAGGAAGAAATCCCGCTCGAGGAAATGACGATCGAGCAACTGGAGGATGTTGATCTCGATGTCGAAGCCGCTGCACAGCCAAGCTACTTCATCGAGTATCAGTTGTCGCTGCAGAACAAGGACTTCATCCTCAAAAAGATGGTGCCAAGCATCGTTGTCGAGTTCAATGACGACACGGACGTTCGATTACGTGATGTTTTCCAGATCCAACGGCGCTGGTTCGGACGGCTCATGGGCGTCCATCAAATAGATGTCGAAAAACTGCAGGTAGGTATTCGCAGTGTCCGTATCCTGCCGCCGGACGAATCGAAAACCAAAGCACCCGCAGGAAAATCGCAGAAAGTCAATCCTGAGGAAAAAAAGTCGCCGTTCGGCTCCAAAAAGAAAAAGTCGCCGTTCGGCTCCAAAAAGAAAAAGTCGCCGTTCGGCTCCAAAAAGAAAAAGTCGCCGTTCGGCTGATTGACGTCAGCCCTTGATATCCGGATGAAAGTACTCAATTTCGGCTCGATCAATATCGACCACGTTTACCGGGTCGATCATTTCGTTGGACCTGGCGAAACCCTGCCAAGTGACAGCTACCAGCGCTTGCCCGGCGGCAAAGGCTTCAACCAGACGGTCGCCCTGGCTCGTGCAGGCACCGCAGTGTCACATGCCGGCCGCATTGGCACCGACGGCACCTGGCTGCGCGATTACCTCGACACACTCAACGTCAACACGACGCACCTGAACGTCAGTGAAGATACCCCTACGGGACACGCCGTCGTCCAGGTCGGTTCAACCGGTGAAAACGCCATCCTCCTGCATGGCGGCGCCAATCACTGCATTACGGAAGACGACGTCGATAAAGCCCTGCAAGACATCACCGGAGACGGCGATACGCTGCTGCTGCAAAACGAAATCAGCGCCATGCCACACCTGATCAGAAGCGCTGCCGACCGTGGGCTGCAGATCGTTCTGAATCCCGCACCCATGACTCGGGCGGTCCGTGATTACGCGCTCGAACACGTTGCTGTCCTGATCCTCAACCAGGTCGAATGCGAACAGTTGACCGGTCGCTCGGACGACACCGCGATAGATGCCCTGGCACAGCGTTGTCCACAGGCCCTCATCCTTCAGACGCTCGGCAAACAGGGCGTCCGCTGCCGGCAGGGTGCCGAGACAATCGCCGTCCCCGCGGTCGACGCCGAAGTCGTTGATACGACCGGCGCCGGCGACACTTTTACCGGTTTTTTCGTCGCTGAATGGATTCGCTCAGGCGACGTTGCCAAGGCACTGCGTCTCGGTTGCCGCGCCGCCGCTATGTGCGTCTCGCGCGCCGGCGCGGCTGTGTCGATACCGACGTTGGATGAGCTCGGCCGGTAACGTGGGAAGCGCGGTCGATATGTTGTCTACAATAGCAGGCAACATATAAAAGGTTTCTGTTCGCATTGGTCGCTGTCCTGGCTTTCATCTCCCATACCAAAGAGATTCATCACAGCCCCAGCAGCGACAGGCTGTCGCGATAGATCATCGCTTCGATCTCGTCCGGGACCAGTCGCGGCATGTTCGTCCCCTCCACCATGCCGTTCAGAGCACGTAGCCCGTCGATTGATGCATCCACGCTCGTAAACGGATAGTCGGTGCCGAACAGCACCTTGTCCCAGACACCATATTCCTGAACCAGCATCAGTGAATTGTACAGTTGCCAGGGCCGATAGTGCAGCGCACTGACATCCGTGTACACGTTCGGATGCTTGCGCACGACCACAACCGCCTCGTTCTCGAAGGGATGCCCGAGATGCGCCATGATGATCTTGACGTTGGGAAACCGAATGGCAACCGCATCGAGGTGCATCGGCAACGTCCTCTCGAGCGGCGCTGCCGATATTATCGTGGTACCCGTATGCAGCAGAACTGGCAGCTGATGTTCAGTTGCATATGTCCAAAGCGGATCCAGCGCCGGATCGTCAGGACGGAAGCCGGCGTACATCGGCATCAGCTTGATACCCTTGAGCTGCAGCTCCTCGCGACCGAAGCGCATCTCATCCTCCCAACCCGGCTGCGTCGGGTCGAGCGACATAAAGCCGATGCGCACATCAGAATGTGCCGCAACACACTCTGCCACATACTTGTCATCGACCCACAACCCGCTCAGCTTTGCCTTGCCGCCGAAAACAACCGTCGCCCGGATCGGCTCGCGGCAGAGTGCCGCGTACTCCTCGTAGCGCACCGTCAGATCAAGCTCACCACCGGGACCGGCCTGTTTCATCTGTTCCCGGAAGTCGCTGTCGAAATGTTCCGGGTACTCCCAGACGTGACTGTGTATATCGATAATCATTTTTTCACTCTCGTTGTGTGTTGCGCCTGTGGGGTCGCAGGGTCACCAGCAGCGCTGCCAGGATGAGACCACCGCCAATCATCGTATGCGGCGCTACCGGCATCTGCCAAAGCAGCAGCACCCACAGGGGATTAAGCACCGGTTCCAACAGGGAGATCAGTGAGCCTTCCTGCGCCGTCACCCACCGCAGACCACGGGCGAACAGAATGTATGGTATCCCCATCTGCACCACACTGAAAATCGCCAGCCACAAAAAATGTTCGCCGTTGAGATGATGCACCGATCCTGCCAGCCAGGGCGTCAGGACCAGGGCACTGACGCATAGGCACAGAAATATCAGACCGATGGAATCTTCGTCGTGCAACGCCCGTAGCGACAGAATCACCCCGGCATATCCGGCGCCGGCGCCCAATGCCAGCAACACACCGATCCAGTCCGGCGTCGACACCGAAGCCACGACAATCACGGCAACGCCCGCCATGCCGATGACCAGCGCGATAAGATTCGATTTGACCAGAGGTTCCCGCAGCCAGATGGCAGCAATCACGCACACCCAGAGCGGGGCGCTGTACTGAAGAAAAATCACATCACCCGCATCCGCCCGCGTCATGCTGCAAACCAGCAGCACATTCATAGTCGCAAATGAAAACAACAACGGCAGCAGCCCGGCCCGCCAGTGAATCAAACGCCACGGGCGAAAGGCCAGTAACAGCAGCGCCGCGAAAGCCGTGCGGCCGCACGCCAACAAAGGACCACGCACTGTTACCGGCTCGATACCACCCAGTATCGGACTCTTGATAAAAGCACCACCGGTGCTCCACAGCACCGCTGCCGCCAGAATCAACAGGCGGCCGCGCCAACGGTCGGCTTCCGTCACGGTGCCGATCATCTATCGCCCTTCCGCATCAGGCGGCACCAGACACGACATCGCCCGCCCCTCTTCAGTTCGGCCATATCTTCGTCCGTTGCCATACTGGATTGTCTCCCTTTAGTAAGATTCTCGTGGAACAGCCCGGTCCAGACGTTGAACACAAATCTTTACAGTACCGAACTTCCGCCTCGTCGCAACAAAGGAAAGCGGTGCTGTCTTTTTCTCGTCAATAATCGATACTGGGGATTCCACATCTGAAATTTCCTGTTGTCACGTCGTCGGGCATACACTATAGTAGCGGTTCTTCTTCAGTAGCCCCGTGGTGTAATGGTAGCACAACGGTTTTTGGTACCGTTAGTTTAGGTTCGAACCCTGGCGGGGCTGCCATCTCTCCCTCTACCGATTGAAGTCCATGATTGACGCAACACACAATGCGATTCTGTGCCGCTACGGTGAAATCGCTTTGAAAGGTAACAATCGCGGCATCTTCGAACGTGCTCTGCTGACCGGGATGAAGCGGGTGCTCAGTGACATCGAGGACCTGCGCTATATCCGCGAGCGTGGTAGGATTCTGTTGCATCGCAAGAATTTTACGGCATTCACGGCGGCGCACGAAGATTTGATCGCCGAAGGACTGCACCGGGTTTTCGGTTTGCAGTCGTACTCGATGGGGTACATGGTCGAGTCGAACCTCGAAGCAATCGAAAAAATTGTCGGCGACACGTTGCCACAGCATTATGGTCAAGAGTTGCAGGCCGGCAACGGGCCCGTGACCTACCGTATGCGGGCGCGGCGCGCCTATAA
This sequence comes from uncultured Lentisphaerales bacterium, assembly GCA_964460215.1. Lineage (GTDB taxonomy): Bacteria > Verrucomicrobiota > Lentisphaeria > JABSQK01 > CAJWLW01 > CAJWLW01. The sequence continues at coordinate 105,002 of CAYWQM010000001.1, forward strand.
ATTCTTTCCACTAAGGTCGCAGGAGCTGGAGATCCATTTCGCCGATTTGCTGCTGCCGCAGTACGACAATCTGAAGCTTGATCTCGACAACGCCACCATCTCGATCGGCGTCGAGGTGCGTGAAAACTGGACGTTCGTCCATTATGGCAAGATCCCTGGGCCCGGTGGTCTGCCGGTCGGCGCCAGTGCGCCGGTTCTGGTCCTGCTTTCCGGCGGGATCGATTCACCGGGGGCCGCTTACCTCGCAATGAAGCGAGGCTCCCACACCAACTTCCTCACCTTCCACAGCGCCCCGTACACACCGCCGGAGACAATTGACAAGGTGTGCGGCATCGTACGGGTGATCAATCGTTTTCAAAAACCCGGACTGCTGCTTGCCTGCAACCTGGTGGAGGCGCAGAAAATCATTCGCGACCGGACGACGGAAAAATACCGCACGGTCCTCTATCGCCGTCTGATGATGCGCGTGGCCTCCAGGCTGGCCACCGAAATCGGTGACCGCGCCCTGGTCACGGGCGACTGCCTGGCGCAAGTAGCCAGCCAGACCGTGCAGAATCTCGAGGTGATCAACAACGCCACCGACCGCTTGATCCTGCGGCCGCTGATCGGCTACGACAAAACCGAAAGCATGGCGTTGGCCCGCCGGGTCGGAACGCTGAAGCTGTCCGAAATCCAGTGTGCCGACAGTTGCACAGTGTTCGCACCGAGCAATCCCGCCACCAACGCGACGCTTAATGTCATCCACAAGCAGGAATCGCGGATGGACACGGATGAGCTGCTGGAACTGGCCCTCGCCGGTGTGACCGTGGTCAACCCGACAAATGTCGAAACCAGCCCCTTCCGCTTTAATGGCACGAAAGAGACACAGCCCACTTCTGCAGCTTCTTCTTCAACGTCCTGAGTCCGTCGTCCACGCCACTCCCCTGGTACTTGCCCCGGGCGGCGCATTCTTTCGTCAGGCGTGTTTCGATCAGGCACCGCATGGCATGATCACTGCCGGTTTTTCTGGAAACTTTTACCTGTTCATTTAGAAATGATTACATATAAATTTAACCCCCGGGGCGATCGGGCTACGAGTGAAAATCACCAGATGTTGGCGAATTTCACGAGCCGCGCTATACTGCGTTTTCGCAATCCGCCAGGGGACATTGCACAATGGAAGAATTCACCGGCATCGTTGCCAGCATCGCCTTCAGGCAGATCCTTGAGAAAGCGGAACAGGACGCCGACATTGCGGGAACGGATCGAGGCGTTCAAGAGACACCTGATCCTCAGCCGCATGGTCACCTGCGACAACAAGCAGAAGTGTGCTGCCGAGGACTACGGGTAGCCAATGATCAGTGTCGCGATCACCACAGGAAATATGCCAACAGATGATCGATTTGCGTGACATTCCCGAGACCATGCTCGATGGCCGAATAAAAGGGTTGCCGGGCGGCCTGGAACCGCTGCCTCTCCATGATGTCGGGAGCCAGGGCTGGAACATCCACGCAGAGGACCTGCCGCTGCCACAGATGTTGCTCAAACAGTCGGCCGTCGCCCACAATCTCGACACCATGCGAGAGTTCTGCGCGCAGTGCAGTGTCTCTATCGCACCGCACGGCAAGACGACGATGTCTCCGCAACTGTTCAAGCAACAACTCGATGCTGGTGCCTGGGGCATGACAGCAGCAACTGTGGAGCAGATTCAAGTGTACCGGCACTATGGGGTGCCCCGGATCTTCATGGCAAACCAACTCGTTGGCAAGCAGAACATCCGCTTCATCGTCGAGGAGCTCAATCGCGATGCGTCCTTCGATTTCTATTGCCTGGTCGATTCTCCCCACCAAGTCGAGCAGCTCGCGGCAGCAGCTCGCGAAGCCGGCCTGGAGCAGCGGTTGCAAGTGCTTTTTGAAATCGGCACGCCGGGCGGCCGCAGCGGTTGCCGCACAATCGAGGACCTAACCGCTACGGCAACTGCCGTGCAAGCCGGCGGCGATGTCCTGCAAGCCGCCGGTGTCGAGGGGCATGAAGGGATTATCGACGACGCACCGGAAGCCGTCCTGCAGAGGGTCGACCAGTTTCTGCAATTCGTCTGTACCGGCCTGCGCGCCCTCGATCCGGCGCTGTTCGCCGAACGTGAAGAGATTCTGCTGGTCGCCGGCGGGTCCGGCTACTTCGATAGGGTTGTCGATATCTTTCAGAATGTTTCTGTCGCCAAGCCTGTCCGCATTGTCCTGTGCAGTGGCTGCTACATCACGCACGATCATGAGCTGTACGACGGATATATCAAGCAGATCATCAAGCGCGGCTGGCAACACACGCTGCTGCCCGCTCTCGAGGTCTGGGCCTATGTCCAGTCATTGCCCGAACCGGGCATCGCTATCCTCGGTGCCGGTAAACGCGACTGTGCCTTTGACTTCAAGTTGCCGATACCGATCAAAGGCTGGCGACCTGGGTACGGCGAGCTGTCACTGAGCGACTGCGAAATCTACGACCTCAACGATCAGCATGCATACATGCGGTTCGCCGGGACGCTGGATCTCCAGGTCGGCGACATGGTCGCGCTCGGGATCAGCCACCCGTGCAACGCCTTCGACAAATGGCGATTCATCCCGATTGTGTCCGACAGTTACGACGTCGACGACGCGGTCCTCACCTTTTTTTGAGCGGGTTTCTCATGGGTGCTATTCATTTCTGGGACATGGACCATACGCTGATCGACAACGACTGCGATGTGTCATGGAAGGAGTTTCTAATCGCCGAAGGCCTGGCTCCGGCATCGGATCGTGAATTGATCGATCTTTACTACAAGCAGTACACCTGCAACGAGCTGGACGAGGCGGCGTTCATGGCTTTTCAGTTGCGTGAATTCGTTGGACACGACCTGGCACACATGCGGGAGCTGACGCAGCGGCACTTTGAAGCAATGGTGCGCCGGACAGTCTATCCCGCCGCATATGACAAAGTCCAGGATCTGCGTGACCGGGGCAAAATGATCTGTCTGCTGACGGCGACCAACCGAATCATCGCCGAACCGGTCGCGGCACATTTCGGATTTCCTGACATAGTCGCCACCGAGCTACAAATCACCGACGACAGGTTCACCGGCGAGGTGACGGGCACATGCTGCGTCGGGCTCGGAAAGCTCAAACACATGCTGGCGTACTGCACCACCCATGATGTCGAGGCGGCAGATGTGTGGTATTACGGGGACAGTGTAGCCGATATCCCGGTTTTATCCGCCGTCGGTCATCCGGTGGCGGTCAATCCCATGCCGGAACTGCGCCAGGAAGCCGTGCAACGGAACTGGCCGATCATCGAATTCTGAGTTGTTGCGGCTGGAACGCGCAGCGACAGACCGACCTTGGCGGGGAGTCATCAGGCCGCGATTTGTTGTGGCATCCCGGTCAGGCGCGCTGAATTAATGGCGAATATCGATCGAAGCTTACTCGTGATGCTCGATTTTTCTGTAGAGATCACGCGGCACTCTGACCCCGAGGATTTTGAGAGTCAGCTCACGTGCTGGCACATAATACCCTGATGCCATGACTCGGAAAACCAATGGATGCCGTGCCACAGGGGACACCAAGACACGGCGCTGAATGTACCTGTTGCCGTTTGGGAATTCGCCGCGCTGGTAAGCGGTTGCGACAGCGGCCGTGTAGCCTGCAGCTGCAGTTTCCGTGACGATTGCCTCCGTGATTGCGCCCACCGGGTAGCAAAACGTTTCGACCGGCACATCGAACTCGGCTTCAAGTTGTTCTTTCGACGAGACAAGCTCCCAGGTAATTTCATCAGGATCGAGCAGGGGCAACATCCGGTGCGTGACACCGTGCGAACCGATTTCGACAAGCCCCTTGGCCGACATTCCCTTGGCACGCTCCAGGTCGTCGGGCTTCACCAGACCATCGACAAACAGGTATGCCGTCGCAGGCAAACCGTGCTTTTGCAGTACCGGATAGGCGAGATCGAAAAAACTTTTATAACCATCGTCAAAGGTGAGTACAATCGTCTATGGTGGCAGTTCTTTGCCGTTCGCCAGATAATCGGCCAGCTCGCTGGCATTGATTACATTGAAATTATTCTTGGCCAGATAGGTCATCTGACGCTCGAAATTTTCAAGCGAAATGACCAGGGTGCTGGTAGCGGATTGGTCTTCCGTAAAGCCATGGTACATGAGCACTGGCACCGTCCGATGCGGCAGAATGAGCGCGAGCGCGGTGGCAATAACCACGGCTCCCGCAGCGGTCACTACTATCGCAGATATCTTCAGACGACGCTTGGTCTGTTTCTTCACGGTGTCAGCGAGTGAATGAATGGCGTGATAATGGCAGCTGCAGCCTCATTGCCGGCCGGTGTCCAATGCCCGTCCCTCTGATGGTACAGACTGTCTGTGTCGAGTTGCTGCAGCCCCGGCAAAAGGTCCAGGGTCGGAATTTCCAAATCGTGCCCGAGCTCAGCCAGTCGGCTCGAGATTCGGTCGGGTTCGCCACGCTGCGCGTCGAAATAAAACGGGCAACGCATGACTGCGAAGGAGACATTCGCAGCCTTTGCCCGATCATTCAGCTCCGCCAACAAACCTGTTGTCAGCTCCCATGCAGCATCGAGCTCCTGGCGATTTTGGTTTTCACGCATTCCGATGGCTTGTCGCCGCAGGGTATTGCCGCCGCGCGTCAGGATGTAGACGTACAGCGCCGAGTTTCCGGCAAGAAAATTGTGTATCGAAGTGGGAAAACCAGCCGACGGTTGCCGGTATGTCGACGAGACCTGTTCCCTCTGAGGCTTGCGGGCGTTGTCCACCAAATCATTGCCATTGACCGCCCAACGATCCTCAAGCAGCATGGCTAGCAAAATGATTTGGGGGTCGAAGGTCATCGCGACCTGTGCAATCTGCTGCGCCTCGACGGTGCCCGTGCCTGGTATGCCCATGTTGAATATTTCGTACCGTCTGTCACCTGCCCCATCAAGCAGCGGTTGGAGCAATGCAGGATACGTCTGGTCCTGGTCGACGCCCCAACCGTAGGTAAAGGAATCGCCGATGATAACAACGCGCGTGATGTCTTCCGACCGCTTTTTGAGATGCTCCGAATCACGGAATCCAAGGCTGTTGTGCTTCATCGACATGACGTATTCAGACGTCGTCAGCCTTGCTTCGTAATGCGGGCGGAGAAACGGCAATAAACGGTCCGCATCGGGGGACACCGGCGTGATGATTTCTTGTACGGGCTTGAGGTTCGGCACAAAAATCCGCACCGCAATTTCAAGTAACAGCACGATGACTATCGCGGGAACAACAGTGATGACAGCCAGAAAGGCCAGATATTTGCGCTTAGTCAGCTTTTTTCCGTTCTTCATGCGCCCGCTTCGGGGTGATTCAAGAGACACTTCGACCACGTCGTGTCACAAGGTAACGCTCGAATTTAGGTTTGGCGATAGACGCCGGGTGGAGCCCGCATTTCACTTTACGTGCAACCGGGCTTGGTGACACCAGGCATTTGATGTACCTTGCCACTACGGATTATGACTCTAACACGCGGTGAAGGGTAAATGGCAAGTCTGATTCTCGAAATGGACGACAAACGCAAGAGCCATCGACTGACCAATGAAGTCACGTTACTTGGACGGTCCGATGTCTGCGACATTCCGGTTGTCGGTGTTATCGACATCAGCCGCGAACATTGCGGAGTCCGAAAACGCGACGACGGCACCTACGTAGCGCGTGACCTGGGCTCACGCAACGGCACCTTCATCAATGACGAACCGGTGACTGGCGAGTCTGAACTCCACGACGGCGATATTCTGCGACTGGGGAAGCGGGCGACTTATCGCTTTTCCAACAAGGCCGAACGCGAGGGCAAGGAAGTCGAGTTCGGAGTGCGCGGCGACGCGGCACTGTCCGACGCTCTCGGCGAGATCAACGGTGAACTTGGCGACAAGGACTTCGGCTCCGTCATGAAGGATATCGTCAAGCAGGCCCGCCGCCCAGGGCCGACGCAGCCGGAAGAATAGGCGAGCACGGAAAGGCCGGCTACTCCTTGAGCCCGGCCTCCTTGTAATACTTCATGGCGCCGGGATGAAAGGGCGCCGACAGGCCCTCGAGCATCTGCCCCTTGGTCAGCCCGCCGTATGCCGGGTGCAGGGTCTTGAACTTCTCGAAGTTCTCAAACACCTCTTTGGTCATAGCATAAACGATATCATCAGCTATCGCGGCCGAGGTGACGAGCGTTGCTTTGACTCCGAACGTTGAAACGCTGTCGGTGTTGGTGGCGCTCGGATACTGATGGAGGGGAATATCGGCCGTCACATAGAACGGAAACCTCTCCAGCAGCGCGTCGATCTCAGTGATCGGAACAAAATGGACTTTACGCTTGCCGGCGGTGGCTTCTTTAATCGCCCCATTGGGATGGCCAACAGTATAAAAGAAGGCATCGATCTGCCGGTCCTGCACTTTTACCGGTGCATCCGACGCCTTGATCTGTTCGGCGTGAATGTCGGTCTCGAAGTTCAAGCCCACCGATTCGAGCGCATCGATGGCGTTGCGCCGATTGCCGGAGCCGGGCGCTCCGATGTTGACCCGTTTGCCCTTGAGATCCCGCACTGACTCAATGCCGGCATCGTCTGCCGAAATCAGTGATACGAGCTCCGGGTGAATCGAGAATACCGAACGCAGGTCCGTCTGAGGTTTGTCCTGCCATTCACCGAGACCGCTGTAGGCATTGTGCTGTATGTCGGACTGCGCAATGCCGAACTCGAACTCGCCGCGCATCACGGCATTGACGTTGTAAGCCGAACCATTCGTACTCTCGACCTTGGCCCTGATTTGGTACGTGCTCGCTTTGGCATTGACCAGATCCTTGAGAAAACCACCAGTGGGAAAATACACGCCGGTTTTGCCGCCGGTGCCGATCGAGATAAATGTCGTGTCTTTCTTTGCAGCATCATCGGAAACGCTGCCCTTGCCGCAGCCCGACAGGATTACGGTACCGGCGAGGATCGTCGCATAGACAAAAAGTGCGCGACTCATAGTGATTCTCCTTTCGATTGTTATCGTTCAGGTCAAGTGCTCGCTAAGGTACGATAGCCCCTGATCATTGCAAGGTGTGCGCAGCGAAGCAGGATTGCATTGGCGGATGTCTGTGCCGATATTATTGGACGCAACGATTTTCGATGTGCTCCGGTAGCTCAGTTGGATAGAGCAACAGCCTTCTAAGCTGTGGGTCCCTGGTTCGAATCCAGGCCGGAGTGCCACTTCGCCTCTGCGCGTGCCTTTCCGCGGAACGGCGGTCTACGGAAAATAGCGGCTTGCAATTCCTCAGGCACGCGTGAGCTTCACCAGCCCACGTTCACTGCCGAGGTTGACCCCGCCAATCGCTATCAGCAGCCGGCCGATCAACGTCTCTGCCAAAAACCGGATGTCGGCAATATGGATATCATTTTTGCGGCAGAGTTGCCGAAATTCGTCGACCGTGACCAAGTGGATGTTTGGCGTCTCGTACCACTCGTACGGCAACGTATTGGACACCGGCAACCGCCCTAACAATACCGACAGACGGCAGCGAAAATACGCGAAATTCGGGAACCCAACGACACAGGTCGGCGCAATGCGCAGCATGTGTCGGACGGTGTCCAGCGCGCTATGCAGTTGCTGAATCGTTTGATTCAGCAGGACGCAGTCGAAGGCGTCGGAGGCGATACGGTTCAGCCCTTCGTCGGCATCGAGCTGGATTGCCGGCAAGCCTTTGCGCATGCACTCGACGATTTCGTCGAACCCGAGGTCGAGACAAATCCCAGTTATGTTCCGCTGCTTCGTCAAAGCCAGCATCATGTCGCCAGCGCCGCTGCCGACGTCGAGCACCCGGGTTTCCGGCTCGATCATCTCGCAGATCAAGTCCCTGTCGACCAGGTTGTCCGAAGTGTCGAGTGTGGACGGATCAGCACCATTGAGAAAGGCATCGACGGCACGCCCCAGTGTTTCATGCTCGAGCAGGAACGCATCATGCCCGTATGGCGAGTCGATCTGGAAATAACTGACGTTCTTGCGCGCAGCCACGAGATTCTCGACAATGTCCAGCTGCTGCCGCGGCGGAAACAACCAGTCGGAACTGATCGAGGCAATCAGGAACTTCGACTTCACGTTGCGAAACGCCTCGGAGAGGGTGCCGAACTCCACGACCAGGTCGAACATGTCCATCATCCGGCTGATGTACAAGTATGAATTGGCATCAAAACGTTTGACGAACTTGGAGCCTTGATGGTTCAAATACGACTCGATCTGGAAGGTCGTCGAAAACAGACTGGACTGCCCGGGATACGGCGACTCCCGCTCGTCCCGACCGAACTTGATCGCCATCGACGCTGAAGACAGATAGGTCA
>CAYWQM010000001.1:113366-116303 GCA_964460215.1 uncultured Lentisphaerales bacterium
CAGCCCGGCTGCCGGTCCCTCGGACTTGTCGTAGTAATCGCCGCCCGCCCAGTTCGGGTCCGACTCGATCTCCGAACGCCCGATAATATCGAAGGTCAGGGCCTGGGGCGAGAGGTTGACGCCGGACGCTACGCAGATGCAGCGTTTGACATAGTCCGGAAACCGCACTGCCCACTCGAGCGCCTGCATGCCGCCGAGCGAGCCGCCAATCACAGCGTACAATTCGGATATGCCGAGTTGATCCAGCAACAGTTTCTGCACCTGCACGACGTCACGGATCGTGACAAGTGGAAAGGCGGTGCCGTATGGCTTGCCGGTTTCCGGGTTGGTCGAGCACGGGCCTGTCGTGCCTTTGCAGCCGCCAAGAATATTGGCGCAGACAACGTAGTAGCGGTCAGTATCGATACCTTTTCCCGGCCCGATAAGTTCGTCCCACCAGCCGGGATCACGATCGTCTTCGTCGTGATAGAAGGCGGCGTGCGCATCCCCGGTTAGCGCGTGGCAAACATAGACCGCGTTCCGGCCGTCCTCCGCCAGTGTGCCGTATGCCTCATACGCAACAGTTACTTCGGAAAGCACCTTGCCGTCGCTGAGCTGCAAACCACCCGGCGGCAGGTCGAGCTGGATACTTTGGGTCTGGACGATGGTCTTTGACATACGCTATGCGCAATAGGAAGAGTGAAAACTCTACTCAAACACATACAACTTATGCCGTCGGGCCCTGAACGAAAGCTCCTACCGCTATTCTTTCCGCAGGTATGTACCTGACATCGGACCACGATTCAACACGTATCATGGTGCCATTCGGTTCCCGCTCTGCATTTAGCGTGCGGCCGAGTACCGGCATCAGTCCAGCTCAGATCACGTATCCCTCGAAGTCGGGCGGAGGGATGTCATGCGACGGTTCGGCGATCATGCCCGCACCAACCGTAGCGTTGGTGGCTTCGTCGACGATGATGAAAGAGCCGCAAGAGCGGTTGCGCTTGTAGCTGTCGTACATGAGCGGCTTGGCCAGCTTGAACCGGACGTGCCCGACCTCGTTAAGTGACAGGTATTCCTTCTCGTAGTCTTCTTCGAGGGTATTGACGTCGACACGGTAACAGAGCTCCTGGCACATCGCCTTGACCGAGCTGGTCGTGTGCTTGATCTCATATTTGCGACCGATGACCATAGGGCGTTCGTGCATCCAGCATACCTTCGCTTCGAGCTCTTTGGTGACGTACGGAATATCGTCCGCCTTCACCAGCATGCCGCCGCGGGCGATATCGACATCGCTCTCGAGCTGAATCGATACAGACATCGGGGCGTAGGCCGACTCGAGCTGCTGATCGAAGGCATCGATGGACTTAATCTTCGAACGGATGCCGGTCGGCAGAACCATGATCTCGTCGCCGACATGAAATACACCACTGGCGACCTGGCCAGCATAGCCGCGATAGTCGTGGTGTGCTTCACTGCGCGGGCGGATGACGTACTGCACCGGAAAACGCGCATCCATCAGGTTGCGGTCACTGCCGATGTGCACGGTCTCAAGAAACTCCATCAGCGACGGGCCCTGATGCCAGGGCATCTTGTCCGACGTTTCGATCACATGTTCGCCGTGCAATGCACTGATCGGAATACAGGTGATATCCTGAATGTCGAGCTTCGTAGCAAACGCTGAGAAATCGGCACGAATCTCGTCAAAACGAGCCTCTGAATAGTCAACCAAATCCATCTTGTTGATGCAAACGACCAAATGCGGAATGCCGAGAAGCGAAGCAATATAGGAGTGACGCCGGGTCTGTTCGATGACACCGTTGCGCGCATCCACCAGCACCAGTGCCAGGTTGGCGGTCGAGGCGCCGGTGACCATGTTGCGGGTATACTGCACGTGGCCGGGCGTGTCGGCGACGATGAACTTGCGCCTGGGCGTGGCGAAGTAGCGATAGGCAACGTCGATGGTGATACCCTGCTCCTGCTCTTCCCGGAGGCCGTCGGTCAGGTCGGCCCAGTTCACCTGTTCGTCGCCCTTCAACCGGCTGACACGTTCAAGCGCTTCAAGCTGGTCGTCAAACAGGGATTTGCTGTCATAAAGGATGCGGCCGATGAGCGTGCTCTTGCCGTCGTCGACACTGCCGCACGTACTGACGCGCAGCAGTTCCATATGATCGTGATCGAGGCTCATGTAATGTTTCCCAGGTTTAGAAATAGCCTTCTTTCTTACGGTCTTCCATAGCGGATACGGAGAAGCGATCATCGGCCCGGCCGCCGCGTTCTGAAACGCGTGTAGCGGCGACTTCGACGATGATCTCCTCAATGTTTTCAGCACGCGACTCGATGGCACCGGTACAGACCATGTCGCCGACGGTACGGAAGCGAACGTCTTTTTCGACGATCTCTTCACTCGGCTTCACCTGCAGGTACTCGCATTCGCTCAGCCACTGATCGTCGCGAAAGAAAACGCGACGTTTGTGGGTGAAATAGATGTTGGGAATCTCGACCTTTTCACGGGCCAGATACTGCCAGACATCAAGCTCCGTCCAGTTGCTGATCGGAAAGACACGGATGTTCTCGCCTTGCTGGACGTTGCCGTTGTACAGATTCCACAGCTCAGGGCGCTGGTTCTTCGGATCCCAACCGCCAAACTCGTCTCGGAACGAAAAGATGCGTTCCTTGGCGCGCGCTTTTTCCTCGTCACGCCGGCCGCCGCCGAAAGCAGAATCGAACTTATGTTCTTCGATCGCCGCAACCAGCGTGGCACTCTGCAGACGGTTGCGGCTGATCTGGCCAGGCATTTCCTCACAGAGACCTCTGGCGATGGCCTCTTCGACGCTGGCAACGACCAGGCGACCAGACATCTGTTCGACCAAGCGGTCACGAAATTCGAGTACTTCCGGAAAATTGTGGCCGGTGTCGACGTGCATCACAGGGAACGGCAGGCGGGCCGGACGGAAC
>CAYWQM010000001.1:116313-124426 GCA_964460215.1 uncultured Lentisphaerales bacterium
CAGGATGAAATGCCTTTTCCGCCAGGCGCAGCATGGCTATGGAGTCCTTGCCGCCGGAAAACAGCAGGACGGGGTTCTGAAACTGCGCGGCGACCTCGCGCATAATATGAATCCCTTCCGATTCGAGCGCATCAAGATGAGTGAGTGTGTATTGATCCATTGGACGGTCCTATATGATGTAGTCGGGCATGCCTTCGTTCTGGTTTTCTAGAATTGATGCCAGGGTGATACCGGCAGCGGCTTCGCGCAGACCGGCAGCAAGATGGCGCCAGATAAGCTCGACACCTTCACCGTTGGCAGTTCGGTTGTCGTCATTGACCAGTTCGAGGCTGCCCTCGAAGGATTCTATAACATCGAGCACTGTGATCTGCCCCGGAGTTTTGCCAAGGGTGTAGCCGCCGTGCCGTCCGCGCACGGTCTGGACGAGACCACCGCGTTTCAGCGGGGCAACCAGTTGCTCGATATACGGCTCGTTGACGCTCTGTTGTCGCGCGATCTGCTTGCCGGTCGCCAGTTGGCTGGTGCGTGCGTGCCTGGCGAGCTGCAAGAGGATCTGCAAGCCGTACTGCGTCTGTTTCGACAGCTTCAAAGCAAAACTCCAGTAAACTATGTGTGTTTTCTATACTATTTTTGCACAAGTGCCCGGTGTCAAGTTGGAGGAAAAAAAAAGTGTCCGGTGTTCGGACCGCTTTGAAAATTTACAACGACGCACCCGCACTCGTCATGACGGCAATTCGAATGCGGTTACGAGTAAACGCTCTGAACGCGCACCTGGCAGCCTGTTAGTTCTGGGCCTGGTCGTCTTCGTCGTGATCCAGGTTGGCCTTGGCGCCGGCTTCCTTGAGAAAAGAAATCGTTTCGATCCGGTTCCTCTTGATGGCAACGTCGAGCGCGGTTGCGTCGTCATCATTACTCATATTCACCTTGGCACCGGCGGCGAGCAAGATCTCGATAACCTCGTTGTGGCCTTTGCTGGCCGCTTTATACAATGCAGTTTCGCCATCTTCATTGACCCCGTCCACCGACGCTTTCGCCGTAATCAAGGCGTTCACGATGTCGACGTTGCCGTCCTTCGCAGCCTTGTGCAAGGCGGTCTCGCCCGCAGTATCCGCGGCCGACACGTCAGCACCGGCGTTCAACAACAGGTACACGGACTCTGGGTTGTCACTGTCGGCAGCCTTGCGCAGCGGTGTGCGGCGGCCATCATCACGCGCATCGACATCGGGATCGGCAGCCAGAAGTTTCTCGATCACATTGGCAAAGCCTCTGGCAGCAGCCTTATGCAGCGGCGTGTTGCCATCGTGATTAGCGGCATTGACGTCGCTGCCGGCGGCCAGAAGTAACGAGACCATTGCGACCGATTCCGCGTCCACGGCAACGTGCAGGGGCAGGTCGCCCTTGTTGTCGGTGGCGGAGACATCGGCGCCGCCCTTGACCAAGAGCTTCGCGACGGCGACATAATCGGCGGTGGCCCGCGGCGGGACAGCATCCGAACCATCGGCTTCCAAGGTACTCTCAGGCCGCAAGCGACGAATGACCTCGGCGGCTTTGTGCAGGGCTGTTTCACGATCCTCGTCGACCGCGTGGACACCGGCTTTTTTAGCTAGCAACGCCTCAACGATCTTGGGAAATCCAGCCCAGGAGGCCAGATACAGCGGCGTATGGCCGCTTTTGTCAAAGGCATTGGGATCGGCCTTTGCATTGAGCAAAATCGGCACGACAGTTTCCCGACCAGACTCACAGGCAATGAGCAACGCCGTCTGGCCGCTGTCATCGATTTCATCCACTTCAGCGCCCGCAGACGTCAGCACCTGCACCACTCCGTCATACCCCTCGACGGAGGCATACATCAGCGGCGTCTTGCCCAAATCGTCTGTCACATTGACATCGGCACCTTTCGTGACAAGAAGCTTGGCAATGTCGGCATGTCCGTATCTTGCCGCCTTGTGGACCGGCCCCTGTTTCTTATTGTCCGCCATATCAAGGTCGGCACCGGCGGCGATGAGAAAACTGACGATTTCGATGTCACCAAACTTGGCAGCTTCGCGCAACGGTGTTTTGCCATCGCGGTCACGCCGATTTACCTGATCGGTGTCGCTCTTGACGATACGCTTGATCTCAAGCAGGCGTTCGCGGGCGTTCATGTTCTTTTCGAGGATAATATCGTGAATCGCAGCGGCGGACGTATTGAAAGCTGCAAGCAGCGCGAGGCTGGCTACAAAGACAATCCGTGTCATGATCAGGCTCCCGGTATGGTTAGGGGTTCTTTTATTCGTGTTTACTGGCGACTTACAACGCAGACATCATTCCAGAATCTGGGAGGATTCGCGGGATTCGCCCGATTCATGTTCGGATGTGATGGCGCCTCCAAAGCATGGTGGGCGTAAGGTAACAGTTCCCCCACATAAAGCAACTGGGACAAGGAGTCGGATCTCGTTCATCGCCAGTCGATTCGGGCTGCTTTGCGCTCGCTGATTGCGCCCATTTGCCCCTGCTCAACCTTGCAATCTTCGATCGTTCGCAGCAGCCGGTTTGGCAAGGTCAGTTGTTGACTGCGGCAACATCCCCACCGGTCATCCCGGGTGGCTGACTGCGGAATCAACGACGGCTTGAGCGTTTAGTTCGTCACAGTTGGCGGCGGGATCGGCGTCGACGGCACCGGCAGCAATTTCAGCTTCACGGTTCCCGATGAGCACGGGCTGGGCAGCCTCGGGCAGTGGATGGATATACTGGTAGTCCGGCTCGCTCTTTTGTCGCTCAAGGATCATCGCGATCTCCTGCCAGGTACCGATGACACCTTTGGACTCGGGTAGGTCGTGGGCTAAATGCTTGCGCAACCTGCGCAGGTTGTAGCACGGCACGGCAGCATACATGTGATGCTCGGTGTGGTACTGCATGTGCCAGTAAAGGAAGGAAACGATCCACGGTAACTTCATGGAACGGCAGCAGAGCCGAAAGTCGGGCACGTTGTCGGTCAGGCCAACGTGCTGGGTGTTGTTGCACAAATAGAAGAGCCAGCCGCCATAGGTGCCACTGAAAGAAACGACATGCGGCACCAGCAGCCAGGCCCAATGCCCGGTGATCACAGCAACGGCGATTGAGCCGGCAACAATGATGCTGTGGCCGATCAGAACGAAACGATTCCAGGCCTTCAACCCGCGGATCGCCTCGGGTTTGTCTTCTGGAAAGATGCTGCGGGTCCACTCGTCCTCGAAGCAGCCACGGGCTTTCAGGAACGCAGCCCTGACCAGGTGGTAGGGAGCAGTAGGCGACCAGAGCGCCCTTTGCCAAAAGCTCTTGTGGGAGAGACCGACGATCGGCAGCACCACCTCACCGTCACGCGGGGGATGCAGCGTGTAGCGGTGGTGATTGGCGTGGCTGGCGTTGAACCACACCCAGTCATTCCATCCGATGAAACCAAAAACGCGGACAAAGAAACCGTTCAGTCGTTTGCTCTTGAAAACCGTGTTGTGGCAGAGCTCGTGGACGCCATTGATGTTGAAGTTGCTGCACGTGCCGTGCAGGAGAAGCAGAAAAGGCGTGAGATACCAGTACCCCGTGAAGGCGCTCCACAGTGAGGCGGCACCGGTGCAGAAGACCAAAGCAAGATAGCCGCCGGACTGCAACAGGCCTTTGAGATCGCTGCGGGTGTTCAAGCCTTTCAGGGTCTCACTGGCTATCGCCGTGCGGTACCAGCCAATTGTCGCTCGTTCATCGTGAATATCAGCCATAACATATCTCCGGACGTAACCTACCTCGCTCCACAGCCGAGAACAACGAGGATGAAGTGGGACTATACATCCGTTCATCGCGAATTGTTGATGCGTAGCCTACGGTTTCCTCCAACGAAGGCGAATGGTACAATGTCGCCAATGTTTTGAATCCGTAATGGCACGCAGATGAGATCCGTTCTGCTGCAAACATTTGATGGTCGCGAGAGCGGGTTATATTGCCTGCGACTGAGGAAATCATACCATGTCCGCCAATCGCACCATGACGATCCTGTTTGTATGCACCGGCAATACCTGTCGCAGCCCGATGGCGGCGGCGTATTTTCAGCACCTGTGCGAAGCGGCGGACATTGATGTCTCTGTTGAGTCCGTTGGGCTTGCGGCGCTCGACGGTGAACCGATGAGTGAGGCGGCCGCCAAGACATTGAATCACGAAGGGGTCGACACACCGGCGTCCCGCAGCCGCCAACTTACCGACGACCATGTAGCCGCAGCCGATCTAATTGTCACAATGACGCACGCGCATCTGGCGCAATTGCAGCACTCGCCGGTGGCAGCCCCCGAAAAGACCTTTACATTGATGAGCTTCGTCGACAGCAAAGCAAATGTCGACGATCCTTTCGGCGGCAGCGTCGATGAGTACAGCCAGTGCCTTACAACAATGAAGCCCGCTCTAGATGCGCTGCTGGAGCATATCAATAAACGACTGACCGAGCCGGACCCATGAGATTGATTGAAGATTTTGTCGGAAAGCCATTCACCGTTCTGATTGCAACTGACCACGGCGGCTTCGAACTCAAGCAGGAACTCACTGAATACCTGCGGGCAAGCGGTGTCGACTATGAAGACCTCGGCCCGCACGAACACGATCCGGCAGATGACTATCCCGACTACGCCAGCGTGCTGGCTCAGCGCATCGCCAACGGCGAAGGCGACTGCGGTATTCTCATCTGCCGCACCGGCGCCGGCATGTGCATCACCGCCCACCGTTTCCCCCACGTGCGGGCAGCCGTCGTCGCTACCGTCGACAAAGCACGCCTGAGCCGCAGCCACAACGCCGCCAACGTCCTGGTCACCTGCGGCGATTACATCACTGCTGAGGAGCTCCACGCAGTTGTCGATGCCTGGCTGGAAACGCCCTATACCAGTGAAGAACGCCACGCCCGGCGCCTGGACAAGATCGAACGCCACGCCGCCGATGATTTCTCGACCTTACACGCCGCCGATCCGGAAGTGGCCAAATGGATCGTCGCGGAAATCAGGCGGCAGGACAATGTACTGGAGCTCATTGCCTCAGAAAATATCGTATCCCCCGCGGTACGTGCCGCTACCGGCTCCTGCCTGACCAACAAGTACGCTGAAGGTTACCCCGGAAAACGCTACTACGACGGCTGCGAATACGTCGACGAAGTCGAACAACTCGCCATCGACCGGGCCAAGGATCTGTTCGGGGCTGAAGCCGCCAACGTCCAGCCGCACTCGGGCAGCCAGGCAAACATGGCTATGTACATGGCCCTGCTCGACGTGGGCGACACCGTGCTCGCCATGGACCTTGCGCACGGCGGTCATCTGACGCATGGGCTCAAAGTCAATTTCAGCGGCAAGCTTTACAACTGTTTCGGCTACGGCGTCAATCGCGAGACGGAAACGCTCGACTACGACGAAATAGCGGCATTGGCACGCGAGCACCAGCCCAAACTGCTGCTGGCCGGCGCCAGCGCCTATCCGCGTGTCCTCGATTTCGAGCGAATGCGGGCGATCGCTGACGATGTCGGAGCGTATTTCGTCGTCGATATGGCACACATCGCCGGACTCGTTGCCGCCGGCATCCATCCCAACCCGGTGCCCTATGCCGACGTCGTTACATCGACGACGCACAAGACCCTGCGCGGTCCGCGGTCCGGCCTGATCCTCATGAAAGAAGCGTATGCAAAGCGGATCAACTCCAGGATCTTCCCAGGCATCCAGGGCGGACCGCTGATGCATGTCATAGCTGCCAAGGCCATCTGCCTCCGGGAAGCCGCATCGGACGAGTTCAAAGCATACTCTCAGCAGGTCGTGAAGAACGCCGCTACGCTGGCGGAAACACTGACGGACTGCGGATTCCGCATTGTTTCCGGCGGCACCGACAACCATCTCATGCTGGTCGACCTGCGGCCACTCGGCACGACCGGCAACAAAGCCGCCAACGCCCTCGACGAGGCGGCCATTACAGTGAACAAGAACCTCATCCCGTTCGACTCGGAGAAGGCCACGGTCACCAGTGGTCTGCGCATCGGCACCCCGACCATCACCACGCGCGGCATGAAAGAACCGGAGATGATCGAGATCGGCAAGCTCATTCACCGTGTCGTCGCCAATTGCGACAACCCGGCGGTCATCACCGAAGTGCGCGAATCGATCCACGAGCTGGTCGGCCGGTTTCCCGTGCCCTGCCCGTAAGGCGTTGAACGAGCCTCATGCGTCCGACTGCCAGATCCCTGTGCCGTTTTTTACTGCGGCAACGGCTAGTGGCGTGGGGGGGCATGTTGTTCCGATGAGCGATGTTTCCGGTGACAACGAATACAGGTGACTATCCCGATACGACCGGGGCAATCGCCTGGCATTGCGCGACCAGCGCCTCGTCCCCGCCGAACTTGCCGACGAGCTGCAGCCCCAGCGGCAGACCGCTGGTCTGATCGTTACCGCACGGCACCGTCACGGCCGGCAACAGAGCATGAGTCCATGGCAGATTCATCACTGGCTCACCGGTTTTTGCCAGCGTCACCGGCGCCGGCCCTGGCGCTGCCGGCGTCAGCCAGGCACTGAGGCCATTCGCCGTCATCGCCTCATGAATATGCTCGCGCAACTGCAGACGACTCTCACGACAAATGGCAATGCGGCCTTCATCGATACCGGTCGCATAGGCATAGAGCTCGGAACTCTCGGGGCTGTAGCAATGGCCGTAACGCGGGTACCACTCCCGATGCAGAACTGCAAACTCCGCACCAACCAGATCGACGTGCCGCTGCCGCAACTCGGCGAAGTCAGTCATAATCGGCACTGGGCGAATCTCATGGCCGGCAGCAGTCAGGCGCCGGCAGGTGCTCCGGAACTGTGACAAAGCTTCGGACTCCGTACATTCCAGATAAGGCCCCTCGGGCACTCCGAATACGAAGGGACCACTGGCAGTCTCCGGCTGCCAGTTATTGACGACGACCGATGCAACCATCCCCAGGCTCGCAATGTCATCGACGAAGAACCCTAGCGTGTCCACCGCTTTCGAGAACGGCACGACACCGGCGATCGGGATACGGTCGAAGGTTGCCTTATAACCGATGATCCCGCAGAATGCCGCCGGCCGGATAACCGAGCCCTGGGTCTGTGTCGCCAGCGCCAGTGGGCAGTAGCCGCCGCCGACCGCCGCCGCCGAGCCGCTGCTCGAGCCGCCTGGTGTGTGGCCGTGGTTAACCGGGTTGCAGGTCGGCCCGGGATTGTAATAGGCAAACTCCGTGCAATACGTGATGCCCAGGATCAAAGCGCCAGCCTGCCGCAGCCGCGATACTACCGACGCTTCCGCGCCAGCAAAACAGTCGGAAGGCAATCGTGAACCGGCGGTGATCGAAAAACCGTCGGCACGGATGATATCCTTGACGCCAACGGGAATTCCGAACAGCGGCGGTCGGTTTGCGGAGTCCGGAAACTTTTCGTGCAGCGCATCGGCCTCCGCGTGCAAACGCTTGAAACGGTCCGGTTCCGGCCTCAGCGCCTGGATTGTCGGTTCGAGGCGATCGTGCACAGCCTGCAGCATGTCGAGATACTCGTGCAGATCCAACGCCCCGCTGCGCAGGTTCGGCACCAGTGCGGACAGATGATTGTTCGGAATATTCACGGTGATATAGTAGCGCTTCGAAGCCAATCAACTACAGCACCACTGTGAATATGCCAAGAGCATTGGCATTTATAGTTGACGGCGCCGAACTCTCAGCGGACATTGAGAAAGTCGATATATGCCGACACCGCAGTCCTGGCAGGGAACGAAGGCACACTGTCGATGATTGAAAACCGAAAGGTCTAATGAACGCCAATGGCGCGAGCGCAAGCACTGAAAAGTAAACCGATATGATTTGATCATGTGTCGGCGACCTTCCTCACCGCCGCACTACTTGGCAAATTCGGTGCGCCCGCCGATCGTACGGCACCAGAAGAAGACCGGGCAGCGCGTAATCGTGCCGAGTTCGTTGGATCGAGAATTCGCCAAAACCATTCTAACTCGTATTTTATCAGTCAGTTACCGCATTGGGCCAGTTGCCTGGCAGCGCACCTGCGGATCTGACTGTGAATCAATCCTCTTATTCGGGCCTTACTACTGAAATGGTCGCCTTGCATCGACGTCTGAGTGC
>CAYWQM010000002.1:0-5208 GCA_964460215.1 uncultured Lentisphaerales bacterium
TGCGAATCTTGTCCATCTCTACCTTGCTCCTTTTCAGGGCCTCCGCCCATTCATCATCCCGGCGTATCCCGTGCCCGGGGTCAGGTCAAAAGTCGAAAATGGGTTTGGCGCCGGTGGCCTCGATGATCCGGAAGTCGCGCTCGGCTTCCTCCCAGGCGGATTGGAACTCGAACCCCCATAGCCGGCGAAGCAGCGGGGAGGCGGCCTCGACGATGTCCGGCGGGATGGAGCGGGTGTGGTCGCAGAACGGCTTTATGTTCTTGCGACAGCAGAAGCCCTGGACCGCATAACGGATCTTGTCGGATGTGTTGGCACCGCCGGCGTGGTATAGCCGGGCGTCATAGATAAGGATGGTCCCGGCCGGACAAATAAGTCGTTTTTCGTCCTCGGGCGGGATGTCGTCGGGGTGGATGTCCATCAGGTGTGAACCGGGGACGTAACGGGTCGCGCCATTTTCAAGGGTGAAGTCTGACAGCGCGATCATCGACTGGGTGTGCAGCGGCAGGATCTTGTGGACGTCGTACGGTGGGTTCGGTATGAAATCGGCACCGTCCCGGTGCAGTCCCTGGGCACCCAGGCCGGGCATGGCGGAACGGGCGCCCATGTCGCAAAGGATATAGTCGTCACCAAGCAAGTAGGACATGCAGGCGACGACTTCCGGGAGTTGTATCATCTGCCGGAAAACCTCGGCGCGCGCGGTCAGGTTGAAGACCCGCTGGGTCATCGGTTCGTGGTCGGAGGCATGGTCCTTGTCCCGTTCGTAAACCTCCCTGAGCGTGGTTACTGCGTCTGCAACCTGTTCCGCGGTCAAGGCGTTCTCGAGAATGGTATAGCCCAGCTCGTCGAGTTCCTGGAAGTGGGATGTCATGTCGCGCTCAGGCTGGTCGGCCATGTCGGGTCTCCACAGTTTGAAAGGACCGCCTTTCCCTTCGCCGGGTTCGGTCGGCGAAGGGGGCGAACCGCTCGGAACCATACACGCGAAATAGCTCCGGTACGATCAGCAAAATCGGGAAGTGGCTGATTTCATTTTCTCGACGATTTGTCCCGAAAAAAAAGACCGCATGGCCCGTGAAACAGGTGGATGATGGCGAGGCATGCAATTGTCCTGATTACTGGTTGCAACGTTTGGGTTGTCGGTGTAGCATGGGGTGAACCGACACAGTTGGTGGTGCGCGTCCGGAGCATGCCATGGTGCATGGACGCTGATCGCCAACCCCTTTTTATAACGAAAATCCCAGCGCAGGAGTTGATCTATGGAGCGGCTCAAGGTTTTGTTTTTGCCGCTGCTTACCCTCACGGACGATTGCCAGAACGCCGCCGTGGCAGCTATTGGTGACAGTCACGACCTGGCGATCTACGATGTCGAACGGCCGATACCCGAACAGTTCGCGGGGCGGACGGTTGTGATTGACACCGGCGGCACGGTCGGGACGCACGAGATGATGGATGCCGCTACCGATACGAAGTTGTGGCAGGTCATGGGGAATGGTCTCGATCATGTCGATGTCGACTACATGAAATCCAAGGGGTTCATTGTCTGCAATTGCGCCGGGGAATTGAGCAGTGTTGCCCTTGCAGAGTGCGCGATGATGTTTGTGCTGATGCTGGCGCGCAGCTATCCCGGGGCACGCAGGAATTTCGATGACGGCATCCTTTACAAGCCGCCGGGCTATGGGCTCGAGGGGAAGGTGCTGGGGATCATCGGACTCGGGGCCAGTGGTGTCGAGTTCGCCCGTCGCGCCAAGGCGTTTGGCATGCGAATCCAGGCGATCGATATCCGCGAGATCGAGCCGGAGATCCTGGATGAAATCCAGCCCGAACTAATCGCCGGCCCCGATGAGCTCGACGGTGTCGCGGCCGCCGCTGATTTTCTCTCGGTGCATCTGCACCTGACCGATGCCACCCGTCACATCATCGACGGCCGCCGCATCGGCCTGATGAAGCCGGATGCCTGTATCATCAACGTGGCACGGGGTGCCCTGGTGGATGAGGAGGCGATGTACGACGCACTGTTGAACGGGCGGCTGGGCGGTGCCGGCCTGGACGTGTTCAGTAACGAACCGACGGACCCGAGCCTGCCGGTCTATCAGCTGCCGAACGTGGTGGTGACACCGCACGTATCCGGCGGCACCGATGTCACCCTCAGGCGGCGTGCCGAAGCCGTAGCCGAAAACGTCGATCGCATTGCACAGGGGCTGGAGCCATTGTCCCGGGTCGATGGTTGAGGCTGCAACCGGCATAACCCCCAAGGAATTTCAAGATGGCCAGCTCGATTGATCGACTGCAGGAACAAAACAAGCAGCTCGAAGAGGTGGGATACACGGTCGTTTCGAATGCCCTTTCCCCCGAGTCTGTGGCAGCGACACAGGGGGCAGTGGTTGACTTGCTTGAGCAGGAGGCAGAAGTGGCCCGCTGCACGGGGACGCAGACGGATAATTTGCGGAACGCCCATGTCATCGTCGGCAAGCATCCGCACTTTTATGACTTTTTCCTGAACCCGCCGGTGATGGCAGTAGTCAATGCGATGCTGGGCGACGATGCGTTTTTGTACGACGCCAATATCCGGGTGCCAATGCCCACGGGCGAGCGGGATGTGCGGAAGGGGTTCCAGGTGCACGTTGACCGGGAGGATTATGCGGTTCGCCCGTTTGCCGGGGGGCGGCATTTCCCAATGGCGCTGAATGTCGTCTGGTGCCTGACGGACTTTACCGCGGAAAACGGCACGACGTTTGTTTGGCCCGGATCTCACCTGTCGGGAGAAGTGCCGGATCCGGAACAGGATACATCGGGTGCGATCCAGCTGGAAGCCCCGGCCGGGTCAGCGATCGTCTGGGATGCCGCGCTCTGGCACCAGGGCGGGGTGAACCGCAGCGATGCGCCGCGATGGTGCGTCATTGGTTATTTTCAGCGGGCGTGGATCAAGGGGAAAACAGATACGACCCGCGTAGTGCCGCCCGAGGCGCTTGAACAAATGTCCGAAGAGACAAAACACCTGCTGGGCATTGTCCCGGCGCCTTCGGATTATTCGGAGGTGAAAGCGTTGACGCCCGAAGAACTCGAGGCGCTGACGCTCGAGCAGAAAAAAGTGCTGGGTTTCGCGGTATATTGAGGCGGGCGAAAGCCGATTGGCAGCATGTTTCTCCGTTGAAGCAAAACCTGAGGGGACCTGTGAGACATTATTCCAGAATGATCGACTCGATTGACGAGCTGAACGACCCGGCGTGCCTGCGGTCACGGATGGAAGATAACGGGTATCTGTACTTCCACCGACTTGTCGACCAGGACCGCGTGCTCGGCGTCAAGCGCGATATCATGACGCTGCTGCGGGAGCATTCGATCATCGAAGACGACGGAGAGGCGGAGCCGATGTGGAGTGGTGGGCCGCAGCCGACGGAAACGGAATACATGGCTGTATACGATCGAATCGCCCGGCTCGATTCGTTTCAGCAGCTTGCCAGGTCGCCCGAAATTGTTTCGGTGATCGAGACGATCTGTGGCGAGACGGTCCAAGTGTGGGAGCAGCAGCTGATTCGCATCGTTTACCCGGAACTGGATGCCGCGACAGTCCGCGGGGTCGGTGCGCATCAGGATGGTGATCCGGCATTGGGTTACCAGGCTGAATCCTTTTACACCACCTGGGTGGCGCTGATGGATATCAGCATGAGCGTGGGCGGGCTGGCGGTTTCCCCGGAATCGCACAAGCGCGGGCTGCTGGAAAGCAAGGGGATGGTGACAAGCTCGGCAAAGGATGCCAACAAAAAGTCCTATGGCCTCGATGCCGATGCACTGCAGTGGGCGACCACTGAGTATGCGCCCGGCAGCACCGTGATCTTTGCCAGCCGGACGGTACACCTCGGGTTGCCGAATCATTCCGATCGAATCCGCTTGTCGGGTGATTTTCGTTACCAGCGCGCCTCGGAAACGGCCGGCTGGCTGGCGCACACGCTGGGGCCGGATGTACGACGGGTGACGCAGGCGATCGACGAGACACTTGCGGGCCGCGCGTTGTATGTGACGACCCGCCCGTCGCCGGAAACGATCATCAAAGTTCGACGTCAAATGCTGGAGGAAAAGAACAGCACGCTTGAACGTGCGCAGGAGCTGGTACAGGAAATTTCGGAAACTGAGTGAATTTGGCATGTCGCCACTGCCAGCGCATTGTTGGCAGGTACTTTTGAATACGAACACAAGAAGGAACAGCGATGAAAAACAATTGGGTACGTGAAAAATTGCTTGCCGGCGGATCGGTCCTCGGCCTGCAGATGGGATTGGGCAGTCCGGCTGTTGCCGAAATGCTGGGCTACGCCGGCTATGACTGGCTGGTGATCGAGACCGAGCACAATGCGGTGGACTTCGCGCAGATGGAGCACATGATGATGGCGATGAGCAGTAGCGAGGTGGTGCCCCTGGTGCGCCCTTCCTCGGGTGATCCGCTGGTTATTCAAAAGGTGCTCGATGCCGGTGCGATGGGACTTTTTGTGCCGATGATTCGTACCGCTGCCGAAGCCGAGGCGGTCGTCAAGGCGACGCGGTATCCACCGGAAGGCATACGCGGCTTCGGACCGTTGCGGGCATCGCAATACACCATGGATTACCCGGATTATTTTGCCCGAAGCAACGACAATATCCTGGTTTCCTTCATCCTGGAAACCAAGGAGGCGCTGGAAAACCTCGAGGAAATCATGGCGGTGCCGGGCGTCGACGCGCTTTACTTCGGCTTGTTCGACCTGTGTATCTCGCTCGGCCTGAACCCGATCAACATGCCGTTTCCGGAAATCGACGAGGCGATCGAGCGAGGGATCGAGCTGAGCCGCAAAACGGGCGTGGCAATCGGCATTGGGGTCGGCAGCCCGGAAGACCTGCGCTTCCGGCTCGACCAGGGCATGCGGTTCATGGTCTACGGGACGGACTACATGCTCCTGCAAAATGCAGCGAAAACGGGCATCAACGCCTTCCGCGAGTATACTGGCGACTCCTGAGCCTGCAACGGGAACGAAATGGGTTCCCGCTATGGCTGAAACAACAACTTTGAATTGGTTCGAGATTCCGAAACATCACAAACAGAGAGGAGGAGATTATGGCATTAAAAAACAAAGCTGTAAATAATAAAACTTCTAAATCTGAGTATTTTGAATTACTCGAAAATATGATATTAATTCGTTTATTTGAAGACAGATGCTCCGAGCATTACTCTCGAGGTAACATCAA
>CAYWQM010000002.1:5218-31178 GCA_964460215.1 uncultured Lentisphaerales bacterium
CATTCGGAAACACCAGAAACAGAAAGGGAGAAGATTATGGCATTCAAATACACCGTCGTGACGGATACGATGCCCTGGATTGGTTACAACGTCCTGGAACAGCCGCAGGAAGTGCTCAGTGCGGTCAAGGAAGCCGGCTACGACGGCATTGACCTGCCCGGTGATCCGACACGGATGGACGGCAGTGAATGGCGGAAAATGACCGAGGACGCCGGACTGGAGGTGCCGGAGCTGCTGGGCGCGTGGGGCTACTACCACGCCGGCGAAGAGCGCAACCTCTCCAGCCCGCTCCCGGAGAAACGGGGACACGCAGTCCAGTACGCCAAGGACACTGTTGACCTGGCGGCGGAGATCGGGGCCAGTTTCGTGGAGCTGTGCGCCGCCCAGCCGGCTATTCCGCAACTGCCCTTTCCGGAGGACGACATCTCGACACTTCGTTCGCATTTCAAGGACTCGATATGTGAAGTCTGCGAGCACGCCGCGAAGTGTGGGGTGACGATCGTGCTGGAGCCGTTGAACTGTTATGAAGGGCTCCCCGGGGTGCTGACGACAGTCATCGAAGCGGTCAACTACATCGAGGAGCTGAAGATCGACAACCTGGGCGTACAGCCGGACAATTATCACATGAATGCCGGCGAAGCATCGATCACGCAGGCGGTCAGTGTCGCCGGCAAACACATCAAGCATTATCACTTCAACGAAACCAACCACATGACCCACGGGACCGGGCACGCCGATTTCCGGGAGATTGTGCGCATCCTGAAGGAGATCGGCTACGACGGGTACCTGGCGTTTTACATGCCGCAGACATCGCAGCAGATTTTCCAGAGCACGCCCGGCATCGGGTACGGGAAATTGGATGCAGCAGCAATCGGAAGCGGTGCCGGCAAGAAATCGCTTCTCGACTATGTGTCGCAACCGATTCGTCTGCTGAAGGAAATCGAACAGACGGTTGAGCTCGAGCGTGATCTATACGAGCTCGACGCGACACGATACTAAGCAGCACCGTCGCGAACATATCGAATGCTGGGCCTTGGCTGGCTGTTTTTCTGTCTCCGGACGGAACCGTACTGCGGAGACGGTCAAGGTCCATTGATCAACGTCCTCGACCGGGTCAGCTTGCTGGAAATTAATTAATGTGAAAATCACCCGGGTCCAACCCGTTGTTGTCCACGCCGGAAAAGGCAACTGGGTATTCGTAAAGATTGACACGGATGCGGGTGTCAGCGGTCTCGGCGAAGGCTCATTGCTGGGCAAAGCGCAGACGATCGCTGCCGGCCTTGACGATGCCGCCCGATATCTCATCGGCCACAGTCCGCTGGACCCCGAATGGATTTGGAATCTGATTTTCGAATCCGACCGCTACCGTGGCGGGCCTATTCTCACTACCGTGATGAGCGCCATCGACATGGCCTGCTGGGATATCCTCGGCAAGCATCAGGACAAACCCGTCTGGCAACTGCTGGGTGACAAGGTCCGGGATGAGGTCCCGCTCTACGGACGCTTGTGCAAGTCGGGCACGCCGGAAGAGAACTTCGATGCCAACCTGGCGCTATTGAACGAAAAGGGGTACCGCGCCATCAAGGCCGGTTTTGAACTGCCGAAAGATCATGTGGTGGATGAGAAGGCAGTCATTCAAGGCTGTGTCGACAACCTGTCCCGGCTCCGTGAAGCCGGCGGTCCGGATTTTGACCTGTGCCTCGACACCCACGCAATGCTCCCGGCGGCGAGCGTCATAAGGCTGGCGCGTGCACTCGAACCGCTGAATCTGCAATTCCTCGAAGAACCTGTTGCCCCGGAAGATATTGACGGACTGAAGCGGGTTCGGGACAACACGTCAATCCCGTTGGCGACCGGCGAGCGCCTGATGCCGCGGTTCGCGTTCAAGCCAATCATCGACCGGCACCTGGTCGACTTTGTGCAACCGGACATCTGCCATTGCGGCGGTATCACGGAAATAAAGAAAATCGCTGCACTGGCCGCGGCAAAGCAGATCCGGATCGCGCCGCACAACCCGAGCTCCCACAGCGAGCTGGCGACGATGGCTTCGGTACATGCCGCCGCGGTCATGCCGAATTTTGCCAGCCTGGAACATCCCACGGACCATCCGCCGTGGCGCTATGAACTCTTCAACGAGCTGGTCGAGGTCGAGGACGGCGCGGCGCGGTTGCCGGATCGGCCGGGACTCGGCTTGACGCTGCGCGATGACATTGTCGAGGCGCATCCATACGAGCCGTACACCCGGCACTCGTTGTTCACTACAGACGGCAAGCCCACGCCGTCATAACAGCCCGGGCAAAGCCACAGGAAAAAAGCTTTACGGGACGTCATTTCATGTCAAACAGCAAATCCGAAATCCTCATCGACACCCACGCTCACGTTGCCGTCGGGACGCTGCTCTCCCGCACGGTCTTGGCGATCGACCGGAAGATGACGCTCCTCCCGGTCGAGGATCTCAATGCGCAAATGGATGAGCACGGGGTGTCCCACGCGGTCCTGGTCCAGTGGGGGTGCAGTTGGGACCACCATTACCTGGCCCAATGCCTGACTGCTTACCCGGGGCGCTTCGCGGCAATCGCACATATCGATGAGTCCCGGGACGACGCGTGCCAGGTGTTGGAGGACTTGGTCCGGATCCATGATTTCGCGGGACTGCGTCTCACGACTACCGTGCGGTCACCCGGCAATGATCCGTTGGCGATCTGGAAGAAAGCATATGAACTGGACGCTGTTGTCTCTGCCAGTGGGCGTAATGTGAAGGATTTTGCCGATGGCCTGGAACCGGTCCTGCAAGAATTGCCGAACCTCAGGATGCGCATCGAGCATCTTAGCCGCGTGCCGTACCGCGAGGCACCGCCGCATGCAGATTTCGACCGACTGCTGGCCCTCGCCTCATACCCCGGCGTCCACATCAACATCGACGGCTTCCTGGCCCACCAGTATCCGGATCATTTCGAGTACAGCACGTTTCCATTTACCGAATACCTGCCGTTCGTGCGCCAGGCCGTGTCGGCATTCGGTGCCGAACGCTGTATGTGGGGGTCGGAGTTTCCATTCATCAACAACGGCTATGACGCGGGGGTCCGCTTCATTCGCGAGGGTTGTGATTTTCTCGATGACCCGCAGCGGGAGTGGATTCTCGGACGCAGTGCAAAGGCGTTTTGGGGATTCTAAGCCACGCGTACCGTATGAATTCGCGATGCGGTGAACTATCTTGTGAGCCATGAAAGATCGTCGTCTCAACGCACTTCCTGGCGAGGTCCGGGATAGCATTCTCGACCTCACGCTGAACGCCTGTTCCCGGCTGAAATGCCTTCACTTCATGCCGTTGGCAGATCCGGAACAGGTCGGGTCCTTTGCGTTCTACGCCGCCAGCGAGAGGCTTAACTTTGTCACTGGCGGCGGTGTCCCCATCGACACCATGCCTGGAAGCGGTTAAACGATGTCCCGTGTCACCATAACAATCAGTCCTGCTGCCGGTGTGCTGGCCCGTGATGCGGTCACGCTCCTGCAGTCGTACCTGCAGGAAATCTTCGCCGTCGAGGTGGAACTCGACGGTGAGGCGGACTGGCGGGTTGGCGTCGGACCGATCGACGATCCCCTGGTGCAGGAAGCCGCGGCGGCGCTGCCGGCGCTCTCGGGGCAGGGACACCTTCTCCGACGGGTCGATGAAAACACGATGCTCCTTGCCGGTGGCAGCGACGCTGCGACGGCCTGGGCTGTGTACGACCTTCTCGAACGCTGTGGCGTGCGTTTTCTGCTGTCCGGCGATGTGCTGCCGAAGCAATCCGACGAATTCCGGTTGCCGGATGTCGATGCGACACTTGAGCCTGTGCAGAGTCTGCGCGCCTGGCGGATGATGTGCGAGCTGCCCTACGGCCCCATCATGTGGAGCCTCGATGACCAGCGCCGGGTGATCGGACAATTGCACAAGCTGAAGTTCAACGGCCTGCACTTTTCCCTTTGGCCGCCGCAGCCGTTCACCCACTTCGAGGTCGACGGTATCAAGCGGCAGACCGTCGACGTATTGCAGAAACACCAGATCCCGATCGATCCGGACACGCCCGGGCATGAATCACTTGGTATCTGCGGTTCGCCAATGCTGCCGCCCTGGTTGGCTGGCGCGGAGTCGTACGAGGAATGGCTAATTGCCGGCCAGCGATTCCTGAACAGCCTGATCGATGAGGCTGAGAAGTACGGCATGCACACGTCGTTGGCTTTCCAGCCCTTTGAGTTCACCAAGGAGTTCGCACCGTTGCTGGAAGATCCCACCACCGAGCAGATCCAGTCGGGCGGACTGACCTGTGCCGAGCAGGCGGACCTGATGAATCCGCAACACCTCAAGCTGTTCAATGCCGTGACAACTGCGCACCTGGAGACCTGGTCGCGATGTGATGAGTTCATGATCAGTTGCCCGGAACACCCGCATGCCGAGCGCAAGTTTGCCGAAAGCTGGCAGGCGATGGCGAAACGATTTGGATTGGAACCGCGTTTCAATATTGACCGGATGCTGGAGACGGCCGAAAACGATGAACTGACGATCGGCGGCACGGCTCGCGCTGTGCGCGAACTCAAATCCAGCATCGCCATGATCTGGTTGCTGCGCCAGGTCCTCGAGAGCAGTGGCTTCCTGGATCGAGCCGCAACGAGCAGTGTGGGCGTAGGCGTTGCCCTGGGCGGCGGCGCGCGGTTTGCCTATCCGATCCTCGGTGAAGTGCTCTGGCCCAACGCGACAGCTGGAATTTCTCTCGATTACACACCGTCTGCGTCCTTGCGCCGTCTGCACCACATAGCCGAGCTCGACACCAGCAAAATCAAGGCTCAGCTGACCCTCACACTCCAGGACGACAACGTCGGCTGGGTCCCGATAGTCGAATCCGAATCGAATCACATCCTGCTGCGCACCGTGCATGAAGCACAATGGCAGGGATACACGACACGGTACTGGCCGATCGGTGACCTCGATCCTGCCGTCAACCATCTGGCCCGGACCTCGTGGGACGTAGACTATGCGCCCCGACAGGCATTCGCTGATCATGCCGAACATGTCTTCGGTGAGAAAACAGTCGATCGCTTCTGTGATGTGATGCGCCTGTTTGACGATGCCACGACGATGCTCGACATGAGCTTCACCAGCCTGCTTTTTCCCGTGCCTACGATCATGGAGCACTACTACAAGGCAACCGAACCGATGCGCAATGAATTGTTCCACATCCGCGCCAGTTTCGTGGGGGCACTGCGGCTGTTCGAAGACATGGAAGCATTGGCCGACGTGCCTGGAGCGGCGGAGCGGATTGCATATTGGCTCGGGCGACTTCGTTTTTCCATCGGCGCCATCGATGAGATCAGACATCTCTGTGACGGCGGTGTAGCCGTTTCCAAGGCGGAAGCTGCGAAAGAAGCCGGCGACTCGGATGCGATGGCTGAGCTCCTCGCGGAAGCGCG
Organism: uncultured Lentisphaerales bacterium; assembly: GCA_964460215.1. Taxonomy (GTDB): domain Bacteria; phylum Verrucomicrobiota; class Lentisphaeria; order JABSQK01; family CAJWLW01; genus CAJWLW01. Next base: position 10,664 of record CAYWQM010000002.1, read on the forward strand.
CAGCTGTTTCGATCGTGGCGTGGCTGCCGGCAGGAGCGGCTTGGAAGCGGTGGCGCCTGTGGTGCAGGACAGCACCGACCGGGCCGCACTCGGTGCGTATTACGAGTTCATGGTGCGACTTGTGAAACTAAATACAGCGGAAATCCTGGTGAACGCAGAGTCGGGCTGAACAAAGCTTTTCCCTGGCCCCTTCCAGCGATCCCTGAAAATACCTCAGTCGACTTCCCGCACATCCCCGATGAAATCGACATTCCAGGTCAATTGATGGCGCGTCAATGCCTGGGCGTCCGGTGGCATCTTTTCCCAGACGTCGCGGCTCACTGGGATGTTGTCCATGGTCATGCGGCCGACCCACCACGGAATGTAGTTGCAGGCAACGCCGACACGCGCCTCCCCGGACCGGTTGCTGCCGGCCGCATGCCACAAGGTGTTCGGTACGATAATGACGCTGCCGGGGCGGGCTTCACAAACGACCTGATCCTCCAGGTCATCCTGGGTCGCCGGCGGCATGTGCCGACGGCTGCCGCTGCCGGGTACAAGCCGCGTCGCCCCGGTCTCGGTGCTGTACGGGGTCAATACCCAGAATGCGTTGACCAGGATCGGGAAGTCGGGGAGCGGTCGCGCGGGATTTAATTGTCCCATTGGCGAATCGAGGTGCCACCACCCCGCGGCGCTGCCGGGGTGCGCCACAAGTCCATCCACGGTCCCCAGCCGAACCTGGTCCTCGGCCGGCCAGGCGAAGGCATTCGGTGCGGCTTCGAGCCGGCCGCCAATGAGGTGGTGCGCAAGGCGTAATACCGTCGGATGCATTGCCAGTTCGAGAAAGGCCAAATCGAAGTTGAGCAGGGCGACAAAAAATTCGTAACGCGCCACGCCGGGCACGCGTTGTGGTGATGCCAGCGTGAGCTCGGCAAGCTCGCCGGCACGCTCTTCGGAGATCGCATCCTCGATCACGACGTATCCGTCGCTCTCCAGTGCCTCGATGGCAGTATCGAAATCATCCATTGCCGCGGTTCGTATCATGCGTTTCCTGTCCGGGGTTCGTTCATTTGGCAGTTGTTAGCATAGTTGCTGCACGACGCTTTTAATCTTTGTTGATACATTCTGAGTCCACGGCATACCCCATGCCCGTTTTGCCGAATCCATTCCCCGTAAACCAGCAATGGCGTTTACCGTTCGCAGACAGAATAGTCGGGTAGGATCTCTGCTCGTCATCGAAGGAACAAGCGGCTCCGACGTCCAGCTCGCCATCGGGCCCGACCCGTTCGCCCCACTCCCAATGCAGCCCGGCGGTACTGGTGAGCCGGTGTACTCGATAGGCGGTACCGTAGGTGTTGACCCACATGGTGTACCGGCTTCCGTCGTGGATGACGCAGGGCTTCGAACAGATATACTCATAGGGCGTGATCCCGAACCCTCGTGGCGCGACAACGAGTTGATCAACGGGTTTCTCCCAGTGGATCCCGTCCTCGGACTCAGCATAGCCGATCCCGACTTCAGGAATCGTATTGCCGTGCCCCGTCGCGACACCCTCGGGCCTGGCGAAGTATCTGCCGATGGACGTGTAGTACATTCGAAATCTATCGTGTTCCCGCAGGACCCAGACGCTACCGGTTCCCTCGGCATCATAGGGGCGGTCGAGAGGGATAATGGGATGCTGCTCGTGGTATCGCCAGGTTGCTCCGCCGTCTTTCGAGATGGCCAGTCCCGTTGTGTTTGGCAGTTTGCCGTCGACCGAACGGCCCCATGCGCAGTAGTAGAGGAGCCAGTGGGTGTCGGTGATGGGGAGCAGGAAGGGGAAGCTCGGACCGGAACAGTTATGCGAAGTGTCCGTCTGCGGACCAATCATAACTTTCCCAAGGGGTTGCCAATCATTGGGATTGGACGGAGAAGACTGGGCCTGAAGAATGTAATGCTGATCAGCCAGGTCGCTGCCCCAGTAGACCATACGGTAGCCGCCGTCCAGCTCGATCACGTGGGATGCCCCCGCCCGCCCTTTGTCAAAGGCCGGGTGGAGTGAGCCAGGTGAAACGACCGGGTTCAGGTCATCTATCGCCCAATAGGTCATGGAATTTTCTCTGTGCGCGTGAACGTTTGGATCAGCCACGAATCACAGTTGGCCGGAGGCGTAACGGTTGATCTGTGGGGCTGGATCCAAGTGTTGTGTGCCGGGCAATGCCCAACTACTAAGTGGTGATAATAGAGGCTTCTTTAATGACATAGAATACAATGATTAAAGTCCAATCCCAGCCGGACCGAGGCGAAGGGCAGTCGCGGGCAAGGTGTCGTGGGCTAACGGATTGAGACTGGCTATCCGCTTCGCTACTGGATCAGATCAATGCTATCCGAAAAAGCATTGCGAGAGCAACAGGTGAAAGGAAAAAAAACATTGGAAGATACCAGGAATCCCGACAACCTTCAGGCATATGCCTCGCTTCTATGGTGCGGTTTTGCTTGTGTCGAGAGGCTATGGTTACAGTATGCATTCGCGATGTAATGGACTATCTTGTGAGCTATGAAAGACCTGCGCATTGTCGAACTTGAATTCATGCCGGTGAGCATCCCGTACACGCACCGCGAGGTAAGCAGCCAGGTGCGGCGTGACGGGGTCACGGATATCATCGTCAAGGCTACGACCGCGGATGGGCTGGTGGGCTGGGGCGAGAGCTGCAGCGGCGCCGACGTCACCTCCGTGGAAGCAGCGCTGCGTGCGATGTGCCCGTTCGTTGTAGGCCGGAGCCCTTGGGAAAGTGAAGCGATCCGGGCCGAGCTCTGGTTGAGGGGGCTCTGGCAGTTTCGTAAGCCGACGGCCGCTTTTGCCTATGCCGGAATCGATATGGCGCTATGGGATATCTGCGGCAAGGCAACCGGCCAGCCACTCTGCAACCTGCTTGGTGGCAGGGTGCGGTCGCAGGTCGATTACTTCTATTACCTCGCACGCGGTGACGCCGCCGAGCTGCAGGCTCAATGCGCTGCCGGTGTCAAAAGCGGGCACACGGTTTTCTATCTGAAGGTCGGCATCGACATCGAGGCCGAGCTGGAGATGGTGCGCACGGTCCGCGAGGCCATCGGCCCGGGGCGTAAGCTGCGGCTCGACGCCAACGCCGCCTGGTCCGTGAACGAGGCGCTGCGCAATTTGGCGAGACTGGACGAGTACACGATTGATTTCATCGAACAACCGGTGGCGCAAGACCCGGCAGCTTGCATGCAGGAAGTCCGGGCACGTTCCAATGTAGCGGTCGCTGCCAATGAAGGGATGTGGACGGTCGAGGATGCATACCGGAACATCACGTCACGAGTGGCGGATGTCTTCTGCTTCAGCTCCTACTGGGTGGGGTCCCTGCTGCTTTTCCAAAGGCTCGCACAGGCCGCCCACTTCGAGGGGCTGCAAGTGTGCAAGCACACGCACGGTGAGCTCGGCTTAGCGGCTGCCGCTGGACAGCACCTTTGCCTGACGCTGCCCAACCTCATCGATGGTAATCAGCAGACCGCGCAGATGATGGAAGACGACATCCTCACCGAACGTCTGCCCATTGCCGATGGTCCGGCCTGGGGTATTCCCGATGCACCGGGCCTCGGCGTTGACGTGGACCCCGATAAACTCGAGCGGTACCATGAGCAGTACCGTGAACACGGGCAATTGCTGCCGTATGACCCGAGCCTGATCGGATCCGAGATGTAGCTTTTGCGAAAGAAGCCGGAGCAGGGCCGGGTCATGCGGCTGCGAATGCCCGGCCATATTCAATTGCCGTTTTTCCCACTGTTGTAATTCCGGTTGTCGTACGGCGCCGCAAACCCAACCGAGGAGTATGATTCGCCATGCAGGATACCAAAGTCACCGTTGCCTCGTTGAAGTCGATCATAATCGATCCGCAGGAGAATCTGCAGCGCGTGCGCCAGGCCGTCGAGGTGGCCGAGCGCGACGGGGCACGCCTGCTGTTCCTTCCCGAGCTCATGCTCTCCGGCCATGCCGGTCATCCGAAGATGATCGAAAACGCCGAGCCCGTGCCCGACGGTCCACTCAGCAGTGCCGTGCTCGAGATGTCCAGGGACGCGGGCATTGCGATTTGCGTTGGCATAGCCGAGCTCGATCACGGCATCGTATACAACAGTCAGTTCGTCGTTGATCGTGGCGAGTATCTGGGGTTGCAGCGCAAGATCAATCTATCCAGCGACGAGTATTTGTGGTTTGGCAATGGCGAAACGTTGCCGATTTTCGATCTTGGCGACCTGCGCTTTGGGATCATCATCTGCTATGACAATTGCTTCCCTGAACTGGCTTTGTCCTGTGGCCTGCAGCATGTCGATCTCATTTTGTCACCGCACGCCGGGCGTGTCGGAGTCTGGCCCGATTCGATGAGTGCCGAGGAGAAGCAGCAGCAAATCCGTTCACAGCAGGCCGGCTGGCGTTTGTTACACGCCGCACGCGCCTATGATCACAATCTTTTCGTGCTGCTTTGCAACGCCGTGGGCTCGTCGGTGCAAGGGTTGGCGGAGCTCGACGAGTATGGAGCTGTCGGCCCTGGCGGCCTGGATCCGCGGGCGGTCATTGCCAACCATGTCGGCACTGTCATGGGTTTCGATCCTGATGGCGCGGCGATCCTCGAGACGCAGGTCGAAGATTTTGTGGATGAGATCGTCACCGTGGAATTGACGGCCGCAAAGCGCCACGTGAACCACCAGCCCAGCCGCAATCGCCGAAGCAGTGCAATGCTGGAGTTGCTGGCCGAAGCTTCGGCGCTGGGCAGCTGAACGTTGAACGCTGAACATCCCGCATAGATGAAGCCCGAATGGAAAACGATCCTGCCGCTGCTGCATGATACGCATTGCCATGTCAACCTGTACCCGGACCCGGACGGGGTGCGTGAGCAGATTGCGATCGACTGCATGCAGGTCGTGCACGTCACGACGTCGCCGGCTGAGTACGCCGAGTGCGCCGCGGCAAAGAGTGCGACTATTGAGCTGGCACCGGGCCTGATCCCGCAGGAGATCGGCGAGCTGGCGCCGCAGCTCGATCATTTCTGCGAGCTTATTGCCGCGTCTCGGTTCGTCGGTGAAGTGGGCCTGGACTATGTCACCGAAGATGCGGACGAACGCCAGCTGCAACGTCGCGTTTTCGAGCGTATCCTGCGCTGCTGCGAGGATTGCGGGGATCGCATCCTGACCATCCACTCAAGGCGCGCTGCTGCCGACGTAATCAGCATGCTGGAGGGCTTTGGCGGAACGCCGATTCTTCACTGGTTCAGCGGCACGCAAGAGCAGGTACATGCGGCGCCGGGGAATGTGTATTTTTCGATCAATACCGCGATGATCGTGTCTCGTCGCGGCCGCAATCTGATCGCGGCGATGCCGCGCGATCGGCTGTTGCTGGAGACCGATGGCCCCTTTGTCCAGATCGATGAACGACCGGCACGCCCGCACGACCTCTATCTGGTCGTCGAATTTTTCGCGCGCCAGTGGAACTGCAGTGAAATGAAGGCGGCGGAGCAATTGTCCGCAAATTTTTCCGGCTTACAGGGGGGCGGCGCCTGAGGTTGGGGTATTGGCGAACTTTTTGATGTGCTGCCATGCAGCGGCGATCGACCTGTGTCGGTGCCGGCCCAGACCTTTTCCCATTTTTTCTCAATCGTCGTCAAGTGCCAGCCATTCTGCCACCGCTTCCAGTGAATCGAGCAGCGTTGCGTTGCATTCGGCCAGGCGGTGGGATGCCTGGTGACCGCCCGGGACGAGCGCACATGAAATACCCAGGGCGGTGGCTACTTCACTGTCGTGGTCGGTGTCGCCGATAAGCGCGATACGGTCGACCGGGCAATTGATCTGCTCGATCAGCCGACGGCCGATATCCAGTTTGCTGACTGCGTAATGGGTGTCGAGTCCGACGATATGCTGCATACGCGTTGCGATTCCGAATGTCGCGGTTACCTCCAGCAGGGCGTCCTGCTGATACATCGACAGGATCGACTGCCCGCAACCGGTTGCGGCGACGCGATCGAGGGTTTGAATGACCTGATGTTGCAGGTGGCACTCGGCGCGATGCCGTTCATAGTCGTCGATGAACTCCAGGGCGACGTCCTCGAAAATCTCTTCGCCGAATTCGAAGCCCAGCCGGTGGTAGTAGTCCCGTATCGGAAAGCCGAAGGCCTCCTGATACCCGGCGCTGGTTACAATCGGCAGCTGCCGCTGAGCCAACTGCCGATTGATTACCTCGAGGCACAGCCAGGCATCATTGAGCAGCGTTCCGTTCCAGTCCCAGATTACGTGTTTGAACCTGCCCACAGGCGTTTCCGGAGTTTACAGTTTGGCGATAATAGCAGAGGGCGCCGACCGTCTTGCAGCAGTACTGCATAACACTATATTAACTGTTTATCCCGGTGCCATAGAAGCAAACTGTTTCGGTGCCGAATTATTATCCAGCCCAAGACGTTGAGAGATATGCATGAGCAAGATAAAGGTTGCCCACATTTTTACTTCTGAATCCGTCTCGGAAGGTCACCCCGACAAGGTTTGCGATCAGATTTCCGACAGCATTCTCGATGAATGTCTGAACCAGGACCCCGAAAGTCGTGTCGCCTGTGAGACGCTGGTGAGCACCAACCTGATCGTGATGGCCGGCGAATTGACGACCCAGGCGCAGGTCAACTACGAAGCAGTCGCCCGCGATGTTGTTGCAGAGATCGGTTATACAGACGGCAGTATTGGCTTTTCAGCTGATGGATGCGAGGTTTTTGACCACCTGCACGGGCAATCGCCGGATATATCTCAGGGCGTGACCGAAGGGGCTGGCCTGCATTCCGAGCAGGGCGCCGGTGACCAGGGCATGATGTTCGGTTATGCCACGAACGAGACGGCCGAGTTGATGCCGGCACCGATTCTCTACTCGCACAAGATGCTCGAGCGTTTTGCCGACCTGCGCAAAAATGATGCAGCCAACTTCGCCTTCCTGCGGCCCGACTCGAAGTCACAGGTTTCGATCCGCTATGAACACGGCAGGCCGGTATCTGTCGAGACGATCGTCTTGTCGCACCAGCACACGGAAGATATGGAACCCCAAGTCCTGGAAGAGTTGACCCGCCGCGTGGTTTCGGAAGTGATTCCGGCCGAGCTGCTCCAGGGCCACGAGCAATACCATGTCAACCCGACTGGACGCTTCGTCACCGGCGGGCCGAACGGCGACTCCGGATTGACCGGGCGCAAAATCATTGTCGACACGTACGGCGGCGTCGGTGCACATGGCGGCGGCGCGTTTTCCGGTAAGGACCCGTCGAAGGTCGACCGTTCTGCCGCCTACATGAGCCGCTACATCGCCAAGAACATCGTTGCTGCGGAACTCGCCGAGAAGTGTGAAGTGCAGGTCTCCTACGCCATCGGAATAGCGCAGCCGCTCAGCATCAACGTTGATACCTACGGCACCGGAAAAATAGACGACGAAAAGTTGCAGGGCATTCTGGAAAGCGCCGACATTTTTGACATGCGCCCGGCAGAGATCATCAAGACGCTCGAGCTCAAGAACCCGCAGCGCGGCGGCTGGAGCTACTCCCAGACGGCAGCGTACGGCCATTTTGGCCGCGATATTTTTCCCTGGGAAAAAACCGACCGGATCGATGCCCTGACAGCCGCTGCCGAAGGCGCCTGACACTATCGCGGAAATCGCCGCAGGATACCCCGGATGTCGATAATAATGCCTGAACTTAAACACGCTTTTTTTCCACGCCCGGCGGATAGCCCGCGTTCCCGGCAGGTTATCGGGGTCGGGTCGCTGATCGTCGACCTGATCGCCGAAGTCGATGACGCCTTCATCGCCGACATCGGTCGCCAGAAAGGCGGTATGGAGCTCGTCGACGCGGCGACACTCGATGACATCCTGGCGCGTGTCCCGCAGTCGCCGACGATCGCGCCTGGTGGCTCGGCTGCCAACACGGTTCAGGGGCTGGCACGCCTTGGGGTGAGTACCGCCTTCCTCGGTAAGCTCGGCACCGACGATAACGGCGAGTTTTATTCGAATGCCTTTGACAGTGCCGGTGTGGATACCAGTCGTTTTCGCCGTACCGGTGATCTGCCGACCGGGCGCTGCCTGTCGCTGGTGACGCCGGATTCCGAGCGGACACTTTGCACCGACCTCGGCGCCTCCGGTGCGCTGGTTCCGGCAGAAGTCAGTGCCGATGATTTTCTCGACTGCGACTATGTGCATATCGAGGGGTACCTGCTGTTCAATCGTGATCTTACCCTGGCGGTTCTCGACGCGACGAAGGAAGCGGGTGCTATCGTTGGTCTCGACCTGGCTTCGTTCGAGGTCGTTCGTGCCAACGCCGACGTGCTCGAGGACCTGCTGCGCGACTATGTCGACGTGGTTTACGCCAACGAAGACGAGGCCGAAGCGTTTTGCGACGTAAGCAATCCGGACGAGTGCCTGGGCGCACTGGCGCAGCATTGCGATGTGGCCGTCCTGAAGCTCGGTGCCGACGGTGCCCGTATCCAGTCGGACGGCGATGTAACGATCGTCCCGGCACAACCGGCTGTTGCCGTGGACACAACCGGTGCCGGAGATCTCTGGGCTGCCGGTTTTCTGTACGGCTGTATGCAGGGCATGGACGCGAGCGGAGCGGGCCGATGCGGGGCCGTGACCGGCGGCGAAGTTGTCCAGGTGTTCGGTGCGTCGCTTGGCGACGAAGTGTGGCAGAATATTCAATCAACTATTCAAGAATAAGTGACAAACGGAGCTGACATGAGCGACGTCGTGACGCTGGAAAAGGAGACGGAGGAGATGCCGAAGATCGCGAACTACAAGGTTGCCGACATAAACCTCGCTGAGTTCGGACGCAAGGAACTCGATGTCGCCGAACACGAGATGCCCGGGTTGATGGTGACGCGGCGCAAGTACGGGCCGGAGAAGCCGTTGCAGGGTGTACGCATCACCGGCAGCTTGCACATGACGATCCAGACCGCGGTGCTGATCGAGACCCTGGTCGAGCTCGGTGCCGACGTGCGCTGGGCGTCCTGTAACATTTTTTCGACGCAGGACCATGCGGCTGCGGCTATCGCTGCCACCGGTGTCCCGGTGTTTGCGTGGAAGGGCGAGAGCCTCGAGGAATACTGGTGGTGTACCAGGCAGGCACTGGCATTCCCGGATGGCAAGGGCCCGCAACTCATCGTCGATGATGGAGGCGATGCAACGTTGATGATTCACCGCGGTTACGCGGCGGAGAACGATGCTTCAGTCCTCGACGAGCCGACCGACAATGCCGAGCTGCAGATCATCAACACTGTGTTGAAGGAGATGCTGGCGGAGAACTCGGGGTACTGGCACGACATGGTCAGTGAGATCCGCGGCGTTTCCGAAGAAACGACAACCGGCGTGCATCGCTTGTACCAGATGATGGAGCGCGGCGAACTGCTGTTCCCGGCCATCAACGTCAACGACTCGGTCACCAAATCGAAATTTGACAATCTCTACGGCTGCCGGGAATCGCTGGTCGACGGTATCAAGCGGGCTACCGACGTCATGATCGCCGGCAAGGTCGGGGTCGTCTGCGGCTTTGGCGATGTCGGCAAGGGCTGTGCCCAGGCGCTGGAAGGTCTTGGCTGCCGCATCATCGTCAATGAGATCGATCCGATCTGCGCGCTGCAGGCTGCGATGGCCGGCTATCAGGTGATGCCGATCGAGGATGCCCTGGCGATCGGTGACATCTACGTCACGACCACCGGCAATGCCGATATCATCACGGCTGAACACATGGCACACATGCGTGACCAGGCGATCGTCTGCAATATCGGCCATTTCGACAACGAAATTCAGGTCGAGGCCCTGCACGAATGGCCAGGCGTCGAGAAACTCAACATCAAGCCGCAAGTCGACAAATTCACGTTTCCTGATGGGCACGAGATTTATCTGCTGGCCGAAGGGCGCCTGGTCAATCTCGGCTGTGCTACCGGGCATCCGAGCTTCGTGATGAGCAACTCGTTCACTAATCAGGTCCTGGCGCAGATCGATCTGTGGAAGACCGACTGGGATATCGGCGTGTATACCCTGCCGAAAAAGCTGGACGAGGAAGTTGCGCGTCTGCATCTCGAGCGCATTGGCGTAAAGTTGTCGAAGCTCACCCAGGCGCAGGCGGATTATATCGGCGTGCCGGTCGACGGCCCGTACAAGCCGGATTATTATCGGTATTGATCGGGGCGTGACTGGGACCTGCGGCCAGCGAGAGTGGCGGGATGAATTCCGGCAGCACCTTCATCCCTTCTTCAGATAGGCCACGATAGTGTCCGCCAGTGACCTGCCGATTCCGGGCACCCGGTCGATGATGGTGGCGGCGTCGTGTTTCCTGAGGCTGCGCACCGACCCGAAGGCCTTCAACAACTGGTCGCGGCGTTTTTTGCCGACTCCGGGAATTTCATCGAGCATGGAGTCGAGGATACGTTTGCGGCGTAGTTCGCGGTGGAAGGTGATCGCGAACCGGTGTGCCTCGTCACGGATCGACTGGAGCAGTTTGAGCGACGCCTCGTGGCGGTCCAGCAGGATCGGCGTGCTATCGTAGATCGTGAAAATCTCTTCCTGCTGCTTGGCCAACCCGATGATCGGGAGATTGCCCAGGTCCAGCGCCAGAAGACTCTCCCAGCCAGCGTGCAGCTGGCCGAGCCCGCCATCAACGACGATCAGGTCCGGCAGTGGTTTGTCTTCTTCGATCTGGCGCTTGTAGCGGCGCGTCATGACTTCCGACATCATTGCAAAGTCGTCGATGCCCTCGACCGTTTTTATCCGGAAATGACGATACAGCTTCTTTGCCGGGCTGCCGTTGACGAAGCAGACCATGCTGCCGACGGCGAAGGTGCCGGCGATGTTCGAAATATCGAAACACTCGATCGTCGCCGGCGGTTTCTCGAGCTGCAGTACCTCCTGCAGCTGCGCGACCCCGGCATCGCCGGCGTAGCTTGGCATCGTGGCGCGGCGGAACGTCCGGTGCTGTGCCTTGAAGACCGTGCGTATGTTCTCGACGATGTCGCGGGTGCGTGCGGCCTGTTCGTACTGTTGCTTGCCGGCGTATGTTTCCATTTTCTCCTGCAAAGACGCGACGACTTCGTCTGTCTTGCCGTTGATCACCTCGATCAGCCGCTGCACCCTCTCGTGGTACGCTTCCTTTGACACCTTGCCGACGCACGGGGCGCTGCAGTATCGGACGATGCGATCGAGGCAGTGGCGGTGATCATTTTCATCGGGAACCCTTGGTGTACAGGCGCGCAGGCCGAAAAAGCGGGTCAGGTAATCGCAGGTTTCCCGGAGCACGCCGGCGAGCGGAAAGGGTCCGAAGTACAGCGCGTTGTCGTCCTTGCGGAGGCGTGCCAGGGTAATCCTGGGGTAGGGCGCGTTGATGTCGATCTTGATCAGCAGAAAACGCTTGTCATCGCGGAGCACAACATTGTAGCGCGGCTTGTACTGCTTGATGTAAGCCGATTCACGCATGAGTGCTTCCTCTTCGGTACGCACCGGGAAGATCTCATAAAAGCAGATGGAATTGATCAGCGAGCGGATGCGAATGTCCGATGTGCGCGAGCGGGACGGCTGGAAATACGCCGACATACGGCGCCGCAGTGATTTCGCCTTGCCCACGTAAATGACTTCGCGAAAACGGTCGCGAAAGACATAGACGCCCGGTTGATTCGGGATGTCGGTGGTGCGGTATTCGCTTTTTGGCGTCATTGGTTCACGGTCCCTTGCACAACGGCCCAGCCTCTATAGATTAGAGGCATCGTCTCCGTAAGGCGGCTTAGCCGGAAGGACGAAAAGTATAAAAGGGGTAATGGTGCGCTGCCTGTCATCCCTTTGTACTTTTTTAATCCTTCAAGCCGCGTCTGTACTTTCATAAGTGCAGTTCATAAAATCCAATATAAACCGCCACCGGCCATGGCCTCAATATATCCGTTCCGGGCACGCATGCCCAGACCAGAGATTGCCTCTCGGGTTGCTGCCGTTCCATATGATGTGGTGTCCCGCGAGGAGGCTGCAGAACTAGCCGCCGACAATCCGCTGAGTTTCCTGCACGTGTCCCGTCCGGAGATCGATCTGCCGGCGGAAATTGCTGCGTCCGCGGATGAAGTTTACGAGCTGGCACGAAAAAATTTTGAGAACCTTTGCGAAGACGCGCCGCTGATCGATGATGATGCAGAAACTTACTACGTTTACCGTATCAGTGTCGATGGTCACAGCCAGACAGGTATTGCCGCAGCCGTAAGTGTCGATGACTATGACAACGACATTGTCAAGAAACACGAGAAAACACGCCCGGACAAGGAAGACGACCGTACCCGCCACGCCCACACGTTGCGCGCCCATACCGGCCCGGTATTTCTGACGTATGTCGCCGTGGCCGTCATCGACAACGCGGTCTCTCAGGTGACACAAGCTTCGCCGCTGATGGATTTTACGGCCGAAGATGGCGTCCGGCACGAGGTCTGGCGGAGCCCGCCCGACACCGCCGCTGTTCTGCGCAATGCCCTGGCCGATGTGCCGGCAGTCTATGTCGCCGACGGACATCATCGCGCCAAAAGCGCCAGCCGCGTCTGCGCCATGTGCCGCGCCGAGGGAGAAGCAGGAGCGGATGCCGGCTGCGGCCGATTCCTTGCCGTGCTGTTTCCTTCCGATCAGGTTCGTGTGCTGGCTTACAACCGCCAGGTTCTCGATCTCAACGGATGCAGTGCCGCGGAAGTGCTGGATCTAGTCGGGGAGCGATTTGACATTGTGCCAACCACGGCCAATATACCTATAGCCCGCGGCACATTTTGCATGTACCTCGGCGGGCAGTGGTACAGCGTTACGGCCTGTGACAGGACGACAGACCTAACCGCTTCACCGATTGCCCGTCTGGATGTGAGTGTGTTGCAGGACAACATCCTCTCGCCTATCCTGGGGATCGACGACGCGCTGACCAGTCGACGGATTGAATTCGTCTGTGGTATCCGCGGCGCCGGAGGTTTGCAGGATGCGGTCGATGCCGGACGTGCTGCGGTGGCTTTTTCGATGTATCCCGTGAGTGTACAGGAACTGATCGACATTGCCGATGCCGGCGAAATTATGCCGCCGAAATCGACATGGTTCGAGCCGAAGCTGCGGGATGGGCTGCTGAGTTACTGTTTTTGAATGTGTGTTGGACCTCGGTGAACTTCGGAGCGACCTGTGGACCGACGTGAATGAAAGGACCTGATAAGACAATTGGCAAACCACTCTGATAGTCCGGCATTGGACCTGCAGAACGAAAATGCAGAGGTCCTTGATTATCTGCGCGCCGAGTCGCGAAGTTTCGCGATGCAGGAAATCGTACGGCACGATGCCATCCGTTTTTTCCTGCCGATGGTACGGGAGCTTTTTAGCGGCGCCGAAGCGAAGACCCGTATTATTTTTACTGTGCTTCACGCGCTCATGCTCGACGACCGTGTCCGCTGGACCCGCGCCGAGCTCGACGAGAAGTTTCACTGGCTCAAGGACGGCCACCGCAACTACCTGCTACACCGTCTGAGCAATGTCGGCTGGCTCGAGTACTTCCGTGATCAGGGCATGTACATGATCAGCGACAAGGCGGAAGCGCTCATGCGCATCCTCAACCGCTTTACCATGGGACCCGAGCTGGTTGAGAATGAGGGTGTGGCACTGGCGGAAATCGAGTTCAGCCAGATGCTGGAGCACGAGGATGTTTCCGAACAACTGCACTTCCTCGGAAACCGCCTGCGCAAGCACATCATTCGTGCCGACCACGCCCTTCAATCCAAGTCCGCCTACCTCATCCTCGAGATCTATCAGCAACTCAAGTCCGCCTATCGCTGGGCTGAGCAGACGCGGCAGGCGCTTGATCGCCTCGATTTCGCGGACGACGATGACTCCCAGTGGGGCGAAGTGCGTAACGTGCACGATCAGCTCTCACAGCTCCACGCCCTGATCTCCCGCATGCAGCTCGAGCTCCAGGAGATTCAACGCAAGCAGATCGACATCGCCCAGTACGGCCTGACCCATATCGATTTCGACCGCTACCTCATGCACACCAGTGTCGAGGGCCTGGCCGACCTGATGTCGCAGCATCTCAACAAGGTGCCACACCCGTTCTTCACCCTGGAGGGCAATGTCTTTGTCGAAGCGCAATACATGCTCGAGCGCGACCGCCACGATTCGCCGGACGCCCGTGGCTGGGATACCGAGGTCAGCGCCCTCGCCCCCGATGAGCGGGACCTCAAGCCCGTCGAAGCGGTTGATTTCAGCGAGGCCCTCGGGCGTACGACAAAGAAGTGGCGGAGTGTCGGCGATGTCGTGGCATGCGAAGCGTGGGATATCGCCGCCTATCGATTCCAGTTGCTGACGATGATGGCCGATGCCGATCTCCGTGCGTCGCCACAGAACGAGGAAGCCCTCGACCCGACCATCAATATCCCTGTCGAAGTCGATTTCGATCAGGACGGTGAAATGGTCGAGACGAAAGTCAAAGGCGAAAAACGCACAATGAGCCGCGGCCGTCTGCGCCGAATTCAATAACTACCAGGAGCATAGCATTGTGGCTGATGAACTCGAAGAAATAGAAGCGGACGAGGAGCCGGAAGAAGACGCGGTGCTCGACCCCGACGCGGATATCGATGACGACGATGACGATTCGGATATCAACGACGATGATGACGATTCGGACATCGACGATGTCGATGCTGATGATTCGGAGATCGGCGACCAGCTCTCGTCGGGCTACGGCGGTCGTGACCGCGTGCAGGAAATCTGCTCGATGTTGATCGCCAATGGCTATGTCCACAAGGACGAATTCCGCGACCTGCTGTTTGACGAGCATTTGCGCGAAGCCGTGTCGATGCGGCTCGACCGCGTCGGCATGAAGCTGTTGCACAATATTTATGGCGATCATTGGGGGAGCGGCCTCAACGATGCGACGTCGGGTGATGGGCGGCTCGAGTGGTCGAACAACTTTGGCCTTGACCGAGGCGCTATGGCCCTGATGCTGATCGTCTGGTGCAAACTCGTGTTGCCCAAACGCCTGGCGCAGGAAGCGCGGCAGCCCGAGGACGGTACTGTCGCCGCGCTGTTTCCCGAAATTGAGAAGATGCCCAACCCGAAACTCAATTTCAGCCGTGACCAGCTCGTTGCCGAATTCGGTGACCAGCTCGGCGGCATCACTATGACCGGGCGCTACCTTACCCAGTTGGCTCGGGCGAAGCTGAGCAAACTGCATGGCGGCGTCATTGAGGAAGGTCCTCTGCTTGCCCTTGTTGTAGACGAGGCACGGCTGGGCGACGAACTGCGTCGCGAAGTCCTTTTGAGCGTCCTGCAGCGTGAGCAGAGGGTCATGCAAGCTACTTCTGCCGACACCGATGAAGATGATGGAGATGATGGAGATGATGAAAATGCAGATATCGCGGATTATTAACCCAGGTCCCACTGATGTTTGAATTCAAATACGTCGAACTTATGAACTGGGCCTACTGGCCGACTGTGAAAATGCCGCTGGACCAGCGGACGATGATGATTACCGGGCCGAACGGCAGCGGTAAAACCACTTTTCTCGATGCGATCAAGACTTTGTTGCGGGCGCCGCGTTTGAGCAGCGGCCGGCGTTTCACCGACTACCTCATCGGCAATGTCGGTACTGCCGTGGTCAAGGCCGTGGTCACCAATGAAGCGGGCAACGGCGATTTCCGGCCGTTCGAGTTCCGGGGGTTCTCCAGCGATCTCGCCACCCTTGCGCTGGTGATGCAGAAGAAATCCGGACGCTGGGAAAAGCGTTTCGCGATGCTCGATGGTGATGTGCCCTTCGAACATCTCAAGACTTTGCAGGGCGCTGACCTGATCACGCCGTCCGGATACTCGCACGAACTCAACCAGGCCGGCTTTACAAGCACCCTCACCAAGGTGCTGGCCCTCGAGCAGGGACAGACCGATCAGCTTTGTAACCGCTCAGCCAAGGAACTTCTGGACCTGCTGCTCGACGTCCATGGTGACAAGGAAATTATTGACCGCTACAAGTCTGCCCGCGAAAACTACCAGGCAGCCAGCATGGAGCTGGGCCAGCTTGGCGCCCGGCTTGCAGAGGAACAGGCGAAACTGATGACGGCGCAGAAAGCCGCCGACGAATACAGGCGCTTCGAAAAACTCAAAGGCGAACTGCGTGACCTGGAGGAAGTGTGGATTCCACAGGCCGAGTACAAGGCCGCAGGCAGTCAGTTCGGTGAATTGCAACTGGCGATTGATGAACACAACACACGCCTGAGCCCGCTGGACCGTGAGATCATAGAAATCCAGACCAAACTCGACAACGCCGAGACCGAGCTCGAACGGCGCAAGTCCGAAGTCCTGACGGCCCGTGATACCAAGGAGGAAATGGACAAGAACGAGCGCGAGCATGATATCCTGCTCGCCCGCCTGATGGAGGAGCGGCAGCAACTCACAGAGATTACCGCGACCGTCAAGGGTGCCAAGGCCGAACCTGTCGAGCCGTTGCGTGCCGAGCGTGAAGACATCCGCCGCGGCTTGCTCAAGCTCGAGCTGGAAGGTGACGAACTAAACCGCAAATGTGAAGACCTCAACAGCGAACTTGCCGACAGCGACCAGCGCGAGCGCAAGATCTATCCGAGCTACGTTGCGGATTTCATACAGGTGCTCAAGTCGTCAAAAATCGATTTCCGTCTGCTCTGCGACCTCGTTGAAGTCAGCGAACTCGAGTGGCAGCTCGCCATCGAGTCGCTCCTTGGCCGGGAGCGCTTCTGCGTCCTGGTCGAGCCGAAGAACCAGCTCAAGGCACGACAACTCGCGGAGAAGTACCGTTATCGCGGCTACATCGTCGAGTGGGATCGCAAAGCCGAAGTGACGCGGCGGCCGCGCTATGAGAATTCCGCCTTGCAGTACATCGAGTTCAGTGAAGCCGGTGTGCCCGACTGGGTCGTCGATGTCCTGGACCACACCCGCCTGGTCGACACCGTGAAGGAAGGCAGTGGCCTGGACGATGTCAGCGTGACTCGCAAAGGGTACCGGCAGGATCGCCGAGGCGGTATTTCCATTGCCGTCGATCATTTCTATTGCGGCAGCCTTGGCCAGAGTTCACAGAAGAAGTATCTGGAAGAAGCCCTGGTGGAAGCGCAGAAGCGCCTGAGTCAGATCAATAAGGAGAAGGGGAAGCACGACAAGAACGAGGAAAAACTTTCCGACCGCATCAACGTGCAGGAAATGATTCTGCAGGCATCGGATGCTGATGCGCGCATGCAGATGCTTTCCGAGCAGATCACGATGACCAACACGAAGCACCACGAGGCGCTGGCACTCAAGCGCAGCGCCGAGCAGAAGCTTCTCGATGTGCTGGAGGAACTGAACAACTTCGAACGCGACTGCACAGAGCAAAGCAAGTGGCTGGTGGAGAAACGCAGCAGTCGGAGCGAGCACCTGTCGGAGATCGAGGAGCAGCAACGGGTGGTCGCGCAGTTGACCAAGCAGCGCACAAAAATCGAGAAACGTCTCGATGAGGCATTGCTGACCGACAAAGCCCTCGAGGATGTCGCGGATATCGATGAACTGACACCGCGCTACTACGCTGTCCAAAGTTTACTGGAGGAATTCGGTGAAGCGCCGGACGGAACCGTCGTCGATGTCTACGACCACTACAAGACGCAGTATGAACACCAGCGAACAGTCTACAGTGATCACGAAGCCGGCCTGCGTAACTGGGAGAACGAGTTCCTGCAGGCGCGCGACAAATATCTCGTAGTCGTTGATCACACGATTCGTGAGTATCGTAAGAACGTTTTGTCACTTGCCGAGATTGCCGGGGTCAGCACAGAAGTTGTCGTACCCAATCTAGAAGATGACAAGGCCGGCCTGGAGAATGCCGAACTCGTCGTGCGCTTCGGCTTCGATGGCAAGCGTGCGGCGGAGATCGGCGGCGTCGGGCACTCGGGCGGGCAGCGTGTCGTTTCCAGTCTGATCCTGCTGATGTCGCTGGCTACCTCCGGCGGCCAGCGCGGCGGCTTTTTTATCATCGACGAGCCGTTTGCGCACCTGAGTATCGAGCGTATCGATGACGTTTCACGCTTCTTGAATCAGACCGAGTGCCAATTTATCCTGACTTCACCCACGACGCACAACGTCAATGTGTTCAGCGCTTCGCGACTCCAATTGAACTTCCGCATCAAGCGCCAAGGTGAGGACTTTGCCCCGATCCCGACGGTGATTCGCCGCTGACTCCACTGCGAATGCGCCGAACTCACGCCGACCAATTCGCCGCCCGCAACCTGACTGCAACTGGCGGGCCGGCCTGAAACCCGTCCCACGTTTCAATCAATGGCCAGATATGCCTTGTCGGGTAGCGCCGGGAACGGATGGTGAGGTTCGGCCTGATACCAGAACGCTACGGAAGACAGATCGTCCTCCAGCGGCACCATCTTGCCGTCCCAGCCCAGGGCCTGGATCGTCATCCGAAAGTCCTGTTCGAATCGTATCGGGTCCGCGATGTGCCAACGGTACAAGCCGAAACGCATTTTGTTCGATGATGTACCGGCATAGTTGGAACTTTCATGAGGGTTGATCACCTGCGCCAACCCGGTATACGGCGTATTGAACTCGACATATTTGTCATTTCGACTAAGTCCGGCCGCACCGCAAAAATAATCTTCCGTGCCCGTGCCGCAAATGGTCGGGAACTCATCGTCTCCATCCAGATAAAACTTCGCTTCGCCTTCACCCCACCAGCCGGCCAGGTTCGTACCCCAGCACATGTAGACACCGACAAACTGCCCCTGTCCTTGCACCCCGTCGAGCACGGTATAGACCTTTTTGTACGGTACGGGATTGACCCGGCGAAACTGCCCATGGAAGTACGCTGTGTCATCAGGCACATCGGTCAACGTGTAATCGATCTGATAGAAAAGGCCGATCGGCACATCATTGAGATTCTCCAGCGTAATTCTCGCGCTGCGTCGAAACGGCATAAGCCAATAACAATTCAACCCACCTTTGGGATTGACACACACCGGCATCGAGGAGACGTCGCCCCCCGTGCCCCAGCCGCTGGCAAAAAAATCGCCCAGTGGACATTCGACCGAAGGCTGCTCCTCGTCGTCCCAGTACATCCGCAGAATTTTAAGCCGCGGGCTCCCGCTGCCCGTCATCATCCAGATATGCTGGATCGCCCCGCTGCCGCTGATCCGGCCCAGTTCCACAGTCTCCCCCGGTCCAATCATGATGTTCGGCGACACCTTCCAGCCGACGCCAAACTCCCGGGCCTCATCAAACCCCGATCCTTCCGGCCAACGACCTTCACCATACCACTGATCGAGCTGCTGCCGTATCCCATCAGACAGCAGTCGTATGCCTTCAGTCGCTCGACCGCCCTGTCCTTTGCCGCCGGTGGGGTTCTCAGCACTTAGCGAACGACTCTTGGCATGTGACAAGCGGGGCAAGCTGCCAAGAGACATGTCCAAACCATCAAAACTCTGCATAATGTGTTTCCCCCGTAAAGAATTGTATGGTTGTGTCAGCTCAATGTGCTGTAGCAACGCGAAGGCCAGTTCGGCCCGAGTCATCAGTCAGAAAAATTGCACCAGTAAGTGTCAACAGAATGTTGAATAGCGAACGTTGAATGTCAAACCTCGAGTATTCTGAGGCTTTCATTTGATCACATCCAGCACCGCTTCGGCTGCGGATCGGCTGGCGTTTTTGTCACCCCCGAGCGCCTCAACAACCCGGTCCATTCCGGTTACGACGGCGTCGCGCCGTTCGCCGCCAGGCAGGATACGCTGCAAGGCCGTACACAGGCGGTCAGGCTGGACCTTGGCTTGGATGTACTCTTCGAACAGTTCTTCGCCGATCACCAGGTTGGCCATGGCGATATACGGGACTTTGACCAGGTATTTGCCGATCCAGTAGGTGAGAGGATTGAGCCGATAAACAACGACGATTGGTAACCCGAGGATTGCTGCCTGCACCGTCACTGTCCCGGAGGCGGCGATGCCAGCCGCTGCGGTAGCCATCAATTCAGCCGTCTGCCCCACTTCGATAGACAGTGACAATGTCTGTATTTCGCTGTTGCCCATGCCGTCGATATGCTCCTGGATCCGATCGCGAATTGCCTCGCGTGGTGCCGGAATGACGAAGCGATACGAAGGGTTGGAGCTGTGCAGTCGCAGCGCTGTTTGTACCAGCGGCACGGTGAGCCTGTCCACTTCGCTGAAGCGACTGCCGGGCAGCAGCAGGACCAGGTTGTCCGAACGTTGTTGTGCCTCGGCCGGGCACTGTTCACGAAGGATCCGGATCAGGGGGTGGCCGACGAACCTGGTGTCGAGACCGACGTTGTCATATACGTGCTGCTCGAAAGGAAAGATCACCAGCATGCGTGTCACCAGGCGTGCCAGTTCCGGAATCCGTCGCTTGCCCCAAGCCCATACCTGGGGGCTGACGTAGTACACGACGCGGACCCCGAGCTTTTCCATCTCTCGCGCAAAACGGATATTGAAACCCTGGTAGTCGATTAATACGACAACGTCCGGACGCTGGGCA
>CAYWQM010000002.1:31188-57303 GCA_964460215.1 uncultured Lentisphaerales bacterium
GGCCCGGCGCATTGCGGCCCCACCCATGCCTTGGATCTGAACCGTGGGCTCGAGCGTCCGCACCTCCTCAGCCAACCGGGCGCCGTACATGTCGCCCGAAGATTCGCCGGCGAAGATCCAGACTTTTTTACCTGTATGGTTGCAACTTTCAGGGGGCATGATACCCTTTACGTTCGTATCAGGACTAGACTAAACGGAAAGTTTGCAGGTGAGTAATGGAAACGACCGAACGGGACCAGTTGATCGGGCGCCTGTTGCAGGAAGGCAACACCCTTTCCGACGTTCAGAAAGTACTGGAAGAGGAGCACGACGTCAAGCTGACCTATATGGAGCTACGGCTGATTTCGTCTGAACTCGAAGTCAACTGGGCGGCTTTCGACCCGCCCGAACCCGATCCAGTCGAAGCGGAACCCGATGTTCTCGATGCACCCGGGACCGGCAAGACGACCGTGACGGTCAGCAAAATCCAACGTCCCGGTGCGGTCGCCAGCGGCGATGTCACATTTGCCTCCGGCGCCACTGCAGAATGGCATTTTGACGCCATGGGGCGCCTCAGCCTGAACCCCACGGGCGGCGGTGAGCGTCCGACCGAAGAGGATCTGCAGGACTTTCAGGTCGAACTGCAAACGGTCATGCAGGGTAAAATGTGACGTCCCCGGCCGCCAGGCTCAAGACCGCCGTCTACCGTCTGGAAAGTCTCGATATTTATCGCAACCTTGCCGCCGAAGAATATCTCTTCCGTGAATTGCCCTCAGGCCACTGCAGTTTCATGCTGTGGCGCAGCCGGCCGAGCGTTGTTATCGGGAAGAACCAGAATCCCTGGCGCGAATGTAACCTGCCCGCAATGACCGCCGAGGATATCCATCTGGCGCGTCGTATTTCCGGCGGTGGCGCGGTCTACCACGATCCCGGCAATCTGAATTTCGGCTTTATCGTCGATCGCCGTTATTATGATTTCGACCGCCAGATCCAGGTTGTATGCAATGCTTTGCAGGCGCTCGGCATCGATGCGGTGACCGGGCCGCGTCATATCCTGCTGGCTGCCGACCGCAAGATATCCGGCAACGCGTTCTACTATCGCCGTAACACCGCGCTGCATCACGGCACCCTGCTGTTTGACGCTGACCTCGAGCGGCTCCGGCGCTGTTTGCAGCCGACTATCGATGGGATCAGGACCCGCAGCATCGCATCGTACCCGGTCGACACCGTCAATCTCCGTGATCTGCAGCCGGAGTTGACGCTGCCGCGACTGGAAGAGAAACTGATCGAGGCTTTCCATCTTGAGTATAGCAACGTCGATACGTATAGTGTGATGCACGACGGTGACTGTGATGCGACCGCGCTGAATGAACTGCAGGCCAAGTATGCCGGGGCTTCCTGGCGGTTCGGAATGACGACGCTATTTACGCTGGAGCTGCAGTACGGCGACCATGAAACGGCAGTGACAGCAGTGTTGCAGATCCGCAAAGGATCGATTGAATCGGCGGTGTTCACAGGTGCCGGCGCCGCGTCGCTCGACGATGTTGCAGCTGCCCTGAAAGGTTGTGATTTTCGCACAGCAGCGCTGCAGGACCGGCTCTGTGCCATTGGCACTGTGGGTTCGGACTTCGGCGATTGGCTGTGCGCATTGCCCGGTGTCTGACCATGAAATGGGTGAGCCCGGCGTACTCGGATTTGTGGAAAAAACGAGGATACACACGATGAAAATGAGTATTACGACGAAGACGGGTGACCACGGAACGACACGCCTGTTCTCAGGCGAGGAAGTGTCGAAGGACTCGTCACGTCCGAACGCATACGGCGATCTTGACGAGCTGGTCTCCATCCTTGGCGTGGCTCGTTGCCATTGTCCTGCCGCAGACACGCAACAGGCGATTTTGAATCTGCAGCGCGAGCTGTTCGTTGCCGGCTCCGAAATGGCCACGGCACCGGGCGGACTCGAGCGCCTCGGCCAACGCATCGACGCCGCGCGCCTGGCCGATCTCGAACGGCTTATGGCCGAGCTCGAGGAGGCAATCGAGATCCCCAACGGTTTTATTGTTCCCGGAGGCACGCCGGCTGGGGCTTTTCTCGACCTTGCCAGGTCCGTGTCGCGGCGGTTGGAGCGGCGTGTCGTCGGCATGTGCGCCGACGGCGAACTGGACAACGACAGCCTCATTGTCTGGCTTAATCGCCTGTCTGATTATCTGTATCTTCTTGCCCGAAGTGCCGAGGATAAACCGACGTTGGTGAAACCAGAGTGAACGCTGCTGCTTTTGATTCGATCGCCCGCGAGCTTGCTGCCGGCGGTATCTGCTGCGAACGTGTCTCAACGTTGAAAGGACGGACCACGTTTCGTTTGGGCGGACTCTGCCCGCTGCTGATCCACTGCGAACGCCCCGAACAGCTCGGGCAAGCTGTCGACCTGTTGCATGGCACCGGTACCGGGTTCGAATTGATCGGCGGTGGTTCGAATCTACTTGTTTCAGATGGTGGCGTTGACTGCCCGGTTATCTGTTATGCCACGGACGTCCCGGAGATTTCTCACGACGGCCTGGAGCTCAGTGTTTCCGGCAGCACCTCATTGGATGCGGTGGCTGGCTATGCGGTCGCGCATGGTCTCGGAGGGTTTGTAAATACCAGCGGGATCCCTGGCACAGTCGGCGGCGCTATTGTCGGCAATGCCGGTGCATTCGGCTGGCAGGTTGGGGATGCCTTGGTATCGGTCGACTTGCTCGACCGTGATGGCACCCGTGACACCGTTGGTCCCGAGGCCCTGGGATTCAGCTATCGCGATTCGGAACTGAAGCGGACGCGGCAGATCGTCCAAAGCGCCGTTTTCAGGTTGTGCGGAACCGACCCTGCTGCCGAGTGTGCCGAACGGCAGCGGATCCTCGAGCTGCGCGCCTCGAAGCATCCCGATCTGTCGGAGTTTTCCTGTGCCGGCAGCTTCTTTCGTAATATTGAGCCGACGTCCGCTGCCGAGCGACGGCAGGCTGCCGGTTATTTTCTGGACAAAGCCGGGGCGAAGACCATGAAGGTCGGTGGCGCGGGAGTTTATGAGAAGCATGCCAACATCATTATCAAAGACAGCGACGACTGTTCCGCCCAGGACATCCTGGACCTGTCCCGGATGATGGCTGCGGCGGTGCACGAAAAGTTCGATATCGAACTGATACGCGAGGCGCAACTGCTCGGCGATTTCGACGGTGCCGGTGTTGTATAGGAACGTGTCTGATTCTATCGTAGGTTTAGGGAAACATGACAACAACCTCGAAGAATGCGGAAATGCTCGAGCACCCGATCGTCTTTTACGACGGCGTTTGTGTGCTGTGCAACAGCTTTGTCGACAAGGTGATCAACGCGGACACCCGCGGTATTTTTCGTTTCGCCCCGCTGCAGGGGGACACTGCCCGTGCGGTGCTGCCCCCGCTGCCTGATGATCCGAGCGAGTGGAGTGTCGTTTATTTCGATGCGGACGGTATGCGCACGGCCTCAGACGCATCGCTGGAGATCGCCCGACGGCTCGGTGGCTGGTGGGCTCCGCTGGGCTGGTGCCGGGTTGTGCCACGCGGCCTGCGAGACTTGGTGTATCGGTTTATCGCACGACATCGATACCGTACCTTCGGTGAGCGTGACACCTGTAGCTTGCTGACCCCGGACCAGCAGGCGCGCATTCTTCCCTGAGTGTTCTGCGGTGCCTTGGACATGCGACCGCCTTGGCGGTAACTTCGATGATGGAACAGTTATCGTTAATTGCGACCTCCGCATTCGGCCTGGAGGCAGTCGTCAAGCGCGAGTTGTCGGCGCTCGGCTATGAACCCGGCGCTGCCGATGCCGGCCGTATTTTTTTCCGCGCCCCGCTTGCTGCTATTCCGCGCACGAACCTGTGGCTGCGCAGTGCCGATCGCGTGCTGCTGCACGTGGGCAGCTGCCGGGCCGGTGATTTCGATCAACTCTTCGATAATACCCGGGCCTTGCCCTGGCACCAGTGGTTGCCGGCAGACGCGGCGTTTCCGGTGCGCGGCAAGTCGGTGCGGTCGAAATTAACCAGTGTCCCGGCGGTTCAGCGGTCAGTGAAGAAGGCTATCGTCGAGAAATTACAGGACGCTCATGGTACTTCCATGTTGCCGGAGACTGGCGCGAAGTTTCAAGTTGAAGTGGCGTTGTTGCAGGACAGCGCGATTCTCACCTTCGATTCCTGCGGCAACGGGTTGCACAAGCGGGGTTATCGCTCCCACTCCGGGCCGGCGCCGCTCAAGGAGACCTTGGCGGCGGGGCTGTTGCAGTTGAGCTTTTGGCAACCCGGACGGCCGTTGCTCGACCCATTCTGCGGCACTGGCACAATTCCAGTCGAGGCCGCGATGATCGCCCGTAACATGGCACCCGGGCGCCGGCGGAACTTCGCTGCCGAAGCCTGGCCATGGCTGCCGGATGAACTGTGGCAGCAGGCCCGTGACGAAGCAGCGGATCTGCAGCAGGCCGCGAGCGCGGGTCGCATCGTCGGCAGCGATAGCGATGGCGGTGCATTGAAACTGGCCGAGGCCCATGCAGTGATTGCCGAGGTCGCGGGCGACATCCATTTCAGGCGTCGCAATTTTGCCGATCTGCAAACGGGCGATCGTTTCGGTTGCCTGGTTGCCAATCCGCCCTACGGCGAGCGCCTCGACAACGACGAAGCGCTGCATGCATTGTATCGTGATATGCCGGAGGTCCTGGCACGACTCGACACGTGGTCGCATTTCATTCTGACCTCGTATCCGAATTTTGAATCGATCATGGGCCGGAAAGCGGACAAGCGCCGCAAACTGTACAACGGTAGACTGGCCTGCACCTACTTCCAGTTTCACGGACCGCCGCCCGGGCGCGACGAACCTGATGATCCGGAGGCGTTGCGTCCGGCCTTTGGCCAGTTGCCGGCAAATGCCGAGAAGCAGGCGGGTGAATTTCGCAGCCGCCTGCAAAAGCGTGCCCGGCACTTGCGTCGTTGGCCGGGGCGCGGCATCATTTGCTATCGATTGTACGACCGGGATGTGCCGGGTGTGCCGCTGGTGATCGATCGCTATGACGATTGTGTGCACGTCTCCCAGTACCGTCGATCAGAGGGGCCAAGCAGTGACGGGCACCAGGCCTGGCTCGACTTGATGATCAGTGTGGTGGCAGAGGTGCTCGAGGTGACGGATGACCGGATCTTTGTCAAGGAACGCCAGCGGCAAAGCGGGGCGCGTCAGCATGAGCGCGTTTCGGATGCCGGATTTGACCGGGTTGTCGAGGAAGGCGGCCTGAAGTTCCGCGTCAATCTTTCTGACTATACCGATACCGGCCTGTTTCTCGATCACCGCATCACGCGCTCGATGGTGCGTGAGCGGGTAGCTGGCGGTCGCTTCCTGAACCTCTTCGGCTATACCGGTGCTTTTACTGTCTACGCTGCTGCCGGTGGCGCTGCCGCGACAACAACCGTCGATTTGTCGGCGACTTATTTGCGCTGGGCGGAGGAAAATATGCGGCTCAACGAATTCACTGATGCCGGTCAACACAGTTTCGTCCGGAGTGATGCCATGGCGTTCCTGCGGGAGTTGCCGGAGACGGAGAAATTCGATCTGGTCGTAGTGGATCCACCGACGTTTTCGAACAGCAAAGCGATGACGGATATCTGGGACGTTCAGCGTGATCACGGCGAGTTGCTGAATCTGGTGCTGTCCCGGACGGTGAACGGCGGCGTCGTTTTTTTCTCGACCAACTATAGAAAATTCAAACTGGATGCCGAGCCGACGGGTTGTGATTTGCGAGAGATTACCCAGCAGACAATGCCTGAGGACTTCAATGTCAACGGTGCCCACCGCTGCTGGCTGTTGACTCGCAAAGAGTAGGTTGATGCTCGCCGAGCGTCACGGCAACCGGCGATGGTCCGGTTTGGAAGAACTTCGCGCTGCAGTCGGACACGGGCCTAAGGCGACCAGGGAATGTCCAGTCCGCGATGCGTGTACGGCTGCGGTTGCTCACCCTCGAAGTCGTCGACGATGTGGCCGTTGCCCTGCAACACATACTTGTAGCTGGTCAGACCCTCGAGCCCGACCGGACCGCGGCTGTGCAGACGGTTGGTGCTGATCCCGACTTCCGCGCCGAGGCCGTAGCGGAAGCCGTCGGCGAAACGCGTTGAGGCGTTGTGCACGACGGAAGCAGAATCGACGGCGCTGATGAACTGCTTGGCGGCGTTCTGGTCCTCGGTGACAATGGTGTCGGTGTGGTGACTGCCGAACGTGTTGATATGATCGATCGCTGACCCGATGTCATCAACAACTTTGATGGCGATGATGTAATCGAGGTATTCCGCCTTCCAGTCATCGTCCGTTGCTGGAGTCACCTGCTCACCGAGAATTTCCCGGGTGGACGCGTCGCCGCGCAGCTCTACGTTTCCGTCGCGAAAAGCGGGCGCAACCGCAGCGAGGAACTCCGGTGCGATCTCACGATGCACCAGCAGTGTCTCGGCAGCATTGCACACGGCGACGTACTGCGTCTTTGAATCGACAGCAATTCGAACGCCGCGATCAATGTCGGCAGCAGCGTCGACATAGACGTGGCAGATACCGTCGGCATGGCCCATTACGGGAATATTGGTGTTTTCCATGATATGCTGGACAAACTCGTTCGAGCCGCGTGGAATGAGTAGGTCTATGTCATGATGCAGATCGAGAATGGCAGCGACATCCTCGCGGGTCTCCAGCAGCCCGAT
Organism: uncultured Lentisphaerales bacterium; assembly: GCA_964460215.1. Classification (GTDB taxonomy): domain Bacteria; phylum Verrucomicrobiota; class Lentisphaeria; order JABSQK01; family CAJWLW01; genus CAJWLW01. The sequence continues at coordinate 37,901 of CAYWQM010000002.1, forward strand.
CCAGCCGGACGGCATGCCGGCGTTGACTGTTGCCGTTTCGATGACCTCGGCAAGGATGCGGTTCGAGTTTGCCGCTTCCCGGCCGCCTTTGAGCAGCACTGCGTTGCCCGATTTCAGGCAGAGTGCGGCAATTTGTACGAGGGCGTCGGGGCGTGATTCGAAGATGACGCCGATGACCCCGATCGGCACGGTGATCCGGTAAAGCTCCAGGCCATCGGCCAGTTCCATCGCCGACTGCGTTCGCCCCAGCGGGTCTGACTGGCTCCGGACGCTCCGGACCATCTCGGACAGTCCTTCGTACTTCTTGTCCAGTTGCAGACGCTTGAGCAGCGGCGCCCCAATTTCTCCGGACTCCACCATTTTCTCTGCCGACGAGATATCCCGGCTGTTGGCTTCCAGGATTTCCGCCTGACGCTCGGTCAGCGCGGCATCGATGGCTGCCAGGGCAGCGTCCCGGCTTTCGGCGGACATCGTCGCGAGCTCACGTGCTGCGCGGCGTGCGTCGGCTGCCATAGTCTGTATCAAAGTGCTCATTGTCAAAGTTGTATTGGGATGGTCAGATCGGGGCGGTTACGTCATCAATATATCCGCACGACACTGAATGTGCCGGATATTTCCGCGGGGAATGCTCCGTCCAGGACCGGCGCTCCGATCTCGAGATCATTCCGCTGCGTGCGGAACGCTGGTGACAAGGGTCTACGGCTCGAGCTCCGGATACAGTGGCAGGGCAATGCCGTCGCCGCCGTTTTCAGCGGAGCGATAGGCTGCTTCCATGAGTTCGACGCAACGCAGGCCCTCGACCCAGGTAAGGCAGGGTTCGCGATCTTCGCGGACCCAGCGGACGAAATCGTTGACCTCGAGACCGTTGGCGTGATCGAAAGCGAGATCGTCGAAGCGCGCATGATGCGGGTCGTCTTCGTCGAGCCGCTGCCAGTACAGGTCGAGGTGATCCATAAACGGTTCCAGCTTGAAACCGCCGTGCCTGCATTCGACACGTGGCCCCTGGGATTCACGGAACTTATGGATCGGGTACGACAAACTGCCGGTCAGCGTAAAGATCGCACCGGACTTGTAACGGACAGTCACATGCAGGCTATCGGGAAATTTGTACTGCGGATCCTGCTGCGGACCGGTGACTGCCCAAACTTTTTCCGCATCACCAAAGGCGGCCCGTGACCAGTCGAGCACGTGTACCCCGTGTAAGTGAAGAAAACCGCCGGATAAAGCCGGATCCGCCCACCACGTTCCTCCCAATTCGTAGGGCCGGTTGTCGGCATGCTGGGCGACGGTTCCGGATACAGGAGCTCCGAGCAGGGCGTCGTCGGTCAGTTCGATCATGCGCGCCCATGGCGGTCGCAGTCGACGTTTGTGTCCGATCATCAGCTTGACGTCATTGCGTTCACAGGCGCGGACCATGTCCCAGCACTCGGGGACGGTGCGGGCCATCGCCTTCTCGCAGTAGACGTGCAGCCCGGCGTCGGCGGCTGCAACGGTGATGTCGCGGTGCAGAAAATTGCTGGCGCAAACGGCGACAGCATCCAGCCCGCCGGCGCTTAACATGGCGTTGGTATCGGTATACTCCTGGACAGTCAGGTTGCGGTGGGCTGCGACTGCGGCGGTGCTTTCCGGGTTGACATCGCACAGCGCAACGATGTCGGCTACTTCCAGGAGGTAGCCGCTAAATTCCTTGCCGAAGCTGCCGCAACCGATCAGGCCGAACCGAAGTTTATCGCTCATGATGAAATTGTCGTAATTGTAAGGCTCGAAGGTAATCGAATGTGCGAATGGATTGGTGCAGCCTCAGCACACCATGCCGATTTTTGAGGCGACCCCGTGAGCTGTCGGATGTTCTCCCATCCAGCGTCCATCCTGTGGTTCATTCGCAGGCTGATATCGCGAATCGGAGGACAACCGCCAGTGACTACTGTGGTTGTCCAGGCTGGCGTGCACGGTACGCATCGTGAAGGTCAGCAGGTCGCCGGCCCGGAAGTCGGCGGTAAGCCAGCGGCCACCGAGCTCGCGGCGGAGTTCGACCGGATTTGCCGATACCCGTCCGTCCCAGAGTCCCTCCAGGTTTCCCGAGTCGATCTGAGCAGAGTCGCTGCTGTCGAGACAGTAGGCATCGACGTCTTTTTCGTAATAGTCGCCAAGAGTCTCGGGGCGCAGGTGTGAACCTTCGAGAATGATCAAGCCGCCGAGGTCGATGGGGACGTCGCCGATTGGCACCCAGGCGGTGAAAAGGTTTTTGGAGCCGCGGCTCATGTATACCGCATCACAATGGGGATAAACGCCCGACGCACCTCCCGGAACCGCCCGAAACCAGGTGAAGTCGAAGTGGCTGGCGGGTTGGCCGAGGAAGCGATCGAAGTATGACATCAGCGGACCGTTGTACAATAACTCTGACAGCTGATCGTTGTGCCGTGCCAGTTTGTGATCGAAGGGAGCACGGTTCACATCCGGTGGTGAGATCCCGTCCATGAGCGGGTGTCCGGCTGCCAGGCCGCCTCCGGCATCGATTCTCGTGAGAATCTCGCGGCGCGCAGTCATGACGTCATCGACATTTAGACAATCACGCAGGAAAAGGTAGCCATCGGCCTGTATGCGTTCGCGCAAGGCCTCGGTGTTGTCAAAAATGTCGTTGGATGCACGCAACTCCCCGAAAGCATCGGGTGATGTGTCCAGCTCGTATCCCAACGATGTAATTTTCTTGGTCATCCTGTCTGCGGCCCTGGTTGGTGTGATGCGTGATGCATCAACTGAACAATATACATCGGATATCAACCTTTAGCATGGCGGCTGATGCTGAGTCCCGGGCGGCGGTGTGGCGTGTATTCGCAGTGTGGACATGCTCGTCTATCGGCTGGTCAAGTCTTCCTTCTTCAGTTTTATCGCCTGGCCGCTTCGGACGCTTTCGAGCAGGCGCAGCGCGATGTTGGTGACCTCAATCGCGGACTCGAGCGGGCAGGGATTTTCCCCATCACCGCGAATGTGCGCGGCGAACCGGTGCAGGTGTGAATTGTGGCCCTTCTCCGGAAAAGCCGAGATGGCCGGCAATTCACCACCCTGTCGCCGGATCTCCTGGAAACGATCACAGGCCTCGTTAAACGCTTCGATACCAATCTTGTCGGTGAGTTCAGAACCGCTGCCGAGCGGGAAACTGGTACGGAACGGTTCGCTGTCCAGGCCTCGTTGGCGGACTTCCATGTGATGGTCCAGGCAGATCGTAACATTGCGCAGTCCAACTTCGAGCAACTCCTTGGGATAGTCGTAATTACCTACCATCGAATGCAGTATTGTCGCCTGCGAACCGTCTTCGAAGCGGATGATCTCCGTGAAGTTGCCGTGATTCGAACCACTGGCGTAGACCTCCGAAGGCGCACTGTCGTTGAGCCACAGCGCCAGGTCGATGAAGTGCACCATCTCCTGCAGGATGATGCCGGCCTCGTCATCGTAGATCCAGCCTTTCCAGGTACGCACATCGTCATTGACGCGAATCAACGTTTGCGTCTGATCTTCCTCGTCGAACCTGAACTTTTTTTCGTCCAGTCGATCGATGATGGCGCCGCGGTCGGCACCCTGCACTCGTGCCTTGTCCACTAAACGCTTGAACTCGAGCATTGCCGGGCTGGAGCGGCGATTGTGTCCGACGCATACCGGCACGCCGGTCTCCTTGCGGACCGCGAGGATCTCGGTCATCGCCGATGTCGACTCGGCCAGCGGTTTCTCCGTATATACTGGAATGCCGTGGCGCAACGCCTCGCAGATGACTTCGCTGCGGAGGCTGGAATGTGTGCACAGGACGATCAGGTCGATGTCGTCCGCACCCGTCAGCGCGCGCCAATCGGTCTCGTGCCGCCCGGCGCTCCAGTCTTTTTGTGCCTGCACTGCGGCTTCGCTGTGGACATCACAGACAGCGCACAGTTCGATCTCGTCACTGGCGGCGATGTTTGGAAGGTGGACGCTTTTGGCCAAGGCGCCACAGCCGATTACTGCTGCTCGTATTTTCATTCATGCATCTCTACACGTAAGCTCTCAATAAGAGGGGACAGTACGTCGCGGGGGTACCAAGTCAAACAGTTCCCGGACCTTCCTCTGCCGTGTTCGTATTTCCGGTGCCCTGCGGTAAGTTCAATCTTACTCTAAAGTGCGATCGAATTTCAAATTTTTTTCAGGACTATGGCCAACGGAATCAATTGGAACCCGGCTTTCGAGGCGTTGCCATTTTCGCCGATTCGGAAGATGTTCAACACCGCGGCGACCATGGAGGATGTCCTGCATCTTTCGATCGGGCAGCCCGACTTCCCAACACCCCCGCATATTATCGAGGCGCACATAGAGGCGTTGCGCGACGGCAAGACTCGTTACGAGATGGACGCTGGTTTGCCGGAACTGCGCCAGGCGTTGGCGTCGTTTTACAATGGCCGCTACGGGATCAGCCTGGGGCCGGAGAACGTGCTGGTTACCACTGGTTGCTGCGAGGGGATGTTCATCGCGCTCACTGGGGCTGTTCGTCCTGGGGCCGAGATAATTCTGGCCGAGCCCTATTTTGTCCTGGCGCATGTCGCGGAGATGGCCGGTGCCACATTGCGCTGTATCCCGACCACCGCCGACAACGGGTACCAGATCGACCCGCAGGAAGTGATCGACGCGATCAACGACCGGACCACTGCGATCCTGCTCAACTCCCCCGGCAACCCGACCGGCACGGTGTATCCGCGTGAAACGATGACGACGATATGTGAGGCCGCCGCCGAGCGTGGCATCGCCGTGATCAGTGATGAAGTCTATGACCGCCTGGTTCTTGACGATATCGAGTACGCCACCGCGTTGACCTGCGCTCCCAGCCTGGATAATATGATCATGTCGAGCAGCGTGTCGAAGACCTATTCCATGGCCGGCATGCGGATCGGCTGGGTTATTTCTTCGCCGGAGAACATCGAGACCATGCAGCGGCCGCACATGTTCATAAGTACGACGGAGAACACCGCTTCCCAATGGGCTGCCGTGGCTGCGTTGAATGGTGATCAGGGCTGTGTCGACGAAATGGTCGCGGCCTATCGTGAGCGGCGCGACCGGGTCGTCGAACTGGTCGCGGAAGCACCGCACCTGACCGCCTACAACCCGGGCGGCGCTTTCTTCATCACGCCGTCATTGCCGCCAGGCACCGACGGTTTCGATGTCGCCATGCGGATGCTCACGGAGGCACGCGTCTGCACGGTGCCGGGAGGTGCCTTCGGCGAGAGTTGCCGCAACGCATTGCGGATCAGCTTTGCAACGTCGATGGATGTAATCGAAAACGCCTTTGCGAGGATGATGCCATGGCTCGAAAAGCAATCCTTCTGACCCGGCAGGATATTGCTGCCAACATCGATATCGCCGTCGCCGTTCCTGCCATCGAGGAAGCGCTTGGCGCTTTCGAGAAAGGCGAGGATTATCTGCCGCCGAAAACGATCCTTGAGATCCCCGTAGGCGAACCGGGCACCGCTTATGCCGCCTGTATTTCGGGTTACACGAAAACGACGAACCTGATGTCGATGAAGATCGGCCACGAGCGTACCCATAACCATGCGCGTGGCCTGCCGACGACCGAGGCCTGGGTCATGGTCTTCGATCCGGAGACCGGCGAGCTGCTGATGATTTGCGACGGGACATTGCCGACCATGCTGCGTACTGCTGCTGCGGCGGCGGTCGGCGCCAAGCAACTGGCACGGGAAGATGCACGCACGCTAGCCGTGATTGGCGCCGGACAACTCGGCCGACAGTGCCTGCGAGCGGTCACTACCGTGCGCCGGTTTGAAACGATCTATCTGCACGATAGCGTTGCGGACTTCGCAGAATCCGTCGCCGGTGAGCTCTCTGAGGAACTCGCAGTTCCCATCGAGGTGGCGGACGCGGAGACTGCGGTTCGCAACGCCGATGTGATTGTCACGGCGACCAACAGCCGTGAACCAATCATCATGTCTGACTGGGTGCGCCCGGGCACGCACCTGTCATGCATGGGGACCGATCTGGCCGACAAGATCGAATGCGAAATGGCGCTGCTGCCGCGCTGCCGGCTTTTTGCGGACAAGGTCGAACACGCGTTGTTGCGTGGTGAGGTCAGCCAGGCCGTGGCGGCAGGGGTTCTCGACGAGAACTGCTACCTCGGCTCCCTCGGTCAGGTTATCAACGGTGACGTGGCGGGGCGCAGCAGCACCGACGACATCACAGTGTTTGACGGTGTCGGTGTCGGCATTCAGGACACTACGATTGGTAAGACGATTTATGACCAGGCTCAGGCCAAGGGACTCGGTATACGGCTGGCATTCTCCTGATGCGTTGGGCAAGGGGCTGAAAAATTGTAGAGGACATTGACGCTTTTTAACTTTTAACGATTGATCTCTTAACCTTTCACACGGAAATAATCATGCGTAAAAATCAATTGCTTGAAAAACTGCGGGCGGATCAGGTTGTGCTTGGCCTGACCAACATGTACCCGGCTGCGGGTATCGTCGAAGGTATGGGCCGCGGCTGGGATTTTATCTGGATCGATGGGCAGCATGGTGAGATGAGTTATGACAGTTGCCTGCATGCGACACAGGCCTGTACGGCAACGGGTGTCGACAGTTTTATTCGCGTACCCGGTGACGAATACTCGACTCTCGGACGTTTTGCCGATTTGGCACCGGCCGCAATCATGGTGCCGATGGTCGAGACCCCGGAGCAAGCCGAGGCGATTGTGCAGGGATTGCATTTTCCGCCCCTCGGCAACCGATCCTACGGCGGTCGACGGGTCATCGATCTGGACGGCCGTGAATTCTACAAGCGCGAGCTGCTCACGGTGGTGCAGATCGAAACACTCGGAGCCGTCGAGCGGGCGGAGGCCATTGCAGCGGTGGAGGGCGTCGATGTGCTGTTCTTCGGGCCGGACGACATGAAAATACGGATGGGCATTCCGATCAACACCCCGATTACCGATCACCCCAAGTTGTCTGAAGCATTGGAGAAGACCGCAACGGCGGCGCGCAATGCCGGTGGCTGGGCCGCAACAGTTGCCGGAACGCCCGCCGGCCTCGAGATGACGGTGGGGATGGGCTACCGCATGCTGGTTGGTGGCGGCGATATTGGCTTTCTCCGTACCTTGTCGGCTTCCCGTCTTGCCGAGTTTCGCGGAGTCCTCGAAGGGTTCCAGGGCGACCCGGGCGACGGCGAGAACGGTGGTGTGTATTGAGGCTCGGACCTTGAAGTCCAAAAGCGCGTTAAAATGCGGCCTGAGGCTGGATCGATGTTTCGGCTGCATGGCCGGGGTGTCGGAGCTCAAGGCAGTGCCGTCAGGATTAAGATTGGGTGGCACCTCGTGTTTTGCCGCAATTGAATTTGGAAATTAACCGCACCATCCATCGCCTTTTCGATTTGGACTTATGAAAAACGACCGCCCAGGCTCCGCCGACATGCATGTGCCGCTGCTGCTGCGATTCTACATCGGGCTGCGAATGATTTGCGGTGTGCGCAAACAGGACTTCCAGGCCGGCGCTACTTATCGTTTCATGAACTGGGGCGACCGCCCGTTTCTCGTGCGCTGGTTCTGTTTCGTTAAATGGGCACTGTACCAGACCTTTGTCGCAATCCCGTCCGCCGCGAAATGCCTGCGGGTCGACGGGCCGGTTTCCTCCACACCGATGTGGTTGCTCGATGAGAATCCGCTGGCTAATCACCCCTGGAAAAACGTCGATACAAAGCTGCCGGACGCGGCCGACGTCGTCGTGATCGGCGCCGGCTTTACCGGTGGTGGATGTGCCTATCACTGGGCCCGGCGGGCGCCGTCTGATCGACGGATGGTCGTGTTGGAAATGGACGATCCCGCCAGCGGCAGTTCGGGGCGCAACGAAGGGCTGGTCGTGGTGGGCCGTTATTTCAAGATGGTGTACGACCGTGTCCTCAGCCACCTCCGGGATTCCCATGGGCAATTTGATGCCGCCCAACGTGAGTTGTTGGCCCGGCAGTTTGCCCGTCGCTACTGCGAAGCGGCATACTACAACGCTGACCTGATTGCATCTACGATCCGTGAGGAAGGATTCGATTGCGACTATAACTGCGCCGGCTGGGTGCAGGGACAGGACGACGTGTCTACTGACAGTTTGCGCGATTCAGTGGCGATGGCGGCGGCCGAGGGATTTCCGGATTGGGTCAGCATTTCACCCGAGGAGGCGGGCGAAAGATCCGGTATGCACCTGACGAAACCTGCCGGTTTCTCTATAGCGGCTGCCTCATGGCATCCGGCCAAGTGGGTGTGGTGTTTGTTGCAGAAAGCCTTGAGCTCGGAAACCGTCGAGCTGTTCACCCGTACAAAAGTGACTGTCGTCGATGCCGATGCAGACGGCTACATCGTCCGTACCGATCGCGGTGACATCCGCTGCCGGTCGGTGATCTATGCGACGGAATCGTATACGCCGAAATTGCTGGCGCGATTTCACGACAAGATTCTGCCGATGCAGGAACAGGCAGCCAGCGGAGATGGCGGTCCGCCAGGGCTGAAGCCGCATATCGGGATCAGTGGCACCTGGTGGTTTGGCGGCCGCTATGCGCAGCGCGTGCTGTTCGGTGCGGGCGGTTCCCGTGTCCCGGACGAGGAAGCCGGACGAAACCTGCCGTCGCGGTTTCTGTCACGCTTTGTCGGGCTGCAGATGTTACGTTTTTTCGGGCCATATCGGCTGGTGATGAAAAACGAATGGAGTGGGACCGTCGGTTACACGCCGGACGAATACCCGGTGGTCGGGGCGATCGACGGTAAAGGCCAGTATATCATTGGCGGCATGTGTGGGTCCGGCAGTGCTGTGTCGTTCAATGGTGCCCGCTGTATTTGTAACCGTGTTCTGGGATTGACCGACGAGCCGGATCATTATCCGGCGGAATGCTTTGGGCCGAGCCGGTTGCTCGATCCAGATAACCACCAATGGCCGGCGATGGATGAGCCGGTAAAGTGAGGAGCTGCCGGGTTCCGTAGAATGATTTTTTCTTGGCCACTGCATCCCCTTGTCTGAAAGCTGATACCTCGAAATTCCCAAACAGAAGGACCGACAATGTCTGAACTCACCTTTGAATCCGGTGACAGCCGTTACGTCTTGAGCCTGGACTCCGGTTGCAATGTGTTTTCATGGCAATGCGAGGGAGACGAGTTGCTGTATTGCCCGGAGGGTTTTCCCGAGGTGGCCAACGGCTGCTTCGGCGGCGGCAACCCGCTTCTATTCCCGTCGGTTGGTCGTACCTGGGACCGAAGTGGTGCGGAACCGGTGGCGGATCGTTTTCGATTGTTCGGTCACGAGGAGCCTTTCAGTATGCCGTGCCATGGCTACATCGGTCCCGGCAGTTGGAATGTTCTCGATCAGTCGGTGGCAGGCGAGGACGTCGAGGCCCGGTTCGAGTTTGCGATTGCCGAATCGGATCGGCTGAGGTTTTCACCTTTTGATGTTGGTCTGCGTATGACTTATCGCTTTGGTCCACGGCGTCTTGCGATGTGCGCAGAACTGACCAACTGCGGAAATGTGACCGCGCCGGTAGCGTTTGGGCTGCATCCCTATTTTTGCATCTCGAGCAAGCCGGAAATAACCATCGAGCTGCCGTGCACACACCGCATGGACCTGGACGAGGACTTACTCATTCCAACCGGCATCTCGCCGCTTGAGAGCAACGTACTTACTTTTGCTGCCGGCGAAGGGTGCGACTGTGGCTTCGTCGGGGCCGGTGGTGGCGAAGCCGTGTTGCGCGACAGCGGTGCCGGGCGCACCGTCCGTATTGCCGGCGACGCTAACATCGACAGCTTCGTGGTGTATTCTGATACGGGCGACGACTTCGTCTGCGTCGAGCCGTGGACACGCGGTTGCGGGCAGTACGAAGATCTGGCGAACGACGGGTGGGGCGAGCGTGGAAAGTTGATTGTGCTGGCGCCTGGCGAAACCCGTCCAGTTAATATCAGCTTCGCCATCGACTGACTGCAATCGTAACTCAACTAAGACCGGTCTCGAGTTCATTTCGGGACAGTCCGTGATATATCTCTGTTGCTATATTGCTTCGTGCATTGCCTTTCATCAGTTGTTCCGTTTCGGACAGCAGAAGAAGACGGACGTGCTGTCGACAGCAGCGGTAAACTACTCTGTTGCTGCTGTTCTGACACTGGCGTGGTACCTCATTGCCGGCCATGGCGAGATGGACCGACGCCTGGTCGTTTACGGCCTCTGCAACGGCATCGTCTACTATGTGTCGTTGCCGGTACTGCTGCGTGCCTATCAGCTTGCCGGCGTTGGCGTCACCGTTGCGGTGCTGTTTACCTCGAACTTGTCGCCGGTGATCATTGCTTTCCTGCTATGGGACGACCCCGTAACGAATATGCAGTGGATAGCGCTGGCGCTGGTGCCAGTGGCGATTTTCCTGGTGCGGCCGCGAGATGGGGGCACGGGGGTCGGTATCAAAGGCGGTTTCAAAGCAGATATCTTACTGGTGTTGATATTCGTCATGGGCAGCGTGATGATGACGACACACAAGGCTGCCAGTCGAATTGTCGAGAACGACAGTGAATTGCTGTACAACGCCTGCGTGTTTGCAGCGGCGATGGTGACTTCGGTCGGCTACGCGCTTTACGCGCGGCTGCGGGTCACGAAGTTCGACTGTGGGCTTGGCTTGGGTATCGGTGTTGTCAATACGCTGAACATCGTTTTTGTGCTGCTTAGCCTGAGCGTCATGTCGACCGCAATCGTCTTTACGACTGTCGGTACTGTCGTGATCAGTCTCAACCTGGCGGTATCCTGGTTGCTGTGGAAGGAGGCCATAGAGCGGCGTCAGGCGCTGGGGATTATGCTGGCGATTTTTGTCGTGGTCCTGACCAATTTTACGTAAGGTTTCTGGCACGCCGTCAAAGCCGGGCAGCTAATTCTACGTGTTTTTTCCCGAAAATAGGGGTGTTATACAACCCGGAGAAAAACGTTATACTAAGGGGAATTATGAATACCTATTCAGCTCAGAAAAACGCCTTGTTTCACTATGACGTGACCCGTGACTTTCCCGTCATGGTCCGTGGCGACGGAATCTATCTGTACGATCAGGACGGCAATCGCTTTATAGACGCTGCTGCCGGCGCCTTCAACGTAATTCTAGGGCACGGCTCCAAGCGTATTGCAGAGGCGATGGCTGAGCAGGCGGAAACACTTGCCTTTGCTTTCTCGGCACACTTTGCCAACCAGCCGGCACTTGATTTAGCAGATAGAATTGCGGCTGTCTCGCCCGGCGATCTGAATAACGTTTCGTTCGTCTGCGGTGGCTCGGAGGGGGTCGAGACCGCGATGAAAGTAGCCCATCATTATCATGTGCAACGTGGTAATGCAGATAAGAATTTAGTGGTTTCCCGCTGGCGCGGTTACCACGGCACTACGATGGGGGCAATGGCCGTTTCCGGTTCGGTTTCAATGCGGAAAGCCACCGCTCCCCTGTTGCCGGCGTTTCCGCATATTGAGTCCTGTCATCCTTATGGGTGCATGTTCGCTGGCTGGTTCGTTATGTGTTTCATGACCTGCGCCCGCGAGCTGGAGCAGGCGATACTATATGCCGGGCCTGAGAACGTCTCGGCGTTCATCGCCGAACCCGTTGTACATTCGGGCATTGCTGCCGGTGTGCCGCCGCCCGATTACTTCCCTCTTATCCGTGAAATTTGTGATAAGTATGACGTTCTCTTCATCGCCGATGAGGTCGTTACCGGGTTTGGACGCACCGGGAAGTATTTTGCTATGGAACACTGGGGTGTAGTGCCGGACATTGCCGTTTTTGGCAAGGGGGCAAGCGGTGGCTATAGCCCATTGGGGGGCGTGGTTTTCCGGGATAAAATCTACGACTGCTTTGCTGAATCCGGAAAGGCTTTCGCCCACATACATACCTACGTCAACAACCCCGTCTCGGCCAGAGCCGGGCTGGAAGTGCTTGATATCATCGAGGAGAAAAATCTTCTCGAACACGTGACGGAGATGGGCGACTATCTGCTGACGCGTGCCCGAGAGTTGCAGGAGCATCCGATAGTCGGCGAGGTCCGTGGGCTTGGGTTGATGATCGGCTTCGAGCTGGTCAAGGATAAGCAGACCCGGGAGCCATTTCCCGAATCACGAAAGGTTTACAGTCGCCTCCGCCAGATCATGCTGGAGAGAGGCTTGTCGGTGGTATGCTCTAGCGGTGGAAGGGACGGGCTGAATGGCGATAGCCTGCAGCTTTCGCCGCCATTCATTATCAGCCGTGCGGATGTTGATGAAATAATCGCTATCATCGACGAGGGGCTGGGGCAGATGGAAGGCGAGCTGGGGATGTGAAGACAGCCGCCTGGCGTTGCAGTATGAATGCGTCAGGTTATTCCCATGCGATCGAGCACGTTAAGGATCAGTCCCTCGTAGTTTTTGTCCGTGGCCAACGGCCATGCAGTCAGCACACCTCCGGCATTGAAGACCAGGCCATGCCCCGGACGCTCCCAAATGACCATCTCTGAGAGCATTTCACCTGGATGACAGTGGTCGTCGAAATCGAGGATGTCCGAGTCTGGCAGGTATGCTCGGGCGAGAACGGTGAGATTTTGATCGAACGCTGTGTCCAGCGCCGGATGTTCGCTGCCGTCCGCCGGTGGGTAGGCGGGGACTTCCCGGGGGCCACTTCGCTCCATCAGTGAACGGCAGGAGCAGTCCGTCTCGTACCCGGCCGCCCCGTCAGCAAAGGGGCCGGTGGTATCAACCTTGTACGGCGCTTGAAACAGGGGGTGCTCCGGTGCCAGCACTGTGTAATGTGTGCGTGGACCTGGATGTGGGGGGTCTGTCCAGCCGTTGGCCATTACCCCGATCACGCGTGCCTCGAGATAGCCGCAGGCTCGCATCGTTCCGCCTGGGAGGTGATCGAGCTGGTGACAGTGACTGGCGGCGTTCACTGTGTCGTGGTCAGCGCCGGGTGGGTCGTCATACCAGAGATGCTTGCGTACTTCCGTGACCGCGTTATGGAGATCCAATGAGACACGCCAATAGCTGGTGTTGCCGCTCATTATCAGCAGGTGCCCGCCGCGTTTGACGAAGTTATCCAGGCGTTCGTATTGTTCATGCGGCCAGTATTCGCTGTGGCCGGCGATTGCGACAACGTCGTAGTCGTCAAGCAGTTCGGGACGTTCGTACAGTTCCCATTCGGTGCGCACGTCGTGGGCAATGCTGCGTGAGCGTAACCAGTCATAGAACGGCAGTTCGAAATCGATGGTCGTTCGATACCACCAGCCGCCTGCAGGCTTTCGCGCACCTATCATAGTCCCCAGCAGCGGATAGGAGCTATGTTTCGCATAGGCGCCGTAGTCGAGTTCCGGATCGTTGAAGGATTGAAAGTTATAGGCCAATCGGGTACACGTGGTTGACAGGCAAAGTATACGTGCCGAGACAGATCGCGGCGAGACTATAAAGTCTACGTACTGCCGGGCACCGTTGGCATCTGTAATCCGGGCAGCGTACTGGCCACTTTGAAGATCGTTGGGTACTTTCCACGAGGTCGTCACCGGCCAGCGGCAATCCTGAAAGTTGTCTGCGAAAAGACGGATGGCGTAACCGAACTGCGAATCCTCATCGGGCGCGTAGCTGCACCAATCGCTGTCCTCTCTACGGCCCGGGCCGGCGATCAGGCGAACCGGGTAGTTCACGGGCCTTCCGTCAGAGCCGCGACCTGTGGTGTCGCGGTATGGCATTCCTGCGACATCCTCAAAGGTCCAGTGCCCGATACAGCCCGCTTCCGGTGTTATGGTGTTGCCGGCGAAACGTGCAGCGATGACTCTCGCGGACAATGCCTGGTCATAGACCGCCGGTGCGCAGATGTCGCCGGTAAAGAACGCAGAGGATTCACCCGCGTCGTTGACTCCGGCACCAATGCGTAGAGGCGATCGCCGAACAACCGGCGTGTCGACCGAGACTTCGCCGACAGGTTTGCCGTCGACGTACAATTCCATTGTTCCGGCAGACGCAACTACAGCCAGATGATGCCAGATCCGGGGTTCGATTGGCGGACCGGTGACGGTTGCGGCGGAAAGTTGCACTACGGGTTGCAGTGATTGGTTTAGGCCGAGCTGGAAGCTGTCCTGTGTGATCAGTTCGCACCGAGCCGTGCCCAGTGGACGGATCCATGTCTCCACGGCAAACGCATCGCCGATCGGCACACCGTTCTCCACCATCACGTAACTGCCGCGATGAAGCACTTGTGGTCCCGGTTCAAATGTGCCTAATGACGTTAGCAGTTCGGCGTTTTCGGTGCACTCGCGGTGGCGCAGGATGTCGAGTTCAACTGTGCTGGCAGAGGAGACGCAGAACTCGATCGATTCGCCGCAGTGCACGCCCAGTTGGCGTGCATAGGCGTGTAGGCCGGCCACGGGCGTGGGCTCATGAGGCGGCAGATAGGAGCTATCGTCGTTGGTGTAAAACGGCATGTATACAACAGCGTGTTGATCCGCCGATTTCGGTGTCGCAGGAAAACAATCCCATTTGTGGCGGCATTCGTAGTATTGTTGGAATGAACGTCTCGGGCTCTTGTTTTTGAGCGTAATCGATCGAACCGCGATGGCTGTTCATTTCCATGTCTGCCGGCAGGAATCTGTCTATGTCGAAATCCACAGACGAACATAATGCCGTGGCCGTTGGGGGGCCTCTTCATACGCCGTGCGATTGTGAGCCACGATGTGATTGTTGGCCCAAAGTTGATCGCCGATTTGTAGCTTGAATTGCCCGGATAATTCCGGCGATTATCGCTCACGAACCAACAATTGCAAGCTGTGAGGGAGGATCTCTCACCCGGTCAGGTTGATTGTGATTAAAGGCGATGACGCCGGATCTGAGCAGCCCTTACCCCAGCCAACGTGCTCGCTAAGTTGCACAGAAAAATAACACCTGTGGGTAAAGAATGTGCCGCGCCACAAGTTTCGGTCGATTTTGCAGGGATATTCGCAGAAATCTTCTTGTGATCTGCTATATTCAAAGCTCTGATTCAACCCGAAAATTAAACGACGGACACATCCTCATGGAACGCGGAGAAATACGGCTCAAAAACGAGACCTTGACGCCCTTGGACAATTACGTGCTGACCCGTGGTGTTCCTTTGCCGCCGGGTGCGGTAACGAGGACCGATGGCGTCTCCATTGTAGATGCGCGGGGACGTACACTGCCGAGCAACGCCAAGATTTTGCAGCGTCGACAGGACGGCAGTGTCGAATGGATGCTGATGGATGTCCTGATGAAATTCGGCGGTGAAGAGGGAAAAAGCATCTACATCGTCCCGAAGAAGGCTGTGAAGAAGCCGACCGTCAGGAACCCGGTCGTGGTCAGTCGTGATGGCAAAGAGACGACGTTGTCGAATGGGTTGAGCGAGGTTGTCGTCAGTCGTGCCGGCGGTTCGCTGATCCGGCGGTTGGTAATCAACGGGCGATTGCTCGTGGACGGCAACGCGCCAGTAGACCTGCTGGTTATCGATGGTGGGGGCAAGATTCACCGGGCTAGCTTGAGCGGATCGTACAAAGTGTCGATTACACACAAGGGTCCGCTGCGCAGCGAGTTGAAGATTGAGGGCACACACAAGGCACGTGACCGGTCGAGTTTTCTGGATTTTGCGTTCCGTCTGTCGCTCACTGCCGGCAGCCCCGATCTGAAACTGGAGCACACGTTTTACTGCCGTGAGCAGCGCAGCGGCAAGATCGAGGTCCGGTCCATGCGCCTGGTTATGCCCACGACGATGGACGGGGGTGCCCGGAAGTTGCTCCGCCAACGTAATCACGGGCAGGGAGGGAACCATCGAAGTGTCGCCGTACGTGAGAACCTCGAGGTCGTTGCCAGCAGTCTCGGTGATATAGACAACTACGCGACGTCGACTGTCTCGGCGACGGTTCGGCACCCATGTGCCGGCGGCAACGTGTTTATCCGCAACATCGAAAGTCTGCATGAGGACTGGTCGGTGTATCCCTATCACATGCGCCCGGGTGGGGAGTCGGGCTTTCGCGCCGATTTGATGACCGGCGGTATGCGTGCGGTGTGGTCGGTAATCGGTTGGCAGGAGGACGACTTTACAGTCGCGACGACGTTCGAACATTTCCGGCAGTTGCATCCGAAGTCAATCGGAATCGATGAGAACGTCGTTACCTGGTCAATCTGGCCGGAGTGGGCGGCGCCGATGGAGATTGTGCAGGGCGTCAGCAAGAGTCACATCATCTGGTTGACAGGTGAACCGCAGAAGCTGACTGTCGACGATGTCATCGATATCGGCGGTCGTTGGGAATACGAATATGTCGAACCGATTGATGTTTCCTTTGATCCGGCGTGGCCGGTTTTTTGTGAAGTGATGGACTGTCAGCACCTCCTGACGCACGTGCCGGGGAAGTATCCATTGCTCGAGAATCTGATCGAACCGGTGCCCAGTCCGGGCAATCCGAAACGCCACTGCTACGACCGGCAGTCGGCCATCGGCATGTTTAATTTTGGTGACCTCGTCAGTGCCGATGGTGTACAGTGCAGTAACAATGAAGACGACTGTCAAGTTTATTTCCCACTCGAGCATTTCCTGCGTACCGGCCAAACATACGCCTGGGACTATGGCAAGGAGGCGGCTCGGCACTATATGGAGGTGGACTTTTGCGAGTGGAGTACGGAGCCGCTGCAGAAAGGTGGTCTCATCCCGCACGCCGGTCAGCACTACAACGGCATCGTCTATCCGAGTCACCAATGGCCTGAAGGTATCCTGTACTATTATTACCTGAGCGGTGACGAGCGGGCACGAAACGTCGTCGTCAGCGTCGGCGACAACAACGTGTGGTGGGCCTGGAACCGCGTTGAGTGCCTGTGCGATGGCCGTGAGGCGGGGATGCCGCTGATCAATCTGGCCGCAGCCTATCGCCTGACGCATGACGACAAGTACATCGATGCAGCTCGGCATATTATTGATGAGTTTTTTCTTAAGGCAGAGAAGAAGTACGGCGAGTTCAAGTACCCCTATCCGCAAAGTTCGAGGGAGCATCCGCAGAAGCTCATCACCGGTTACGGCGACTGGTCGAGCTTCACGGGACTGTACCGGCTGTGGGAACAGACTGGCGACGAGAGTTTCCGAAAGTTGGCGGTACGTCTGATGGACAGCGCCATGCAGCCTGGCAAGTTTTCGGTGAACGACGTGCGGGGCATGGACTTTCTCAGCCTCTGGGCGTTCGGCATCATGACCGGGGATATGGACGCAGCGGTTGAGCGCGTGACTGAGGCGATTCCGATGCTGCTGCGTCGCGGTGGGCACCCGCTGCGTCGAACTCATTTTCTCAAGGAGCTTGATAAGCGCGATATGATCGACGAACGCGATGTCGGCTCTTCCTCGGCTGACCAATGCTGGAGCCGGCATGCGGACTGATACGGCCTGATCGCGTCATGGGTGACAATAGTGATTGCCCCTGTATGGGCTCCGCTGTGCCTGCGAGGTTTTCCGGCCGCCTCCGCCTTTGGTATTCGGGCCGACCGGTATAACAGAATCCCCGGGCGTCGCCGATGCCTTGGCTGAAGCAGGGGGTTCGTGCAGTCAAATCAGCGAAAAAGAATACATCACGAAAGATAAAAGGGGCAACCTGTCAGCACAGTTCCGGGTGGAACCCGGGTCGGTGCAGGATGGTTTCTTTCTCGCTTAGATTGCCGTCGGCGATGGGGTAATCGGCGTTGTAGTGCAAGCCGATACTCTCCTGCCGGGCGAGGGCGCTGTCGATAATCATTTCGGCGACCGATGCCATGTTGCGCAGCTCGATAAGGTCGGCGGTGATTAGAAAGTCCCAGTAGAAGTGCTCGATCTCCTTGCGGATGTTGCGGATGCGTGTTTTAGCGCGGTGCAGCCGTTTGGTGGTGCGGAAGATGCCAACGTAATCCCACATGAACCGCCGGATCTCGTCCCAGTTGTGGTAGATGACGAGCAGTTCGTCGGGAGCGGTGGCGTCGCCCTTGCTCCAGGCGGGCGGCGGCCGTGAGGCGTGCTCGATATGCGGGCTGTCTGTGTCGTCGAAAACCTCACGGGAGTGCTCGACTGCATTGTGTGCCATCACGACGGCCTCGAGCAGACTGTTGCTGGCCAGGCGATTGGCGCCGTGCAGCCCGGTGCAGGCGACTTCGCCGATGGCGTACAGGTTCTCGACGCAGGTGACACCGTGGATGTCGGTGCGAACGCCGCCGCAGCAATAGTGCGCGGCCGGTACGACAGGAATCGGGTCGGTGGCCATGTTACAGCCGAACTGCTCGCAGGTCGCGTAGATATTCGGGAAACGCTTACGCAGAAACGCCTCGGAATGGTGTCGGATATCGAGGTAGACGCAGGGTTGGCCGCTTTTTTTAAGTTCGCGATCGATGGCACGGGCAACGATGTCGCGCGGCGCCAGGCTGGCTTGGCTGTCATAACTGTCCATGAATTCGACGTAGTCATTGCCGCGCTTGATCTTGAGTACACCGCCTTCACCACGCACCGCTTCGCTGATTAAATAAGAACCGGCCATGGGATGGTACAGGCAGGTGGGGTGAAACTGATAGAACTCCATGTTGGCGATCTCGCAATAAGCGCGATACGCCATCGCAATGCCTTCGCCGCAGGCGACGTCGGGGTTGCTGGTGTAGAGGTAAGCCTTGCCGGCACCGCCGGTTGCCAAGATGACAAAGCGGCTGAGGATGGTGTGCACGGTCTTGGTCTGTCGCTCGAGTACGAAAGCGCCCAGGCAACGGTTGGGCCCGTCCCAGTCGAGACGTCGCGACGAGATCAGGTCGACCGCCTGATAGTTCTCCAGCAGCGTGATATTCTCGTGTGCCTGGCAGGCATCGATCAGTGCCCGCATGATCTCCTGGCCGCTGATGTCGCCGGCGTGAAGAATACGCCGGTGCGAGTGGCCGCCCTCGGCGCCGAGATCGAAGGCCATGGTGTCGCTCCCGTCCTCACTTATGTCGCGACGGCGCGTAAAGTTTACGCCGAGTTCGATAAGTTCCGCGATACGCGCCGGCGCCGCGCCGACGATGCTGCGCACGACGTCTTCTTTACACAGGTAGGCGCCGGCCTTGAGGGTGTCTTGGACGTGTGACTCCATGCTGTCATCGCTGTCCATGACGCAGGCAATGCCGCCCTGGGCCCAGCTCGAATTGCAGTCGGCTATGGCTTTTTTGGTGACTACTACGACGGGGCCGAGTTCGGCAGCCTTGAGCGCCGCGGTCAGGCCGGCACAACCGCTGCCGATAATCAGGTAATCGCAATTCAGACGTTGTTGTTCAGTAACCACTGTGGGGCGTTCCTTTAGAATTCGAGTTCGACTTCATTGGCGTTGATGTCGAGGCTGACAGATTGACCGACCATGTCGACGTTTACGGTGATGCGCGTCTTCGTCTTGAGTTTGCTGA
>CAYWQM010000002.1:57313-81252 GCA_964460215.1 uncultured Lentisphaerales bacterium
GAGTCTCACGGTCGTGGACGCGGCGAAGGTGCCGCAGGCTATGGCTCACCCGATGACGGTGGCGGAGCAGGCGCTCGCCTCCGCGGGCCAGATGCCACTCCCGGTGAGGATCTAGAGTTTGCTGCCGATGACGGTGAGACCGGTCAGAGGTCCCGTGCGTACAATGACCGTGCGGCCGACGACGATATCCGGGCGCACGAAAATATCCTCGTCCAGCGTTGCCTTCTCGATAATCCGGATGTCCTTGAGATTATTGACCAGTCCGGGTTCCGAAGTGTCATCCGTGAGAATTACGTGTGCCGCGAGTTTGGACTCCAGCAGCTCAGGCTTCAGGTTCGGGTTGACCTGGACAAAGACATACCCGGGAAAGATCGGTACCATATGTGTTGCAACCTTGCGTGCGTACCGCTTGACACTGCGGCGTAAAGGCAGGTAATGCCGGATGCTGCGCCTATCGCAGTACTTGGCGAATTTTTTTTCACCCCTGGCCATCGTGCGCACCACGATCCAGCGGAAACCTGCCAAAAGTTCAAGGCGCAGTTCCGACGTCTCTGCCGTAGAATCAGTCAATCCGGGCATGGTTATTCCTCGTCGAAAGACCTGTCAAAGAGATCGGCGATAGCGTTCATAGCGGCGGGTGCATCTTCGCCCTTGATGCGGACCCGGATGGTGTCACCCTCCATGGCGGCGAGCATCATGAGACCGAGATTGCTCTTTCCGTCAGACACCTCGTCGTCCTTGCTCACCTCGACCTCGGCCTTGAACCGGCTTGCAGTCTTGGCGAACAAGACAGCGGCACGCAGATGCATGCCAAGTTTGTTTGGCATGATAAAGGCTTTGTTGATCGTCCTTGTAGCCATCTTTGAGACTCAATTAAGTCTGCTTAATATCGTGCGAGCGGCCTGTATGACAAGAGTTGGCTCGCGTGATCCTGGTCACATCGGAAATGTTGATGGGCACGGTCATTCATCGTCCCAGGTGTCAAAGATTTCGTCCTCTTGTGGCAGACGCGCGAAGAGCCGTTTCATTGACGGACAGTCAAGGCCGGCGCAGTCGACCAGTATCCGGCGTTCGGAACCAAGGCAACTACGTGTCCATAGGCTGAACGCAAGCAGATCTGACATATCCCAGTGTGCCGCGGCTTGTCGCTGGTCGGTATGCCGGCCGACATCGCACAGGCCGGGTTGCAGGTTTCGAAATACTAACGTGAAATCCTGTTGTTTGAGCCCGGCAAGCTGTCGTATGATTCGGCGCAGACGTGTCATCACTGCACTGCTGGCGATACACGGGCGTGATGTTTGGTGGCCGTCCCGGGCGTGACACAGTGGCGGCGGCCAGTCGATTGCGGCCAGGTCGAGGGCCAAGTGAATGCCGGGTGTGAGTCGGGCGCCAGTCGCCGCAGCATCAAGTGATCCGTCATCAGAGAAGACTGGTTCAACAGTTTCTGTGGGCAGGTCTGTCGTTGTCGCCAAGCTCTGCCAGGCCAGGTACCAGGAAAATCTGTAGACGCGTGGCTTTGGCACGGAGTCCTCGGAGCAGATAGTGACGGACCGAGAGAACTCCAGGTCGTCGCCGTTTGTTTTCAGGGCGTAGCAGCCAGTGTTTGTCTGGGGTGTAAGCAGTCCTTTTTGCCAGCGCCAGAGATCGTTGCCGGTGCCGATCTCGAGATGGACACCGGATTGGTGCTCGAGAATCACTGCGAGCGGTGGTTGATTCCAACTCACATCTTCGATCACGCGCCAGTCTGAGAGCTTCAGTTCACCAGTATCGTCGATCACGGTCCGATAGCGCTTCCATGGCCCCGGCAAGCTCAGTGAACCGATATCGACCGATGGCGCCGCTGTAGAGCCCCGGCGAAAGGTGAGGTCGGTGATGATACGGGCGAAGCCGTCACCGTACCGGTAGGTGTGTAGAAACTCGATCTCGTTGCCGAACGGTAAAGTCCCGTTGACAATCACGACGTCGGCGTTTGAATTGCGGTTGTCGCGAATGCTGTCGATCACGGCTGCCCGGTCGGCGAGGCCGCCAACGGAACAGGAACAATCCCGCAGTATCTCTGTGCCGTTGACGCTCAGCGAGCAGGGGCCATTCACGGTGCGGCGGGCGTGCACGGCGTGCCATCCCGTCCCGCTGATTTCGATTTGATTGTCGTCGCTGGTTCGCATGGTGGGTAAAGTAGCCTGTCGCGACAGCTTTCGCGCCATGTGCTGTCGTTGCACTCAGCACTTACACCCCTATAGTGATGCTCGATTGAATGGAGAGTTTCTATGAAAACGATCGTATTGCAAGAACCCGGGGAGCTGCGGATGACGGATATGCCGTTCCCCGATTCGCCGGGACCGGCTGAAGTCAAAGTTCGCGTGCGCCGCATCGGTATCTGCGGAACGGACATGCACGCCTTTCGCGGGCGCCAGCCTTTTTTTTCATATCCGCGTATTCTCGGGCACGAGCTTGGTGTCACGGTGATTGAGGTCGGTGACGGTGTCGAACACGTCAAGCCGGGGGACGATTGTGCTGTGTGGCCATACCTCACCTGCGGCGAATGTGTCACCTGCCGGGCCAATCGTGAAAACTGCTGTACGACGCTGAAGGTCATGGGCGTGCAGGCCGACGGTTGTATGCGTGAAGAGGTGTTGATGCCGGCGCGACTGCTTTTTCCGTCAACCAAGCTTTCGGTGGAGCAGATGGCGTTGGTTGAGACACTCGGTATCGGGTGTCACGCGGTGAACCGCGGTAGGATAACGGCGGATGACACGGTCCTGGTCGTCGGTGCCGGACCGATCGGTATGGGCACGATACAGTTTGCCCAGGCAACGGGTGCGCGGGTCCTTGTGATGGACATCAACGATCACCGTCTGGGCTTCTGCCGGGATCGTCTTGGTGTGTCCGAGACGATCGACGCAAAGACGGAACCGCTCAAGCAGCTCGAAACGCTGACCGATGGTGGCCTTGCGACCTGCGTGTTCGATGCGACCGGGCATGCGCCGTCCATGGGTGCCTGTATCGGTTATTGCGGGGCGGGTGGACGTATTGTCTTTGTCAGCCTGGTGCTCGATGACGTTGCGATCGAAGATCCGGAATTCCATCGCAAGGAGTTGACTGTGTTTGCTTCGCGCAACTCAAGGTCGGAGGAGTTCGCGCAGATCGTCGGGATGATCGAAGCGGGTAAGATCGACACGACTCCGTGGATCAGTCACCGTTCGTCCTTTGACGACATGATCGGGCAGTTTGAGTCCTGGCTCGATCCCGCGAGTCGTGTGACCAAGACGGTGGTCAGCCTCGACTGACAGCAGGTCACAGTCGCTGCAGCGCCGCTACGACCGCGTCCTTGGTAATGCCGAAGTGTTCCCAAACATCGTAATGCCCTGCCGATGGGGCGATGCGCGGATCGGTGATGCCGACGTGCTCGGCACAGGCGTTGGCATCATAGGCTGCGGCCGAGACGATGGACGCGAACCCGCGAATGCCGCTGGCACGGCAGCCGATAAGGTTGTCCTCGATCGTAACTATGCCGCCGCGGTACTCCCCGAAGAGGTCGGCGAGCTCATTGGCAGGTAACGGTAGCCCGTTGACGACATATACGTCGGCTGCGTTTTCGGTGCCTTTGACTGCTTCGGCAGCTTCTGCGGCGAGCGAAGCCGGAGCGCCGAGGGCGAGAATTGCTTTGTCGGCACCGTCGTAGGTGCGGTAGCAGGTCACGGCCTCCCAGTCACTGTCAGCTTCCCATAAGGCGCCACTGCCGTCCTGTTTTTCAAGCACCGGCAGGTTGTCGCGTGGTACGCCGACCACGTGCGCCCCGTAGTGGGCTGCGAGGTCGCGAACCGCGAGGAAGGCGGCGCGCGCATCGGCCGGCGTGTAGAAGCGGTGGATGTACGGCAGGTAGGTGAGCGCGGTGCCCACCCAGTCGAGACTCCAGCCGGAAAAATGGTCGCGACCTGTGCAGGCTCCGACATGCGACAGGTGGAAGGTCACGTTCAACCCTTCATTGGCACCGGTCAGGTTGCGCTGGTATCGCCACATCTCAAACCCTTCCCGTGCGAGACCGTCGAAAAAGGCGGAGAATGTCGAAATGACGTTAAGCTGCGGTTCGTTGCCGCTCATCGCCAGGCCATTTGCAAGCAGCGTGGCAACTTGCTCCTCGATGCTGACCTCGTAGGCTTGGTTGGCTGGAATCGCGGCGACTGCCTTGTCGAGTTTGGTTGACGGATTCAGGTCGCAACTGACGACGAAAGTCTGTTCGGGAAACGACTTGGCGACCGCTGCGTAGCCGGCCTGGATGCCGGCGCGGGCGCTGGTGACGTCGCCGGCCGGCGGCAGTTCGACTGCTGCTATTGATTCGGCGGACAAGACAAGGTTCGGGCTGCCGGGCTTGGGGCGCGCAGTGGTGACGACGGTTCGTTGCGGCTGGCCGCGAAGCGCAGCAATTGCTTCCTGCTGCGCCGGTGTTATCTGCATCATCGGGTTGGCCAGAACTTCCGCCTCGTCGCGGCCTTTCATATGCCCGTCGTGATGCCCTTCACCGCCGGGCAGGTTGTTGACATGAAAAATACACTCGAGCATCGGGTGTACGTCGCGATAACTCATCATCGCACCGGGAATCCAGATTTCCGTCTCCATCGCAACGTCGTTTTTTGCTGCGAACTCAGCGGTTTCGGCCGCGATGTTGTAACGTCGTCCAAGGTCGTTGAGGTCGACTCTTTCGGTGTCCGTCGATTTGTAGCCGGTGGGGTAGAGCATCGATGGCCGGCCCTGTTGCGCCAGGTTCCAGGCGTCGTGATAGGCCTTGTACATCGCGTGCGTGTCGGCGAACGAATCAAGTTCGATGATGGTGATGCCCTGCGACTCGATGATCGGTCGAGGGTCCTTGTCCATGACCTGCTTGTTGGTGCCGGAGAGTTGGATGCCATTGCGATGCATGACAAAGGTAATCGGCGCATCGTGCAGGTCGGCACAGTTGAAGCCGTTCAGGGCCTGGCCGGAAATCCAGCCGGCATCGCCGCAGTGCGTGATCACCCAGGCGCCGTCGCCGTGCTTGGCTCGCTTGCCCAGTGCCTGGCCGACTGCGACCGGCACCATGACGCCGAGTCGCCCGCCGTTGAGTTGTGTGCCGCCGGGCACCCAGGAGACGTGGCCGGCAATGTCGAGGCCGCGCCGAAAGTCGTTGATCACCAGATCGGTATCGAGGAAGCCGTAGGCTGCCAGGACAGAATAATAGCCGATCGAAGTGTGGGCGTGCTCGATCGTGAACTCAACTTTCTCGTAGTCGGTAAGTGCCGCGGTGAGCGCGAGCGCCGGAATGAGATCAAGGCCCCCGCCGAGGTGATCTAGTTCGCCGATAGTAGCCAACGAGGCAAGACTCTTGATGGCAGTGTGCGCTGCCTCAATCTCGATCGCCTGCAGTGCATCCACCTGCCTGTCGTCCAAAGTTGCTGAGGTAATGTCTATGGATAGCGGCAGCACGTCCGACGTGACGCTTTCGCGCATATACCGGGACGCGGAGATGAGTGCTTCGTTTTTCTCTTGCTGTATGGAACCAGGGCTCGACATGGGAACTCCTCGTATTCGTGTAGGCCAGGTAGTCGCGACAGTTTTGCGGGCCAACGTGCTGTTGCAGGTCGTGGCTTTCGCCGGAGAACGGGTACTATAGTCGACGCTGCCGGCTTTTGAAATGGCGGGTGTCATTCAGCATGGCGCGATGAAACCCCGCGTGGTTATGACCCGTGTCATCTGGCCTGAAGGATCTTCCGGTTTCTGTAGATCTTGGTGTGTCAGGCTTGACGGGAACAGGCAGTCGCCCGGGCATGTGTGTGAAAAATTTCCGCGACCCGTTGCGAATTGCTGAAGCTCCAGTACTTTTGTCACCTTGTTTCCCGAAACTTTAATCCCCGCTGCCTTATGATCGCGACACAAAATGTATCCATGCGTTTCGGACAGGACACTTTGTTTCAAAGTGTATCTGTCAAGTTTCGTCCGGAACACCGCTACGGCCTTATCGGCGCCAACGGTTCTGGGAAATCGACATTTATGAAGGTGCTGACTGGTGAAATGGAACCGACGACGGGCGAAGTGATGGTCGATACGGGGTGTTCACTGGGGTACCTCAAGCAGGACCATTACCAGTACGAGGATCGGGTGATTCTCGACATAGTTTATATGGGTAAGCCCGAGCTTTGGCAATGTTACTGTGAGCGTGAGGAGCTGTATTCCAAGACAACGCTGACGGATGAAGAGGAAGAACGCGCCGGACGCATTGAAGAGGAGTTTGCGGACCTCGACGGTTACACCATGGAATCGGACGCTGCGAAGCTCTTGAGCAGCCTTGGCATTGAAGAGCCTTTTCATGCGCGAACTCTGGCGGCGCTGACCGGCGGGTTCAAGTTGCGGGTGCTGCTCGCTCAGGTGCTGTTCGGAAAGCCGGATATACTTTTGCTCGACGAGCCTACCAATCACCTCGACATGACCAGCCGCGAAGGCTTGGTCAATTTGTTGTCCCGCTATGACGGGACGGTGATCGTAATTTCTCATGACCGTCATTTTCTGAATTCTGTATGTACCCACATTGCGGATCTCGACTATCAGGAGATGCGCCTTTTTACGGGGAACTACGATGATTTCATGATCGCCAACGAGCAGGCCCTGCACCGTGTTCGCCGGGAAAATCAGAAGAAGGAGAAACGCATTGCCGAGCTCAAGGAATTTGTCAACCGATTCAGCGCCAATGCCAGTAAAGCGCGTCAGGCGACGTCGCGCCAGAACGAGCTGAAGCGGATCGAACTCGAGGAGATCAAGCCGAGTTCGCGGATGTCGCCGTATATCCGGCTCACCGCTGCACGCCGCCTTGGCGAGCGCGTAATCGATGCTGAGAATATCACGAAGGCCTATGATGTGTCGTTGTTCGATGGCTTTAATGTCGAGATCCGCAACGCCGACAAGATCGCCATCCTCGGCACCAACGGTATTGGCAAGACGACACTGCTGCGAACGCTGATCGGCGAGCTGGAGCCTGACAACGGGAAGGTGCGCTTCGGTGACACTGTCGAGATCAGTTATTTTCCGCAAGATACCGGCGGCCTCCCGAATTTTGATCTGCCGGCGATCGACTGGCTGCAGCGTTGCTCAGCGAGTCCAATGACGGAGGCGGAGCTGCGTTCCTTCATGGGCAAGATGCTGTTCAGCGGCGACGACGTGAACAAGCCGGTGAAAGTCCTCAGCGGTGGTGAAAAATCGCGTCTGGTTATTGCCCGGATGATGATCGAGATGGGCAATGTCCTGGTACTCGACGAGCCGACGAACCACCTGGACCTGGAAGCTATCGAAGCATTGAATTACGCCCTGACATTGGTCGAAAACACAGTTATATTCGCCAGTCACGATCGGGAGTTCATACGCAGTCTGGCGACGCGGATCATAGAAATAACGGCGGATGGGATCGTCGACTATCCGGGTAATCTCGAGGATTTCGAGGCCGAAAGAAAACGGCTCAAAGCATACCGACGCAAAGAAACTGCCGACGCATGATAGATCAACCTGTGGGATGCAGGTGGTTGTGCGATTGCTGGCAGCACTGAGATGGCAGGATCATGAATATTACAATTTTTGGCGCCGCTGGCTGGGTTGGCAGGGCGGTGGTTGAGGCATTGCAGCACGACCATAACCTGACGGCCTTCGACCTGAACGCCGAATCCTGGGAAAAGTGGGATGATTTGCACGTGGCCTGGGACGGTTGCAAGGCGTACGGCGACATCACGGATGCCGCGGCGGTGGATGCTGCGGTCGCGGGCAGCGACGCCATCGTGCACGCGGCCGTTTTCTTTTCGCAATTCGGCAACCCCGATGTGGATATGGCATTCCGTGTCAATGTGCAGGGGCTCTGGCACGTTCTCGAGTCGGCGCGGCTGCATGGGGTGCGGCGGGTTGTACACGTGGGTTCATGCCACGTGCAGAATCCGCATGGTGTTTTCAACAGCGGTGAGGTGCGACGGCCAGACTGGACGCTATATGCCGTGACCAAGCGACTGCAGGAGGAAATGTGCCGGCACTTCCACGATGACACTGGTGCGGGGGCAATCGTGCTGCGGCCGGACTACATTGTCGATTGCCGTAGGGGGATCGACATGTTTCGCAGATTGTTGATCGACGGATTTTGCGACCCGTGGCCGCAGTGGATCTGCCGCTGGGACCTGGCGCAGGCGGTGCGGTTGGCCCTGACGATCCCGGACCTGCGCTGCGAGATTCTACACGTGGTGAATGATCCGGGTGCGGCGGAGCATTGCAACGTTGATCGGACTCGAGAAATCCTTGGCTGGGAGCCCGCGGAGGATTTTTTGCAGTATATTGACAGTGCGAATAACCCGAGGTAAGCGATCATGAACTACGATGCATTGAAGACTGACTATGACCGTGACGGCTTTGTCGTCGTCCACGATTTTGTGACGGGTGACGCGTTGGCAGAGTTGCGAGAGAATCTCGACCGCTATATCCGTGACATCGTGCCGACGTTGCCGGAAACCCACGCGTTCTACCAGGATCCAAGCCGGCCTGAAACACTCAAGCAATTGCAGTGTATGGGTGGTGATCCATATTTTTCTGAATTCACGAAAAATGAACATTGGCGCAGCCTGGCGGTGGCAATGTTGGGCGAGGAAATTGCCAGCGTCATGGAGCCGGAGTGGTTCAACAAGCCACCTAACACGGTTCACGAGACGCCGCCGCACCAGGACAATTTTTATTTTTGCTGGCGCCCGCCAAGTGTTTTGACAATCTGGCTGGCCATCGAGGATGTCGATGAAGAGAACGGTTGCCTGCGGTACGTGCGAGGTTCACACACCGGTGGAATGCGGCCGCATGCCGCCAGCTCGGTGTTTGGCTTTTCTCAGACCGTCAATGATTACGGGCCGCAAGACGAAGCGCGCGAGGTGATGATCGAGTTGCAGGCTGGCGATGCGGTGGTGCACCATGGCAATACTGTTCATCGGGCCGATCCCAATCGGTCGACGACACGTCATCGCCCGGCTTTCGCACTCGTTATCACCGGGGCCAGTGCGGAAAAGAGCGCCGAGGCCGAGGCCTTGTACGAGGCGAACAGGGCGCGGCATCGGGAAATATTGGCCGGTTGAATCGGGCCATTCCGGTGTGCGTTTCGCGCTTCAGCTGCAACGACGGCAGCGGATGGTGGCGAAGATCTCGTCCCTGTCACCATCGTCGGCGGCATAGTCCAGCAGGACGCGCATGGCCTTTGAGGTATCCGGCAGCCCGTACTCGTCGCGAACTTTTTTCAGCATTTCGTACATGTCCGGCTTGATCTCGAAGGTGACTTTTATGTTGGGTGTTGCCATTGTGACGTTCTATTCTGCGACGATCGCATCGGCATCGTGCGGCGGTGCATCTTTCGAAATCCCCGCCATTTGTTTGCTGATGAGCTTCATCTGGTCTTCGTCCACTTCCTCTTCCTGCTGCACGGCGTATATGGAGACGTATCCATCCGACCAGTCAGGCGGCATTTCGCAGGGGCGCGGATCGTGTCGCGCCCATCGGGCTGCCTTGCCTCGGACGATCTCGCCTTCGAGTCGCGTTTTTAGCGGGTTTGCTGTGTAGGGACAGGCATCGGCTGCGGAATAGACGTTGAGCAGGAGAGGACGGCCCGCGTCGGAATAGTTGATGGCAGAACCATGAATGACCCGGCAGTTGTGGATGGTCACCGAACCGGCGGGGCCAGTGAGAAATTTTGCCGACGCCATATCGACGTTGGCCAGATCCTCGTCGCCCAGGCAGCCGGTCCATTGTCCCTTGGCATTGTATTGGCTGTGCAGCTCGCCTTTGTGGCTGCCGGGCACAACGCCGAGTGGTCCCTGGTCCGGGCCGACGTCGTAAAGGTATGTGCCGATGGTCAATGGCGAATAGTTGGTGTGCGGCCAAAAGGAAATGTCCTGATGCCACTTGACCTCCTCGCCGCCTTCGGCCCACTTGAAGTTGAGTTTTGAGTGGTGGTATTTCACGTCTTGACCGACGAGATCGCCTGCAAGGTCCGCGATGATTGATTCTATGGCGTAAGCCCAGTATTCCGGATGGTGCTCGGGCGGACTGCTGAGGCGGCGCAGTCGCGGATTTTCAGCCGTGTGTCCGGGTTCCAGGTCGAAGACGGAGTCGGACTTGTCCAGGCTCCGGCTGCGGTCGACGAATTCATTGGTGACTGCGATCATCCGGTCGACCCATTCCTGCGGAACGACTTTTTCGACCAGCAGGTAACCGTTTTCGAAATAGAATTCCCGCTGTTCCTGAGAGAGTACTGTTGCCGGCTGCTCGAGTATTTTCTTTTCTATTTCAGTCATGATTGTGTCTCCATTAGCCTTGATTGTATGGGATGTTTCCGTATACAATGTCGCAGAGTGGCGTGATGTTCAAGAGGGACGTGTAAGCAAGTGATGGCGGCAGTTTTCCTTGGGATACTGGTTAACGGTGTCAACGGGAATATCCCGGTGTGTTCGTTCCCGGTTGAGTGCAGATGCAGGGATGCCGACGGTGCTGTCTTTGCAAAGCTGATACATGATGTTCGCCGGCATGTCGAATGCCGGTCAATTTACCTGCCGCGAAACTGAGGCTATCTTGTATACATGTCCCACCAGCCTGTACCCGATTTCTCCATCATAATTCCCGCCTATAACGAGGCGGAGTTGTTGCCTGCCACACTGGAGCGGATGAATGCCGTTGTCGCAGAAATAACGACACACCGCGGCGAGATCGTTGTGACCGACAACGACTCGACGGACAGTACCGGTGAGATCGCCCGGCGCCATGGTGCCAGGGTCATTGAGGAGCCGATCCGGCAGATTGCTCGGTCACGTAACGCTGGCGGCAAGCACAGTCGCGGCAGATATTTGATCTTTGTAGATGCCGATACGCTGATTTCCACCGAGCTGTTGCGCCAGTCATTGGCGGCGTTGGATGGTGGTGATTGTGTTGGCGGAGGCACACTGATCGATACCCGGGCGGACCAGACGCACAGGGGATGGGCAGTGGCAGTGGGTGTCTCAGTCTGGAACCTTCTGTCAATCTGCTGCAATTGGGCCTGCGGGGCCTACGTGTTCTGCCGGCGCGATGCCTGGGAAGCCGTGGGCGGATTTGATGAGACGTATTATGCCTCGGAGGAGATTCATTTTTCGAATGCCCTGAAGCGCTGGGGAAAAGCGAATGGCTGCAAGTTCAGGGTGCTGCGCGTACGCATCACAACGTCGATGCGCAAGTTTCACTGGTATTCGCCGCTCCGGATCCTTGGGATGTGCCTGCGCCTGCTGCTGCAGCCTTCGCGCATGAAATCGCGCGAAAGCTGCGGGCTCTGGTACGAGCGTCCAGAGTCTTGATCCGGGCAGAAAAAAGGCGGTGCTGCCCGTTCCGACAGCACCGCCTTGCAGAGTTTTCGGCGAATGCCGCTTAGAGTGCCAAGCCCTCGTCGTCGAAGAGCCCCTCGAAGAGAGCAGTTGTGAGATAACGCTCACCACCGTCCGGCAGGACCGCAACGATTGTCTTCCCGGCATTCTCAGGGCGCCTGGCAAGCCTGTCCGCGACGGCCATGGCGGCGCCGCAGCTGATGCCTGACAGGATGCCCTCTTCCTTGGCCAGGCGGCGGGCGTAGTCGATGGACGTGGCACTGTCGACCTGTTCGCAGGCATCTACCATCGAGAGATCAAGGGTGCCGGGTATGAAGCCGGCACCGATGCCCTGGATCTTGTGGGGGCCGGGTTGCAGTTCTTCACCGTTCATGGTTTGCGTGATCACCGGGCTCTCGACCGGTTCGACGGCAACGCTGGTGATGGCCTTGCCCTTCTCATTCTTGATGTAGCGCGAGACGCCGCTGATCGTGCCGCCGGTGCCGACGCCCGATACGAGGATATCGATTTCGCCGCCGGTCTGTTCCCAGATCTCCGGCCCGGTGGTTTTCTCGTGGATGCTGGGGTTCGCCGGGTTTTCGAACTGCTGCGGCAAAAAGTACTTCGGATCGGAGTCGGCTATTTCCTGGGCTTTGGCACAGGCGCCCTTCATGCCCTTGGCCGCATCGGTGAGGACGATGGTGGCGCCAAGTGCGGTGAGCACTTTTCGGCGTTCCATACTCATCGACTCCGGCATGGTGATGGTTAGTTTGTAACCATGTGCGGCGCAGACATAGGCCAATGCGATGCCGGTGTTGCCGCTGGTGGGTTCGACCACTTCCATGCCGGGCTTCAACTGTCCGTCCTTCTGCGCTTCCCAGATCATGTTGGCGCCGATTCGGCACTTGACGGAGTAGGCCGGGTTGCGTCCCTCGATTTTGGCGAGGACAGTGGCTTCGGCACCCTCAGTGATGTGGTTGATCCGGATCAGCGGTGTGTTGCCGATCGACAGTGAATTGTCGTTGAAGTAATTGGCCATGATGCTCCTCATGTGATTGGATTGAGTACGGGACCTGCCAGGCATTTCCCCAGGGCACAGTTTCCCGTAGGTGATAGTAATAACGAGAAAAGATACTAAGGAGATAAACGAATACAAGCGGCAGTCGCCAGTCTGATTCAAGCCCGGCTATTAAGCGATCGGGGTGCCGACATCGATGGAATAAATCTTTAGTTCGCGTTCGAGGCCTTTGATGTTCCTGTCCTCGAGCACTTCTGCCAGGCTGTCGAGTTCGCCAGCCTCGACAGTCGTGCCGATCGTAAGAACCTCCCCGGCGTTGGCCAGTTCGACCAGGCGTGCGGCGATATTGACAACGTCGCCGATAGCCGTGTATTCCTGCCGCTTCTCGGATCCGACAGGACCGACAATCGCGGCGCCTGTGGCAATGCCGATGCCGATAGCCAGCGGTTCACCGTCGGGTGTGTGCAGCTGGCTGCAGCGGCGCAGTATTTCTTGACCGGCGCGTACGGCACGGCGGGCATGATCACTCTGTGGTACCGGTGTGCCGAACAACGCCAGGACACCGTCTCCGGTGAATTTGTCGACACAGCCCTCGACCTCGAAAATTGCTTCGGTCAGTTCATGAAAATAACGATTCAAGAGGTCAACGAGCTTGGCGGGATCATTGGTTTCAGACAATCCGGTGAAACCGCGGATATCAGTGAACAGCACAGTGATTTCCTTACGTGAATTCGATAGCGCCGTCCCCGATTCCGAGCGGATGTGTTCGGCTACAGCCGGAGAAAAGAAGCGTGACAGTGCTGCCCGCTCTTCGGTCTCTCGACGTACTTCCTGGATCAGCAAGGTGTTCTGAAAGGCGGTGCCGGCCAGGTTGGCCAGGACGACAAGCAACCGCAAGTCCTCCGAGTCAAAAGCGTTGGTACGGTCGCGGTTCTCGACGACAACGGCCCCGATGACATGCTCGCGACCCCACATTGGAGCCACCATGGCAGAGCGGATGGCGCCCGCAACAACGGATTCGCTGCGCACCCGTGCGTCTTTACCGGCGTCAGCGGTCACCAGTGCTTCGCCGTCGCTTATGGCGCGATGCAGCAGACTTTTCGAGAACGGCAGCTTATCCGGGTTTTCGATACCTTTCGCCGCCATCACGAGTTGCGGATTCACGTCTTCGCCGAGGAAAATTCCACAGCGCTCAACGGCAAGGGTATTGATCAGGATTTCCCCGATACGCTGCAGTAACGGGCCGATTTCGCGTTCGCCCTGTAAAGTCAGTCCAATCTGCAGTACGGCCTCTAACCGGGCCGAGATATCGTGATCGGCAACCGCTTCCTCGCTGTCGCGGACGGAGCCCTCATGTATCGAAGGGGCTCCGGTGGGCTGCACATAGATGACGTTGGTGGCTCCGGGGTTCAGCGCTGACTGATCGCAGGCGATTTTCATCGATATCGGGCCGATGCTGATGATGTCGTTGTTGTTGACGGCACGTTTGCTGCACGTCTCGCCGTTTACCTTGGTGCCGTGTGTGGACTCGAGGTCCTCGACATAGATCACGAAGCCGACAGCAAAAATGCGGGCGTGTCGGCGCGAAACCGCGGAGTGTGAGAGCACTATGTCGTTGTCGAGCGACCGGCCGAGGACAACCTCTGCATTCAGCGGTTTCTCGAGGCCCTGCTCACTGCCGTCGATGACAGTTAATGTCCAGCGTTCCACGCGAACTCCGTTTCAATGGGTGGGCGTTCTGATACAACAAGGATGACTGGCCGACTGTCTCGTCGGTTCGCAAGGCTGCAAGCAATCACAATCGAGACCTGTCGAATTGTGCATATGCCGGGTGCTTGCCAATTTAGGATCCGCCTCATAAATGCAGTCACCATAATCAACGGTGCAGCAGGTCGTCCCCCCCCTCCCGGTGCCAACTGGTCGACTTGCCGAATTTGCTGGCAGCTTGCGGCTGTCAGTCAGTACAACATACGAAATACTAAGAGAAATTGCAATCGGATTTCAGAAGGCGTGGGAACGGTTGTTCAAGCCTGAGTGACTCTCGGACAGTGAAATCTCATTGCGAAGGCATAGTCGTCGATGCTGAAGTATTCAGCTGCCGACCCTGATTCGCCGTAGCCTGGCGTGCAGGTCCTGCGCAGTCATGCCCGAGCGGATGTGGTGATTGCGCAGGACATAGCAAGCTTTGACGATCGGGTCCATGCAGAGATAGACGAGGCAGCAGACTATGACTGCAAAGGTGCTCGAAGGCGCGCCGTTTTGCAGGAGTACTGAAGCAATCGGCGACTCGCAGCCTGTCTGCGAGAGCAGCAGCAGCAGCGCCGCAAAGTTCGCACTCATCAGCATGCCGATTGGACTGCCGAGCACCGCGACAACGATGAAGACCATCGAGGTTGCGACTTGCAGCGCCAGGGGCATCGTCGGATTAATCAGAAGCATGAGCGGCGGCATGATCATTACCGCACTGACCCCGATAATTGTCAAGGCCGGTGAGAGCAGCCATGTCACAGCATGATTCTGCAGTGGCCACTTCATGGCATGTTGGCGGAGTTCAAGCAGTAGCTTGCTGTCGTTAGTTCTGCTGTTCAGTGCCGTGGCGTGTTGGTAAAAGGCGCAGGCCCAGCCGTAGGGCAGGGCGATGGCCAGGCAAATTGGCAGTGTCAGGATGCCCGTGGGATGGATGGCAGTCTGGACGCAGGCGGTCCGCCAGATGTCGACGGCATCGCGACGTCCGGTAAGATGCTGGCTGAGCTGGCGACAATAGAGGTTTTGCCCGATTTTCATCCAGACAAAGAGCAGGCTCAGTACGAGTGCCGCTGCTGCGACGAACCATATGCTGTGGCTGCTGCGGATCATGATCGTCCAGAAGAGAACCAGTCCGGCTGTGAACGGTACAGCGGCAGCAAAATACAGGCACAGGATGCTAGCGGGCGCACTGCGCAGGAGTTGTCCGCTTTCATCGATGAGCGCGGCTGTCGTCCGTCCGTGTTGTGGATCAAAAGTTTTTGTGTTTACCATGGTGCAAAGCGGTGAAATGCCGCCGGTACGTGTGCCAGGATCTGTGCGGTGGCAAGGAAGAACAGCCACACGAGCAAGCATCCGGCGGCCGCGACGACTGCCATCGCAAAGTTTTTTGATTTGGAATCGGGGGCTGTTGGCTGGATAACAGTGCGGAGGCAGCTCTCACACAACATGCGGTTGTCGTGCTCGGTAACGCATTCGCGGCAGAGCGCCTGCGTGCAACGCGGACAGCGTGCCACGACGTCGCGCTCGGGGTGGTTGCGGCATTCAGTCTGACCAGTCATTGGCATCCCTTTTAGTCTGCTTGTTGTAGACTATCAGAAGCAGGACGCCGACGATGCCGGCGCCGATGCCGTACAAGACACCGGCGATCGTAACGGTCAGATGCAGCGGCGATGTCGTTGGCGGCATCGTCAAAGTTTCCTGCAGGGAGTTCAGCAGGTGACGTGGCATCGGACCGGTTCCGGTATCTTCGAGCAACAGCGGTAAAAGGGAGCCCCAGACTTTAGTTGCAGCGATCCCGGCTTTCGATAATTTCAGGGCTGCAATGGCAACCAGCAGATGCAGCCAGGGGAGGGCCTTCAAAACTCGAGGCAGGTTGCTGCGGCACTGGCGGATCAGTGCACCGATGGCCAGAAAAACGGATGCGCCGAATAGCGAGAGTGCTGCATACCCGGTACCCGTAGACGGAGCTACGAAACGTGCTGCCATGCCTGCGCCGAAAAGTATCAGGGCAAGGTGAAAGGCAACGTTGACACTGATTCGGCAGTCTTGGTGATACGAAGTGGCCGGCGTCACGGCGGTTGCCGGAGCTGGCGTGGGGGGCGGCGTCTGTATGAATGGTTCCGAGGTGGGAACGCCCTGGTGCGCCTCGATCTTTGGCTGTAGTTTCGCGATGATTTTTTTTGCCTGGCGCCGCGTGTGAATCGTCGGCAGTCGCAGGGTCTGTACGGCATTCTGCAGGTGCAGAGAACAGGAGAGGCCGAGCAATCTCAAGATGATCGGGGTACGCTGCATGATGATTGCCTGGATATCGGTGAAGCGCATGTGGATATATCGTTTGCCGATCACGTTGTTTTGGACATGGATCAACTCGTCATTCGTTAAAAAGACGTCCAAGGCAATTTTTTCATAGACCCGTTTGTCGCCAACCGGCAACACTTCCGCGTTGCGTTGATGCAAGTCAAGGCATTGTGGGCAGAGACAGTGCGGTCCGACACGCAAGCTGCACAGATCACAGGTAAAGCGGCCGCATTGTGCGCAGGCGTGGTCTGCGCCGGCGCCGTCGTGGAAGTAGCAGGTTGCGGTGCCGTCCTCGCGCTGTACGACGGTCTGCGGCGGCAGAGTGTCAACGCTAGGAAATGTTTCGACATCTAGCCGGACACTGCAGCAGGGACATTCCTGAGTCGACACCCGACCGATCGGTCCGGGCAGCGGGTTGCGGCAATGGGGGCAGTTTATAGTGGCAACGGCAGGCATGTTTCGGCTCGGCAGTTATTCGTTGCGGACGACACGGGTGTCGCAGATAAAATCGTGCATGCTTCGGCACTGGCTGTCGATGGCGATCAGCAGAAAACCGATGCCCATGGTCATTCCGGTAAGGACTTTTCCCCAGTAGCGCGCGAAGGCGCGGCGAAAGGTCAGCGGCGAACCATCCGGCCGGACGACCTTCAGGCCGCAGGCCATCTTGCCGGGGGTGGCGCCATAGTATCCGACGAACAAGGTTTCGTACAGCATCTGAATTGCTGCGGTGAGTATGCCGCCAGCCATGGCAATCGCCATCCAGGAAACGATGACAAGTACGAGGCTGGCCGACGGTGGCGCCAGACCTTCGAGGAGCACCAGCAGCGGTGTTGTAAATGCCAGAAGGGTGACGGCGTCTACAAACCATGCCAGGAGGCGGATTGTTAAGCCGGCGTAGATCGGCGGAACCGCGAGGGATACCCCGTCTCGGACGCATTGGAGAAAGGCGCTCTTGCAGGCGCCACAGATCTCCTGGTTACAGTAGGTCAACATCTCACTGTCCGTCCGGCGCTGGTGGCAGCGGCTACAGGTGCGGAGCGTAATCTGCACGGTTTCGGAGGCGTTGAGCGGTTGCCAGTCCGACATGCCCTGGTGCCAGACCCTGGTCTCGGGGCGGACAATGGCGGCGTCAGACAGGGCGAGCAGCTGGCCGCTGTCCACGGGGCCGTGTGCCCGGCCCTCGGTGATGTAATACCAATGCATGTGGCCAACATACTTTGATCGCGGGGGAATTTGTATTCTTGCTAGTGGATTGTTATCCCCAGTGGCGCGATGATATCATGCAGATTGCTGGTGCGTTCACGGCTACAGCACATAAAGGCAGGATCAGCCTGCCTGCCGTCATTGTAATTCGAGCACAAGACGCCATCTTCCAACCTCACCTGGCAACCTGGACATTACGCCTTGATCGACCGACTCGAACAAAAATTCAATCGCTTTGTAATTCCCCGGCTGACGTATGCCTTGATTGCCGGGCAGGTGATCGTTTTTATAATGAGTTTTTGGGACGATAGCCTGTTGGGGCGTCTTCTCCTGGACCCTGATCGCGTGGCGTCGGGTGAGTACTGGCGGCTTGGGACATTCATTTTTCTGCCTAATTCGAATCCGGATGAGTGGTTTCTTTTCCTGATATTCGTCTGGGTGAATCTGCTGTTCGGCCGGTTGCTGGAGCAGCATTGGGGGGACTTTAAATTCAACCTGTACATGCTGTTTGGTTATTTGACCAGCGTTGCCACGGCGTTCCTGTTCGATGTACCCCTCGGCAATTTCCCCCTGATGATGGCGATTTTTTTTGCGTTCGCTGTCGAATTTCCGGATTTCGAGTTGCTGCTCTTTTTTGTGCTGCCGGTCAAAGTGCGGTATCTGGCTATATTTGTGTGGTGCATGATTCTGGCGCCGCTTGTTTTTCGTCCCGGCCCTTCCACACTGGCAGATCTGATGGCGCTTGGGCACTACTTTGTTTTTTTCGGTCCGGGCATGGTTGCGCGTTTCAAGGCACGCCGGCGGCGGGAGGTTTTCGAGGCGCGGATGGAGCAATTGGAGGAGACCTTCATGCACCGTTGCGAGTCGTGTGGCATGACCGAAGACGATGATTCGGAAATGATGTTCCGCGTCTGTTCGAAGTGCAACGACGGCCAGGAGTATTGTGAGATTCACATCCGCGATCACGAACATGTAGGTTAAGTAATACCGGCCGCAATCTTTGCATGCCGCAGATCTGGTGCAAGCGGTCGCCTTGACGGCAATCTGCCGGGCACTACTGTATCGCCTTTGCTGTTATCACACCCTTGTTTTCTTCCAACGGTCGTACCATGGTCCCAGCAGTTGCAGTTGAAAACCTGACCTACTACTACGGTGATCGCCCGGCACTGGCCGGCGTTGATCTGCAGATACCGCGCGGCGCAATGTTTGGGATCCTTGGCCCGAACGGCAGCGGCAAGACAACGCTGTTTCGGATCCTTGCCACGCTTGCAGCCCCGGCCAGCGGCGAGGTCGCGGTTGCCGGCCAGGACGTAGTGACCCGGCGAAGCGAGGTCAGACGGGCTCTCGGGGTCGTCTTTCAAACGTCCAGCCTCGACGACAAGCTCACGGTGACCGAGAATCTTCGGCACCACGGGCATCTCTACGGTTGCAGCGGGGCAGGACTGCGGCAGCAGATTGACGAATTGCTGCAACGACTGCAACTCCAGGACCGCGCCGCAGATCGTGTTGAAACCCTCTCGGGTGGCCTGCAGCGACGCGTTGAGTTGGCCCGGTGCCTGCTTCATCGGCCGGAGATTCTGCTGCTCGACGAGCCGACGGCGGGTCTGGACCCTACTGCGCGGCTCGAATACTGGCGGCTGCTGACGGAAATCCAGGAGCGTCAGAATGCCACTGTCATCTTCACGACACACTGGTTTGAAGAGGCAGAGCGTGCCAACCTTTTGGCGATCATGGATTCCGGGCGGCTGGTTGCGTGCGAATCGCCGGCAACGCTCAAGTCCACCATCAGTCGTGACGTCGTAACGATTCACGGTGACGACCCGGCGGCGCTGGCTGCCGCCATCGCTTCCCAGTTCAATTGTGACGCTGCGTGTGTGGGTAACGCTGTGCGCATCGAGAGTGCGTCCGCCACGACCTTGCTGCCCCGTCTGCTGGAAGCCTTTGAGGACCAGGTGCATTCGATCAGTGCCAGCAAGGCGACACTGGAAGACGTCTACGTTCAGCGCACCGGTAAAGCGTTTGATGCAGAGGAACCCAGCGAATGAGTCTCAGTGTCTACACCCTGTTGCTGCGGGAAGTGATCCGCTTCTATCGCCAGCCCAATCGCGTCATCGGGGCGCTGCTGCAGCCGTTGATTTTCTGGCTGCTGATCGGCAGCGGCCTGAACGCCTCGTTTCAGGTCGGTGGCGGCAGCGATGTCAGTTACCTGGAGTATTTTTACCCTGGTGTGCTGTTGATGATCCTGTTGTTCACCTCGATTTTCTCGACGATCACGATTATCGAGGATCGGCGGGACGGTTTTCTGCAGGGCGTCCTTGTGGCGCCGGTGCCGCGAGCTGCCATCGTCATCGGCAAGGCGCTCGGCGGTATGCTGCTCGGCGTCCTGCAATGCCTGGTGTTCATGCTGCTGATGCTGACGCCGATGGTTGATTTGCCGATAACGCCTTTGGGCTTTGGGGCGGCAGTGCTGTGCCTGGCAGTTATCGGGTTCGGCTTGACTGCACTGGGTGTGCTGATGGCGTGGCCGCTCAAGTCATCGCAGGAATATCACGCGCTGATGAGTGTGCTGCTGCTGCCGCTCTGGCTTTTTTCCGGGGCGGCATTTCCAGTTGACGGTGCACCGGCCTGGCTGCATTGGCTGATGCAGGTGAATCCTTTGACCCATGCTCTGGCACTGTTGCGGCACTGCTTCTACGTCGGTGTCGAAGGCGGAGTCACGGGACCGGCGCCACTGGCTGTTTCATTCGGCTATGCCGCACTCGCCGGGGTTGCGACGTTTGTTGCGGCGCTGCTTATCGTGCGCCGCGGTTGAGTCAGCCGGGGTCGGTGGGCGTTAGCGGCAGGTCCATCCGCCATCGAGAATCAGGGACTGTCCGGTCATGTTCCGGGCCGCAGGGCTGATCAGGTATTCGATCGCTGCGCCAACCTCCTCGATCGTGATGAAGGCTTTCTTCGGCATTGGCTCGAGCATAATCTTCTCGACTACCTCAGCTTCCGGGATTCCGTGCTCCAGCGCCTGATTGCGAATCTGCTTTTCCACCAGCGGTGTGCGGATATAGGCCGGGCACACAGTGTTGATGGTGACGTCCACGTCGGCGGTCTCGAGGGCAACAACGCGCGAAAACCCGAGCAATCCTGTTTTTGCCGCGGTGTACGCTGTCTTGAAGGGGGAAGCAACCAATGAATGGATTGAACCGATATTGACGATTCGTCCGAAATTATTCTGCCGCATGCGGGGCAGCACCAATCGGGTCATGGCTGCCGAACCTTTCAACATGACATCAATCAGTTGGTCCCATTTCTCTGGCGGAAACTCTTCGAGTTGCGCGACGTGCTGCAGGCCGGCATTGTTGATCAGCACATCGATGTGACGGCCGTCCAGGTTGTTGCCGAACTCGGCGATGTGCGCATGGCTCGAGACGTCCAGCTCGAAGGCGGTGACGTTCGCACCACCCTCGTCGGCGGTTGCGTTTACAGTCTCCGCACATTTGTCGGTTGCCAGCACCTGGTGGCCGGTGGCGGCGAAGTAGAGCGAGAGACCATGGCCGAGTCCACTTCCGGCGCCGGTGATCAGAATGGTGTAGTTGTCAGGGACAGGCATGCCGGCGCTTGGTGAAGGGGCAAATGACTCAGCGGATCCAGGTCTCCAGTTCCGTCTGGTCGGTGATGTAAATCATGTGGTCGCGGTAGTCGATGGCGCCGCTGCGTTTGAATGAACTTATCAACTTGGTAACGCTCTCGCGGGCCGTGCCCAGCATGTTTGCCAGGTCCTGATGGGTCAACTGGAGGTTGACAAATGGTGGGTCGCCATCGCCGGGGAATTTTTCAAAAAGTGACAGGATGACCTTCGTCAGCCGTCCTGCCAGGTCGTAGAACGTGAAGTTCCGGATTTCGTCGTTGGCATTGCGCAACCGGCGGCACAAGGTGACCATTATCTTCAGCTGCAGTGAGGGGTGCGACTGGATTAACTCAAGGAAGTCGGCGCAGGTGAGTACGAGGGTCTCGGTGTCTTCGTGCGCGGTTGCGGTTGCGGAACGGTACTCGGCATCAATCATCGCCATCTCGCCCAGTACGTCACCGGCATTGAGCATGTTGAGAATCTTCGTCTTGCGCGTGGGCTCGCTTGTCGTTACCTTGATGGCACCGGCGATGATCAGGTAGACTGCCTCGCCGTAGGTGCCTTCGTTGAACAGGTGTTCACCTTTCTTGAAGCTGGCGCTCGTGGTGATTTCCAGGAGAGCTCCGAGTTCATCGGGTGAAAGGTCGGAGAGGATCGGGATGTTGCGCAGCGCCCCAACTTTGTCTTGGTGAGTCATGGACATATTTGGCAGTCTCCAAATCAACCCGAAACGCAGCATAGAGGGGGAGCCAGCCCGTCCCGCCATTGGTCTGTGCAAGAGAACTCGGCTATTCTATATGCACTTGCGCCGATTGCCAGTAGAATACGCTGTTACTCCCAGACCTGCAGCTTGAGTGCAACATCGAAAAGGAAACACGGATAATGAACGATGACACGACGACGATTGCCGCGCTGAAGGAACAAGTCGAAGCCTTTACTGTTGCCCGGGACTGGCTCCAGTTTCACTCGCCGAAAAACTTGTCGATGGCGATTGCCGCCGAAGCCGCGGAGTTGATGGAGCATTTCCTGTGGTGCGACGGATCATCCTCTGAGCGGTTGCTTGTTGATCCTGTATTAGCAGTGGCGATCGGCGAGGAAGTTGCGGACATCGCCATCTACACGCTGGAGCTGGCCAATGTGATCGGTCTCGATCTTACGGAAGCCATCGCAGCCAAGATGCAGGTCAACGCCGAGAAATACCCGGTCGACAAGGCCAAGGGTTCCGCTGCGAAGTATACCGAGCTGTGATGCATTCCGCGGTCACGAATCAAGTGGTCGATGCCCGACCATGCCGGAGCCGTGGCGGGCTGAAGCTTTCGTGAGGGATGGATCGCTACCAGATGGTCATTGTTTCTTCGAACATCTGCGCCAGATCTTCGGCTTCGGCCGGTCGCGGTGACAGTTTGGTGACACGGTGCTGCGGCAGTGTTCCTTCGACCAGCGGCTGGATGTCATCGCCGGTGAAACCGATGGCCGACAGACCGTTGGGCAGGTCGAGGGACTGCATTAGTTCGACGATTTTCTCGGTCAGCACAGTGCCGGCGTCGGCTTCCTTGACGTTGCTGGTATCGACCCCGAGTCGGTCCGCCGCGAGGAGGTGACGGTCTGGGCAGGCGGGGGCGGTAAAGCGGAAGACA
This sequence comes from uncultured Lentisphaerales bacterium, assembly GCA_964460215.1. Taxonomy (GTDB): domain Bacteria; phylum Verrucomicrobiota; class Lentisphaeria; order JABSQK01; family CAJWLW01; genus CAJWLW01. The sequence goes on from CAYWQM010000002.1 coordinate 80,198, forward strand.
GCCGGGGCGCCGAGCGTCACGGAGATGCCGTGCGGTACGATCGGATGGTCATCGGGATAGCCGCTTGGCTGGTAATCCCGGACCATGCTGCTGATCGGATACGACATGCCGTGGCAGAGATGCACGCCGGCATTGCCGAACCCCATGCCGGCATAGGAGCTGGCCAGAATCATTTTGGCCCGGGCTTCGTCGTCCCCCGCGTCCTTGTATACCCGTGGCAAGTATTCGGCGACCAGGCTCATTGCCTGCTCCGACCACATGTCGCTCACCGGGTTGCAGCCTTGATAGGCCGGTCGCATGTTCGGGCGCTCCGGCTTGGGGCGCTGATCGAAGGGCAGGGCGGTGTACGATTCAATGGCGTGACAGAGCACGTCGAGGCCGGCCGAGGCGGCAACCAACGGAGGCAAAGTCCGGGTATTTTCCGGATCGACGATGCCGAGCGTCGGCTTCATGTAGCGATGGGCGATGCCGGTTTTTGCGTGGATTTCTGACATGTCGAAGATGGCGACGCCGGTGGTTTCACTGCCGGTGCCGGCGGTCGTCGGTATTGCTACCAGCGGCTTGAGCGGGCCCGGGACCGGCTTGCCTTCGCCGATCGGGGCGTTGACGTAGGTGAGAAAATCTGCCGGCCACGTCGTGTAGAGGTTGGCAGCCTTGGCGGTGTCGATTACCGAACCGCCGCCGATCGCCAGAAAGGCGTCGTAACCGCCTTCGCGAGCCACGTCGATTGCGTGCTGAAACGACTGGTCGGTCGGTTCGACACGGACGTCATCGAAAACCTCGAAGGCTACGCCTTCATCATTCAAGGCGTTTTTCGCTATCTCCACGGGCGCCAGTGTCGCAATCTTCTTGTCGGTCAGGAGCAGAACTTTTTCGACGCCCATGTCGGCAAAGTCCATGCCGACTTCGGCAGTGGTTCCCGGTCCGAATCGCAAGTTTGAGGCGGCCATTTGAAAGGCGGTGTCGCGTTGCATATGAGCTCCGTTATTAAAATGTTTCAGGCGCCCAGGGCGTCGTTGCGTGTGCCCATTGCGGTTGCCTGTACGGCGAGGATG
>CAYWQM010000002.1:81262-105319 GCA_964460215.1 uncultured Lentisphaerales bacterium
CATCCAATCTTGGCTAAGGGGTAAAATGCCGGAGCCGCCGTCGAGGATAATGTGCTGCCCTGTCATGTAGCGCCCCTCCTCGCTGACCATGTACAGCACTGGATAGCCGCATTCTCGGGGGGTGCAGATCCGGCCGCAGGGGATTCCCTGTTCAATCGCCTTCCCGACTTCCTCACTCTCCAGCAGATCCCGGAACAACGGCGTATCGACGATGCCGGGACACAGGACATTGACATTGATGTTGTCACGGAAGGTTTCGACTGCGAGACTTTTCGACATCATCATGATAGCGCCCTTCGATGTGTCGTAACACACGGAGCCGGGTTCAGCCACCATGCCGTTAACTGAGGACAGGTTGACGATGCTTCCACCATGACCGGCCCCGCGCATGTGATCGATCGCCAACCGTGACATCACCAGCATGGCGATGACGTTTAGCTCGAGGGTGCTGCGGATGGTTTCCTCGTTCAGCGACTCCCAGCCGCGATCGAAGAAGTTGCCGGCGTTGTTTACCAGGATGTCGAGCCGACCTCTTTTTTCTACTGTTTCGTCAATGAGCCGCTGTCGTTCTTGCTCATCGGTCACGTCAGCCTGGATGAAGCTGGCCTGGCAGCCTTCCGCGGTGATCTCAGCCAGTTGGGCGTCAACGTCGTCCGGACGACGCACATCGTTCATCACGACGTCGGCGCCAGCTTCGGCGAGCACGCGGAGAATGCCGTTGCCAATGCCGCGGCCGGAGCCGGTAACCAATGCAGTCTTGCCAACGAGTGAAAACACTTGTGTGCCGTGGCTATTCGGCGTCTTCACCGACGATGATTTTTTCGAGTTCCCCAGACTGGTACAGTTCAATGGCCAAGTCGCAGCCGCCGACGAATTCGCCGTTGACATAAAGCTGAGGAATGGTCGGCCAGTCCGAAAATTCCTTGATGCCGTTACGCAGTTCACTGTCTGCGGCATCGTCGAGGACATTCGCGCTGTTGTACTCGACGCTGAGGCGCTTGAGAATCTCGACGACGGTGCTGGAGAAGCCGCACATCGGCTGCTCGGGTGTGCCTTTCATGAACAGCATCACCTTGTTGTCATTGACTAATGTCTGGATTCGTTCCTGAACGCTCATGATAGTTTCACCGATGGTTGGAATTAATGGATTGCGAAATGATGCTACCGGTTTGCCCATTTCTCCGGCGTGTAGGTTTTCAGTGCCAGGGCGTGCAACGATTCGTTGCCAAACGCTGACTTCAGCGGCGTCATGACCATCCGGTGCTGTTTGACCGGAGGCATGCCTTCAAAGGTGGGACTGATGACGATGGCATCGAGGTGCACCCCATCGTTCATATTGATGATCACAGTAGCATCGGGTATGGCATCCTGTATCAGTCGCTCGATATTTTCCTGCATCACAAGTGCTCCGTTTCTAGCCCAGCGCCAGTAAAACTTCCAGTTGCTCGATACGTTTCGCGCCGACTATGACGGATGCCACGCCCGGCTGGTCCAGCAGCCACTGAACGGCATACTGCACGGGGCTCAACCCGGCGGCGGCGGCCTCGTCGGCGAAGGCTTCGAGCTGGTTGAACACGTCGTCGGTGATTGCGTCGGTCTCCAGGCTCATCCAGCCCGACATTTCGGACATGCGACTGCCTTCGGGGCTTGTTGCGCCGCGTTTGTACTTGCCTGAGAGCAGCCCGGTCGCCAGGGCACGGTAAGGTGTGACTGCGATGCCGGCATCGGCACAGAGCGGCAATTGTTCGCTTTCGATGTCGCGCTTCAACCAGTTGTACCATGATTGGTTGAGAACCGGTTTCGGCCAGCCGTTGTCAGCGCAGATTGTGAGCATTTCGGGGATCGTTTCCGACTCGAAATTCGAAAACCCCCAATGCCTGATTTTTCCGGCCGCGACCAGTTCAGCCATGACCCCGATAGACTCCTGCAGCGGCGTTTCCGGATCTGGCTTGTGGAGTTCGAAGAAATCGATATAATCGGTTCGCATCCGTGTCAGGCTGCGTTCTACCTGATGCGTCATATGGTCGCGCCCGAGTCCGTCGCCCTGGTAGCTTTCGTCGCCGACGGCGTTGCCCACTTTTGTGGTGACCACGGCGCGATCCCGCCGCCCTTCGAGTGCCTCGCCAAGGATCGTTTCGGCGACTCCACCGGGTGAACCGATGCTACGGTCGTAGCCTTCGTACATATCTGCCGTGTCGATGAATGTGATGCCGTTGTCGATGGCCCACTGGATCATACGGACTGAATCCGTCCGAGACACCGGATTACCGAGGAGCATGGTGCCGAGACAGACAACAGAGACGTCGATATCTGCAATGCGTCGTTGTTTCATGGAAATTTTAGAAGTGTAACCTGGTGTAATATTGCAGTGCCGTCAGGGTAGCAGGCACGACTGCGGTGGCTCATAAGATCACGTTACTCGAACCAAATGCAAATACTGTGACCGCCTGGTTGGCATGAACTGCGAAGGCATATCCTTGAATTCAGTCGTCGGCACGTTCCAGTATGCGGTTCTGCTACCTATCATTACGGTGCTGACCAGGGTAAGAAAAGATGAATCGATTGTCCGGATACGTCCCGTTCCTGCTGCTGTTTCTGCTTCTCGGTGGTTGCGAACGACAACAGACACTACTGCGGTTCGACCCCGATTTCTCTGTCGGGACTTTGCGCTACGGTGTGAGCTATTACGTGCGCCACAATGGCAAGCCGGACAATCGTCTGGAGTTGCGCCTGGTGGTGCGGGCAGGTTCGGTGCTGGAGGAAGAGGACCAGCAGGGGCTGGCGCATTTTCTCGAGCACATGGCCTTCAACGGCACGACACACTACGACAAGCAGGCCCTGGTCAATTATCTCGAGGGTATCGGCATGCGTTTCGGGCCGGATCTGAATGCATATACCAGCTTCGACGAAACGGTTTACAAGCTGCAGTTGCCGACTGACGATAACGAGGTAATTGATTCAGGTTTCGAGATTCTCCGCGATTGGGCTTTCGGCATTCGCAACGACAGCGATGAAATCGATGCGGAACGTGGTGTCGTCATCGAGGAATGGCGCGGTCGCCGAGGTGCCGGCCAGCGCATTTGGGACAAGCATTTCGAGGCCCTGTTCCATGGTTCGCAGTATGCCGTGCGCAGGCCGATAGGGCAAAAGGAGGTTCTTGATTCATTCGACCATGATCGCTTGCGTGATTTCTACAATACCTGGTACCGGCCGGAACTGACGGCGGTGATCGCTATCGGTGATTTGGATGAAGATACTCTGGTGGCGAAAATTCGTGAGTATTTCATCGACGAACCGGCCCGGAAGCTCCCCATGGCGCGGCCGGACTTCGATATGCCCGGTCACGAGGAACGACTTGTCAGCATTGTCACGGACGCGGAGGCGACTTCGTCGTCGGTCAATATCTATTACAAGCACGAGGTGTCGCTGCCGCGTACGGTGGATGACTTTCGCCGGGAACTGATAGAGTCGCTTTTTACCGGCATGCTTAACCAGCGTTACGACGAAGAACGGCAGAAGGCGGATGCGCCGTTTCTGAGCGGCTACACGAGCAAGTCGGCCTATGTCCGTGCCAGCGAGTTTTTCATGCTCGGCGCCCAAGTCAGTGACAACGGGTGGCTGCGCGGCATGACGGCGATCCTGTCCGAGGCTTTGCGCGTACAGCGCTTCGGTTTCACTCCCGGAGAGTTGGACCGGCGCAAGGCGGAAATGATGAGTGGCATCGAGAGGGCCTATGCCGAACGCAACTCAACCGAGTCCGGGGCATTCGTCCGGCGCTGCATCCGGCACTTTAATCGTGGCGTCGTCAGCGTCGGTGTTGAAGATCGGCTGGAGCTTTACAAACAGTTGTTGCCGACTATTGAGCTTGCTCACGTCAATGCCCTGGCGGCGGAGTTGATGACTGAGAGTAACTGCGTTGTGCTCGTGGACGGGCCGGAGAAAGACGGTATTGCACCGCCATCAAAGGATGAAGTACTGGAGGTCTTTGAGCATGTGGCGAATCTCGAGCTGGAACCGTATGTCGACGATGTCGATGACGAACCGCTTGTCGCTCAAGTTCCGGATGCAGGTCGGGTTGTAAAACGTGAACGGGTCGAAGAGGTCGGTCTGACGATTTGGCACCTCAGCAATGGGGCCAGGGTCATGCTGAAGCCGACGACATTCAAGCAGGACGAAATCCTGCTGCACGCCTGGAGTTCCGGCGGCCATTCGTTGGTGGAAGACGCCGACTACATACCAGCTACCAGTGCCGATTCACTGATGAGCCGGTCTGGTTGGGGTAGTTTTTCGCATACACAGTTGCAGAAACAATTGGCGGGCAAGACGGCTTCCGCCAATGCATATATCGGCGAACTCAGCGAAGGTGTCCGCGGCGGTTGCCGACCGGCTGATTTGGAAGTCATGCTGCAGTTGCTGCACCTGATATTTACCGCACCTCGCGTCGATCAGGCGGCCTGTCAGGCGTATCTGGACCGACTGCATACGAACCTGGAAAACCGGCTGGCACGGCCCGAAGCGGTTTTTAACGATGAAATGGCAATAGTCATGTCACAGGGGCACCTGCGCCGCAAACCGTGGACGCCGGCGACGCTGGCGGAAATGGATGCTGAGCGATCATTGCAACTGTTCCGTGAGCGTTTTGAGTCGGCTGGTGATTTTACATTTCTTTTCGTTGGGAACTTTGACATCGAAGAACTGGAGGCACTGATTGAGAGGTACGTCGCCAGTTTGCCCGCCGGGTCTGGCGAAAACTGGCGTGATCCGGATGTCCAGCCGCCGGCGGGCAAGATCGACCGCACGGTCCGCAAGGGGGTTGCCCCGAAAAGCCGGGTGCAGATGAAATTCGGCGGTGACATAACCTTCAACTATCAGGAACGCTATTGGGTCTACTCGATGGTCAGTGCGCTGCGGACGCGTTTGCGTGAAGAGATGCGCGAAGCCATTGGCGGTACCTACAGCGTTAGTGCGTATGCCTCGATCGACCACTATCCGGTACCCCGGTCGGAGATCAACATCGGTTTCGGCTGTGCGCCGGATCAGGTTGAGCTGCTAATCGATGTCGTCCGGCGAGAGATCGAAAACCTACAGTCGGAGCTGCTGGAGGAATCGTACCTGACCAAGGTTAGGCAGACACAGTTACGGGAGCGCGAAGTCAGCCTGGAACGCAATAGTTTCTGGCTGCACATTTTGCACTATTACGACTGGCACGGCGAGGATGTCAAGACGGTGCTTGATTTCGAGAACTACGTGAACGCGTTGTCGCTGTCGGACATCCGGGACACTGCTCGTCGCTGCTTTGGCACGCCGAATGTTGCGACCTTCATACTCCGACCGGAAGAGCAACCGGCGCATTGAGCTTTCCGGGCCAGCATCTCGATTGAAATCGATCGATAGCGCCGGGAGAAGCCTTACAGGTCGAGTGGATTGACCTTGTCCGGATCGATGTCTAGTTGCGTACGCGCCTGTTCAATTGCTTTTTTATCTAGTTTGCCCTGCCGGAAGAGTTCGACAAGCGCTGCATACGCAATCATGGCAGCATCGATCTCGAAGTAGTTGCGCAGTGCATCGCGGCTTTCGCTGCGACCGAAACCATCGGTCCCCAGCGATACAGGCGGCTGCGGAAACCAGCGGGCAATAGAATCCGGCAGCGCTTTCAGGTAATCCGAGGCGACGACATAGCTGCCCTCGGAATCTGCCAGGCATTCGCTGACCCATGCAGTTCGCGGTTGCTCTGGGTGCAGCAGGTTCCAACGCTCCGCGGCGACGCCGTCCTCGTGCAGTTGCTGGAAACTGGTAATGCTCCAGACGTCCGCGGCGATCTCGAATTTTTCCTCGAGGATCTGCTGTGCCTTCAACGCCTCGTTGATGATGCTGCCGCTGCCAAAGAGGTTGGTTTTGTTGGGCAAAGCTGCCGTTGACTTCCGGAACAGGTACATGCCTTTGAGTACGCCGGTTTCGATGTCATCCGCCATGTCCGGCATGGCATAGGCTTCGTTCTGCACCGTCAGGTAGTAGATGACGTCTTCGTTTTCGGTGTACATGCGGCGTACACCTTCGCGCATGACGATAGCAAGCTCAAAGGCGAACGCCGGGTCGTAGGCGACAACGTGCGGATAACCGTACGCGAAGAGATGGCTGTGCCCGTCCTGATGCTGGAGACCTTCGCCGTTGAGTGTCGTGCGACCCGACGTGGCGCCGATCAGGAAGCCGCGCGCCCGCTGGTCACCCGCAGCGTAGATCAGGTCTCCGATGCGCTGGAAGCCGAACATCGAATAAAACACAAATACCGGCAACGTCGGGATGCCGTGCGTGGCATATGCGGTTCCGGCAGCGATAAAGGACGACAACCCGCCCGCTTCGGATATGCCTTCTTCGATGAGCTGTCCGTCGCGAGCTTCCCGGTAGTACATCAGGCTTTCGCTGTCGACAGGGTCGTACAACTGACCGATATGCGAATAGATCCCGTATTTTCGGAACAGCGCTTCCATGCCGAAGGTCCGCGCTTCGTCCGGCACAATCGGTACGATGTAGCGGCCCATCTCGGGGTCGGTCAGCAGTTTTGCCAGGATCCGCACAAACATGCTGGTTGTGGAAACGGCGCGCCCGTCCGTGCCGTGCAGGAATTCTTCGAACAGCTTGGTATCCGGCCCGGCCGTAGTCACCGCGGCCGTGGGGCGACTGGGCACGAATCCGCCGAGCGCCGCCCGGCGTTTGAGCAGGTAGCTGATTTCCGGGCTGTCTTTCGGCGGGGCGTAAAACGACAACTCTTCAACCTGTGTATCGGACAGCGGGATACCCAGTCGGGTGCGGATCTGGCGCAGGATGTCGACGTCCAGCTTCTTCCGCTGATGCGCCGTCATGCGGCCTTCCCCGACCTCGCCCATGCCGTAGCCCTTGATCGTTTTTGCAAGAATGACGGACGGCGCACCGCGGTGTTCCGTAGCCTCCTTGTAAGCAGCATAGACTTTGTCGGTATCGTGACCGCCGCGGCGAATTGAGCGGATCTGTTCGTCGGTGAGCTGGTGCGACATTTCCACCAATCGCGGGTCGACGCCGAAGAAATGTTCGCGCTGATACTGGCCGCTGGAAACGCTGTATTTCTGATACTGTCCGTCGACTATTTCACCCATACGCTTTACCAGCAGGCCGTCTCGGTCCTGTGCCAGCAAGGGATCCCAGTCGCTGCCCCAGAAGACCTTGATCACGTTCCAGCCGGCGCCGCGGAAGACGGTTTCCAACTCCTGAATGATCTTGCCGTTGCCGCGTACAGGGCCATCGAGTCGCTGCAAATTGCAGTTGATCACGAAAATCAGATTGTCCAGTTGTTCGCGGGCTGCGAGAGAAATGGCACCGAGCGATTCGGGTTCGTCCATCTCCCCGTCACCGATGTAGGCATATACCTTTGCGTCCGTTGGTTCCTTGAGGCCACGGTCCTCGAGGTAGCGATTGAAGCGGGCTTGATAGATCGCCATGATCGGACTTAAGCCCATGGACGCGGTGGGGAATTGCCAGAATTCAGGCATCAGTCGAGGATGCGGATAAGAGGGCAGGCCGCCACCTGGCTGCAGTTCGCGCCGGAAATTAATCAGGTCCTGCTCCGTCAACCGCCCCTCGAGAAACGCCCGGGCATAGATGCCCGGCGATGTGTGTGGCTGGAATAGGATGTGGTCGCCCTCGAACGTGTCGCTGTGGCCGCGGATGAAATGGTGGAAGACAACCTCATACAGCGTTGCTGCCGAAGCGTACGTGGCAATGTGGCCGCCGATCGTGTCGTCCAGGAGGTTGGCGCGGACGACCATGATGATCGCGTTCCAGCGAATCATGTTCGTTATGCGCTGCTCAATGTCGTGGCTGCCGGGGTAGGGCGGTTGCTCGGCCGCAGGTATGGTATTGATGTAAGGCGTGTTCGAGGCGAATGGAATAGTGACGCCGTGCTGCCGCGCATGGTCCTGTAGTTGGTCCAGCAGTTCGCGGACGCGTTCGGACCCGGACTGTGCCAGTACATAGTCCAGCGAGTCCCGCCACTCCGCAGATTCGATCGCGTTAATGTCGTTTGTATCGTTCATGTCACAGATAGCCGGGTGTCCTTTTGAAGCTTTGACACTGTCCTCGAATATACCAGCAAAGAATCAAGATGGAATACGTGGGAAAAATGATGCGAGTTGCGGTCATCGTTGACCGCGCTTGCGCTATGGCTCTCTGGAGCGTTCGGGAAACCGGCAACAGGTCCATTTTTATGGTTGCCTGTGGCCGCCATTGTACACGACAGTCACAGTGGTGTTGGCTTGTGCACTTGCCGTCTGTATTTCTTTTGCGTAGGGCCAGGAAATCTCGAGCTCGACGTCGCCGTCATGGGCGCCGAGACCGAAATGCAGGGTCATTTCGTTCATATTACCGCGACCTGTACCGCCTTCTACCTGACGTGTCAGGACCCGGTTAGGTAATCGAATGCGGACTTGGGCGCCAATGGCAGCATAGTTGACTGTCTGGCCTGAGGCTGTCGGTTGGGTGTTGGATCCTTGCAGTTTTACTTTCAGCCAGTTTCCCTCGGTGCAGTTGTTGCGCCAGAGTCGGCCGCCGGCCATCAGGTCGAGATCGCCGTCGTTGTCAAAATCACCCCAGGCGGCCTGAAAAGTGTTGCGGATATTCTGCAGTCCTGCCTCTGTCGTGATGTTGCTGAACTGCCAGTTTCCATCGTTGCGATACAGTACGGCCTGGTCGCCTCCATAGACTGTCGTAAAAAAAAGGTCGAGGTCACCATCATTGTCGCAGTCGCCGAGCGCTGGTGAGCCATACGATTCCTGGTAGTGCAGGCCACACGTGCCCTTGTTTTCGAAATGGTGGCCCTGGGCCGGGCCGAGATTTTTTAGGAATTGTGACTGGGGCTGGCCGCCGTGGGCAAAATTGCCTGCAAACAGGTCGATCAGTCCGTCATTGTCAATGTCGCCCCAGGCCGAACCGATGCCGTGTCCGTTGCCACCGGCAGCACCGTGGCTTCCGGCCCCGTTGGTGAGTCCCCCTTTGCCATCGTTGAGCCATAGGACATTGGCTTCTAACCGGTAATGCGTGACGTAAATGTCCGTATCACCATCGTTGTCGAAGTCACAAGCTGTGATGCCCCTGGCTGGTTGGGCGCGACCCTCGCTTTTCCAGAACATCTCGAACTTCTGGTTGCCCAGGTTCTTGTAGATGCAGTCCGGCTGGTAAACCCAGTTGTTTTCGTAGCCGCCCGTATAGAGATCGAGCAACCCATCGCCGTCGATGTCCAGGACCGTGCCGCCATCCGACACCTCCATGGGGCGTTGTGGCAGATGCTGCTGCAGAAAGGTTCCGTCGTCTGTTGCGAAGCAGGCGACGGTTGACCCGGGATTGAAATATTCGAGGCGGCCGTCGTTATTGAAATCACCCCAGGCATTGTAAAGCCCGCTGGGGCCGGATTTGACAAACTTTTTGCCTGTTTCATTATGCCACAGTACAGTCTGTGTCTGCAGATCGGTCCAACCATCCCCATCGTAATCGATCCAGGCAGCCTGTGCACTGTCGACCCCGGTCAAGCCGGTTGGGGAGGTGACATTTTCGAAACTCACAGGTTGGGCGCTGATGACCGCCTCGCGCATGCTTGCGGCGGCTTCGCCCGCGGCAATGTTAATGTGGAAAATGGCGGGGTCCGGCGTCCCTCCGCGGACGAGAAGTTCCGCGGGTTCAACACGGTCGGGAAATACAGTAAACGGCAGGTCAATGTTTTCACTTGGTGCATTGCCGTAATCACGCATGCCCCACCAGTGAAGGTCCCAGCTGCCGATCGGTACTGTCATTTTCCCGGCCTTAGTCCAGCATTTGGGGTTGTTTTCCAGGGCGAGTCTCTTCTGTGCCTGGGCATCGCTGTTCCAGATGATCTCGACAGTCTGGATTTGGAGCAGCATTGGTCCCTGCTTGCGGAATGTTGTACCGGCACCGTTACCGGTGAGTGTGGCGATCTCGCCCTTGGCATTGGTGGTGAACTCGACATCTTTGTCGTCTTGCGCGTAAATGTCGATGTTGTAGGTGCCATTCGGGACGGTGGGCACAGTGAGGATATCATCCGGCCTGTTGGCTGTTCCCCCGGTTGTCCAATTGCCAGTGAGATAGAATACGGTTTCACCGGCAGGGCCTTTCAGGTCCGTGCCGGTGATTTGGCCGCCGTGGGCGAAGTTGGCCGGGTGCCAGCCGTTGAAGTCGATACTGGTGGCTGTGTATCCAGTCATTGCGACGAACAGCAGCAGTGAACATGTTACGGTGACCCTGGCGGTGGACATAAGTTGTGTGCTTCCTTTTTTGTGCTATGGGACTTGAACGTTTTACGATGGTCGAGTGTGTGGATGACAGGATGATTATATATGCACGAACTGATTTTGCGAGAGGACTTGCCGATGCGCTGCGTCTGGAGATCCATCGCGTAGTCTCTTGGGAGATTGCCTGGAAACGATGCGCGAATCAGGCTGCGTAATTGGTGGAAGACGGATTCATGAGGGTGTGAAGGGATAGGCATGTTGATACCGGAACAGGTTGACCAATACACCAGGGAAGGGGATGCCCTGGCACCAAGCCTGTTGGATGCGGTAGAGGTCGCCGGACTGGTCGTTGGGCTTGAGGGTATTTGTGCCGGCAATACGCTGGCTGATCATTCCGAGAAGCTGGAAATCTTGCCCAAAAAGCCACTCCAGTACGAAAAGCTTGTTCGCGGCGTTCGGAGGCAGGTGGCGAGGATCATATACAGCCAATTCCCGATCCCAAAGCAACGGCGAACGACTGCATCGTTATATGAGTTGCAGGAACAATCCCGTTAGCAGTAATCGAACGATGCGCGAGTAAAAAAGCGACAAATCACGCCGCGAAATATTATTGCGCAAATAGTTGCGTTTATTCCACTCGGGTGCGTTCTACGACGCCACGCCGGACGCTGATACAAGTTCGCATCGGCCTGCGTCGATATCCGCCTGCCAGTCCGGTTGCATCTCGACACCTTCGCCGAGCAGCAGTTTAGGTGTGACCTCGGTGACCGATGTCGGGTTTTCGGCGTCTTTTATTATCCGGTAGATCCAGCGTCGATTATCGCCGGAAGTGACGCCGGCGTGTTGTAGGAATGACCATGTGGCCGTGTCCTGGCCTGCCAGGCAGATGCGATCAGGGTAGGGTACGGCTTCGTCGGCGACGATGTTGAGTGAGTCCCAGATCGTCGGCCCTCCAGGGATCGCGGCAGCGGCATTGGTCAGGTCCCAGAGCCGTCTGTAGCGGCGACGGGACCCGGTGTTGTAGATCATGTCAGGACTGGTCTCTTCGGTTTGGCCACGCAATTTCGCCATTTTACGAAGGCACTCTTCCTTGAAGGCGTGCAGGTCCGGATCGAGATAGCTGCACGCCGTTATGCAAACTGCGCCGTTCACCTGCGGATAGTGAAATCCGACGCGGCAGTTGGTTTTTTCGACTGCCACGGCATTGCGGTGCCTGTCGATCCAGATCTGATTGCTCGGCCCCCAGAAATCCTTGTAGCGGATCATGAACTCGATACGTACGTTGAGGTCGTCCCAGGCTTCCGGCGGGCACAGTTCTTCCGGGGTGCAGGGGAAGTAGGAAGAGGGCTCCTCGTCCATGCAGATGGCGCTGGAGGCACCGCCTTGGCAGAACTGATCGGACTTGGACCACGGGACGTTAGTCGGCTGCCAGTTCCTGTTGGCGCGTCCTTCGCCCTTGCCCAGGTCGCGGTTGTCACCGGTCGTGACCCCGTCCCTGCCATTCGGGAAAAAGACGTTGGTGCACTGCTGCAGCTTTACGGCCTCCTGCCAGTCCGGCGGGTACTGCGCATTAAGCCTCTTGTACAGCAGGACGTTCCAGGAATAGTGGAAGGCGGCGCAGATTTCGTCGAATCCAGAGTTCTCCATGAACCCCTCGCGTTCGCCGATGTGGCGGTCGATCAGACCGCTCATCTCCGGGAATTTCGCGTAGTCAGGCTCGGAGGCGAGGCGTTCGCGATCGAAGTCGCGGAGGACGACGGCCAAATCGCCTTCGAACGTCGGGAAGAGAACCGGTGCCCATTCGAATTGTTCCTCGATTTGTCGGCGCAGTTCCGGGGCTTTCAGTTCGCTGGCTGCTTGCCGGCCAAGTTCACGGCCAATTGTGCGTTGGTTCATAGTTGATCAGTCCCGGCTCATTGGTTGGCTTTTGGTGGTTGTGGTTCGAATACCCGTAATATATGTCGTGTCTTGTTGCAGTTCGAGGTCCCGGTTTTGGCGACCTTTTTCCGACCGTGTGTGGGAAAGGACAGGTGAACGGATCGAGCTTTGCAACGCATCAGCGCGTGCGACTGTCGGTACCGCCGCAAAACATGTCGTTGTTGGTGCCGAGAGTTTGTTTGATTGTTTCGGTTGCTGCATTCAGTTCGGCGATCAGGCTGTCATCGAGCCTCAGGTCCATAGCCTTGATGTTACGAAGTACCTGTTTAGGACGGCGCCCCCCGATGATGACCGAGGTGATGGCCGGATTGGCCAGGGTCCAGGCGAGTGCGACGTCTGCCATTGGGAGCCCGGCACCGTCACAGATTCGGCCAATTTCCCGGTAGACCGCCCACAGTTCCACTTCGCATCCCGGTTCGCCGTGGCGTACCATTGAGCGTTCGCAGGAAAAATGACGCGTACGTCGGCGTGATTCGGGAATGTCGTCGATGTTGTCCCAGAGTTGGGCAAGAATGCCCTGCATCAACGGCATGTACGCCAGAATACCCATGCCCTTTTCCTGGCATGCTGGAATAATTTCGAGCTCGATGCAGCGGGTCAGCAGATTGTAGACGAGCTGATTCGATACGGACGTGCCCACGGCGAACCATTCAGCTATATTCTGCGGCCCGTAATTGGACAATGCGATTTCGCGCACCTTGCCTTCGGTGACGAACTCCTGCAGTACACCCCAGACATCCGCGATCGGTACGTCGTAGAACGGCCAATGAATGTGATACAGGTCGATGTGGTCGGAGCCGAGACGCTGCAGGCTGGCTTCACAGGATTGGCGTAGCAGGTCAGGTTGGCAATGTTCCGGGAACACTTTGCTGGAGATCAGCACGTCATCACGGCGCTTGCCCAATGCTTTACCGAGCGCTTCTTCCGATGCGCCGTTGCCGTAGCCCTCCGCGGTATCGAAGAGATTTATGCCGGCGTCGAGAGCGGTTTGCACAGACGCCGCATCGTCCTCCCATGAGCTGTCGCCCCAGTAAGTCTTGTCACCAAGCTGCCAGGTGCCGTAGGAGAGGACGGAAACTTCCAGTCCACTAGAACCGAGTTTGCGATATTCCATTCGAGAAACTCATCTCCCAATTTATGGTAGGTTTTCGCGCATTTGGTTGAGTAAAGCCGTTGCCCCCTGGGCGAACACTCGCAGGGCGGCGCCATAACCGAAAAGCGTGAACCCATGCGCCATAAGCTGGGGCAGCATGTCGGGCTGCGGAATATGGATGGCGGCGATCTTTTCATGCCGGCGACAGGCGGCTCCGACGTCGGCGACGACCTTCATCAGCAAGTCCGGATCGGTGTTGCCGGCGTTGTGCATGCTGGTTTCCAGGTCATCGGGGCCGATGTACAAGCCGTCGACGCCCTGCGTCGCGGCGATCTCGTCGATTATGGTTGTCGCCTCTACGGTTTCGATCTGGATCAGTGTTGCCAGGTGCTGGTTGGCCTCGTTGAGGTACGTTGCCTTGTCGGGGGGTATGTTGAAATTTGTGTGTGGCAGCAACAGGTGGACGCCGCGTTCGCCGAGCGGTGGGTATTTCGTCAGGTTCACGGCGGTCTGGACCTCGGCCATGGTGCGAATCTGTGGCACGATAATGCCTTCAGCGCCGCCGTCGAGTATGGCAGCGAAGAGTCCGGGGCTGCGTAGCGGGACCCGCACCAGCGGGGGCAGACCTCGGCACTTGCCGACATCGATTATGCGGGTGACGTCGCTGAGGTCCAGGGCGCCATGCTCCAGGTCGATCATGAAAAAATCGAACCCGCAGTTTGCCATCGTCGCGACAACGCCGCTGCTGTTCATTTCGGCCAGAAATGTGCCGAAGCATGGTGTACCTTTTTGTAGGCGTTGTCGTAGTTGTCGAATATTTTCCATAGTTCAGCCGTCCAGTCGATTATGGGGTATTGTGTGCTGGGCAGTGGTAGGGTAGGGCGGTCCCGGAGAAAAATCAAGACCGCGACAGCGGCCTGGACGACGGTTGTGTTGCGAAAAATAATGGCCTCGAAAATTCGAGACGCCGGAGAAAAGAGGTACTGTTATGCTTGATGGGATCACCAGGAATGAGTTTGTATAGGGCCGGTCAGCGTTATGACATCAGTAAGGAAAAACCGAGAACGGTAAATGCATAACATCCGTATTTTTATTGTAGCGCTTGGGCTTGCCAGCGTGGGGGGCGGGCATCTGAACGCGAAGGGCCCGGCGATTTCGTCGTGGTCGATAGCGGTCACTGATTCGGTCGATATTGATCGGGGAAGCTGGCCGATTGTTGCACGTGTCAAATTGCCGGTCGGCATTGATGATCCGGTGTTTGTGCTGCGCCGCGAAGGCCGGCATGAGCCGGTCGCTCATCAAGTACTTGCTGTGGTCGAGCCGGACGTTGCGCGTCGGGCGAATGTAGTCGAGGCGAATGACGGGGTGGTGGATGTTTGTTTTTTCGCCGATTTGAGCGCCGGCGGCATGCGTCGCTTTGATCTTGATCTCGTTGCGAAGCCTAAGCAAGCGAGGCTGGGTGCGCCGGAGTTGCAATACCGTGGTGAAGGCTTTGGGACGACGGTAGATGCGGGGGTTGCGGAGTTCGCATTCGATTCGGTGAGCGGACAGTTTATGTCGTATGTTCCACAACAAAGCGGCAGGGGCGAGGAGATGGGGTTTGTTCAGGATCGACGCAAGCCGATCCATTGGAACCCTGACGTGTGGATGCCGCCGGCACCCTGGGGGCATGTCAGCGACTGGGATACGAGCAAGCCCGAATTGACGCCAGATTTCAGCGAAAGCCGGGGCCCGCTGGCATACCGGTCAGTACGGCGGGGCGTCATGCCACATGTCAACGAGACGGTAGCAGAGGTCAGCTATACCGTGTTTGCGGGTATGCCTTTCATTCTCGAGACGTCGCGCATGGAGTTTGTCGACGATGCCGCGATCCGTGCAGTACGTCACAACGAGCTGGTATTCAGCCGTGGAATCCATACGCATGGCATTTGGCCCGATGACACCGGGAAGCCGCAGATCGGCCGTTTGTTTGACCCGGAGGATCCGAAGAAAATTTACGGGCTGATCAAGCGTCTGAAACCCGACATCCCGTGGATTGGGCTGGTGCACCCCTCCGAGGGGTACGGGATTGCCATCGTCAACAACTGGTACGGCAGCAGCGCACCGGAAGGCAGTGTCGGGCCGCAGGACGAGAACGCAGTCTATTACCTGTTGGATTACGGTGAGCACCCCGCGGAAAGGTTCCACTTCAATTTTTCGTACGTGTGCAGGACGCTGTTGCCGCCGCTTACAGTTGTGAAAGGGTCGATTTTCGCAGAGCGTTCCGCCTTCCTGACTTTTTCTGTGGGGCCCGATGAGGAGACGCGCTATGACTACCTGCTGCGCTGGACGAAATTGCTGGGGAGCCTGCCGGTCGTAGAAGTCATGGTAAACTGATTGTGCGGGTTGTCCCTGGATTCACCTGGGCCTTGCCGCTGGGCTGGGCTGCGCCTTCAAGGTGTCCGTCCGCAAATTCCTAATCTTCCGCCGGACTTTCCCAGCGAAAAACTTCAGGCAGCCCATCGGGATAGGCATTTTCCGGGTCGTAGTCGGCCTCGGCTTCGCCTTCCATGATTGGTGCCATGTATTCTTCCCAGCGCAGGGACTCGGGGCAGTCTCCAAGGATTCGGATCGCTTCGGCGTAGTTATCCACCTCCATATAGAGGAACATCTGACGCCCGTGCATGAAGATGCTCATACTGTGAATGCCGGCGCGCTGTAAATCGTCGAGTACCTCGGGCCAGACCGCCTGATGCCGGCGGATGTATTCCTCCTGCTCCCCGTCCTTGACGTTTAGAACAAATGATATTCGTTGCATCGGCTTTGCTCCGTTGTCCCTGATTTCATTCGTACAGCGATTCGACGTTGACTGCCTGGCCGTTCTGCGCTGCCGAGCGATAGGCTGCATCGAGCAGTTCGACGGTGTGCCAGCCGCATTCCGCTGGTGAGCCGTTCACTTGTGTACCCATGATCACGTCGACAAGGTTCGTTGCCGTTGCCTGCAGTGGGTACGACTCTTCCGGCTGATCGGCACCGTCCGGAGTGTCTTCCACCGGCAGTGCTTCGAACTGCTCGTCGGTTCCATCGGCATGGCGGACATGCATGACGCCCGCAACGCATTCGATCTCGAGCCGGCCGCGTTCGCAGTCGATGTGCAGGGACAGCAGGCCGGCGTCGGATACCTGCAGGTTGCCGGAGCTGCCGATATTGGCGAGGGCGCCGTTGTCCATTTGTGCGGTGATCGCGTCGATCACGTCGACCCGTACGTCGAGATTGTTCATCAACGCCAGAACGCGTATTGGGCGCAGGCCGGTGATGAAGTGCATGACGCTGGCGCTGTGTGTGATTTGCAGATGGCCCTGGCCACCGCCGGAGCGCGCGGGATCACTGTACACGTCGCCCGGACCGATGACCGGATAATTGTGTTCGTTGCCGTAGACCGAGTCGTCGCCGCGAAGCATGTGGATGGTCGAGGAGGCGAAGTAGCAGTTGATGTACAGGACCTTGCCGAGTTTGCCGGATTGAATCAGTTCCCGGGCCTCGAGTACACGTGGTGAGAAATGCATCGGATAGCCGATAATCAGCTCGCGACTGCGCGCTGCCGCCAGGTCGACGAGGGCACGGGCATGTTTCGCAGTCAGGACCATTGGCTTCTCGAGCATGATATGCAGGTCATGCTCGAGGCAGGCGCGGGTTACCTCATAGTGCGCGGCGTGCCAGACGGCGACCACGGCCCCGTCGAGCTTTTCGTTCGCCAGCAGCTCGCGGTAATCCGTATAGGTCTTGTCGACACCGAACTGCGCCGCCATCATCGCCAGCACCTCTTCACGGGTATCGCAGATTGCTGTGATTTGCGCCGCCGGATGCGCTGCAAGCGCAGGAAAGTGTGCGGTCGAGGACCACCAACCGGTCCCGATAATAGCTATTCTGGCGTGGTCAGGCATTCAGTGTTCCGTGTTCAGATGCGGTAGAGCGTTGAGGCGTTCTTCGAGAACATGGCGTCCTGCTCGTCATCGGTGAAGTCGGCGACGAGCTCGGTGTAGGCGTTGATCAGGACGTCGTACGTGCTGTACATCTTGTCGACCGGCCAGTTGGTGCCGAACATGCAGCGCTGCGGGCCGAAGAGATCAATACAGGTCAGCACCCATCGCCGGATACTGTCGACCGTCCAGTCGTTGTCCGCCATGCCGAGCCCGGAGATCTTGCAGGTGATATTTTCCGCTTGCGCTGCGGTACGCATGCCGTTTCGCCAGTTCTCGAAGTATTCGTCGTCGCGTGCCGAGGGTTCACCGCAGTGATCGAGGACGAGTGGGATGTGCGGAAATTTCTGTGCCAGATCGCGCGCCTTCGGCATGGCTTCCCAGTCGATCGACAAGCTGGCAACCAGATCGAAGTCTGCCAGCATCGCGTAGCCGCGATGAAAGTCGTGATCGACGAGGTAATCACCTTCCGAGAAGTCGCGGATGCCGCGGGTATTGGCGTAGCGGCAATGCCGCTCGAGTTCCTTGCCGGCATCCGGATGCTTGAGGTCCGTATATCCGACTATGGCCAGCGGAAAGCCGGTGCGATCAACGGCGGCCTGGATCCAGGCAGTTTCTTTGACCGGGTCTTCCGAGCCGATGGCGGCCTGGAGATGCACTGCGCTGGTTACGTTGGCCTGCCGGGTTTCGGCGATGTAGTCGTCGATTAGATAGGTGGTGCCCTTGAGCTCCTCCAGTCGATCGCCGAGTTGCGGATCCTCACCATCGGGCATCAGCCAGCAATAGTAGAGACCCGGCTCCTGCAGATCCCAGAGGTGAAAGTGGCAATCGATGAAATCGCGCTTCATTATGATGACTCCCTTTTCTTACGCCGGTCGGTCTGGATCACTTTTCGATGCAAGCGTACTTCGTCTTACGCTTGTTTATGCTGGACGGCTTCCTGCCTTCGGTTACTGCGAGCTCGTGGTATTCGTCCTGGCTGTTGCCGATGATCGTGTTGAAGCCGCTGTTGCGCAGGTTGAACGCTTGCACTCGCCATCGTTAACTCCGCGTATTATAAGTCCACAACATGACGATCTCCACCCGGTTTTTGTCGGCAAAGGACGACGCGGAGGAGGCAAATCCTTCATGTTGCAGATACGTTTGGAACTTGCGTTGTAGACGTTCGGCGGTGATGTTGCATGGACAATGTGAGCTTTGGTACTTTACGGAGAGATTATGAAAATCGTTTTGCTCAGAAAGGACGATCAATCCCCGATCGATTGGGTCCCGGTCGCAGCGGCAGAAGCCGGCTTCGAGTTTGTGGACTGCCAGCCCAGGACTCCGCAGGAGGTTGCGGACGTGGCAGCCGACGCCGACATCGTATGGGACATGGGTGGCGTGTCAATGATCACGGCCGAGATCATGCCGCAACTCAATCGTTGTGGTGCGATCATTCGCGCTGGTAGTGGCACCGACAATATCCCCGTAGCCGAGGCAACGGAGATGGGAATCATCGTTGCCAACACGCCGGCTGGGCCGGCGCTGGGCGTATCCGAACACGCCATCGGACTGATCTTGGCGATGACCCACCAGATTGCGAGGAGTGATCGTGAAGTCCGTGCCGGTGGTTGGGATGTTGGTGTCCCGGTACCGACACTGGTGCATGGCAGCACAATTGGGCTGGTGGGCTTCGGTCATATCCCACGTGGCGTTGCCGCCCGGTTGCAGCCATTCGGTGCCGAGCTTCTGGCGTACGATCCGGTAGTCGAACCGGCAGTCATGGCGGAGCTTGATGTTCGTTCTGTTTCTTTTGAAGAACTTCTTGTTCAGTCGGATGTCGTTTCCTTGCACGTGCCACTGCTCGAGACGACATATCACCTGATCGGCGAGACCGAGCTCAAGAGCATGAAGCCTACCAGTATCCTCATCAATACCGCTCGGGGGCCGGTCGTGGATTCCCGCGCCCTGGCAATAGCATTGCAGAACGGGACGATCGCCGGCGCTGCCGTGGATGTGCTGGAGGAAGAGCCCGCGGCTGCGGATGATCCGCTTGTGGGGCTGCCGAACGTTGTCATCACCCCGCACAATGGCAGCAGCCACGCCATGTTGCTGGACGACTTTTCCCGGCTGGCTCTGCAGACGGCGATTGATCTGTCACAGTACAAGTGGCCTGTGTCCTACGTCAACCCGGAAGTCGTGCCGCGCTGGGATATGCCGAAACGCTGATCGATATTCTGCGTTTATCCTCTTCGCAGCTATTGCGGTGAACCGCCCGGGTCAATTTTGATGAAGTTTCTGCTTCCTTTTTGCGTCAAATATTTTCTTGCATTTGCACGTTGAACCGGCGTAATTGCCGGTTGCGGCTTTGTCTGCGAGCTGGCCGGTGCGGTCCGGGAAGGTTTTGTACAGATAAGTTTGTTCGAGGACAGTGTAACACCCCCCCTCCATAATGAGTTAAATTCATCTATGCAAAGCATTATTACCATGATGCTGGTCGGCACCCTTGCAATGACTGCCGTGGCGGTCGAGCACCGGGTGCCGGAGTTTGATGTTGACGGGGCAGAGGCGTCATATGAGGTGTCGCTGCCGCCGGATTTCGATGACAACCGCAAGTGGCCGCTGATTCTCGATTTCCACGGCGCCAGCTCACCCGGCAGCAAAGGTGCCAACCTGACACGGATCAGTTTGTGGTCGCACTTTGTCGAGCAGGCACCGTACATCGTTGTCGGTCTCAACGGCCGTACGCGTTCGTGGGGGAGGATTGAGGGACCACTCAATGACGGTGCGTATGCGCGACATGTCCTGGCCGCGGTGCTGGAAAAATTTCCGGTCGACCCTGACCGTATTTATCTGAGCGGGTTCTCTTCCGGTGGAGACTTTGTCTGCAGTTCGGGACTGCAGCTCGAAATACAGGTTGCCGGAAGCCTGATTGTTTGCCCCGGACCGGTCCACGGCTTGACCGATCGCGACGACGCACTGCGACGGGCCAAGGCGCACGCGTTCATTTTTGTAGCCGGCGAAGAGGATTACGTTGGGAAAAGTGGTGCGTGGCAGGGCTTCGTCACTTTGAAAAAGGCCGGTGGACGCACGATGTACCGTGAAGTGCAGCGCATTGGCCATGGGTTTCCGCCGGTATCGGATTACATCGAGTTGTTCGAGGCATTCGAGCGTCTGGACATGCCTTTGACGGGACCGGATTTTCTGGAGATTTTGCCGGCGGCCATGGAGCGCGGAGACTATTTGCTGTTGTCGACCCACTTGCTGACAATGGATGGGCTTCTGGCCCAATATATGGGCGAAAATATAGCGGAGCGTGGAGAAGCTTTGATGGCCGAAGCGCTCCGCATACCAAATGCCGAACCTGGCCGTGCCTATGAGGCCTGGTGGCAGTTGCTGACGCAGTTCTACCATTTTCCCGCTATCACCAGTCGCGCCGAGAAGGAGCTGAAAACTATCGAGCAATCGATGACTGGCGGTGAGTTGTATCGGACGCGTGGCAACTGGTTCGAGAACCGTCGGGTCGCTGCCGGGGGCGAACCGGGTCCGGCTTTCAATCGTCGCGTCAACACGCTGATCGATAAACTCAAGAATAACTCAGACCGGCAAGCCGCACGTGATGAAATCCTGGCTATCGGCAAGGCGACGACGCCGGCGATGCTGGAACGCATGAAAGACTCGGACTTCACTGTTCGCTGGGAAATGGTGAACATCCAGGGCTACATGCGCGATGAAGTGGCGGTTGAGGCAGTCGTCGAGCGCGTCGTGAACGATGAGGACTCACACGTACGCTGGCGCGCCATGTGGGCGCTGAATCAGTATCCGGACACGACCAGGGCACAGGAGTTGGTGCGCGAATTGAGCAAGTCGACCGACAAAGCGCAGCGTTGGAATGCTTTCGTTGGGATGTCGATGTTTCATATGCCTGAATGCCTGCCGGCGATACATGAGGGGCTGAAGGATGCCGATTCGTGGCGACGCTGGGAGGCAGTCAATGCGCTGGCGCGAGTGAATGATGAAAGCTCGGCGGCAGGTCTGCGAGGCGTGCTGGACTCCTCCGAAAAGCGGCATCGACGCGAAGCCATCAATTCACTTGGAATGATTCCTGGCGATGAAGCCTACAACGTACTCACGGACGCCCTGGATGACCGGGACCCGGGTGTGCGTTTTCGAGTTTGCATGGCGCTTGGGAAGCGTGGTGATCGGCGGGCCCTCAAGATGCTGACCGACCGCCGGGCTGTCGAACAGGACAAGCAGGTGCTCGAGCACCTTGAAAAGGCATTGAAAAAGTTACAGTAGTCCGCGTTGGCAGATCGGGATCGACCGATTTTCCCAGACCCGCGTGACCTTTACCCTACAGCGAGTACTTTCCTATTATGAAAATAACCGATATCAGAACAACGTGTGTTGCCATATTTCGCGACGACGGAGCGATTGCCCGCAACTGGGTGTTCGTTGAAATCGATACGGATGCCGGCATCACCGGTATTGGTGAAGCCACTACCGAATACCACGAGCAGGCGGTGATTGCGCAGATCGAGAGTGAGATCAAGCCGCGGCTGCTCGGGATGGACCCGACCGATATCGAGCGCATCTGGCAGTTGGGTTTTCGCGATTTTTGGTGGCGTCGCGGTGTCGTGCACACCAGTGCCATGAGCGGTATCGACCAGGCGCTGTGGGATATCGCCGGCAAGGCCGCGGGGGTGCCCGTTTTTAAAATGCTGGGAGGCAAGGTGCGTGAGAAGGTGCGCTGCTATGTGCGCAGTGGTCCGGAGTTCGGCGGTCTGCCACTCGAAGAAAAGGCGGCGACAGCTCTGGAAATGGGGTTCGATGCATTCAAGCACGGCGTCGGCGCCTTCGTTGAGCCGATGGATTACGCGAAACAGATTGACGTTGCGGTTGCGGACTTTCGTTTGTTGCGAGAGACTTTGGGGCCCGAGGCAGGGCTGATGATCGATTGTCACGGCCTGTTCGACCCGCAATCCGGCCATCGCCTGGTCGAGGCTTTGGAGCCGCTCGACATGATGTTCGTCGAGGAGGTGTTGCCGATGGAGACGATCGAGCCGACGCTGCGCCTGAAACGGGATTTTCCAGGGGTAAGAATCGCGCTCGGCGAACGGCAGATGACGCGTTGGGATTTCCGGTCGTGGTTTGAGCAGCAGGCCATCGACGTCTGCCAGGCGGATATCAGCCACACCGGGGGGATCAGCGAAATGATGCGGATTGCGAATTTCGCAGAAATCTACGGGATCGAGGTGGCGCCGCACAATCCATATGGCCCTGTGGCGCTTGCCGCGTCCGCGCATGCGTCCGCGGCGATGCAGAATTTTCTGATCCTCGAGCACTGCCGGCTGCTGCCCTGGTTCGACAAGATTCAGTCGCTGGCTGTGCCGTTTGTCGACGGTCATATCGATGTTCTCGAACTCGAGAAAAGGCCGGGACTCGGTGTTGAGCTGGATATGGACGTGGTCCGCGAACATGCCCGTCACGTGGTGCTGGATGGCAAAGGGCGTATGCCAAAGGTCGATGGATCCACGCCGTTGTATTGACACGCCTACTGCTCCGCACCTGCTGGAATTGCTGAGCTAAGAATCAGCACGGTATTTTCGATCGCTGGCAGGAACGCGCCCTGCCACATATTCTGGACATCGTGGACAGCTGTAATTTTTCGACAAATAGGATTGAATAGGCGAGGGCAGCATGAACAAACTCAAAGACAAAGTCGCCATTGTCACGGGCGGCGCCTCGGGCATAGGTGAAGCGATTGTGCGTGTGTTCGGTGCCGAGGGTGCGCAGGTGATCTCGGCCGACGTGGCCGATGTGGCCGGTCAGCAAATCGTTGACGAGATTTGTGCTGCCGGCGGTGATGCCGTATTCACGCATGCCGATGTGTCGCAGGTGTGCGATATCCAGGCGCTGATCGCTGACACCTTGGAGCGCTTCGGACGCCTGGACGTTTTCGTCGCGAACGCCGGTATTCAGATTGAAAAGACGTTGACCGAAACGACTGAGGATGATTTTGATCGTTTAATGAGCGTTAATCAGCGCGGCGCTTTCTTTTGCTGTAAACACGCCGTCGAGGCGATGCTCGAAAATGGCGAGGCCGGCGGCAGCATCGTCGTAATGGGCTCAGCATTGAGCCACGTCGCGGAGCCGGAGCTGGCCGCCTATTGTACAGCCAAGGGGGGAGTGCATATGCTGGTCAAAAGCATTGCCTGCGACTACGGCGACAAGAATATTCGGGCGAACTGCATTTGCCCGGGCTACATCAACACGCCGTTGTGTGACGCCTACTTCGAGACCCAGCCGGACCCCGCTGCCGCACGCCAGGAAGCCGGTGCGTTGCACTGCCTCAATCGCATGGGCACGACCTCGGAGGTCGCGAAGTGCGCCGTATTCCTTGCCGGCGACGATTCGTCCTTTGTCACGGGTTCGTCACTGGTGGTTGACGGCGGTTTGATCGCAAAAGTGTGATGGATGTGAAGCTTGATGCGATACTTTGGGACGCAGGAGGTAACACATGGCGAATCTGTTTGGATACGATTGGACACGTGATGCGTTGCTTGACCGCGTCGAAGACATGGCGCAGATCGCCGTTGCGCGTAGGGTCGGCGTTGCGCGTGGCGTGAGCCATGACGAACCGCGATACTATCGACATGCGCTGCCGGCGCGATCGATGACCGGGTGCTGAACTGACGGATTCACATTCGTAAGCAGGGCAATCACACAACGGTCGTCTGGAACCCGTGGGTGGCGAACACGCCCTGGCAACGAGATCGCAGCGGAGAGCCGGCTTGTTCAGGAATAGATCGACAAT
>CAYWQM010000002.1:105329-117046 GCA_964460215.1 uncultured Lentisphaerales bacterium
AACGAGGATTAACTGAGCGATTCCATGGCGGATGATGAGGCAGACGATACAGGCGACGTTGATTGGGAGTCGATGGCCGAGAGCGATTTGATGGAACGTGTCGGCGACAGCCTGGCATTGCTGGAGGCGATCGTTGCGGACCGGGGATTGTTGCTGCAGATACCCCATGATATTCGGATCCAGTTGTTGGCCGCAGCCGGACGAGCCTCGAAGCCGGAAATAGACGAACTTCGCGTATTCTGGAAGGCGAATCGTCGCGAAAAAAGACGGCAACGCAAGATCGTCGAGGACGAGGACGAAGAATTGCTGGCCGCTACCGGCATTCGGAAACAGCGATTGGAATTGGTCTACCCAACACCGCTGCCGGGGGATGGCATCAACGCGTTGCCCGCGGCTGCCGAGACGGTAGCACCAACTGAATTGCAGGAGTCGAGGATCTGCTACGTTTGTAAGGTGCGCTATACGCAAATGCATTTCTTTTATGACCGACTGTGTCCCGACTGTGCTGAGTTGAACTGGCGCAAGCGTCATCAGACGGCAGATCTCCATGGGCGCGTTGCGATTATTACCGGGGCTCGCGTCAAGATCGGGTATCAGGCTGCGATCATGTTGCTACGGGCTGGCGCCCAGGTAATCGCGCTTACCCGATTTCCTCGTGATGCAGTGGCGCGCTACGCCAACGAACCGGATTTTTCGAACTGGTCTGAGCGGCTGCAGATCTACGGCCTCGACCTGGGGCACACGCCGAGCGTCGAGACCTTCGCGGAGCACGTCAATGCCACGTATGACCGACTCGATTTTATCTTGAACAACGCTTGCCAGACGGTCAGGCGTCCGGCTGATTTTTACGCGCATCTCAAAGCCGCCGAGACCAACCCGCTGGACGAGTTGCCGGCGCCAGTGCGCGCGGTCGTCGGCAACTTCGAGATGCTGCGCGAGCAATGCCGTGCATCGCAGCTCGATGCCGGCGCCGAGTTGGCCGATTACGGAAGTTTCGCGACGATCTCAGTGAAGGACCCGTCTGATGCCGAACTGCAGCCCAGCAATCAATTGTTTCCGGCTGGCCAGCTCGACGCTGATTTGCAGCAGATTGATTTGCGCGCGAAAAACAGTTGGCGATTGAAGCTCGACGAAGTCTCAGCTGTCGAGCTGCTTCAGGTGCACCTCGTCAACGCGGTCGCGCCGTTCATCCTCAATGCCAGGTTGAAGCCGCTGATGCTGCGCCAGCCGTCACGCGACAAACACATCGTCAACGTGTCGGCGATGGAAGGGCAATTCTATCGCGCGCTGAAGACCGACAAGCATCCGCACACCAACATGGCGAAAGCGGCGTTGAATATGATGACCCGGACGTCGGCGTCGGATTACTTCAAGGACGGTATCCACATGAACAGCGTCGATACCGGCTGGATCACCGATGAGGATCCGGTGGAGATCGCGGAGCGCAAGACCGCGGAGCACCGGTTCCATCCCCCGCTCGATCACGTCGACGCAGCGGCCCGGATCTGCGATCCAATCTTCTCGGGCTTCCTCACCGGGGAACATATATGGGGTCGGTTCCTGAAGGATTATGCGCCGACGCATTGGTAGGGTTGCCGATCTATTCGAGACAGCCGATCGGCCGTCGCAGGTTCTCCCCCGTAGCGCTGCCCTTCCATGCGGCGATGTAAATTGATACCGCTGCCGGCGCCGATGCCGATGCACGAGCGTTCGAGAGATTGGCGCCTTCGAGGATTGGTTGCCGTAAATTGCTATACGTCAGCCCAGGCCTGGTTCAACTTTGCCAGCCCGTCTTGGATCAGCTCTTCGACGTTGCTGCCGGCGACAGGGCGGGTCTCGATAGCCATGGTGCCGCGCCGGTCCCGGTCGAGGTAGCCGATGTTCAGCAGTGCCTGCAAAGCCGCCGTCAGTTGCGGTACGTCGATTTCTCCGCCGGGATAGCCGATCGGCGGGTGCTTGTCGCCATAGAATGGATCTGTCGGATCGCTGACATAACAGTTGCCGAGGTGTACGTGCCCGATGTGTTCGGTGGCTGTGGTGATGGCGTCTTCAAATGTTTCGCCGGACAGAAGGATGTGTGCGACATCGAGCTGCAGTCGCAAGTTGTCTACTTCCGGCTGCAGGGATTCGACGAATTCGACGCACTCGGTTGTGGGTCCCATCAGGAAGCGGCGGTGCGTGTCGCGGTCGAATGGCTCCAGCAGCACCGTCATGTCATGTTCTGCCGCTTGGCGGCAGAGCCACCGGCAGACCTCGCGCAGCTGATCTATGGCCGCCTGCCGTGCGGCGGCACCTGGATCGATGCCGGACGCGATTGTAAAGGTGTGGGCACCGGCAGCCGCGGCGGCTGTGAGTTGATCTTCGAGGATCATTCGAGTCAGGGCCTTTTCGTTGTCGACGGTCGTGCCCACGCAGATTTTATCCAAGGGGAAAGGGTGGATGGCAAATCCCAGGTGCTTGTTGCAGGCGCGCAGTGCCGCAGTCAGTTCGGTACGTCCGGCAACATCGTAGGGTAGACAGAAATCGACCACCTCAATGTCGTCGCGCGCCAGCATGCCGGGCAGGGTTGTGATGTTGACCTGCTCGTCGACGACACAGTTCGGATAAAACATGAAATGCGCCAGCCCGACCCTGGCATAGTCACGGATATCGTCAGTCATTTGCCGCAGTCCGTCTCATCACACGTCCTATCTTTGAGTTTCGTCATAATGCAACGTTTAGGAATATAGCTGGACATGACGTTCCGTGATACTACTGTTTTCGACCGAAAACCCGAGAAAGCCAAAGATGAAAAGATCACGTATCAATGAAATTATCGAGATCGCCAGGGAAGCCTTCGAGACGGTCGGATTCACTCTGCCGCCTTTCGCGAATTGGACGGTCGATGACTGGCAAGACAAGGGGCCGGAGGCCGATGAAATTCGCGCCTGTATGCTCGGCTGGGATGTCACTGATTTCGGTCTCGACGATTTTGATAATTACGGCCGTGTGCTCCTGACCATGCGCAACGGTTCGTCGAAGTTCCCGACGCCAAAGGACTATGCGGAGAAGCTCATTCTCGACCCGGAGAACCAGAAGCCGCCATTGCATTTTCATCGGCACAAGATGGAAGACATCATTAATCGCGGTGGCGGCACCCTGATGATCAGGCTGTACCAGTCGACTGCCGACGGTGAATGCTCGGAGGATGACTTCACGGTGCAACTGGACGGTGTCACCCGGAGTTGTACGGCCGGCGAGATCCTGGCGATCGAGCCCGGGCAGAGCCTGGCGGTGCCGCCGGGGGTGATTCACCAGTTCTGGAATAAGGAAGGCACCGGCATCGAGATCCGTGGCAGCCGTTACACTGTCAGCGGTGAGGTCAGCCGCGTTTGTGACGATTGGAATGACAATTGTTTTCTGACGCCGTGCGATCGGTTCAGCACTATCGAAGAGGATGAGCCTGCGGTGCATTTTCTGGTGCACGAATACCCGCCTGCATGACCGTTCTGTCGGCTTGGGACCGTTTGTTTTTTTGAGCACATCGGAAGAGTAGCTGGCAGTGCCCGATTATGTGGTGAAAGCGATATCAATAACGATCTTTTTCATGAGGTTTCCGGTGGGTCGTCGACGGCGTCTCTACCGGTTTCGCGACAATGGTAAAATGATGCAGGGCGAAAGGTGGTTGAACGCAGGCCGCGGTTGTGGTAGGGTTTCTTGTCCATGGCCTGGTGCGCCGCATCAAAACAAGGTCCACTCAAAGAACCGGAGCGAGCCGCATGTCCCGTGCCCGAACTGAATATCGCTACGAGAAACTCACGTGGCCTGAGGTCAACGAGGTGGTTGCCGATGGACAGGTGTGTATCGTTCCGTGTGGTGCTGTCGAGCAGCACGGCCCTCATCTTCCGCTCGATGTTGATCTGGTCTGTCCGACCGGCGTCGCTGTGGGAGCGGGTCAGCAGGTTCCCGAGAAGATGAAGGTGCTGCCGATTGTTGCCTATGGTTATACCGGCCACGTCATGGACTTTCCGGGGACTATCAATAGCCACTATGAGCATTTCATCGAGCACGTTTTTGACATCGTCAAATCACTGGCCTACCATGGTGTTAAGAAAATCATCCTGCTCAACGGCCATGGTTCGAACATGCCCAACCTCAGCCTGGTCGCCCGTCGTGCCAATCTGGAGACGGACGCGGAATGCATCTGCACCGCCTGGTGGAATCTGCTGACGATCGACAAGGAGTTCCTCCCGGGCTGGCGGGAGGGGCGTATCCCCGGAGGTTGCGCTCATGCCGGCGAGCTCGAGACCTCGATGTACATGTACCTGGACGAGGACAACGTGCGCCGGGACAAAATCAAGAGTGACTATATTTCGTTCAACGCTGAGAACAGCCCGTTCATGAACGTTGATCTTTTTGCCGAGGGTCCTGCGTCGGTTATCGGGTGGACCAGTTCGTACACCGCTTCCGGGGTTATGGGCGACTGTGAGTTGGCGACGGTAGAGAAGGGTAAGCGTGCCTGTGACGAGGCGGTCAGGCAGCTTGTGGCGCTCGTGAGTTGGTTCAAGGATCGTCCGAAGGATGAACGGGTCGACCACCATGGGGAGCGGCCGACCATGCCGATGCCGTGGAATCAGTTGGACATTTGATGCCTGGGATTACCAAGCCTCTAATTGGGATAACGGCCTACGGTCGCGACAGTGCCGGTCGCTATTCATTGCCGGTGGAGTACGTCGAATGTGCGCGCCGCGCCGGGGGCGCTGTGGTACTTGTGCCCCCTGGTGATGCCGACATCGTGGAGTGCCTGGAGCGCCTTGACGGCCTGATCCTCGCCGGCGGCGGCGATATCGACCCGGCAGTGTACGGCGGCGAGGATCACGACACCATCTACATGACGGATGTCGACCGCGATCGTGACGAGATCGCCATGGTCCATAGAGCCTTTGATGCCGACCTCCCGCTGTTCGGGATCTGCCGCGGCATTCAAATTGTCAACGTTGCTTTGGGTGGCAGCCTGCATTCGCACCTGCCAGACATCCTCAATGAGCTGGAGCACCGTGTGCCTAATCCCGCCGCGGCTCCGGACGATCCGAATCCGACTACTTTCACGTCGCACAGCGTGTCGATCGAGGCGGATTCGAAATTGTCGGAAGTGCTTGGTGTGACCGAATGTGAAATTGCCTCCTGGCACCATCAGGCCATCCGGCAGGTTCCT
Organism: uncultured Lentisphaerales bacterium; assembly: GCA_964460215.1. GTDB lineage: Bacteria > Verrucomicrobiota > Lentisphaeria > JABSQK01 > CAJWLW01 > CAJWLW01. Next base: position 110,524 of record CAYWQM010000002.1, read on the forward strand.
TCGCCGCTGCAGGTGGTCGCCACGGCTGCCGACGGTACAGTTGAAGCGATCGAGTCGTCTGCCTATCGCTTGCTCGCCGTACAATGGCACCCGGAGATTACCGCGGCCGCCGATCCGGTGCAGCAGCGGCTGTTCGACCGGTTTGTCGCCGGATTGTAAACATCAACCAAGCGAACAACGGTTGGATATATGGAACTCGCAGACAAGGTGGCAGTGATCACTGGCGGCGCCTCAGGCATAGGCAGGGAAACCAGTTTGCTCTTTGCCGGCGAAGGTGCATCAGTCGTCGTTGCCGACGTTGCCGATGCTCAGGAAACGGTGGCGATGATAGAGAAGGCTGGCGGCCGTGCCATCAGCCTGCACGCAGACGTATCGCAGGCTGCGGACTGTGAACGCATGGTTGCGGCAGCGGAGGAGACATATGGACGCCTCGATATTCTCTTCAACAACGCCGGGATTATGCATCCCGATGATGGCGATGCTTCGGAGACAACCGAAGAAACCTGGGACCTGACGATGGCGGTCAATCTCAAGGGGGTCTTTTTCGGCTGCAAGTACGGTATCGCCGCATTGCAGCGGGCTGGCGGCGGCGTTGTGATCAACACCGCCTCGTTTGTGGCGCAGCTCGGTGCCGCGACGCCGCAATTAGCGTACACTGCCAGCAAGGGCGGTGTACTTGCCATGACCCGGGAGCTTGCGGTCATTCATGCACGGCAGAATATTCGCGTCAATGCCTTGTGCCCGGGGCCGCTGCAGACAAAGATGCTGATGGACTACCTCGACACCGACGAGAAGAAGCAAAGACGCCTGGTGCATGTGCCGCTTGGCCGTTTCGGTCTTGCTGCCGAGATGGCACAGGCAGCGCTATATCTGGCGTCCGACCGCTCGTCCTACGTTACCGGCGCCACCTTCAACGTTGATGGCGGCATCACGGCGGCATATGTCACGCCGGAATAGGGACGAGGAGCGGTAATTCTTCTTAATCCTTCTGGCTGATCATGATGATCGCGCAGGTGGTTTCGCGCGCCACGGCTATCGCAAAGTCGCCGAAGGTCCGGTGTTTGGAACCCTGGCGCTGCAGGCCGAGAATGATCAGGTCGGCCGACTGTGACTGGGTCTTGATCGTTGCAATGACATCGCTGCTGGGCTCGACGATGGTCGTGAGGTTTTCTGGGGCCTCGTCGTCGGCAAATTTTCGGAGTTCTTTTTCTATTTCGGTGCGGGCCCGATCGCTCACATCCGGCCTGATGACCTGGAGAAACGTCACCGACCGCAGGCCGGTGCGTTGCAGGCTGCCGAGCAGTCTTGCCCGCAGCACCCGATGTCCGCTGTGGCCCCCTACCGGTACAAGCACGCGGCGCGCGTCGGTCAATTTCCACCCGTTCGGCGCCCGCAGCACGACGACATCGCAGGCGACGCGGCCGATCACGTCCTCGACTTTCGTGTTCATCACGTGCTCGGTTATATCGCTGAATCCCATCAGCAGGCTCTCGCAGCGATGAAGGCGCGCTACGCGTTGAATTTCTTCCCACGGATTGGCCGCGACAGTTGTCAGTGCCTCGGGTGCCAGTCCGTGTGCGAATGAGGCGGTCAGCGACTTGGCCAGGACTTTTTGGGCGTCTGCCAGTTCCGGAGGCTGAACGTTGGGCTCATTTGAACCTGCCAGACTGACGACGTTGAGCAGCAGCACCCGCCCGAAATTGGGCGGGGCCATTGCATCGGCAACGGTCACCATCGATTCTGCGTTTGCGGGGTTGGCAATTGGTACGAGGACCAGGGGGTTGCGTCCGCGCAATTGCATGAGTTGCGGATTGAGCCCTTCTGCAGAAGCGTCGTAGACCCGGGCATGGCGCGCAAACAGCACCCAGTACATGCCGCCGCCCAATATCAGCCAGGCGAGCGCCACTTTTCCGGCAGCCGGCACGGTCATGGCCTGGAATCCGGCCAGGGACAGGCATGCGATGATGCCAATGATTGGCAGGACCGGGAAGAACGGAACCTTGAATTTTCTGGGGTCGATGCCGCCCCGGCGATGCGCCAGGATGCAGATCAAGTGGGCCAGAGCAAACGTCATCAGAAAAATCAGGCTGGATGCGGCTCCGGCGGAGGCGACATCGGGAAGGATCAGCAACAGCACGACGATCATCACTGCGCTGGCGATTATTGCCGGACTCGGGGTGCCGCGCGTGGTCGAAATGCCGCTTAATTGTCGCGACAGCGTCCGGTCGCGTGCCATCGCCAGCGCTACCCGCGAGGCGGCAAAGAGGTTGGCGCATAACGCGGAGAGCGTCGACATGATCGCCGCGGCCATTACCATCCAGAAGCCGGGTTTGCCGAGGTAGTTCTGCACGGCAATAGCGATCATTGTTTCCGGATTCTCGGCGCTGACTGTCGAGATGTTTTCGCCAGGGTTGAGGCCGACGGTCGTGACGATGAGCAGCAGAGGAATGTATATGGCGAGAGCGATTAGCAGCGAGAGTATCATGGATTTCGGAATGACCCGTTCCGGATCCTTGATCTCACCGCCGACCGCCGCGATCAGATCGAATCCCTGCAGCGCGATAAAGGAATAGCCCATGGCTGCGATCAGGCCGCCGGCACCGTGGGTGAAAAACGGCGTCAGTGTCGACGCCACATCCGTCGGCGTGTCCTTGATGAATACCCAGATACCGCCGATGATGAGGATGACAAAGATGATCAGGTGGCCGATTGTCGTGGTCCGGCTGCCGCCGGACTTGCGTACCAGTGTCAGCGTATAGACGCCGACCGGGATGATTGCCGCAATCGTCGGAATCCAACCGGAACTGAGCCATGCCGCCGGTGTATGACCGAGTTCGCGAATTAATTCGACGATAGCGAAGACCGCAAACGCTGCAAAACCCAGGGCGTAGAGCACGCCGGCGACGATTGAGGCGAACCACACGACCCAGCCGACCAGGAAGGCTGCTTCGAGCCGGAGGATCTTGCGGGCAAAGGCGTAGGTGCCGCCGGACTCTGGAAACGACGCGGCAAGCTCGGCGATACTCAGGGCGGTGATCAGCGCGATTACGCCGTTCAGGCAAAACGCGAGGACGGCACTCGGTCCGGTTTCGACGAAAGCCACACCGGCCAATGCCAGGATGCCGCCGCCGACAATGGCGCCGACGCCGACCAGGGTCGCGCCGGTAAGTCCCAGAGTTCGTAGTATGTCAGGCACGTTGGACGGAGTCGGGTGTACAGGTGTCAGTGAACATGGAACACTTTAACCTGCCGAATGGTTGCGATATAGTCACCTTTCATCAAAGGAGGAGATGATGCCTAAATTCGGTGCCCATATGAGCATATCCGGCGGGTTCCCGCTGGCCATCGATCGCGGCGAAGCGGTTGGCTGTGATACAATCCAGATTTTTACGAAGAGCAATCGGCAGTGGGCAGCGGCACCGATTGCCGATGAGGATGCCGCGGCTTTCATCGCCCGGCGTGCAGAGTCTTCAATCGATCCGGTCTTTGTGCATGCGTCGTATCTGATCAATGTATGTTCCGAAGTTGACGCAACCCGTGAGAAATCGGTGATGGGCCTGATCGACGAAATCGACCGGGCCGCCAAGCTTGAGTTGCCGTTCATCGTGTTGCATCCCGGCAGCCCCAAGGGGTTGCAGACAGACGCGGGCTTGCAGGTGGCGGCGGACAACCTGCGGTTGGTCATCAATGCGACGTCAGTTTGCGGTGTTCGCAGTGCCTTTGAGACCATGGCAGGACAGGGCAGTTCCATCTGCGGTGAATTCGAGCATATAGCTCGACTGTACGAGGCGGTTGACGCGGACGAGCGGCTTGGTGTTTGTTTCGACACGTGCCATGTGTTTGCTGCCGGCTACGATATCCGCGCGGAGACGGGCAACGAAAAGACGATAGCAGAGTAAGGCGATACGGTTGGTTTCGACCGGTTGCTTGCTCTGCATCTGAACGACAGCAAAGCGAAGCTCGGCAGCTGCAAGGATCGGCATGAACATATCGGTGCCGGTGAGATCGGCCGTGATGCCTTCGAGTTCATCGTCAACGACGAACGTCTCGAACATCTGCCGTTGGTGATCGAGGCGCCCAAGGGGAAAACTATGGAAGAGGACGAGGATAACCTCACGACGCTGCGGGGAATGGTTCGATAGAAATGAATATTGGAAAGGATGGTCGCAAGAGGGACTGACACGAAGTTCACGGTGATCGTGCCTTGGTGGTGGATGTCTTTTGTCCGCGCACTATAGTTATGCTGTCACAGGGGAACCCGGTGAGAATCCGGGACGGTCGCGCCGCTGTAATCAGGCCTCAAGCCTGTAAGTCAGATTACCCTGATATACTGGAGTCTCCGCGTTAGGGACTTTTGGCTTGGATCGATGTGGTTTGATGCCGAATGTCGCACTTCGCGGGGTTCGGCATTTTTTTTGTGACCGATTATGCGTAAACGTTTCACATTGGTAGAGCTGCTCGTGGTCGTGGCGATCATTGGAATCCTTGCGTCGATGTTGCTGCCGGCGTTGCATCGGGCTAAACGAAGCGGGCAGCGAGCGCTGTGTACGTCCAACCTCCGGCAGATCGGCATTGGCGTGCGGCAGTACGTCGATACGTACGACGACTATTACTTTCCCTATTTCACTGACTTGCCCGGCGGTCGCCAGTGGTGGTTCGGTTTTGAGCCCGGTGGCCCCGGGGCCGGCACCAACCGGCCGATCGACCGGTCGCAGGCGCTGTTGACACCTTTTGTGAATTCGTTCGAAGACCGGCTGCAGTGTCCGCTTTTTCCATACGGCGCATCGACGTTTTATGAGAAATTCGACGGACGCGTTGCTACCTACGGCTACAACCTTCGGCTCATGGGCCAGCGGGAAAACAAGTACGTCAACCGTGCTTCCACTGTATTTACGTTTGTCGACGCTATTCATTTTGATGTCTCCAACCGTTTCAACGAAGGGCACTACGTGCTGTTTCCTACCTGGGGAGAACCGCCGGGATTGGCGAAGAGCGGCTACGCACATTTCCGCCATGAAACATCGGCGAATGTCCTTTTTATTGACGGGCATATCGCTCTGCAGCGGATGCAGGGGAAATCATTTGATAACACACCAAGCAACTTCGACTGTGAATCGCCGGCGGGTAACCTGTTCGCTGACGACGGGACGGTTGCGAGCATTGACGGTCGATGAACTCGGAATCCGAAAAACAGGCAGCGGGTACAGGCATGCGCAAAAACCAGGCACGGAATCACAAACTCGCGATCATTGCAGTTGCTGCAACAGTCACTGTGTCGACAGCTTTCGCCGCAACGTTTAGCGAGACCTTTAATGCGCCGCCCTTCGTCGCCGATGGCGGTAATTTTACTTTGGTGGGGACCGGCGTTGGGCAGTTCACGCACCTGTCGAGCGCAGCGTCCTTTGCCGGGGACCCGGTCGGTTCTCTTGAGGTGCAGTACGACACGCTTGAACCCACCACCCGACTCGCGGCACCGTTGGGCGTGACCGTGGACGAGACGGATTCATTCAGTTTCGGTGCGGTGCTGACCATCCGGAGCGCCGCTTTCTACGCGGACCCGAACGGCTTTGCACAGATTACTTTCGGACTCATCAACTCGACGACGACTGGCGGTGATCGAACGGGGGATTTTTTAGATTTCGATAACGACACGTTCGATATGGTTGAGTTCAATTTCTTTCCGAATGTGTCATCTTTTTTTGGCGGTCCGTTTGTATCGCCGACGGTATTTGGCGAGCAGTTGGATGCGAGTGCTTTCAATAACGTCGCATTTTCTTCACTCGAATTTGCGTTGCCGCTCGATACCCCGTTGCGCGTGGAGTTCACGTACGATGGCGACACATCGATCCTGACTGGCATGATCGACTCGATCGCACCGGACGGCACGTTGATGCCGCTGGCCGCAACTGTGCCGCTGGATATTTTTAATCCGACGGGAGCGTTCGCTGTGCCGATTCAGGGCGGGTTCACGGTCGATGCGATCGCGATCAGCGCTTACTTTGACGGCTTTGCCTTTGGCCAGGCCAGCGTACAGGCGACGCTTGCCTATGACGAGTTGTTTTTCAGTACGCCGGTTTCTGGCGGCACGACGTGCGCAGAACTCGTGGATCAGGTGGTTGACCAGATGTGCAATGACCTGTCGACGTCGCCTCCGACGAGTTTGGAAGAACTCGTCACGGTCGTTGATGAAGTGGCCGTGCGGATCATCAGTGGTGCGGAGATAATCAACGACAATACACCGGGGTCTGGAAGTGATGCGGAGTGTATCGCCCGCGTGCAGGGGTTGCTCGAACTTTGATCCCGGAGGACGGGGAATGAGCGTATCTTAATCCCGCTGTCGGGAGATTAAGGTGGGCCTTCGACTCATTTTTTCGGGCGCAAGTGCGGGAAAAGTATGACGTCGCGAATTGACTCCGCGGCGGTGAGTAACATGACTAGCCGATCGATGACAAGCCCGAGTCCGACAGACGGCGGCATGACGTGTTCGAGGGCGGTGAGGCAGACCTCGTCGATGATCTTGGAT
>CAYWQM010000003.1:0-5905 GCA_964460215.1 uncultured Lentisphaerales bacterium
ATCATTTAATTGCTGGCAGGGATGTGAGGCTAAGTGGCATAATCCACTAGGCTAAAAAACTATATTAGATTAGACAACTGGCATGTCAACTTCTGTTTGCTCATTTGATCCACTTGCGATGTTTTTTCAGGCAGCGGGCTAACACGACGCCGAGTATATCATCCTGAACATCTTTTGTGATGTCCGCTCACTCATCATCGATTCCAACTGGCGACGAACTCGTCCAAACCGAAGTTCACCGGCATTTCACTGTATAAATGGCGCGTTGACCGGGTACGAAATTCGAATGAGGGGAAGTCGGCCGGTTTCGGCTCCAAATCCTTGAAGCGCTCGCGCAAACGGGCCCAGGAAGCCTCGCGGTCGGTCGTAAGCTGCTCCTCCAATCCCTTGAAGCGCCGGCCCAGCTCCTGACCTTCCTGCGCCGTGAAACGATGGGCAACTTCGGCGTAGGTACGCGCCTCGATACGGTCGACCCCGGCAGCGTCCGCCCATTCTGTCACCGAGAGACGGCGAGCATCAACGCCGCTGAGTGTGGTGATGTGCCTTACCCATTTCGAGAGCAGGATGAGTGCGACCATCCTGCCGTCCCTGCCGGGGTGAAGCTTGGCCAGCACCTCCCGGAAAATCGGTTCGTCGCGGGCGAGGATAGCCCGCATCAGGCGCTCAATGTCGTCGCGCTCCTCAGTGAACAGACGCCAGTATTTCTCAAAGGCGGCTGCAGCCGATGGCGCCAATTTGTCGAAGAAGTCCGGTTGAAAGGCCGGGAATTGGTAGTGCGGAAACAACTGACCGCCGAAGCTACGATAGACATAGTGCACGATTCGCCGCAGCCTGGCCTTATATAGACTGCCCCAGTGAAGTATTATGTTTGTATAGACCACACCCGCGCCAGCCTTGAGCTTGACCTGTCTGGCGCCGGGGAGCGGGACACGGGGATCCTGCAGGATTTGCCGCTTTTCCTCGTCCGTGTCGGCGCGGAGGTGGCTGCCGGGAACAACCCATAAGACGTCATCGTCATATAGCGTAATATTCCACTGCAGTTCGCCCGGACCGTTGGCCTGCGTATCCATCGCCAGCCCTTCAAGGGGGGCGACTTTTTCTGAATCGAAGTCACGGTGCCAGTCGGTATAACCGTGATCGACGGTGGGACTGCACATCATCTGCATCACCCGCGGCACCGGCTCGGCCTGCATGAGCTCCTGACAAACACTGAGCAGCGTCTCATTCAGGCAAAATTCTATGGCGGGCGCGGTTTGCCGGTCGACGACACGGTCGATAGACATGGTCGGATGATCCGCCTCTTCCCAATAGCCACCCGGTGGCGCATCCGGTCCCGCCTCCTTTGCCCAAATAAGCTGCTGCGCCTGTAGCGCCGTTTCGCAATGAAAGCGCAACTGTACCAACTGATCCCGCGAAACAATGTTCTCGATAATCAGGAACCCCTGTTCCATGAATAGGTCGCGGTCAATGTGCATGCAGAAAACATAGCACAGGCGTCGATCTATTCCTCATTGTCCTCACTGACAATCCATATATTTTTCTGTGGGCGCGGATGTTTGCGGCAAGGGGCACCGACAACGCGGTGAATGACCGACTGGATTGCCCGCCTGGATAACCTGTCCCTTTGCTTGGAGAAGCGGATCGTCCCGTCCCGCTCGACCGTCGCGTCAACTTCCTTATGTTTTTTCCAATTCAATCTTTTCAATAAAAAAAATGACTCATTAGACCAATTTATAAATTCAAAACTCTTAATATCACGATTGGTAAAATTCGTTTCTATCAGCAGATCTTTGGTATTTATCACTGTGCAATTGAAAATTTTTTCCGGACAACAGATTAAAACGGATATCCAACGATTTATGTTGCATCTGACTAATTGAAAATTTAGATCTCGACATCATAAAAAAATATCGGAGTAATAATGGATTTAAGCGAACGATTGGCAGCATACAAGCGTGATGGTTATACCGTTTTTACAAAAGTATTTAATAATAAGCTAATTGAGAAATGGAAAGAAAATTATCCAAGTATTGTAGAACGACAAACCCCGTTGGGACAAAAAGAGCCCACGCTATGGCTACGGTCAACATTAGAGTTTGAACCAAAGCTTTTCCTTCCTGCTGTAGCTCATCCTACTATACTTAATTTTGCGGAACGTATTTTGGGACCTTTTGTTCAAATGGATAATCTGACTTTTATGGCCTTTCCTTCCATAAAAAAAGAAGAGGCTAAAAACAAAGCATCGGGTTGGCACCGCGACATGTGGGCCTATAAACCAACCCATGGTGAATACATACCACCATTGGCGTGTAATGCGATAACATATTTACAAGATCTCACAGAAGAATATGGTCCATTACGCGTAGTGCCTGGATCTCACCGCAGTCCGATCGCAATTGAATCAGAAGACAGCAATCGCCCACATCCTGACGAAATCATAGTTCCCGTTGAAGCTGGCGATGTAGTTTTCACGCACTCTGCACTATACCACTCAGGTACGCCAAACTTTTCAGGAAAATCTCGTTTCTTTCTTAGCCTTTACTATAACAAGTCTTGGCTTAAATGTCGGGACAATCACGATGGACCGGCAGTACAATCAATCGTGGAACAGGCTAAAAATAATGAAGACCGTAGGCTAATGCGTCTTTTTGGCGAAGATCCTTTATTGTTCGCTCGAGCTAACAGTGGTTTTGCGCGTGATGATGAACTTATGTGGGATAAATGGATTGCTGAAGATCGTCGCGCACTAATCAATGACACACCCATTGGGATAAAAAATTGGTAATGACACCATTGGGTTAGTGCAAGAAACCTTGTCCTGAAATATTAGTTCTTAGTCAAAACATCAGAAATGTATCATAACCTTGACGTGGCGAATATGAATCGCACTGGACTTTCCGAGGAAATCGGACTCGCTCACCAGAGCTGTCGGTCCAGGGTCCGGTATTGCACGGCCTCTGATATATGGTGGCTGGCGATCTGCTCGACAGGTTCCAGATCAGCCAGTGTGCGGGCGACTCGGAGGATGCGGTCGTAGGCACGGGCGCTGAGATTAAGGTCGCTGATCGCGGCTTTCAGAATTTGCCCGCCGGCGTCGTCCGGTTCACAGAATTCCTGTATCTCGCGGGGTTGCATATTGGCGTTCCAACGGGTTCCCGATGCGGCGAAGCGGTCCTTTTGGATACGGCGAGCTGCAAGGACGCGTTCGCGAATAACGACAGACGATTCGCCGCGCGGCTTCGCCATCAGGTCATCTTCAGACAATGGCGCCAACTCGACGTGGATATCGATGCGATCGAGGAGCGGTCCCGAGATGCGTGAACGGTAACGTTGTACGATCGTCGGCGAGCATCGGCATTGCCGCTGGATACTCCCATAATGGCCGCAAGGGCAGGGGTTCATCGCTGCCACAAGCTGCACATTCGCGGGGAATGTGAACGAACCCGCTGCCCGTGAAATAGTCACGTCACCACTTTCGAGTGGCTGCCTCAGAACCTCCAGCACCGATCGCTTGAACTCCGGCAGTTCGTCGAGAAACAGGACCCCGTTGTGCGCCAGGCTCACTTCGCCGGGTTTCGGAATTGTGTGTCCGCCCAGCAGTCCCGCATCGCTGATCGTATGGTGGGGGCTGCGGAATGGCCGTTGCACCACTAAAGGACCACTGCCATTGAGCTTGCCGGCGATGCTGTGGATTTTGGTCGTTTCCAGCGCCTCATCCAGTTCCATGAGCGGCAGGATAGATGGAAGTCGTTGCGCGATAATGGTTTTACCGGAACCAGGCGGTCCGATCAACAGCACGTTGTGGCCGCCGGCAGCGGCAACCTCCATTGTCCGCTTGACCATCTCCTGCCCCTTGATCTCGGCCAGGTCCAAAGTCGGATCGGAGTTGCCGCGGTAATAATCCTCGATCTCAACGGTTTCTGCCTCGATAGACAGTTCACGGCGCAGGAAGCCGACTGCCTCGGCAAGGTTGTTGACACCGATCACAGTCAGATTATCTACGATCGCCGCCTCACAAGCGTTGACGCGAGGTAGAATCAGGTTCTTTTTCCCTTCACTACGGGCATGCAGGGCGATCGGCAGAGCGCCCTGAATCGGGCGGATGCTGCCGTCGAGCGCCAATTCTCCGACAATCATTGATTCGGCCAGCAATGCCGTATCGAGCTCATTGATCGCGGCCATCATGCCCAGGGCAATCGGAAGGTCGAATGCCGCCCCTTCCTTTTTCACGTCAGCCGGGGCAAGGTTGATCGTCGTGTAACCCCAGGGATAACCGTAGCTGCAGGAGGAAAGGGCCGATTTGACGCGCTCACGGCTTTCCCGCACAGCTGCGTCCGGGAGACCTACCATGGCGACGACAGGGTGTTCGCCCCCGGTCGTTGCGTTGACTTCGATTTCGACTGTAAACGCGTCAACTCCGAGAATAGACGCGCTGTAGGCTTTCGCGATCATTTAATTGTCTGGCAGGGATGTGGGGCTAAGTGGCACATATTTCACTAGGCTAAAAAACTACATTAGATTAGATATCTGCCATGTCAACTTCTGTTTGCTCATTTGATCCGCTTGCGAGGTTTTATCACGCAGCGTGCCATCACGACGCCGAGTTTGACCAGGCCGCATCTGCGGGTCAACTGCGGTGAGGAAAATATCGAGGAATGCTGTATTGTATCCACGGAAAGCGGCCGATGGCAGGAAGGACGGAGACAGATCCTAACGTAGCCACTGCGGCAAAAACGGATAAAGATGAGGCCTTAGCGTATCTCCGTGACGGCCGGCGAGTTGCTTGTGTTTCTCCCCGCTATGGTGGCATGCGGGAACTCCGGGTGAGGCCAAGTTTATCACAACCGAAGTGCGTTGACAGCAGAGGAAAATTCCTCACGACTGATTCATGCAAACTTGAGTTCGTAAAGTACCGTGCCACGCCGTTGAAGCGCTCGTGCCGGTCGACGTTCACCCTCATCGAGCTGTTGATCGTCATCGCCATCATTGCCATCCTGGCTTCCATGCTCCTGCCAGCGCTGGGACAAGCGAAGCAAGCTGCCTTCCAAACGATCTGTGCGAATAACCAGAAGCAGATTTACATCGCATACCACATGTACGCCTCGGACCACGACGATCACTTCACTGCGATCGGCAACAGCGGAGGCGGATTCTCGAGCGCCTTCCCCCCACGCTGGCCCTACGGCCACTGGGGCCAAAGGCTTGGCCACCTCGGTTACCTCGGCGGCGCCACCGACACAAACGGTCCGGTCATGCATTCGTACGCAGACTGGCCCTTTCTCCGGTGGGAAGCCTTCAAGTGCCCGTCAGAGACGACGGAGGGAGCCGAGGAGATGTTCGGGCATGTGGGTGACTGGACAGGCGCGGAAGTGACGAATTACGACAACGACTTCGTGAACCTTAGTTACGCCCAGAACCTGAGCATCACACACTATCCGAACGGGGATTATATGAGGACCGAGCGCAAGGGATTCTCCAGTCCCCAGTTGGTGGGCCCCTCGGAAGCATCCTACATCGTGGATGCTCCGCGGTGGAGTTGGGGCTGGGCCTATACCTACTATGCCGGGGACATCGATGATCCGCTTGAAATGAACCAGTACGACGTCAGCTACATGTGGCGTCACCGTTTCGGGGCGAATTTCCTTTTCCTGGACGGGCACGTGAGCCACCAGGGCGCCTACATGGACAACTGGGTTGAGATCTTCGATATACACTGATCCCGCCACGGCCTTTTTTCACGCCAGTGCCCCACAATTGATGTTCTGTTCTGGCTCATGGAGGCAAAATCCGCCGATCTCCAGGTCGATTGACGCTCAGAAGCCATTGCGTACGGCGACCGTGCGCTGGATCTAACAGATTATGGACTGCGCTCCGCTGTCGTTATGCGCCAGAAAAGAGGCGGCGC
>CAYWQM010000003.1:6005-58070 GCA_964460215.1 uncultured Lentisphaerales bacterium
AGACCTTCCCGAGGGCTGAAAAACTCTATGCCTCAGAGGATTTTATAGCCGGTCCCGAAGCCTTTGCTGAAAAGCGAAAACCCGATTGGAAGGGTAGATAAAATCGGTATATCAGGTCTTCGCCGGAGTAGCTGCTTGCGTCCAGGCTCTCTCGCAATCGTCTGGACTGGTTGGGTTTGCATGCGCTCGACTCGATGAAACCACAGCCCTGACATAGAGCTCGTCTCCGGTGAAGGTATAAAAAGGTGCCAGATCGTTGGTCTCGTGAAGCACATGACCAATTTCCTGCGTATAGGTCCTCGTCGTGCGCACCTGCTTTCCCGTCGTATCCAACACGGCCTTGCTGGATAGGTCCACCCCTTTCGGCGTGCCGATAAATTGTGTCGTATAACACGCGCCCTCCTGAGGTCTGATCTGCAGTGCGATTCCCTCATCACCAATTTCGACCTCGTCTAGCCCTACTCCCGAACTGCAATAATAGTCACCACCATTGATCGACCGTAGGATGGACTCGGCCGCGAGTTCGTCGGAGCGAACACAAATCCACGCGCGTCCCGGCAATGCGGTGTCGGCGAATGCGAAATGGTGCGCGTAAGCGTGGCAATCGTCGCTCGCTAAACCGTATATGAGATCGCCGCCCTTACTCAATCGCAGGGTCAGGGCCACATCCCAGAGACGTTCAACCGGACAGTGTAGCGCGTCGCCGAAGGTTGCGCACATATTCAGGGCGGTGTAGATCTCGATATGCCGAAGCTCTGCCACGGCCGCGATATCCTCTGCCGTCGCATTCCAATCGTAGTTTGGGTGGTTGAGGAAAACCAAGATTTCCGACCCGGACGCCGCGCCCAGCGATCGGGCGGCATCGAAGGTTGCTTGTATCGCGCGCGGACTCGAATCCGGATCGTGCTGCTGCTCGACCGCTGCAGGCGTATTAAAGACATTGATCCAATGCGTCTGGCTCCAATCGTTTACGTAACCCCACTTCGTCGTCACCTCCTCGCCGCTGATGATTAGAAAACGCTCTGCTTCCTCAATGAGATGGCGATATTCTTGCAGCGGTTTGACGCGGACTTCGCCTAACTCTCCACCCCGCGTCTCGACCCAATCTCTGCCGAACCGCTCGACATATTTTTCCAGAAGATTGCCCTCCTGCATAGACCGTCCAACCCTTTTCGCCCCATCACGGCTTACCCATTTTTCGCCGATTTGATGCTGATCGTGTTCGGTAAAGGCGATAAAGTGATAACCTTCGCTTTTGAACCAGTCGGCGACCATTTCCGGAAAGCCGTGCCCGTCCGACCAATACGAATGCATGTGCAGATTGCCTTTGTACCACGCCATGGACGGATCCTTCGCTTTATTGACGATTTGCATTGAGAGTAGATCGTACGAATGCGCAAGCTACAGCTTGACCCCATTCGTTAACAACCCTTTTATAGACACTGTCCAGCGGCGGTCAGCTTCCCAGGACCATCGACCAAGCGTTCTGCGCCTGTCTGATCGTTACTAAAAAGACGGGAATTACATGAAACCATTGCATGATCCAACTCAGGATCGATTCGAGATCTGCCTTCCCCAACTGGAGGCACAGGGCCCCAGGTACGCCTGCTGTCTCGTAGACTTTGCGAAACCAAGGCTCGAGCCAACAAACACCAAAGCTCACCGATCCGCTTCCGTCCGATGATGAGCCGTTCCAAGCGATACTCTTAACGAGATGCGCTCAATCCGCGTCATCTTGGCGCAGGGGCCGGATCAGGGGGACGTTTCCTTGCCATTGAATACCTGCCAGGTAAAGTCCACTGCGGTCCGGACGGAACATGTCAAACATCGTCTGCTGGGCCATAGATGAAATAAACCATCGATCATTGATCTGGAAAATCCGGGCATCGAGCGCGCGCATCCAGGGATAAGTGTGGTGAAACTCAGTGGGATTATCCGAAACGGCGATCCAGTTGGTTCCGTTGTGAGAGTAAATCAAGTGAAACAGACCATCGCGTTGCACAAGGTGTGGGCATTCAGGATGCTTAGGTGATGTGAGTGCGTAGGGCATGGTCATGACCGGCCCCAAATCTTCCCAATCGATCAAATTCTTTGATTTTGCAGCACCGATTGCGGCCGATTCCCGAGTTTGGGTTGTCAGGTAAATGTAATACTCGTCGCCTATTCTATAAACACCGTGTGGTGTGCTTCGCGTGTAGGTTCCCCTGTCCCATGTAGACCATGACGGGTCGGGTGTGAATACCGGGTTGTCTGGATGGACCGTCCACTGGCTCAGGTCATCGGAGGTTGCCAGGCAAACGGTATCTCCCGCCCCGTGAATCATCCCGGCATAGATCATGTAGTAACGTCCATCGTGATAGATGACATCAGCCTCGGCCACGCCTCCGGAATCCCACCAGTCATGATCGAACGCCACCACGGGGCCCAGCCCTTGCCAGTCGACCATGTTTCCTGACACCGCATGTCCGATTTCCTTGCAGATTTTTTCTGTTTGATCACGTTGATTGTGGTTGTGCCGGCGCCAGAACTCGTTCGCGTTGATGTTGAGATAAAATAGATGGAACAGGTCTGTGGGTTGATCGAAGTAGATCGATCCACCCCAGAAACCCTCGCCTTTTTCTCCAGTATATACACGTACAAACGCATCGGGATCACCGAAACTACCTTGCATGTGCCCGGCTTTTTTGTTTTCCGAATAGATTTGACTGATTTTTTCGTGACCTTGCATCCAAATAGTCCCTCAGAACAATACGTTGTCAATTACGTATGATTTGACATCCAATCGCACTGACATCGTAAGACGTTCGTTATTCATTTTTGTAGTTGGCCGGAGGTAGATATGTCGGCTGCAAGTGTTCATGCAGGTTGCTCGTTGCTCTGGCCTCCGGCTTCTGCATCCAGTCGTGTCGGACACGGTCTGGGGTGACTTGTCGCTCGTAAAGATGTAAGCGCTTTAGCTTTGGAAGCAAGGCTAATATTGAAATACTTGAAACATTGCTCCCGGTTAAATCAAAAAATTCCAGGGCCCTCACTTTACGTGCCGATCGAGAGCCTTCTTTCCTGTTTCGAACACGGCCATCTACAGCGGCGTTTGCCGGCGTTGGCAGCATGGCCTGGTTGGGGCTGGTCTTCATCGAAATCATCGGCATCATGGTTATATATTCTTTTCGATAAGCATTTGCTCAAAGAGCAACAGAGAGCTTTCAATGCATTCTTTCCCGTATGCGGACGAAGCATCTCGAGGATCTTCCCCGCCAACGCCTTGCGGCCATTCACTTCGATCCTCAGACAGTTGTGAAAGGTCGACAAGATCACTTCTGAAATTCAGCATTAGTGAGGTCTCATTCCGACCGGCATGATCCACTTGGGATAACCAGCCTTTCTCCACGATTTCTTTGGTTACTCCCAACAGCTTTATCCCGAATCTGCTCTCCCTTTCGTCGAGTTCTTCCACCCAGGACCAACGCGATGGGCCGTGGCCGTCAGCAAATACAGCTTCAAATCCAGACCTTTTCAACTGAACCAATATTGCGTCAATCATCAGGGAGAAAACGTTGTTCGGCACCCAGTAGCAACTGCCGTCGAGCTGACGGGATGGCGTTGTCGAATCTGCACTGTCCATTCCGATAAGGACCTCTCCATCCTTTACAGTTGTTACGCCATCAGGCCCGAGGTGAATCGGTGGCATAACAATTCCGCCGAACTGTCGG
Source organism: uncultured Lentisphaerales bacterium (assembly GCA_964460215.1). Classification (GTDB taxonomy): domain Bacteria; phylum Verrucomicrobiota; class Lentisphaeria; order JABSQK01; family CAJWLW01; genus CAJWLW01. The sequence goes on from CAYWQM010000003.1 coordinate 9,716, forward strand.
GCACATGCCTCCATAAGTCCTTCACTCTGAATGGCATCTGAACCGAGTGCCAGATGCTCGCCGTGCCATTCTAATGTGCCAAGGGGGAGGTAGGCTATTGCCCTCTCGCTTAAACGCTTTCGAAATTCGTGTGGCAGAAGCTGTGAGTATTTGATTTTTTCCTTCATACAACGCTATGATCTCCGTCGTTCGATCCAGGGATGGTTCTTTGTTGTTTTCTGATTAATTTTCGACTGCCGACGGACGCCTGAGGCTGGCAAGGCGTTCAAGGCGATTCCAGCCGTCCGATTTCATCGAATCGGGCAGCTCCGGCCCATTCAAATGTAACATTCAGATAGCCCGCCGTCGATCTCAATGCGACATGTCACGTTTGGCTGGCGATGTTTTTTTCAGGCCGGTGACCTGATCCCAGACCCGCGCCTCCTGTGGTTCGGGGGTCCGCTTGTACCCGAGACGCTGGGCAAACTCGATCAAGACGCCACTGCCTGAACACTGTGAACCCGGTCCAACACTTATCCATGATAAATCAATTATTTAACATAACCATATACAGACATTATACTTACATATTACCACTGGCTCGGCCAGGGGGCTTCGAAGGCGCCTTTCCCGGCTGTCCGGAGATACCACAGCCGAAATGATGTTTCTCCGTGCATCAGGTGGAAACATAAGGCGTTCACGGGCAGATTACCGGCGAAATAGAATCCTCTCGGGGATACCAACGTCGTTGTCCGAAAGAGGTATTTCCACTTTCCAGATCGGCTTGGGGGAGACCGTACGATAATGACCAGGGAAGCGTACCTCGATCAGATCATGCCGCACCGTGAGCAGGTGGCGGAATTCATCAGGACCAGCGGCCCGAAGAACGACAGGGGCTGGACTTTTGACGCGGAGCTGGGCTGGGTTCACCTGGATGGCATCTCCCGGGGCGACGGCGTGCACGGCACCGACACCTTCTACTACGCCAACGCCGCTGACGGTCGAACCCTTGGCGCCTTCACTGCCCCGTCACGTATCCACGCCTACGGCGACAGTTTTACCTATTGCGACCAGGTCAACAATGGCGAGACCTGGCAGGACTACCTCTCGGCGCGCCTGCAGGAACCGGTCCGAAACTACGGCGTCGGCGACTACAGTGTGTACCAGGCGTATCGCCGTATGCGCAAGGTGGCGGCAGCAGGCCAACACGACGCCGAGTATATCATCCTGAACATTTTTTGTGATGACCACGAACGCAATCTCGTTTCCTGGTGTGACATGCGCGGGGGCTCGCGCACGCCATCCGGCTTTACCAGGCCGCATCTGCGGGTCAACGTCGCTGACGACAAATTCGAAGAATGCGAAAACCTGATCCAGGCGCCGGAGGGGGTGTATCAGCTTTGCGATCGTCAATGGGTCAGCGAAATGTTTCACGATGATCCGGTGCTGCCGCTTGGCATCACCCGTCGAGCCCCTGAGTGCGCGGCGAATCATCTCGATTCAATCGCGCAAGGCTTTGGTGTTGCGATAGATCGGATTGCGGCAACGGATCCGGTTGCGGCAGTCGAAGAGGTGTTTGCGACCGCCGCATTTTATTCAACCTGCCGGGTCATTGAGCTGGTGGAGCAGTTCATCGAAGCAAGCGGCAAGAAACTGATGGTCGTACTGTCATACGGCGGCGGGCTTGTGGCTGATTCTATCGCCGGTAAACCCCGCTTCGATCAGCCGATCGTTGATTTTCTCGCCACCCGCGATTACCCGGTGATCGACATGCGTGACGCATTTGCTGCGGATTTCAGGCACTCAACGCTGGACGTCGAAAGCTATCTTGACAAGTATTTTAACTCCCATCACTCGCCGGCCGGCAACTTTTTCACGGCAGAGGCGCTGCTCAAGTCGATTGTCCAGTGGGTAGATCCAAAGCCGGCGCCTTACGTAACGTGAGCGGCAGGTAAAGTTCAGGCTTGAAGCAAGGGCATCCGAGGCGACCGAACTGCTGGAAATATAAGAAGGGGTATTTTTTACATCCTGTCCGTTAAGAAACATACCCCCTGAAAGAAGAAAAAAAAGGGGAAAAATAGCAGGATATCCTATTTTTTTTCTTAAGTTTTTACGCTGTAAGAAAGCATGTTTTTCGGCGTAGTACCCGGTTATCACACATATATATATATATATGTTGCAAAACGGACAGGCGGCGGTATAATGCACGCTCGCAAAATTTTAAGCTTTACTTGCTAACCCAATCCAAATTTATACGGAGCCTCCATATCCATGGCCGATGAGACAGGTTTTATCCCCGATAGTTCCAGACAATCGCAAGATTCAAACACGCGACTTTCCTTTGTTCCCAATCCCAATCCCAACCCCACCTATCCTTCACGGAGATTATTCATGACGACCACAGGACAACTCTGCCTGCCTATACCACGGCGGGCGACGTGGCTGCTGAAACTCGCAATCGTTCTGCTGACATTCGGCCTGGGCAGCACCGCCATGGCGCAGGCTCCCGTGTACGCAGCCGGCACGGCGGCGTACTTTGATGCAAACCCGACCGACGGCAAGATCGACAGGATCACCCTGCAACTGGCGCCTCCGCCCACGGCATTTACCGCCGCACCGGCGGACTGGGTGGTGACGATCGGTGGTATCGCCGTGACGGTGACGCCGAGCATCGCTGCTGACATTGTCACACTGGATGTTGACGATGTCAGCGCTGTGCCGTCTGATACGGGGCCTGAGGTTACGATGGATTATATCGATGCCGGCAACGTCGTGAACGGCCCCGATCCCTTGGCCACCTTCTCACTGGCAGCGGCGGATTTCAACCTGCCCGGTTCCGGCGGTGGCGCGGGCCCGGTGCCGATTGCGGTGGTGCGGTGGGCGGCGAGCCCCGGTAACGCGAACCACGGGTATATGGACGTCCTGTACTCGACGACGCTCGGTTCCCCCGGTGTCGCCAGTGCCTGGGGTGACGACGCGCAGAGCGTCAGCCTGTTGTCGAATGAAGGGGCGCGTAATATCGTGCGTGTTTTCCTCGACGGCAGCAGTGCGTTAACGACGTACACGTACACTGATCCGGGCGGCGGGGATGAGGTGTTGGACCTGACCGGCGTGGTGGCGCCGACGGTTACCGGCAACGCCATCACGGTGGCGATACCGAACACGGATTATCAGGTCATCGGCTTCGACAATGTGGTGATGTTCGAGATCAACCCCAACGGTGCTGCTGTGACGAACCCGCAGGTGTCGTTGACCGGGCACAATCAGGGCGGTTACAATACGGCCGACATCCGCTGGACCGTATTCAATGGTGAGATCACGGCGCAGGGCGGCGGCTTCGATGGCTCGACCACGGGCACCACCACGCTGGATCTCGATCCTGCTGCTCCCAACTTCGTGACGGTCCGTTTCAATGCCAACTCGACCGGCGTGAAGCACGGTGACTCGTTCATCGGCGAGGTGTCAAGCCTGTCGTTCGACGATGCCAACGGCGTAGCCCAGAGCATTCCGGCACCGGCGCCGCTGACTGGCGAGCTCGAGGGGATCGAGTCCGGCAACGTTTATTTCATGGTCAAGGCGACGCCTGTTCCGCCGCTGAACAACACGTCGCGGATCAATCCGTTGAGCGACGAGATCACGATCCTGCAGATCGACGCGGCGGACAGCAGTGTCGGCAGCACCGATGACGAGACGTTGAACGCGGTCACGGTGCGTTTTGTGGACGCCAGCAACGGTCAGTTCGACCCGAAGATCGATCTGCTGCCTCTGGCGGACAACGAGAACAGCGGTGTGCTGCTCTATGATCGTGCCGGCAACCTGATCAATATCAGTACGATCGGCGTGGACTGGTCGGATCTGCAGGTCAACGATGAAGGTCATACGTTTCGCCAGGTGACGCTGCGCCCGCTGGATGCGCTGGAGCTGCCGGAGCACGACCTGCCGGCCGGTGATCCGGCGAATACGACTGGCGAGGACCACGCCGAGGCCGAATTCGAGATCCGTTTTCGCACCAGTGCGGCGTTCAACCTGGCCGATTCCTTTTATGTCGAGATTCCGGATGATGGTTTTCTGTTTGCCAGCGGCAATTCCTCCGACGACCTGGGTGACGGCTGGGAAACGCGTGATGGCACGGTTGGTGTGGAGTTGCCGGGTTTCCTATTTGAGTTCGACGACATCAACCGCGACAATCGCTGGAATGCCAGTGAGCCCATTGCTAACGACGTCGTGCCGTTCTATGACGGCGGCGACGCCTTCACGCCGGGCGGTGTGCCGAATTTCGGCACGGACAGCTTGATCAATCAGGAAACTTCCTCCAATCGTAACGTCTATTTCAACGACCAGGACAAGGACACGTTCCTGACGGAAGACAGCGGTGACGAAGTGTTGCACGACGGTTCTTTTCTCCTGTCAGAGAACGATGTCCTGCTCAATGCTGCTGAAATCTCACCGGATTTTGGCGATGCTCTTCCCGAAATTCAGCTGTATTATTTCGATGCGGACGGTTCCGGCGATTACTCCGATGGCGATGATATCGTTGTCAAGCGCAACAATGAGTTTGCTACCGGTCTTGAATTCGATGGCGGCATCACCACGACACCGTCGGTCGATGATGACGGTGACGGTGTGGCCGACGACGACCCCGCTGGTGATGATTTCGTGGTCAGCGACGGCGGCGATGGTATCCAGGTTACAGACGGTGATGATGTAGAACGATTCGAGGCGGACGATAATGTCGGGTTCGACGATTCCGGCGGTTTTCACACCTACAGCATCACGGGCACTAACGGCCGGTCGGACATTGTTCTCGATCGCGACGGGGATGGCCGTTACTCATCTTCGATCGACACGACGATCGAAGATGGAACTGTTGATCCGGAGGCCGGCGACGAGCTCACCGACGCCTCCCTTGTCTCGCCGGATGTCGGCGTCGCGATTGACAGTGTGACACTTGACGCTGTTTCCGGTACCGACGCCCTGTTTACGACGGCAGCGGAGGCTCACAACCTCACAGTCGGTAATGAAATACGAATCGATGGCGTTGGAAGTACTGACTACCCCGACGGCATCTACACCGTCCGGGCGATCCCGGACCCGGACACCTTCACAGTCGATGCGACGCCGGGGGTGGCGCTGCTGTATAACGTTTTGGCCGGTGATGTCGATCCGGCACCGTCCGACGCGACCACCTCTCCGGCTGCCGACCCCTTGCGCTATGCGATCGACAAAGTGACACTTGACACTGATTCCGGTACCGACGCCCTGTTTACGACGGTGGCGAACCACAATCTATCAGTCGGCAGGAGCGTGCAAATCAGTGGCGTTGGAGATGTCGCCTATCCGGATGGTGTCTACACTGTAAACGAGATCCTGACCGCGGACACCTTCACAGTTAACACAACGCTGCTGCTGGTGGTGGAACCGCTGCTGTATGTTAACGATGTCGATCCGGCACCGGCCGACGCCAACGCCATACCCGGCAACGGCCAGGCGCTGTACTATTTCGACGCGGACGGCAACGGCAGGTACTCTACTGGTGACGATCTGATTCTCGATCAGAATTTCGGTGCCACAACGGCCCTTGTTTTCGACGGTGGCCTGAACGATCTACTCGACGTCGACGACGATCTGGATGGGGTTGTCGGTGACATCAACACGCAGACCGACGACATCATCATCGACGCCGGGACCAACGGCATTCAGGTGCGTGACGGCGATGTCTTGACGCCGTTGAAAATCACCGATGACATTGCCTTCCACGACACGGACGGCGACGGTGCCTACGATTACGGTGTCGACGATCTGATCGCCGACAACAGCTCCGGCTTCCGCACGACGGAAGCTGAGGAGGCGTCGCTTGCCCTTCCTCCCGAATTGGACGCACCCGACGCTGCGATCTACTATGTTGACTCGGACGGCAGCTTCGATTACACCGCCGGCGAATACATCATTTTGGCAGATAATTATCCCGATACAACTACGTTGGCGTTAGATCTCGTCGCCGAGGCTGGCAATGAGGACGGTGACGGTGAGGACGGTGACGACATCATTTTGTTCAGCGGCACCGGTGCCGTCCCGGACGATGGCACTGTGCTGGAACTCTTCGGTTTCACAGATGCCGAAGTCACCTTCCACGACCTGGGGGCGATAGAGGAGTTTGATGTTCTTACCGATTCCCTGGTGATCGACGACAGTGTCCATGGCACGCAGACGCGTACCTACACGCCGAACCGCGACACGGATTTCTGGTATGACCGCGGCGGTACACTGGGTGTTTACGATGCCGGCGTTGACATCCCGATGATGGGTGCCAATGACCTCTTTCATCGCCCGTACAGCCCGCATGAGGAAGGCGCGCGCAGCGTGACCTACCGTGGCGCGGCGGCGATCGAGCTCAACGACCTGACGGTTTTGGGACAGACGATCTCGGCCAACAGCGAGGCAACGGCGATTGTCGGCTTCAACATGCACGACTCCGGCCGTGAATTTTCTCCCAACCGCCCGGACGATTTTGATGTCGATGGAGATACCGACACGACGCCGGCGGTGGTGATCGAAACGATTTCGAAGAATCTACCCGGCGGCGTTTATACGTTGTCGCTGGCTGGTGACGGAGCGGCCGGCGGCACACTGGATACGCTGTCGTGGAATGGCGGGGCAGCAGTTGACATCGAAACGGATGGGGATGGGCGCTACATCATCGCAGACGGCGGCGTGGACGCTGCCAAGACGTTTGTCGTTGTTGTGGTGGATTTCTCGGAAGTCGCCAATGCGGCCGGGGGCACGATCGACGTCACGGTTATTGTCAGTGACGATGGCGGCCGCGACGCCCAGCAGCCGTCCCTCGTCACCGGCGTAACGATCCATGGTGTCGGTCCGGGCAACGCGGTGACAGACCTTGCGGCCGTGGCTGCCGATATTTCTGATCTGGCCTTCGTTGCCGAGACGCCGATTTCGGCGGCGACCCTGCAGTGGAACGGTGGCACCGCCGTCACGCTCGACGTCGATGGCGATTTCCTGACGCGCGATGGGTTGGATGACGGTTACTACGTGCTCAATCCCGATGGCGATGCCTATCTGATCGTCCAGGTGAATACGATCGGATTGCCGGCTGCCGACGTGACTGAGGACATCCGAATTTATCCGTCCGACGGTCGCAACATTGCACCAATGACGACGATCACCGGTCTTGAGGTCATGGCGGTATCCAACACGGTTTCGCATGGCATCAACGACTTCGTATTCACCCAGGACCCGGACGGCGCCGCGACACCGGACATCCTGGCCTGGGACGACTTCGATCGTGTTGGAATCGATGTCGAGACGGCGGCGCCCGATGGGCTGCTCATGATCCCGTACTCGCCCCCCGTCGACGGCAGTGTGACCGGTACGCCGGTGACTTCGCTCATCCTTTTCTCGGACAACGGCGGCGTCGCCAACGGCACCTACGACAAGAACGACAATGTCTGGCTGGACCTCAACAGCGACCTGAAGTACAACGCCGAGGACGACACGTTGATCGCGGGCCGCCCGGCGGAGGACGTGGTTGGTACCACATTCACCGACCCGGTGTATTTCCGCAGCGTCAGCGGCGATATTACGGCTGCCGACAGCACGATGTGGGTGGACTCCGGCGCCAACAGCGGTGACCTGGATATCGGCGTTGGTTTGACGGACGATGTGATCATTCACGACAGCTCAGACTACATCGTCGTGCGCCAGACGGGTGCGGCGCTGCCGGAGCTGCCGGAGCCGGAGCTGCCGCTGCTGCTGCCGGAGACGCTCGAGGAGGGGTTGTTCGTCAACCAGACCCACATAAGGCAGATCGTCGCAGCGGTGCGCGATCAGGGCGGCTTCGCGGCCCAAACCCACCTGCTTCCGCTGACAGCTGACAAGAACAGCGGCGTGGCACTGTATCGTGATGCCAACAGCAACGGAGTATTCGACGGCGAGGACGTCGAGGAACTGGTGCTGGCGGTGAATCCGCCGACCTTCACCCAGGTGCCGATCGGCAGCGGCAACTCGCAGATCGATTTCACCCCGAACGAGCGCTGGGCCGCCTGGTACATGCCGAATTCGGCGGCGGAGCCCAACAGCGAGAACGATTTTTTCATCGCGATCAAGACCTCGGAAGACATCAGCTTCGGTGATCAATTCGACGTGACCGTAGCGGTCAGTGAGCCGACCGAGCCGACGGTCAACAACGGTGTTTACCAACTGTCCGACTCGGTCACGACGAATATCCTTGAGTCGGACACGGTCACCAACACCATCCTGAGCGACCTGACATCGACTGGCCAGATCGTCGCACCGGTGCTGGCGACGGAGACAACGTCATTGAGCAACGTGGTACCGTTGTTCGGGATCGACCATTGGGCCGGCGGCGCGGCCGGCGTGCAGAACCTGCAGTCGATCACATTCACTTTGGAAGACATCGCCGGTGACGGCGACTTTATTCCGAATCGCCTGGGCGTAACGCCGAGCGACGACGTTGCCCTCGATTTGGCAAAGGTCGATGGAGCCTCAGCTGCCAGCGGTGTCCTGGTGTATACCGACACCAACGGCAACGGCATCCTTGACGCTAATGACATTACCAATGGCCGCCAGGAGTTTGTTTTCACTCGCACGGCAAATGCGCCTGACTACACGTATACTGTCTCTTTGACAAACCCGATTGCCGTGCCGACCACGTCGGACGGCGGTTTGGACGATGTTTTTGTGGCGGTGCGCACGGGTGAGAACATCTATTTCGGCGACGATTTCCGGGCGCGTGCCGACTCGGACTCGGTGGTCTACAGCACCGGCACGAGCAGTGGTAACACGAATCTGCAGACCAATATCCTGACGGCCGGTGTACCGAATATCGTTGAGTCTATCTCAACCCATGCGCAGCCGTCGGAGATCGGCGGTGTGGTCATCAATGTCGTCGGCGCGACCGTGGCCGAGGGCGAGACGGCCTCGGTTTACAAGAACCTGGTGTTTGACTTTGCCGATCGCACCCTGGCTTGGGACGGCGGCACACCGGTGGAAGTGGGTATTCCGGAGGACAAGCCCGGACAGACGCTCACAGACGAAGTGCGTTTGACTGACAACATTGCGGCGGCCGGGTATCAATTCGGTGATGACGTCTGGATCAACGGTGACGGCGGAACGGCGGACTTCGAGGCGGCGCTGGACACAATTCTCGCCGGTAATCCCGGGGAAGGCCAGGTCGGTGCCGTGGTTGCCGACGCGGTGTTTGCGGACGAGGACGTCAGTGGTGACTTGAGCAACGGCGACCATGTCTGGGTGTCCGGTGTTCCTGACACGACGTTCAACATCGCTGATGACACGCAGATCCGCTTTGGTAATGGTGATCTGCGGTTCACGCTGACGGGCAACGATCCGATCAATACTGTTCCGGCGTCGAATGCCATCGACGTCTCGATCTCCAATATCGGTGACTTGCCGGTTGCCGATGTTACCGACAACATCCTGATCTCGAACAACAACGACCGGCACATCCGTAAGTTCGATTCAGCGGCCCCGGCGCCATTCGACGATCCGGAAGCGGCGATGACCGCGGTGATCGGTATCGATGCAGCTGATTCCGGCGCCGGCGTCGAGATCAATCAGTTGATCATCGAAGCTGAAGACATCAACAGCTTCAACGCCTACACTGACTTGCGGCCGCCTGTGGACGGCAATACCAGTGGTGTACTGGTCTACCGCGATGCCGACGGCAACGGCATTTTCGACTCGGCGGTCGACACCCTCGAGCCGCTGACCGCGGCGACGCAGTGGACGGGTACAGGCACGGTTGACAACCCGTATCGCGTCGTACTCAGTGTTGCCGCATCGATTGACGGCTACGTGCTCGACGGACGTTATGACTTCTTCATTGTTGTGCAACCGGACGAATCGGTCAACGGCGGCCTGGCAATCGATGCCGGGGCCGGCGGCGATGCCTTCAGGATTGCACTGAACAGCGGCGACATGATCTTCAACAGCGGTACCAGCCAACGTTCGGCAACGACCCAGACGATCACCCTCGATACTCAGCCGCCGGTTATCGACAACCTGCTGACCGACGATAACTCCGCCAACGGCGTCGTTGACACCGGTGTTTTCACTTTCTCCGAAAACCTTCTGCGCGGCCAGGAGGATGTCGATGACTGGACTTTCTTCAACAGCGTCGTTGCGATAGAGAGCATAGTAGACACCGGCGCTGACGCCCTGTTTACGACTGAGGAGGATCACAACCTCGGAGTCGGTGGGGAGGTACGGATCGATGGTGTTGGACATGTCGATTATCCGGACGCCCTTTATATTGTAAAGGCGATCCCGACCGATGACAGCTTCACGGTTACCACCCTGGGGACTGGCCTGGCCGTCCTCGACGCCGTGGACCTGGAGGACGCGACCAGCGGCGCTATCCAGACACCGGCGAGCACGGCGTCCTTCGATATTGTCGATGCGGCGCTGACGGTAAATCTGCTCAATGACCCGCTCCACGGTGACCTGTCCGACCTGCAATACCTGCTTTTGCACGACGACCTGACCGGTATCACTGACTTGGCGGGCAACCCGGCGGCCAACATCCTGGTAGCGGCCGGCGCCGGTGACCAGAGCGCACCCTATGCCGTCACTGCCGTCGAAGCGATCGATAATGATGCAAACGGTCAGATCGACGCCCTGCGCGTGCGTTTTTCCCGGCCTGTCGACGACAGCGTGCTGGATGAAGCCGCGATCGTTGCCGACTGGGAGATCAGCGACAATTACCTGAACCTGAGCGTCGACAAGACGCTGTCGGGTGACATCGTGAGCAACAACATCCTGCACTTCACGTTCGACGAGAAAACCGTGCCGGACACCGATCTGACCCCGACCCTGACCAATGTCAGCGGCACTGCCACGGTCCTGCTGAGCAGCGGGGGCGGCGTTTTCAGCGGTGCTGCCATCCCGGAAACCGTTGACGCGGCGCCGCCCGTAGTGATGTCGGCCGAGACAATTTTTCCGCTCAGCGGTACGGAGATCCGTATTGGCACGATTGTCACTTTGACTTTCAGTGAATCCAATGTTGTGGTCAACGGTGCCAACATCGACGGGACTGATTTCGCCACGGCCTCCAGTGGTGGCGCCCTGGTCACCGGGATCGATGCCCTCGACGCGACGTTCACGTCCACGACCAACACGCTTGCCATAACTTACCCGACTGGCACGATCGCTGGTGGACTTGCCTGGGATGTCGCTGCGCGCATCGATGTGGATCCGCTACAGGACGCCATCCGTGATGCTGTCAACCTCACTGCCGTTCCGCGCGGCGACGGCACCGGACTGCAGATCACCGGGCTGAGCGTCGAGGATGCTCTGGACACCGATGGCGATGGGATGCCGGACTTCTTCGAGCTCGCTTTCTTCGGCAGCATCATAGACGGTGACCCGGAGGGCAACGACGACGGCGACAACCTCAACAACCTCACCGAATTTTACACCGGCACCGATCCGCTGGTGACCGACACCTTCAGCAACGGCTGGAGCGACGACCATTTAGACGCCGACTCCGACGGCATCTCCAATATCGATGAGCAGATTTTCGGAACCCGTCCGGATCATCCGGACACCGACGATGATGGCGTCGATGACGGTGCCGAGCTGGAACCGTACAATTCGCTGTTCTCCTCGAGCAGCCCGTTGTTGCAGCGGCGCGCCTTGGACTTCTCCAAACTCGATCCGGCCGGTATCGAACTGCCGTCCCCGGATCGATTTGCCCTGGCTGCCGACGGGTCGTTCACGGTTGAGGCGTGGATTTATCCCGGAACCGATGGGGCTGGTACGATCGCCCGGTACACGACGACCGAAGCTAGCCTCGTATCCTTTGAGCTCGGTCTCGAAGACACACGCCAGCCGTTCGTCCGCTTCCAGACATCCCTTCGACTTGCGCCTCCTGCCTCGCCGGAAACTGTTGAATACAAGGTACTGAGCCCGGTGTCGATTCCGCAGAACGCGTGGACCCATCTCGCCGGTGTCTGGGACGATGCCAACAAGAGCCTGATCCTCTATGTCGACGGCATTTCGATGATCGCCCAGGTCAGCGTCGAGGATCCGGCGAATGGCGTTGGTGTGATGGTCATGGCTGCTGATTTCGATGACGGCGCCAACCCTGGTTATCTCGACGAAGTCCGCTTCTGGAATAGCGCCCGTACCCAGGAACAGATCGACAGCAACAAAGACATTCTTCTCGGGTGGGGCACTGGCCTTGCCTACTACCGTTTCGACGACGGTGGCCTGTCGATTGAAGACTATTCGGTGGCATCCAACACTGAAAACCTAGACCGCGTTCTCTGGCTCAACAGCGTCGACCACGCTGTCATCTCTCAAGATGGCGACGGCGATGGGCACGCCGACTGGGTGACCGCTCCGGCCGATGCCTTCCCCGAGCCGCGGCATCTGCAGGGCGACGGTGTCGATGACGACGGTGACGGATTCATCGACGACGGTGCCGCGAACCTGGCAGCCGACGGCGTGGACAACGACGGCGATGGTTCGGTGGATGTTGCCGGCATCGGCCCGGGACCGGACGAGGTGCTGGATTCAGCGGCCGGGCTGGCAGGTGACGATGTTAGTTTGAACAATACCGTGATGCCCGGACCGGACGGTAACTTGGACACACCCGTTGCCGGCGACGATGTCGCAGTTACGGAGCAGGATGTCGGCGACCGATTCGGCAGTCCCGACGCCGCTCTTGACGGGGTCGACACCGATAGTGACGGCTTCGTTGACGACGTCATGATTGCCAAGCATTTACCGGGACTCGACGACGCCGATGGTGATCTGATCGGTGACGGTTATGAGGCTTTGTACAGTGGCACCGAAGCCGGGTTGGATGCCACTGCCACGGCCGACGCCGACGGGATCAGCGCCCTGTATGAGTTCTATGTCAACACCAACCCGTTTGACGATGACAGCGATGCCGACGGTATCTTAGACGGCGAAGAGGACTTTGATGGCGACGGCCTGTCCAATGCCCAGGAAGAAGCGTATGGCAGCGATCCGCGCTACGTCGACACGGACGGCGACGGTGAAACTGACTTCGACGAAGTCGCCGCCGGCAGCGATCCGGACAACAGCGCCATCACCTCGGCCGGCACCCAGTATCGCGCCCTGAGCGTCGACGGTACGGCGGACAACTACGTGGCTTTGCCGCAACGCCTGCGGTTCGCACTGGACGTCTACACTATTGAGGCCTGGGTGCGTCCGGCCGCCGGCTGGGGCGTCGGTACTTCCGGCAACATCCTGGCGCGGCAGACCGCGGCGGGCAAGTACAATTATCGCCTGTACCTTTCTGAGAGCGCCGCCGGCGCCGGTGGGTTGCAGTTGATCGCCGAATACGACACCGGTGGCGGTACGACAGCGGTACAGGTGAGCACAGGTGCCACGGCCATCGCGAATGACGGCACGACATTCACCCATGTTGCAGCGAACTACAACGTTGCCGACAAAACCCTGAACCTGTTCGTCAATGGTGTCCTGGTGGACTCTGAGGTCGCCATCCATCCGGTGGCGATGAACGGCGTCGGCCCGATGTCGACGCGAATCGGTGAAGGTTTCAACGGTCTGATCGACGAAGTGCGGATCTGGGATACCGAACTTGCCGCCTCACAAATCCTGGCAAACATGGACGCGACTATAGCCAGTAACACGGCCAACCTGCTGAGCTACTATCGGTTTGACGATGGTGTGCTTGACGACGCCGGCGATTTCGACGGGGCCGACGATATCTGGGGCACGGTGGACGATCCGGCCGAGTTCAGAATCGGGCAGGTGGAGGATTTCGACACGACACTGTTCTTTGACGGCTGGCTCACCGACTGGATCGACCACGGTACCTTTGTGGGCGCCGCGGCGAATATCAATTTCTTTGATCTCACGATCACTGAGACGCCGGTGCTCGACAATGTCACGGACACCGATGGCGACGCCATTGCGGACAACTGGGAGAGCTACTACTGGGGCAACCAGACGACGGCCGGGGAAGCTACGGACAGCGATGGGGACGGTCTCACCGACCTCTATGAGTACCTGGCTGGCACCAATCCGCTCGTTCCCTCGTTTGCTGATCTCGACGGCGACGCCGACGGCGACGGCCTGACCAATATCGAGGAACAAGGCTTCAACTCGCACCCGGGCGACAAGGACAGCGACGATGACGGCGTGCTCGACGGTGCCGAGATCATCGACAACCTCAATGCCACGAACGCGATCAATGATCCACTGCAGCCGCTGGTCAACCGGGTGCTGGAACTGGATGCGGCTACCGACTTTGCCTTCGCCCAGCGCGCTTTGCCCGCAGGTACCGGATCGCTGCTGTACCAGGCCTGGATCAATCCGGCAGATGGCGGCGGCGCCGGCACGCCGGATGCGGTCACCGGCATGATCTTGCGGGCGATTGACCAATCCGATAATTCCTCCGACTATACCGTTGGCTTGAATGCCGGTTTCCTGGAATTCACTTTCAATGATATTGACGGCGTCGCCAACACCTTCACGATGACCCGCGGCATCGTCCATGATACGGATGACTGGGTGCATGTCATTGTGGTGATGACCGCTGCGGGCACGACGACCTTGAACGTGTACCAGGACGGCACCGAATCGACTCAGACGTTCAGCGGCTATGAAAGTATGGCGTTCGACAATGAGCAGGTGCTGTACATAGGTGACGCACCCGTTGCCGACGGCGGCGGCGCCAACTCCTTTGTCGGCCGTATCGACGAGATCATTATCCGCGACGGCGCGGCGCTCGGGATTGCGGAAATCCAGGCGGCTCGCTTTGCTGTCACAGACGTCACCGCGTTGGCCAATTACCATGTCTACTACCGCTTCGACGACGGCTTCCTCGCTGCCGATGCGGATCATGCCGGGCCGGTCGGGGCCGAGAACTTCGCGCGCCCAGCCTTCCCGCACGGCACAACCCAAACGCTGCTGGGTGCCGGCGTCACGACGATATTCAACCGTGATTTCCTCGCCGTGATGGCAACCGCCGGAGCGTCGATCGAGGACATCGCCTCTGATCGCTACGATGCGGAGACCTTCACCTACCTGTCCGCCGACAGCGACACCGATGGCATGGGCGATTTCTGGGAGCAGCAGCAGCTCGGCGGCATCGCAGCCGGTGCAACTGCCGACGCCGATGCTGACAACCTGGACAATCTCAACGAGTTCCTGGCCGGCCTCGACCCCAACGACGCCGACACCGGCGACACCGGTACGACCGACGACCTCAAGAACTCCGATACGGACGGTTTGAACAACATCACCGAGCAGGAGAACAACACCCTGCCGACGGTCGACGACACCGACAACGACGGTGTCGACGACGATGTCGAGCTGACCAACAACACCAGCCCGACCGACGAATTCGACCCGGCTGAGGATCGTGTGCTGGAGCTGGACGCGGCCGAAACCGCAGCATTGCCTGATCTGGACCGCTTCGACCTGCCGGCCGACCACAGCGTCGAGTTGTGGGTCAACGTCGATGTCCTCGCGGCCAGTACTGTCTTCGCGCATACCGACGGTGCCGGCAACGCCATGTTCCGCATCGGTGTGAACGGCGCCAGCCAGCCGTTCGCCGAGTTCACAGCCAGCGACGGTTCCGGTCTGGTGACAGTCACGTCGCCGACGGCACTGGCGGCGGACACTTGGTATCACGTCGCCGTGACCTTCAGCACGACGACAAACGAGTATCTATTATATATAGACGGTATAGAAGTTGCCGAAGTCGACACCTTCCTGCAGCCGATGGACACGGGCAACGGCGAGTTCACTACGCAGCTTGGTGATGCGACGTTCGATGGTATGATCGACGAGTTGCGCGTGTGGAGTGATGTGCGCAGCGCGGCGGAAATCGCCGACAACCTGGACAACGGCCTGGTTGGCAACGAAGCCGGACTGCTCGCCTACCTGCGTTTCGATGACGGTCCCGCCGCCGGTCCCGCCAGTGATGCGGTGTTTACCAATGACTGGCTGACCAGCTGGAGCCATGCTGCGATCATCAACGGTGGCGCCATCATCGATGCGCCGCACGATTTCATCGTCAACAACCTGTCGGATGCCGACAACGACGACCTGCTCACCAGCCACGAGCTGGCGCTCGGCACCGATCCGCGTGACGACGACACCGACGATGACGGTACCAAGGACGGCGCCGAGTTCCAGGCCGGCAGCGATCCGCTCGATTCCCTGAGCCCGCCGCAGGACCGGATTCTGCACTCGCCCGCTGCCGGCGATTATGTTCAGTTCCAGGATGCCAGCCTGACTCAGGCACTGACTGATTTTACCGTCCAGGCCTGGATCGAGCCGGACGCAGCGAGCGGTGCTTCATTCATCATCCGCCGCCACGAAGCGGACAGCCTGGGCGTCAACTTCGAACTCGGTGTCAACGCTACAGGCGAACTGTATGTGTTGTATGAGGACGTGCTTGGTACCAACCAGACAGCAACCAGCATTGTTGATGTTCCGGCTGGCGAATGGTCACATGTCGGCGCCACCTTCGATTCGACCGCACGCCGGCTGGCCCTCTATTTCAATGGTGAGTCGGTGGCTGTTGCAGACAACGTCTTCCTGCTGCCGATCACCGAGGGCGACGATTTCATCACCCGTATCGGTGAAGGTTTCGTCGGTTACATCGACGAAGTGAGCGTCTACAGCAGCGCATTGACGCAAGAAGAAATCGCCGGCGGCATGGACGATCTGCAGGTCGTGGACGGCGGTACAATCCCGGCAACTATCCTGGCGTACTTCCGCTTCGATGACAGCATTGCGGCTGACGGCAGCGGCAGCGCGGAGAACTTCGCCCTGACGCCCCGCACCGACTGGCTGACCAACTGGTCAAATGCTGGTGCGTTTGTCGCCAACGCCACCGTCGTGGTGCCGACTGCTGCCACCAGCGAGTCACCGTTCGCCCTCGCGACGGCCGATACCGACAGCGACGACATGGCGGACTCGTGGGAGCTACAGTTCTTCGGCGACCTCAGCCGCAGCGGGCTCGATGATTCCGACGGTGACGGCCTCAACGATCTTTACGAATTCCTCGCCGGTACCAACCCGCTTCTGGTCATTTCCGACGCCACCGGCGTTACCGACGACCTGCTCGACGGCGACGGTGACGGCCTCAACAACGGTCTCGAGCAGCACTTCGGGACAGATCCGGGCAACGCCGACACCGACGATGACAGCCTGCTCGACGGCGCAGAGATCGTTGACCTGCCTCTCGCGATCGATGTCCTGAGCAACCCGCTTGACTCCCTCGGGCAGCGCGTCATTACGCCACGCAGCCTCGACCTGAGCGAGGTTGCGACGGGGACTGCGAATGCCGGTGTTCTGTTGCCGGAGCAGGGGCGCTTCGGCAGTCTCGATGCTGACTGGCGATTCGATGCCTGGGTCCGTCTGGTTACGGATACCGACGGTTTTATCTTTGGTGGGCGCCATGGCGGTCAGACGATCGTCTCGATCGGTGTCGAAGCTAGTGTGCCGTTTGTCACGGTCCTGAACGACGCCGGCAACTTCGTCAAGGTCGGTGGCAATGTGGTGCTGGCCGGCGATCCGACTCTGCCGACGTTCGCCGCCAACACGTGGAACCATGTATCGGCAAGATACAGTGCCGATGACACGACGGTGACCCTGTTTGTCAACGGCTACGAATGGCGCTCCACGGTAACCGGCGCGATCCTCATGGAAATGCCGATCGACGACCCGCCGACATTGTGGCTTGCCGGCGACAGCACGGCGGGCGCGGCGACAACCCTGACGGACGGTTTCCTCGACGAGGTCCAGGTCCACATGACGCCGAGTGGCGGGGCCGATTCCAGCGGTGCCTTCGTGACCATCGATCCGCCGGAGTCAGTCGACCTCGGTGAACTCGAGTCGAACACCGCTACCTTCGTTTTCCTGGAGCAGGCCGATCTGGTGCTGACGGCGAATGTGAGCGTCGATTCGCTGCTTGTGGAACTGGAGGACCCCAACACCGCCACCTCCGGCATCATCGAGGCTGGCGAGGTCGTCAACAGCTATTTCGTGCATCTCGATCCGATCGACTCCGGGCCGCTGGGGACGATTGGCACCATCGACTTCGGCGATCAGACGATCCTTGGCGTCATCTTCCTGTCATCGTCTCTGGACGGGACCGACGAAACCTTTGGCAACCCCGACACCGTCTACCCGAGCGACCTTGGTGCCCGCGGCCTGGAGGTCACCGGAGCTGATTCATTTACAATTTCAGATGATTTCTCTTCGATCGATATCGACATTTCCACTACCCTCGCCACGGACCAGATGCGTGTGATCACAGTGGGTGGAACGTCCGCCATACTGCTGGCCGAGTATCGCTTTGACGACGGTGGGTTGACGGTCGAGGACTTCACGCAGCGTCATCCTGCGAGCAACGCTGTCGATTACGTGCTGGACGCTGCCGCGAATGGCGTCGGTAGTACGGCGGGGCATGCCGACTGGCTCGACGCCACCGTATACGCTGTCGAGCATGAGTTCGAGGATGAGGACGAGGATCTGATCCCGGACTGGTACGAAGAACTTTACGGCGAAGTCGATCCGGAGCTGGATGACGACGGCGATGAGTTGACCAATTTTTACGAGTACCTTGCAGGCACCGATCCGTTGAACCCCGACACCGACGGCGACGGCTTCACCGATCTGGAAGAAGACAGTGACAGCGACAATCTCAGCAACGCTTTCGAGCTGAAGTTCGGTACCGACCCGGGTAATCCAGACAGCGACGATGACGGTCTGCTCGACGGCGAGGAGATCGATGTGTCAATCCCGCCGCCGCCGGCGACCAACCCGCTTGACTCTCTCGGGCAGCGGGAAATTGTCGGGCTCGGCCTCGATCTCAGCGTCGTGGCAACAGCGACCTCGAAAGCCGGTATAAAGCTGCCGGAGCAGTCGCGATTCAGCAAGCTGAACACTGATTGGTCGTTCCAGGCTGATTTCCAGCTGGTAGCCGACGACACCGGCCTGCTGTTTGGTGTCCTGGTCGACGGCGCGACCGCTCTCGAGGTCGGACTTGATACCGGATCCCCTTACATAACCGTGTCGCTCGACGACGGTACGCAACGGACGGTCGGTGGCCCGGTGGCGTTGCCCGGCGATCCGATCATGCCGGTGTTTGCCGCCGGCGACTGGCATCGGATCACGGCAAACTACACTGCCTCGCTCGGTACTGTCGCTCTTCTCGTGGACGACTTCCTGTGGCGTACCGAGACGATCGGAGGGTTGCTTATGCAGAGCCCGGTTGGTGGTACGCCGGTGGTCTGGATGGCGGGTAACGGTAGCGGCACCGATGCTTCGGCACTGGACGACGGTTTCCTGGACAACGTCAAGGTGTTCGGTACAGAACTGGTCGCTGTTGGAGGGGACCTTGTCGCCAACGATGTCGGCGGCAGTTTTACCCTGAGCTATGCGGCGACGGGCCAGGGGCAAATTGTGCTCAACGGCGGGCTAGTCGACAGTTTTACCGACGCCGAGACAGGGTTCACCTCGATCCCGGTGACCGCCGGTTTTATCGAGGGCGCCAACACGCTGCAAGTCTTCATGGACAACAGCGGGCCGACTGGTATCCATCTGCAGTTCACGGACGTCGACCCGCTGATCAATAACCTGTTCAATACCGGTGTCGACTCCTCCGGTGCGGTGCTTGGTGACGGCAGTGACGATGAGCATTACTTCCTGGCCAGCGGCCCGACCGAGTCGGGGGCGCCAGGCAGCGGCGTGATTCGTCGCGATGAGGATACCTGGGCCGGCAACACGGCGACGTCGCGTTGGGTCAGCACGCCGATCGCGGTTGCTGGTGACCAACCTGGCGAAGACGAAGACGATCCCGACATTCCCGGCATCACTGGTTCCTATGTCTGGCAGACAACCTTTAGCCTGGGCCAGGGCGGTGTGGTGCCAGAGGCCCAGCTGGCGGCGGCTCTGCTGGTCGACTATCGCTTCGACGACGGTGGCCTGACAGTCGAGGACTTTATTATTCCGCATCCGGCGATTACGTCTGATGATTTCGTGCTGGTTGCAGCGGACTATGGTATCGTCGATGCCTTCGACCTGGCCGGAGGTGCCGGTGCCGACGGCCATGCCGACTGGTTGACCACGACTGCGGCTGACAGCCTGGACTTTGTCGATGCCGATGACGACCTCATACCGGACTGGTACGAAGCGGTCTATGGCGATCTTGATCCCGGCGCCGACAACGACGGCGATGGCTTGAACAACCTGTACGAATACCTTGCCGGACTCGATCCGCTCGACAACGATACCGACGACGACGGGTTCCTCGACTACGACGAGCTCGACGGCGACAGCGATACGTTGACAGCCGGTGAAGAGCAGGAGATCGGCACCGATCCCAGCCGCGACGACACCGACGACGACGGCATCAACGACGACGCCGAGGTGATCGCCGGCACCCATCCGCTGTGCTCTGAGGACCAGAAGCGCACGACCGGTGACGATCTGCGTACCTTTACCCCCGGCGCCATGGACATTAGCTCGGTGTTGACCGACGGTGTGCAGTTGCCGGAACACAGCCGTTTCGAGCTGTCGGAGTCGTGGACCATTGAGATGTGGTACAACACCGGTGTCGACAATAATGGTGTGCTGGCGGCAGCAAGGGCATTGGACCGTAACCTGATCGAACTGGGTGTTGAGAACGGCGTACCGTACGTGATCATGGAAAGCCTCGACAGCCAGACTACCAAAGTCGGTGGCGAGACCGACCTGCTTGGCGCTGCCCGGCCGATCACCTCAACGTTTACTGCTTTCAACGCGGACGAGTGGCGCCATGTCGCGGCCACCTACGACAGTGCGACCGAGTTGCTGATGCTCTATGTCGACTGCACGATCTCACGTTTCGCCGAGGATGTTGGCGCCCTCGACGCCGGACCGGGCGAGACGCCCTACGTCTACCTGGCCGGTGACGGCACGGCGGCCAACAATCTGGACAACGGTTTTCTGGACGAAGTGCGCATCTGGGGCTCGGCGCAATCGCTCAGTGACCTCAATGCCAGCTGCAACGGCCACGTGTCCAGCGGTAGCGGCATTGCATACTATCGCTTCGATGACGGCGGTGCCTCGATTGAGGACTTCTCGAACCGCATCGAGCTCGGCGGTGACGGCCGCGATTTCGTCATCACGGGCGTGTCTACGGCGACTTTCGTGCTCAGCGCTGGGACCGTGCCGAATAACCCCGTTGCGTTGTATGGCGATGCTGAGGATGCCGACAACAACGGCATACCGGACTGCACCCAGGGTGTCTTGGGAATCGTTGTCGATGCTGATACAACGGCGGTCGGCTTCGGGGATGCAGCGGCACTCGATAATATTTCCTCCGGCTCGGTATCCGAGGAGTTCGAGGTCGCCGATCCTGGCTTTACCGCTGCCGTTGGCGATGTTGGCAACTTCAGCATCATCACCCCGGGCAACAGCAGTAATGGGGCGCTGGGGCACAGTGGTGCTTCGACCGATATCCTGAGTCTGGGCGTGTTGTCGACCAACACCTCCTTCGATTTCCGGCTGGATTCGGAGACTGCCGCCCTGAACTTCCTCCCGGTGTTCAAGGACAATCTCAATTACACCCTCGTCTTCATTGTGCCCGGGGACACCGAGGACACCGAGGACACCGAGGACACCGAGGACACCGAGGACACTGACACCGGCACCGTCGGCACGGGACTGATCGGTGATGGCATCGGCACGTCCATCGCGGTCGTTGAAGACGGCGTGGCGACGACGATTGCCACTTCCGACGTCGTTGTGGCGCTTAATGAATGGAATACCGTGAATGTCGTCAACAGCGCCAGCACGGTTCAGGTGACCCTGAACGGCGTCGAGATCATGAGCGGTGTCCTGCCAGAGGAAGATGAGCTCGCGCTGGACGCCGGCCCCGATGCCGACGGCGACGGCCTCTCCGATCTGTACGAGTACCAGGCGCAAACCGATCCCAACCTGATTGATACCGACGAAGATCAGTTGCTGGACATCGATGAGGACGCCGACGGCGACGGCCTGACCAACTTGCAGGAACAGCTGCTTGGGACGCACCCGATGCTGACCGACACGGACGGCGACAGCTTGTCCGATCGCACCGAGAGCGACAACGGTACGGACCCGCTCGACCGCTTCAGTCCGAGCCAGGACGGTGTGCTCGAGATCGATCCGGATGATCCGGATCTGACCGGGCCGTACTTGCAGTTGCCAACCGACGACCGCTTGGCGCTGGAGGCCTGGACCCTGGAGGCCTGGGTGTTTGCCCACGACTTCGACACCGAGGCGTCGCTGATCCACCGCAACACCGGCAATATCAACTATGTCCTGGGTATCACCACGGGCGGTTACCCGTTTGTGAAGTTCGACCGCCACGACCTGACCGGCACGGTGACGGTGGAGGCGAAAGGGCCCGATACGATCCTGGACAATGCCTGGGAACATGTCGCTGCCTCCTGGGATCCGGAAACCGACTTCCTGCGCCTGTTCGTCAACGGCGTCGAGGAAGCCTCGACGATTGTCATCGAAAACGTGGCACTGAACGGACCCGGCCCGGTCTTCACCAGGATTGGTGAAGGCTTCGACGGATATATGGAAGAAGTCCGCATCTGGAGCGGCGCGGCAAACGAAGCGACAATCGCCGCCAGCATGAACTCTGTGCTCACATCCGTGGCCACTGACGAGGGGCCGGCGGCCAGCGGCGCGGGGTCGTTAGCGAGCCATTTCCGATTTGACGGCGGCGAAGTCGCTTTCTATGATGTCCGCTACGCGGCGGACGCGACGTATCCGCGGGACTGGACCAGCCTGTGGGGCAACTCCGCGACGCTGACAGGTGACGGCGCCAAGATCGTCGACGTTGCGACGCTGGCGGAAATCCCGCCAGTGGCAGTGATCGATGCCGATGCCGACAACGATGGCATGGACGACGAGTGGGAGTTGCGTTTCTTCGGCGACCTCGTATCGAGTGATGGCAGCGAGGATGTGGACGACGACAGTCTGACGACGTTGTATGAATTCCTGTCCGGCACCGATCCGCGTTTGGTCGACAGTGACAATGACGGCCTCGACGATGCCGAGGACGACACCGATGCCGACGGTTTGAGCAATGCTACCGAGCAGCGCTTCGGTACCGACGCCTCAAACGCTGACACCGACGACGACGGCTTTAGCGACGGCGACGAAGTCGACCAGCGGACGCATCCGGCTTACTCACTCAGCTTCCCGACGGCGGTCGGCCTTCCCAAGGCACCGATCCACCGCAGCCTGGACCTTGCGTTGGTGGCGGCGGCCACGACCGACCTCGGCATCAAGCTGCCGATCCAGGACCGCTTCCGCAATCTCGGTACGGGTTCCTTCAGTGCCGAGGCCTGGATCCAGCTCGGGGCCGACACCGACGGCCTGATCCTGGCCGGGGTTGTCGACGGCGTGACCGCGTTGAAGGTTGGTATTGAGAACGGTGCACCGTTCGTTAGCCTGCTGCAGGACGACGGTACGACGATGAAACTCGGTGGCGACGACGTGCCGATTGGCACGATCGACACCGGTGAGATGGCGCCTTTCGGCTCCGGCGAGTGGCATCACGTTGCAGTGAGCTATAACTCGAGCGACAATGCCCTGCTGCTGGTCGTCGACGGTGTGCTGTGGGCCGAATCGGCCAGCGACATTCGCGAATCCGGACCGGTCGAAGGCATCCTCACGCTGTGGATGGCTGGTGACCGTACCGGCGCCGCCGACACCTACTTCGACGACGGTTACCTGGACGAGTTCCGCATCTGGACGCTGGCCCGCTCACGCCAGGACTTCGAAAACAACCGCCACTCCTGGATTCAGGAAGGCGATGAGAACCTTCTGGCCTATTACCGCTTTGACGACGGCGGCGACAACATCGAGGACTTCCGTGTGCCGATCCGCGGCAACCGTATCGGATTGAACTTCGCGATCGACCAACCCGGCCTGACCTCACTTGAGGCGGCGCTGGTCGACGGGCTCGACGACAGGGACCGCGATGGCGTGGCCGACTGGTACCACGCTTTGTTTGACGAAGAAATCAACGTTTTCCCCTTCTCGGTGCCGGGATTCCAGGCAGGGCAGGCCGTAGACTTCAATTTCGAGGCAGCCGGTATCTTCGCGGAAAATCTCGAGGAATTCGCGGGCGGCGGCTTCTATCTGTTTGTCAACGAGCCATTGACATGGTTTGAGGCGCGCGACTTCGCCATCTCGCTGGGCGGTCAGCTGCCGGTGATCGAGTCGGCGGCGCTCAACAACTTCATTGGCCAGCAGGTGGCTGAAGCCGAAGTGTGGATCGGCTTGACTGACCAGGTCGAGGAGGACGTTTTCCGCTGGATCGACGGCACAGTCTGGGACGAGGACAACGACTTTGACGGCTTCGCCGAGGGTCAACCGGACGACAGCAACAACGAGGGCGGCTCCGATGGCGAGGACTTCGTTGCCATGGCGCCTGGCGGTGGCTGGAATGATCATCCGATCCTCCTGAACGGGGAGTCGTTCGAGTTGCCGTTCATCATCGAGTTCGCGACAGAACCGAACCTGCCTAGCCAGTCGGATTCGAACTTTGCCGGCGGTGGGGAGATCGAGTTGAATACTGCGGTCCTGCCGAGTGAACAGGGCTGGACCTATGCCAATGCCGGCAACGACCTTGAAGAGGCGGACGCCTTTTCAGCGGCCGACGGCGCGATCACGCAGGATACTGTCGGCTCCGGCCTCAACACCGGTACGAATCAGTATGTCCTGTCCGGTACCGAGTTGACTGACGAGATCGATATGTCAGAATCAATGACGCTGACGATCATTGCGTCGATAGATCAGTATGAGAACGAGGAGGATGACGACGTCGTTGTCGTCGGTGACGACGGCGAGGCCGGTGACGAACCGGTCGATTCGGTAGCTACCGCCGGTGGCTTCGGCTTCAAGGTGACGTCGTCGGGAGGCAGCGTGACCTTCCGGCTCAATGACCAGGAGATCGTCATTGAATCGGGCGATGCCCAGCAGGTGATCGCAAGCGGTACCACGTCGTCGCAGACGTATGAGATCCTGGTCAATCCGGCGGCCGGCACCTACGAATTCTCGGTAAACGGCAGCGAAGTGGCCTCCGGCGACCTCGACGGGGACACCGGCAGTTCCGTGAGCTTCGGCGATATCGGCAACACCGGCAATGCCGAGGCGACGATCTCGTCGCTGGCTATCGAGCAGACGTTTATCTCCGATGTCACCGTCAATACTGCCGGGTTTGGCGCTGAGGACGATGACGACGACGGCCTGAGCAACCTCTACGAATACTATGCCCGCACCAGTGCGTTGATTGCTGATACAGACGTCGACGGTATTCCCGATACCCTCGAGGACGCCGACGGCGACGGCCTCAATAACCTCGAGGAACAGGAGTTAGGGAGTGATCCGGGTATCCCGGATACTGACGGCGACAGCGTTGCCGACGGCGCCGAAGTGGCTGCCGGCACCGATCCACTGGACGGTACCGACCCCGGTTACAACGCTGTCCTGCAGATCGATCCCGACACCGATGCCGGGGCCAAGGTCATCCTGCCGATCAGTAGCCGTTTCGCGGCCAGCGGCGGCTGGACAGCCGAGGCGTGGGTGTATCCGGACGACTTCGACACCGAGAGTATCGTCATTCGCCGCAGCACCGGCAACATCAACTATGAGCTGGGCATCGACATCGCGGGCCGTCCATTTGCCAGCTTTGCAAACGTGCTCGGCGACTTCGAGGTCAAAGCGGCGGCAATCGACAACATCGCGGTTGGTGCCTGGACGCATCTGGCGGCGGTCTTCAATCCGGACGATGAAAGTCTGCGTGTTTATGTCAACGGTACCGAGGAAGCGGGGAGCCTGATTGCGCTCGAGACCCTGATCAACGGACCGGGGCCGGCAGTGACTGTCGTTGGTGAAGGTTTCGATGGTATGATCGACGAGGCCCGCATCTGGACGAGTGCGAAACCTGCAAGCGAGATCGAGACGAATCGCCACGTCATCCTCGCTGGCGGCATGACTTCCTACCTGCGCTTCGACCATGACGAACTGTCGCTGGATGCCGGTACGACCCGTTACGCAGCCGACTACACGTTGTCGCAGGACTGGCGCAACAACTACTGGAATTCGGCGTTGCTGACGACTGGCGCGACGATCGTTGTACCGGCCGTTGAACCGCCGGTCACCTTCGAAACAGACCTTGATAGCGACGGTATGTCCGACCAGTGGGAGATTGCCAACTTTGGCGATCTCAGCCGCGACGGCCTCAGCGACTTCGACGGCGACGGTCTCACCGACCTCTACGAGTTCTATGCCGACTCGAGCCCCTTCCTGGCCGATGTTGACAACGACGGTTTCAGCGACAGTTACGACGATGAGGACGGCGACGGTCTGACCAATATCCAGGAACAATTCTACCGCACCGATCCCAGTAACGCCGACACGGATGACGACGGTGAAACGGACGGTGACGAAATCGATCAAGATACCAATCCCAACTACTCGATGAGCGCTGTCGAGCTGGAAGAAGGCGTTGTCAGCAGCTCAACCCCACGAGTCCTGGCCCTCAATTCCATCGAGGACCGCGGTCTGTCGCTGCCGAAGCCGGGGCGCTTCACCCGCCTCGGTGTCGGGTCGTGGACGATGGAGACCTGGGTCTACCTTGAAACTGACACCACCGGTACGATCCTGGCAGTGCGCGCCTCGAGCGAGAACATCGCCGAATTCGGTGTCACTGCCGGTGTTCCGTATGCCAGCTACAAAACCCAGACTGGTAACGTGTTGACAGCGGGCGGTGCCGGTGAATTTACCGCCTTGCCGGCCAATGAGTGGCACCATGTGGCGGCCGTCTTTGACCGCGGTGCTCAGACGATCACCGTTTATATCGATGGTCTGATCTGGGATGCAGCGACCAACCACGTTGCTTTCGACGAACCGCTCGCCGGCGATGCCACTATGTATATCGCTGGTGACGGCACCGGAGCAGCTGATACTGCACTGACCGACGGTTACTTCGACGAAATCCGCATTTGGAGCGTGACGCGCACACGCGCCGAGATCGAAGCGTCCCGCGACCAGCTGGTGCCGGAAGGTTCGGAAGACCTGTTGGCTTACTACCGTTTCGACGACGGCGGCGACACGATCGAGGATTTCCGCGTCCCGATCCGCGGCGATCGCACCGGCAACGAATACGCCCTCAGCGGCGCCACGACCGACGGCTTTGTGGCGGCGGTCGTGGCCAATGGTACAGCCGTTGGTAAGGCGGCGGTCGCGTTCGATGGCGTCGATGGACCACCTGCGGATGCGTTGAACGGGCTCGCCAATCAGACAGAGAATGGCGATGACTTCAATGGCGACGGCATCCCCGACTGGTTCGAGGCGCTTAATTTCACCGACGCTCTTTTGCCGAACTTCACCGAACCGGCGGGCAGAGTGTCGGTTGTTGAAACCGGCGCCCTGGACAACACCGTCCTCGGCGGCTACAGCGTCGAAGGCTGGAACCCGGAAATGTCGCCGCTGCAGAGCGCCGATTTGTTGACGGAGGGAGTTGACACGATATACCTGTCGAAGGACTTCTTCTTTGACGTTCCGGAAATTGTCCTGCAGGCGATGGCGGAAAATAATTTCACCAACCCGGTGCTGGTTGGCGTCAACACGACGACGCCCGCCTACACCGATGCGGCGAACGCTGCCGGCGCCATCAATGCGCAGAGTGAATTGTTTTTCTTCGACATTGCGAGCGGTTCCGGTTTGAACAGTGCGCTGTCGATTGACGGTGTAGATAGTTCAGAGGGCCTGTTTTTCGGATGGAACCGTATGACGTGGCGCCTGACCGGCCCGAACGATCCGCTGTCATTGCCGGAGACCGCCGTCGATCCGTTTGCTATTGGTATGGTCGTACGTTTCGATAATGCACAGGGTACGACGACCGACATTGCTTTCGGACAACTCGGCTCGTCCGGCGCTTTCCCGGGTGTCGATGATGAGAACGGGATCAGTGTCCAATACGAAATGGACGCCCCGATTCGCTTGTGGAGTGCTTCCGAGACCTGGTTGTCTTTTGTCCCGACGGCCGCCGGTGAAGCGCCGCCGAACGACGAGTTCGGCCGCGGCTGGTTCCACCAGTTCTATGGCCTGAGCAATGCCCAGGTTGCCGCAGTCAATGCGTCACGCATCGTCGAGATTATCGACGAAACAGGCAACCTGCTGAGCGGCGGCGAACTGGTGGACAACACGATTAGCATCGGAATCGGCAGCGACGTCCAGGGAGACCCGGACAATGACGGTATCAACAATTTCTACGAGTTCCTCTCCGGCAATGATCCGAACCGTGCGGACACGGATAGCGATGGTATCAATGACGGCGATGAAGACGAGGACAACGATGGCCTGACCAATATTCAGGAAATGGAACTCAGTACCCATCCGTTGAGCGACGACACAGATGGTGATAGTGATGCGGACAACGCCGAATGGCTGGCTGGAACTGACGGCGCCGCGGCGACGGACCCGGCAGTCGACGGCGTGCTCGAACTCGACGGTACCGGCGACTTCGTGTCATTGCCGCAGGCCAGTCGGTTTGCCTTCGATGGCGGCTGGACAATTGAAGCATGGGTGAATCCGCAGGCCGCCTTTGCCGGCGAGGATATCATCATCAGCCGCAACGTCGGCCCGGAGAACTACACCCTTGGTATTACCGCTGCGGGTTTGCCGTTCGTGCGTTTCACCGACGTCGACGAAGTGACATCGTTGCAGGTGACCTCGGTCGATGACTTCGTACCGCTCGAGATCTGGACGCATCTCGCGGCAGTGTTCAATCCGGTCGACGAAAGCCTGCGCTTGTATGTCAACGGCGCTGAAGAGGCCGCTGCAATCACCTTGAACACAAGTGCAAGCAATGGTCCGGGACCGGTATCGACAACCATCGGTGCCGGCTTCGAAGGTTGGATCGATGAAGTGCGCATTTGGGCCACCGCGCGCTCCAAGGCCTCGATCAACAGCCAGCGCACGGTCATCCTGGCGACCGCCGGCGGTCTTGCCAGTTACCTGCGTTTCGACCATCAGGTGATTACCCGGAACGGTGTCGAGTACGCCGTCGACTACAACTGGTTCCAGGACTGGCGCGCCGATTACAGACATGCCGCGATCCTCGAGGGCGATGCCACCATCGTCGTGCCCGATACCGAGCTGCCGGTGAGAATTACCGATGACAACGACGGCGATCTGATGGCCGATGTGTGGGAAATCGCCCACTTCGGCAACCTCGATTCCAATGGCCAGATTGACAGCGACGGCGATCGTCTGAATGATCTGTACGAGTACTTCTCCAACACCAATCCATTGGTTGCGGATACCGACGCGGCCACCGACACCGATGGCCGGAACGACTTCTACGATGACACCGACGGCGATTCCATCTCCAACGGGCAGGAGCAGGAGATTGGCACCGATCCGGCCAACGCCGATACCGATGATGACGGTATTGCGGACAATGTCGAGCTCGATGACCTGACCAACCCGCAGTATTCGAGCGACTACATGGTTGGTGCTGCGAAACCGCCTGTCATGCGCAGCTTGCCCTGGGAGAACGTCCCGGCCGGCGGTGTCGTGCTGCCTCGCCAGAAGCGCTTCGAGTCACTCAGTGAATGGACGATCGAGGCCTGGATCCGCCCGGGTGCCGACGGTGATGGTTTGATTGCTGGTGCCCGCGTCAACGGGGCGCTTTCGATCAAGTTTGGTTTGGAAGATCATGTACCGTATGCCAGCTTCGTTTCGAGCTCTCCCGATCCAGTCAACCCGTTGATCAACCGGGTCGTAAAAGTCGGTGGCGGTGTCGACACTTTCACGGCATTGGCACCGGATGAGTGGCACCATGTGGCGGTGGTCTACGATGACGAGGAATTTGAACTGGCATTGGTTGTCGACGGTCTGCTTACACGCACTGTCAGCAATGTTTTCCCGGTCGACATGCCGGCTGGCGGCGATGTCATCGTCTCCCTTGGTGGTGATGGCGACGGTACAGACCCGGACAACGTCTTTACAGACGGTTTCGTCGATGAGTTCCGTTTCTGGCGCACCGCGCGGACGCGGGCACTGATTGAGCAGTTCCGGGATAACATCGTGCAGGAAGGTGACTTCGAGCTTCTCGCCTACTATCGCTTCGACGATGGCGGCGAGACTGTTGAAGACTATCGCGTGCCGATCCGCGGCAACCGGATCGGTCTCGACTACGTCCTCGATATCGTGCCTGGTGCGACCGATGTGACTGACACGCAGTTTGCAACGGTGTACGGGTTCGACGACATCAACAGCGACGCAATCGCCGACGCGTTCGAAGCCATGTTCAGCGATACCTTCGATATTTTCGACTTCAACCTGCCGGACATCGAGAGCTTCCAGGGTGTGCCGCTGGACCAGATCACGGGGCAGTTTAATATCGATGCGCTCAGCTTGCCTTCGGCGCAAGGTTGGGCTTTCGCCGGGGGGGCTGGCGAGGGTGCCACGTTCAACGCTGTCAACGGTCGCATCGTGCAGAATACCATGGGCCTGGATCTGGGGACGACGGCTACCTACGCCGAAGGCCCGGTCAATGGCGCCGAACCGTTTATCCTCGAGTTCACTGCCCGCATCGCTGATTTTGAGCGGCAGCCGGTTGACCAGAACGAGACACCGGATCACTTCGGCTTCTCGGTGGTCATCGACGGCGGTGCTTATCGTGTGGTCATTGGCATGAGCAAGGATACGCTGGCGATTGCCAACGGCACGGATACTGTGGAGAACACCTTTGTGCCACTGGACAACACTCAGCTCCGGGACATTCGTGTGGTCGGCGATCCAAACACCGGCTACCAGGTGTTCGTCGATAACAATCTGATCGCCGAAGGCCCGTTCGGACAGACTGGCGGCGGCTCCGGCAATCTGCAGGTTGGCGACATCAGCGGGGTTTCAAATGCCCAGGCCGAGTTGATCCAACTGGAGTTTGTCCAGTTCGACGCCGATGTCGAGGTGGCCGATTCAATCACGACGACCAGCCGTATTGAACTTAATACCAACCAGCTCCCGTCGCAGCAGGGCTTCACCTTTGTCGGCACCGACGAGGTCGAGGCGTTCAATGCCGACAGCGGCCTGCTGGTCATGGATACTGTTGGTAGCGGATTTGCGGGCGATAACGCGACACTCGGTTATTCGCTGACTGAAGAACTGGATGCCAATCTTGCCTTTATACTGACCGTACGCATGCGTGTTGTGCGCGTCGAACTCGCCACCCAGGAACAGGCCGACGACGATGAAGCTGAAACCGCCGAGCCGGTCCCGATCGATGCGACCGCGCGCGGTTTCGAAATTCGTCTTGGCCAGCCGGGCGTGACGCTCCAGTTTGACGATGATTCCGTCAACGTCATTGCCGGCGGCACGTCGACTGTCAATCTCGAAACCACCGCCTTCCATGAATACCGCCTCATCGGTGACCTCGATGGTAATGTCGAAGTGTTTATCGACGACGAATCGCAGGCGACCGGCAATATCGGTGCCGGCGGAATCACCGAATTGTTCCTCGGTGATTCGAGCGCTAATGCCAACGCCAATGTCGAGATTGCCAGCCTGGTGCTCGAGCAGTCGCAGGAATCGGTGCAAGCCAGCCTTGGTTTCGCCGAACTCGACGGCGACAGCGACGGCCTGACCAACCTCTACGAGTATCGTACCCACACCAGCCCGCTCGCCAGAGACACGGATGGTGACGGTGTCGATGACGATATCGAAGACGCGGACGGTGACGGCTTGTCGAACGAAGACGAGCAGATTGCCGGCACCGATCCGTACAATGCCGATACCGATGATGACGGGGTCAGCGACGGTGACGAAGTCGAGGCCGGCTTCGATCCGGCGGATGCGACCAGTATCGTCATCGAGCGCATCCTCGAAGTTGCGGCGGACGATTATGTCCAGCTGCCGAAGACCAGCCGCGCTGCCGGCCAAAGCTTCACCCTAGGTGCCTGGGTCTATCCGCGTACCGCCGGCGGTACGCTCTTCCGCCGCACAGTCGGTGCTACAACCGGTCTCACGGGTTACACCAACTACGAGTTCGGTATCGATGCGGACAAGCGTCCGTACATCATGTTCCATCCGAATACGGGCGGCGATGAAATCAGGCTGCCGACGGACCTGATCATTGGTGTAAACGATACGATCAACCTCTTGGCATGGTCGCATCTGACCGCGTCCTACGATGCCGTGACCAGGGACTTGAAGTTGTACATCAACGGTACGCTGATCCATTCGCAGCGTGTGCTGACCGGACCGTTCACCAACGGCCCGGGGCCGGTCGATGTCCGTATAGGTGACGGTTTCGATGGTTTCATCGACGAAGTTCGGATCACCCAGTCGGCACTGTCGATCGAGGACATTAACGCTTCGATGGTTGGCGCCGCCGCCGGTGCCAGCAGCGTTTATTATCGCTTCGACGACGGCACCAGCTCGGCTCGTACCGCCGGGCATGTCCAGGACTTCGGTGTAGCCACGACCGACTGGTGGCGCTTCTGGCAGAACGCCGGTACCCTTGTCGACGGTGATGCCACACCTGCTAACGGCGCCCAAATGATCCGCGACATCGATGCCGATCCGGCCAATACGCATCCATTCATTGAAGGCAAGATTGCCGATACCGACCTCGACGGCATGGCCGATTGGTGGGAACAGTCGTACTTCGCTACGCTCGATCGCGATGGCACGGACGACGATGACGGCGACTTCATGACCGACTTGTTCGAGTTCCTTGCCGGAACAAATCCGCGTGTCTTTTCCAGTGACGGCACCACAGCCGACTTCTTCGCAGATCCTGATGACGATGGCCTCAAGAACTGGGACGAGCAGCTTTTCGGTACCCACCCGAATCTGGCCGATTCCGATGACGACGGCATCGACGACAAGATCGAGTTCGAAAACCGTACCAACGTCCGTGACTCGCTCGATCCGTTCGTCACGCGTGTCGGTAACTTCGACGGCGAAAACGACTACATCACGGTTATTGACAACGACTCGCTCGACGAGGGTGTGTACACCGTCACCTTATGGGTCAACCCGAACAACAAAGATAACCTGCGCATGACGCTGCTCGAGAAGCATGTCGGCACAGATAACCTCTACACCTACCGGGTCTATCTCGAGGATGACAACCGGGTCACATTCGAGTATCACACGGAAGTGACCAACATGCTGGTCTCTGTTACATCGGAGCGCAGCCTGGTCGGCGGCGAGTTCTCGATGATTGCGATCAGTCTCGACCTGAGCCAGTTCCACATGGCCTTGGATCTGTTCATCCCGAACGGTCAGAGTTTTGACCGTGAGACCGAGATCGGCATGCCGTTCGGCAACGCTATGGCCGGTCCCGGCAATCTCTATATCGGTGGCTCCTGGGACGATGCCACCGGGCAGATCGATGATTTGTACAGCGGCGAGCTCGACGAGATCGCTATCTGGCAGGGCGTGATGAGCGCAGAAGAACTGGGCGGCATCTACGACAGTGGACGTTTGTCCGCCTTCCAGTTCGTCGAAGAGGCCACTGGTACCGCGGCCGGCAGTGACGACGAACAGGGTGACGCTGCAGCTGGCGCCGTTGATGAGGTTGGCGGAGAAACTGGCGATGCGGCTGACGGGGATGAAGCGGATGATGCCGATGACGGCGATGACGCCGATGACGCCGATGATGACGATGAGGAGGCAGTTGTCGAAGGTGGCGAAGCCGATGACGTTGCCGGCAGTGGTATCGCCGGTGATGTCGTCGAACCGGATGAAGGCGGTATCCCTGCGGGCGACGAACAAATCGCCGAAGAGACCGTCACCATCGCGCAGACCCTGCTGCCGCGCCTGCTTGCCTACTACACCTTTGATGACGGCGGTGCGGATCGCATTACCGGCAACGAGGCCGCGGGCGTCGGCAGTCTGGAAGACTTCACGCACAGCTTCGATTGGCTGCTCAACTGGCGTCATGCCGGTGTGGTCACTGGTAACGTCTTCGATACCAGTGCCGAAGCGTTGCTCGACAACGACGGTGACGGTTTGCCGAACTGGTTCGAGCTGTTGTTCAGTGAGAACCTGATTGTTCTCAAGGATGAAATCGGCGGTGAGTTCGACCTTAACCCGAACAATGGCGATACCGACGGCGACGGCGAGAGTGACGCCGACGAAGACTTCGACTACGACGGCTTGACCAATATCGAGGAATTCCTCGGGGTCGACGGCAAACGGCCGCTGCCGGGTTTGGCGATCTATGACGACGCCGGCAATGTATGGAACATCACGGACTTGACGGCGAACTTTGAAGCTGACGAACCGGCACCGGATCCGGCCAATGTGGGCAAGGTTTTCTTTGTCGATGTCAACGTCGACGGGACCGATCCTGGAGATGATTTCGCTGGCCAGCAGGGTATGCTCGCAACTTGCGCGGTGTGTGACGGGACACCGGCGGACTGGACGTTCCGGGATGTCGGCGGGGTGCCGCCAAATGCCGTGCCGACCGCGGGTGACGAGTTCCTGACCGGCGCCGTCACCGAGATTACCAATGTCGATCAGGTCCTTAATCTGGCCGACGACACGTCGCCGCTGACGCTCGATACGGACGGTGACGGTTTGCAGGACGGTCTCGAAGTCAATGTCTACGATACCGATCCGCTGCTGTGGGACAGTGACGATGACGGTCTGAAAGACCTCGACGAACTGCTCGACGGTTTCGATCCGAACTCGTCGCTCAGCCCGCTAGTGGAACGCAGCGCCCTGCTCGGGTCCGGAGACTATCTGTCCGTCGAGAGCCGCACGCGGCACCAGCTCGAATCGTTCACTATCGAGGCCTGGGTCAAGCCCGCGGTTGCCGGCAGCACTGGTGTCGTCATCCGTAAGTTGAGCACTGCTGATCCCGCCGGCCCGGTCAACTACGAGTTGGGTCTGCGTGATGGCAAGCCGTATATCAAGTACACGCCGATCAACTGGACGGTAGCCAGCGCAGCTGTCGATATCGAGGTCCTCGCGGACGCGGCGCTCGGCGATACTGAGTGGCATCACCTCGCTGGTGTACTCGACTTACTGAACGGCAAGCTCTGGCTGAATGTCGACGGCATTGCAGAACCGGCGCTGTTCGTCGGCATCGCACCATTGCTCGGCGAGGGCAACCTGACGATCGGCGCGCCGGACGATGTGGCGACGGTGGATCAGGTCGAAGGCTTTGTCGGGCACATCGACGAAGTTCGTCTGTGGAGCCAGGCGCGAACGACGGCGCTTGTCAGTTCGTTGCGCGATGTGGCGCTTTCCGGCACGGAGACACGCCTCAGTGCCTACTTCCGCATGGATGACGGCCAGTGGACCGACGAGATTCCGCCGTACCAGCGCCAGTACGGTGCCGAGGATTTCACCTTGCGCAACGACTTCGACGCCGTCGCCAAGGGCGCCCCGTTCGCGGGTGGTGTACCGTTTGCCGAAGACGAAGTGCCGAACCTCATCGAGATCGACACCGACGGCGACGGCGCTCCGGACATCTGGGAAATCGACAATGGACTCGATCCGCAGGTTGACGATGGCGACGAGGATCCGGATGCGGACGGCCTTACCAACTTCGAGGAATACATCCACGACACCGAGCCATTCAACCCGGATACCGACGATGACCAGATGCCGGACGGCTACGAGGTCGATTTCAACCTCGATCCGAAGCAACTCGACGATATCTTGACTGACGACAAGGACGGTGACGGACTCTCGAACGTCCATGAATTCCTCGCCGGCACCGATCCGACCAATCGCGACACCGACGGTGACCTGATGCCGGACGGCTGGGAACGCGACAACCAGCTCGATCCACTGGTTCCCGACGGCACCGCCGATCCCGACGGCGATCAGCTCGCCAACCTCGACGAGTTGCTTTACCTGACCAACCCGCGCGATAACGACACCGACGGCGATCTGCTGGACGACGGCTGGGAAGTCTTGAACGGATCGGTACCGACGTTGATCGATACCGATGGCGATGGTATCGAAGACGGCGCCGAGGACTGGGACTTCGACACCCTGGCCAACCACAAGGAGCAGGCGGTGGGGTCCGATCCGCGCAATTCCGATACGGACGGCGATGAACTGCCGGACGGCTGGGAAGTCGAATCCAAGCGTGACAACCTCAACCTCGATCCGCTGAGTGCCGAAGGCATCAATGGTGCCGATGGCGATCCCGACTTCGACGGTCGCCTCAACCTCGAGGAATACCGCGCCCAGAGCGATCCGTGGGTGGCCGATAACGACGACTCGGACCTTGACGGGGATACCCTCTCGGATATTGAGGAAGTCTTCTTCGGCACCAGCCCGAGACTGGTCGATACGGATGATGACGGTTACAGCGATATCCTCGAGCGCGTCGATATAAGTGACGGCTTCGACAGTTCCGGTACGGACAGTCTGTCGAAGCGGATCACGGAGAATCTCATCCTTTCGCTCGACGGCCAGTCATTTATCGAGGTGCCGCGGACCAATGAGAAGGGCACCAACGACCTGGTAACCAACCTGGCGAATCCTGACGTACAGCGTCTCGGTTTCACCGACTGGACGGTCGAAGCCTGGATCCGTCCCGACGCGACGGCCCGTATAATGACGGTCGATGGCGACTTCGTTGCCGCTGGCTTCGTTGTCGGCGAGCCGGTCATCGTCGATGGCAGCCTCAACAACAATGACGCGGTCGGGTACCGCGTGGTTGCTGTCAGCGAGAAGATTCTGACGTTGGATGAGGACGGGTTGGATGAGGACAAGAATCTGACGCCGGAGACGCCGGACACTCCGGGCGCCGGCCTTGTCACTTTGACTTCGGCCAGTGCACCGGTCGGTCTGACACGGAACGACATATCGTTCCACGACGGCATGGTCGTGATCCAGCGTACCCTGCACAACCCGGCGAACGGCCTGATTGTCACCAACTACGAGCTCGGTATCGATGAAGACGCCAAGCCGTATATCCGATGGGAAGACCAGCGCACGACCCGTGAGGCGAAGCGCGCGACAGCGATCCAGGCCGGGCTGGACAATTTCGTCTGGTCGCACATATCCGGTACCTTCCGCGCTGCCAGCAACACCCTGCTGCTGTTCGTTAATGGTATCGAAGTGGCACGTCGCACCGATGCCTTCAACCAGGCGAAAGTCAAGGACCTGTCGATGAATGCCCGCGTCCGTATCGGTGCCGGCATCGATCCGGAAAATGTGGCTGATGGTGTCGTGATGAATCCGTTCGTTGGTGACATCGACGAAATCATTATCTGGGATCACACCCGAACGCCGTCTGAGGTAACCAGTGCCTTCAACCGTACGCGCAGCCAGGTACTCGGTCTCGAAGAGTACGAGCCTGGGCTGGTCCCGGCCGAGGGTGTCTTTGACTTTGGTCTCGACACCGGCTTCGTCGTTGTCGAAGAGGAAGTCGTTGTGGACGACGGTGATGCCGCCGAGGATGGCACTATCACTACGGAAACCGAAATCGTGCGAGTGCTGGTCACCTTCAAGCCGACTTTGCCTGGCGAATCGTCTGCGGGCGCCACCGGATTGACGACGATCGATGATACGGGTGCGGTAATCGAGGATCCGGTCGAGGAAGATGAAACTGACGAGGAAGATGAAACTGGCGAGGAAGATGAAACTGGCGAGGAAGATGCGGACCGCGACCTGACGGCTGCCGGTGGCCAGGAAGAAGAGGAGGAAGAGGAGGAGAGCATCGTTGATCCAGCCCTCATTGCCTTTGCCAACGAACGGTCGAATTCCTTCGGTGTGTTGTTGCAGAACGCCATGTTCGAGGATGTCAACGGCGACGGCTTTTGGGATCCGGACCTGCCCGAACCGCTTTGGCAGGATCTCAACGGCAACCTGGTGTTCGACACAGCTGACCTGCTGCTGATCGGAGAAGCTGGTGCCGGGGCCGTTGGCATCGAGAAGGCCTTTTTCTTCGCTGACGATAACGGCGACAACACTTGGACGGAGAGCGAGCTGACCTGGACCGATTATGTCCGCAGCCAGAGTCCATTCCGGCATCAGCGAGCGGAGTGGGCCGAGATACTTGGTATTGTATTCTACCTTAAGTTCGATGACGGTCCGCTGGTTCTCGAAACCTCGACTGATCCGCTGGTCACCTTCAATCCGGATGACTTCGAAGGTACGGTGCGGGTGACGCAGGATACGGACGATCCCGCCGACGACACGTACTGGATCGATGTCGATCCGGATATCGATGGTCGCGAGTGGATAGAAAATACTGCGCTGAATCCATTTACAAACACGACTCTGAAGGTCAATCCGACGATGGAGGACTTCGCCTGGCATGCCGACTGGCTGCCGTTCGAGAACAACAATCGCTGGACTTATGCGGCCAGGTTGACACCTGTCCAGGGCGCCTTCTTCAGTGCCGTGATCAGCAACGGCAATGATTCGCCGGACGTCACCAATGTCGAGCTTTTGCTGACACCGACAGAGCCGGGGCTTGACAGTGAATTGTCTGTCGCGGCCTCCGGCGAGTTCGATCCCAACGGTGATCTGACCGGCTTCTTCTATGAGTGGTACCAGGCGCCAGTGGGCACCGCCGTGGGGGCGATTGATCAGACCCCGGGCAACCCCGCACTGGCTGCCCCTTGGACACTGATTGATGATCAGGACAATCACATGCTGAATCTAGGTGATCCGGACCGCGACGGTGTCCCGAACCGGCTGAACGACGATCCGATGGCTTACGTTGCGATCATCCTCGCTGAGGACGAACACGGGGCGCGCAGTGAGCGCTTGGCCTCGAACACCGTGGAGTCGGCCGTCGGCTTGAATGCTCCGGATGCACCTGAGATTACGATCCGCGAGGAGATTGTTGAAGCAGTTGATGCTGATGCTGATGATACGGTCACCTTCGTCGTTGAAATCATCACGCCGTCCGTCGATTCGGATGGTGACGACATCACGTACTTCTCGCGGTGGATCCGCAACGAGGGCATCGTGTTGGTGGATGAAGCTGCAGTCGACGGTTGGGTAGGAACGACTGCTGCCGATATCGAGGAGAATCTGATCGGCAATCCGGTTGTCGAGGAGATCAACGATGAGCTGGGCATTGTGTCGTTCCGAATTTCCGGTGACGTTGTCGCACTGGAGCTTGGCGATGTGTTGACCTGTGAGGTCTATGCTTCTGATAGCGCTGTCATGGGCGGCCGTCGCAGTGCGTCAGCTTTCAGCACCCAGACGATTGTTGTGGGTGGTGGTATCGGGGAAATCAACATTGAGCCGTCGGAACCGACAATCCGGATTCGACCGAAGGCACCCTTGCCTGGCCTCGACGAGCTGCGCTGCGAAATTCTCACCGAAAGCGTTGATCCCGATGGCGACCGGGTCGTCTACCTGTTCTCCTGGTGGCGCGTGGTGCGCGAGATCACCGATGCCGATACCGCCGACGACGGCGAGGGTGAAGAGGTCGCGGACTTGGTCCTTGGCGGCATTGCGCCGGTGATCGGTCCTGATGGGCAGCAGGTCACCGACGAGATTGTACCGCCGGCATCGACGACCGTGTTCGCGAATCAGCCGATCTTCTGCGAAGTGATTGCGATGGATACCTTCGGGAACCTTAGTGAGACTGTCCGCAGTGAGGTGATTTTCATTGGCGCTGCCGGCGATGCAGACGCGGCGGCGGCGGGCGGCGACACGTTTGAACCGGACAACTCATCGTCCGACGCGCACTCGATCACGGTCAATGCTGCGGCCGGTCAGATCCACTCGCTGCCGCGTCAGGATATGGACTGGGTGTACTTCGATCTCAAAGAAACTTCTGACGTCACGACGGTGGTTGGTACTGCTTTGGAAATCGAGCGCCTGTTCACTCACAACGATTTTGGCGAACTGGAAGACGCCGATGTCGGTTTTGGTACGTCGGGCATCAACCTCGCGATCGACACAGTCTCATGGCTCTATCACGAAGACGACCTGCTAAATCCGATCGCTCACAACGATGACTTCAACAATTTCGACACGGCTGGTTACACGTTGTCGTCAACCATCAAGCAGCGGTTGAACCCCGGGCGTTACTACCTGTTGATGGCGGCTCACGATCGGTTCCAGGACAACATACCGTCGTTGACTGTTGGCGTTCGTGCCGATCCGATTTCCGGTAGCATCGTGCTGTCACCGTCGCAGCCGCGTATCGTACCGGAAAATCCACTGGTTACCGATGATCTCGTCGCGGTTGTCGAAGGTGTTCGGGACGATCAGATCCTGCATTTCCGCTGGTTCCTCAACGGCATCGAAGTGCTGGTCACCGAACCCGATGCGGCAACCGGAGAACCGGGCAACCATCTGGACAAGCGCTTCACGCGCACCGGCCAGCGCTGGCAGGTCGCCGCCTTCACGATCGACGGCGCGATGCACAGCGGCGATAGTCTGCTCAGTAACGAAGTGTCAATCATCAACGACGAATGGAACCTGACGATGACCGCGGAACGGACGTACGGTGACGGTACGGAAACGCCGGACCAGACAGTGTCGATCGGTTGGGAGACGCAGGCTACGCACGGCTGGGATCGCAATATCGACATTGATCTACCGACTTTGGTGGATCTGCCGGCAGGTCCAGTGACGCCACCGGGTGGCGAGATTCCGGGCGGCAGCTTCTTCTCGCGCGGCTTCAGCACCGGACATAGGGCATTGACACGGGATATCCGCCCGTTCGGCCGAAGCGCGACGTGGTACCTCTTCCTGGACTTCGGTATCAACCCGACCAGTGTAAGCCTGTCATGGCCGGTCCCGGATCTGCCCAGGTCAGATCTGCCGATGTATCTGGTCGAAGTTGATGAAGAGAATGATTTCTCCATCATTCCAGACACCGAAATCGACATGCTGATGACCACGGAGTTGAACTTCGATACGGAGATATTGACTGAAGAACGTATTCGTGTTTTCCGCATCACCATAGGCAGCGCCAGTGCCTCGGTGACAGTGTCTCTGCAGCCAGGGTGGAATCTGGTGTCGTTCCCGATCACACCGAACGATTCGGATCCGGATGCGGTGTTCTCGAACCACACCGGCCGGGTCATCACAGGCGTTGTCTGGGGCTACCGAGACGGTAGCTACTTTGCTGCCGAAAACATTGTAGCTGCTACCGGCTACTGGGTCTACAACGCCCGTGATGGTATCGAACATATTGTGGTATCCGGATTCACCGGCGACAACAAAATCGTGCTCAAAGAAAGCTGGAATCTCGTTGGCACGACGGAGTTGACGCCGCAGCCGATGGAGAATACCGACCTGGACCAGGCGTTCTACTATGATGCTGCCAACAGGGTCTACATAGATGCAAAACCTACTGGTACTGTGACATTCGAGGCGTCTCGTGGCTACTGGGTGGAGTCTAACCGGGAGCGTCAGTTCCGGTTTCGGTAGTCTTGAGGATTAAAATGCGATGGGCCCGTCGGCGCTAGTGCAGTGCCGGCGGGCCTTTTTCTTTTTTCGGATCAACAGCCACAAAAAATATATACTTTGCATTACAAAGTAGTTTTCTGTGGCTATAGTACCACGTCGCGGGTGAACCCGCGAAACACAACCAAAAATACACACACTGACACAACAAGATGATCGGCGATCACATAAATCAGACGCTCAAGCAGGTCCGCGAGCTGCAAGCTAATATCCTTGAAAAACAGCGGTTCAAAGGATATTCCGGTCGCGCCCGCGCGGTCGCCGGCACCGGAGCCTTGGTCGGTACCGGCATCATGTCGATGAGCTTCTACCCGGGGAGCATCAATGCACACTTGGTCGGCTGGGCTACGATTCTGTCGTTTGCCCTCTGTCTCAACTATGGTGCCCTCGTTCAGTGGTTTCTTTTTGACCCCCAAGTCAAGCGCGACATTCGTCGCCTCAAGCCGGTTATCGATGGCATGCCGCCGTTGCTCGTGGCCGGTCTTTTCACGGTCGCCCTGATCGAGTGTGGTCAGTTCGGCTATCTGTTCGGCATGTGGCTTGCCATGTTTGGCCTGGCAAATCTTGCGTCCCGCCATGTACTGCCTAAAGGCATTGTGTGGCTTGGCATCTTTTATATCGTCTGCGGTGGGGCACTCTTGCTGGTCCCCGGCCAGTCATTCCTCAGTCCGCTGATGATTGGTGTGGTGCTGTTTGTCGGTGAGTGGATCGGTGGTGTCATCATCTATTATGACGGCAAAGTCGACTCGGTCATGCGCCAGGCAGTAATGACGGAGATGGTTGAGGGATCAATTGAGTGACCGACTGACGGTGCCGATAGAAGCAACCATGAAAATTGATACGGACAATCCATACAACGAACTCAAGCGCGTCTTCCATGAGCCCAGCCGCCTAGCCATCATGTCGGCTCTTTGTGCCGCCGCAGGCGGTCTCAGTTTCAATGAGCTCAAGACTGCCTGCGACCTTACCGATGGCAATCAGAGCCGCCATCTGAAGACGCTCGAAAGCGCCGGCATGGTGACTATCAAGAAGAGTTTTATCGGCGTCAAACCACGCACGACAGTCTTTCTTTCCGACCAGGGTCGGGAGAATTTCCTCGAGTACCTCAGCGCTCTCGAGATCGTTCTGCAACGCGCTGCCGACGCTGTGCAGCCCACCGATGTAAGCCTGGCGCAAGCCTCACCCGCAGGTGCCTGAAACGATGAGAAATTGGCAGGAATGCGACTTCTTCGGCCTTCCCGGGCTGTTGAAACCTCCAACTATGGTTATATTCGGGTTTCTTGACCTCACAGTGTGTGACATATGAATATCGGTATTGAGGCACTCAGTTTCTACGTTCCGAGGTATTACCTCGACCTGGCAGAGTTGGCTGCTGCCCGCGGCGTGAACGTCGACAAGTACTACATCGGCCTGGGCCAGGAAAAAATGGCCGTGCCGCCGCCGGACGAGGACGTCATCACGATGGCTGCCAATGCCGGGACGCAGGCCCTTACTCACGTTGATCGGAACAGCATCGACACGATCATGTTTGCCACCGAGTCCGGTGTCGATCAATCGAAGGCGGGTGCGATATTCGTACACAGCCTGCTCGACCTCCCCAGCACTTGCCGGGCCTTCGAAATCAAACAGGCCTGCTGCAGCAGCACCGCGGCGCTGGACATGGCAGTTGCTCTCGTGCATCGGAATCCGGACAAGAAGATACTGATCGTTGCCGCCGATGTGGCACGTTACGGTTTATGTACAGCCGGAGAACCGACGCAGGGCGCCGGTGCCGTGGCGATGGTCATTTCGTCCTCACCGCACCTGGTGCAGCTCGACAACGAATCGGGCTCTTACACGGAAGACGTCATGGACTTCTGGCGTCCGAATTATATGGACGAGGCGGTCGTTGACGGCAAGTTGTCGATCCGCACGTATCTGCACGCACTCGGTGAAAGCTGGAAGGGCTACCACCATCAATCCGGCCGCGGCCTTGATGGCTTCGAGCGGTTCTGCTATCATTTGCCGTTCACCCGGATGGGCGAGAAGGCGCACGCGCATCTCCTGGAAATTGCCGCTGCCACGGAAAACTGCGCCGTGAGCAGTGAGCCGATCTGCCGCGTTAATGATTCGCTACACTACAACCGCCAGATCGGCAACAGTTACACAGCGTCATTGTATATCAGTCTCAGTTCGATGCTCGAACACGCCGATGACTTGTCAGGACAGCGCATAGGGCTGTTCAGCTATGGCTCCGGCTGCATGGCGTCATTCTTCAGCGGTATCGTCGGTAACCGCTATCAGGAATGGCTGACCGGCGACCTGCATCGGGATATGCTTGGCGATCGCGTTGAACTCAGTTACGAAGCCTACGAGGAATTGTACGCTCAGTCGGGACCGGTCACCGGCGACTGCCAGACGACGGTCCATGACACCGGCCAGTTCCGCCTTGCCGGTATTGCCGGGCACAAGCGCCTGTACGAGCGCGTTGCGGCAGCCGCTGCCGTCCGCGAGGAGCCGGTACCGGTAGCGTAGCGCGAAGTTTGCCAAACCAGCGCCTTGCTTGAAACGCAAGTGTTCGCCTGGAGCGGTTGCTTCTTACAGGTCGTACAGTTGAGTATACCGCTCGGTCAGCGCAGCGACCAGGTGCGATGGGGAAAGCGCTTCACCAGTCACCGACTCGATCAGTTCGGATGCATAGTAGCAGCGACCGTGCCGGTGGACGCGATCACGCAACCAGTCGAGCAGCACTTTCAACCGCCCGTTTGCCAAGTCTTCTTCGAGCTTTGGCAGCTCTCGCTGGACGCAACTGTAAAGCTGTGCGGCGTACAGATTACCCAGGGTGTAGGTCGGAAAATAGCCGAAGCTGCCAAAGGACCAATGCACATCCTGCAGGCAGCCCTGTGTGTCATCCGGAACTTCCAAGCCGAAGATCTCACGGAATTTCCCGTTCCAGGCATCCGGCACGTCGGCTGCGGTCAGTTCTCCGGCAATCAGTGCTTGCTCGAGTTCGAACCGTAGAATGATATGCAGATTGTAGGTGCCCTCGTCGGCTTCGACCCGAATGAACGAGCGCCGCACGTCGTTCACTGCAAACACAAAGTCATCCAGCGACACGTGGCCGAGTTGGCTGCGAAAAACCCCCTGCAGTTGCGGATAAAAATGCTGCCAGAACGGTCGGCCGCGGCCGATGGCGTTTTCCCACAAGCGCGACTGAGATTCGTGGATGCCGAGCGACATGGACGCCCCCGCCGGTGTCCCCCAATGTTGCTTCGGCCGGTTCTGTTCGTACAGTGCATGGCCCGCTTCGTGTAGCACGCTGTAGAGGCCGCACGACAGATAATTCGCGTCCCAGCGCGACGTGATGCGATGGTCGCAGGGGCCGAGGCCGATGCAGAACGGATGCACGACTGTATCGAGACGCCCGGCGTCGAAGTCGTAGCCCATGGCTGTCGCCAGCATTTTCATGAATACCTGCTGCTGCCCGATATCATAGGTGCCGGTCAGGATGCTGCGGTCCGGGTGA
The DNA here is from genome assembly GCA_964460215.1 of uncultured Lentisphaerales bacterium. GTDB lineage: Bacteria > Verrucomicrobiota > Lentisphaeria > JABSQK01 > CAJWLW01 > CAJWLW01. The sequence continues at coordinate 54,684 of CAYWQM010000003.1, forward strand.
TTGCCGGAGGCGGCGATCTGATCTATGAGCGGCACCAGTTGATCGCGGACAACGGAGAACACCGCCGCAATTGCCTCGCTGCGCGCACCTGGTTCGTACTCGTCGAGCAGCGCGTCGTAGCGATTCGTCTTATAGCCGACCGCATCTGCAAGCTGCTGGGTGAGATTGACGATCTCGGCCAGATGCGGGAGGAAGGTAGCGAAGTGGTTCTGCTCACGGGCCGAGGCCCAGGCCTGATTGCCCAGTGTCGTGGCGCGCGAGATCGCCTCGACAAGATCCTTCGGAACTTTGACCTGCTTGTCGTACTGCCGGCGCAGTTCCCGTGTGTTTGTTGTCATCACACCGTGCAGCTCGTCTTCGAGCGGCTCGGCTTCACAGGCAGCGAGCCAGTCGTCGACTTCCGGTGCGGTCTGGCGATCATGGGCCAGTCCGGCCAGCAGCGCCATCTGCTCTGCCCGGTGCGCCGCAGCTTTGGATGGCATGTTGGTTTCGCGGTCCCAGCTCAGGACAGATGCGGCGGATTTCAGTATAGCCGTTTTGCGGGCGTGCTCAATCAAAGCGTCATATGCTTCACTGGTTGCGGACATCTCTGCTCCTTTCAATAGTGTTGCGGCAATATGCGCCGGTCGTGTGCCTGTAATGCTACGGCGAAGTCGGTGCTCCTGCAAGTGTGCTGCTTGTTCGTGCGACCGCACCCATCGAGCCGCGGCACAGTCCCGGCGACTCCCCCTGTTGCCTTACTATGGACTCCCTGCCGGCAGCCCCTGGAGATTTTTCGTCATTTTTACCACGAACTTTTTGGATGTCCCAGTCATGCAGTGCGCGCCGTCTCGCACCGGCGTTGGACCGTGCGACCTTGAGGTTAACAAGCAGGCGGCAACGGTTTTCCTCAAAAAACGATGGCACTCCAGGCCCGACATGCCTTGAACACAACTTTTCTCCAACTACTTTCTCGACACTATGGCTTCCAATGGTTCCATTGATCTGCAGGCGCTCGAGCGGCGCGATGTGCCCGTCGAATTGCGGCCCGAAACCTATTTCGACTGGCAGGCGCACCCGTTTGCCCATCGGGCGCTTTTCGACGACTGCAATTGCGTCTGCACCGCTATCCGGCAGATTGCCGTTTTCGCCCGCAACTGGCTGGCACAGGTCGAAACGACCGGGGATCATCTGGTCAAAACCGCCAGCACCGGTGAGTACCATTCCGTTGCCAGTTTTGTCGTCTACAGTGCGGGTGAAACGCCGCATCGCATTATTGTCGAAGACGGTGCCCGCATCATCGACGCCCGTTTCGATGTTACCGGCGGCGATATCTACGTTGGTGCCGGCACGGTGATTGAACCGGGCGCCCTGATCAAAGGGCCGGCGATCATCGGCGGCGGATGCGAACTGCGCAAATCCGCCTTCATCCGAGGTAACTGCATCATCGGCGACGGCTGCGTCATTGGCGGCGAGCTCAAGAATGTCGTTCTGATGGACAACGGCAACTATCCGCATCCGTCGTATATCGGCGATTCCCTTTGTGGCTATGCCGGGCATTTTGGCAACCAGGCGACGGCTGCCAACCTGGGCATTTTCCAAGGGATGAAGCCGGGGAACTATGATCCGCTGATTGTCGAGTGTAACGGCAGCCGGTATAACACCGGTGCGGCCAAGATGGGTGTTTGCCTTGGGGATTGGAGCCAGGTCGGCTGTAGCGCTGTACTTGACCCCGGCACCTTCCTTGGCCCGCGCACCATTGTGTATTCGCTGAGTCGGGTCAGCAAAGGATTCTATGGGCCGGACGAGATAATCAAGAACAAACCGCACGAGCATGGCGTCCTCGAACGGGCACCGCTGCGGAGTACATCATGAGCACAATTTCCTTTCCGGGCTTTATCGACATCCAGGTGAACGGCTACGCCGGCATCGACTATTGCGATCCGGACACCAGTGTGGATCGTATCATTGAAAGTACCGAGATTCTGGCCGCCTGCGGCACTGCCGGTTTACTCGCGACAGTGATCACCAATGAGCGGGCGGCACTGGAGCAGTGTGTCGCCAATATCGTAAACGCGAAGAAACGCCAGGGCGCTGACAGTCCGATTTTGGGCATCCATGTGGAGGGCCCCTTCATTTCACCCGAAGACGGTTATCGTGGTGCCCATCCTGTGACTGCTATCGGCGATCCGGATCTCGAACAGTTTCGACGTTTGTGCGAGATCGGCGAAGGCGAAGTGCGTCTGGTGACGTTGGCACCCGAGCTTAAAGGCGCGGCTGATTTCGTGCGTGCAGTCGCGCCGGATGTCTTGGTCGCGGCCGGCCACACCAACGCAGACTTCGCAACTTTACAGGCGTCGGTGGATGCCGGGTTGTCGCTGTTCACCCATGTCGGCAACGGCTGTCGTCAGATGATCGATCGACACAACAATATCATAATCAACGCGTTTGGTATCGAAAGTTTGGGGCTCTGCTTTATCGCCGACGGCTTCCACTTGCCTGAAGCTTTTCTGCGGGCACTGTTTCTTTGCCGCTCGCCTGAGGGGTTGATCGCTGTCAGCGATTCCGTGGCGTTTGCTGGACTGCCGCCGGGTACCTACGATTTGATCGGCCGCGAAGTTGTGGTGACAGAAAGCGGCCGCGTGCATTTGGCTTCGGACGTCAATGTGATGGCCGGCTCGAGTGCCAATCTGCTAACCTGTGTGAACAATCTGGCGCGCATGGATATTGCGACGCCGGAGATCATTCGCCAGGTTGCCTTCGAAAATCCGCTCCGTTTGCTCGGTCTGGATCCCGCGAGTTATCGGGAAGGGCAGGGCGGCATCACCTATAATCCGGAAACCAGACAATTCGAGATAGCGTCATGACTGATCAGAAGCTGGACGTCGCCATTGTCGGCGGCGGAATGATTGTAAACGACCAGATCCTGCCGTCCCTATACCACCTGCAGCGTCTCGGCGTGGTTGGCCAAATCAGCATCTGCGCGCGCCATTGCACGCCGTTGAAGGCGTTGGCGGAGAGTGCGGAGCTCGCAACGGCATTTCCCGGCCACAGCTTTACGCCGTACCCGGCGCTGGATGAGCCGGCGGATGTTTATCATGCGGAGTTATATAAAGAGGTCATTGCCGGGCTGGCTCCGCGACAGATCGTGATTGCCGCTGTGCCCGAGAACATGCATTACCCGGTGACGATGACAGCGCTGGCACATGACCAGAACGTGCTGTGCGTGAAACCGCTGGTGATGACGCACAATGAAGCAGCCGAGATCGAGTTTGCTGCTTTTGACAAGGGGTTGTTTGTTGGCGTCGAGTATCACAAGCGTTTCGACCGTCGCGCGTTACTGGCGCGAAAATCGTACCAGGCCGGACAGTTTGGCGACTTTGTAATGGGCGACGCGAAGCTGCTGGA
>CAYWQM010000003.1:58080-103504 GCA_964460215.1 uncultured Lentisphaerales bacterium
TGGAACCGTATCTGTACCGTGATTCCAATTTTCAGAACTGGTTCACCTGCGACCACACCGACCCGTTTGTGTACATCGGCTGTCACTATGTCGATCAGGTCCACTTCATCACCGGGCTGCTGCCGCAGTCCGTTTCTGTTGTCGGCGTCAAAGGCGCCTTCCCCAACGGCAACGTGGGTTTTATGTGGGCCAACGGCCGTGTTGTGTTCGAGAACGGCGGCGTTTTGTCCGTTGTCACGGGGCTGGGCTATCCGAACCAAGGTGCCGGCAGCAACGACCAGGGCATGATCATGTATTTCGAAGGTGACGGCTGCACCGGCATGATTGAGCACGATGATCAGTTCCGGGGCATGGCGCATACGTTCACGAAAGGGGACGGGCCTGGCGGCTCGGCGTACAACTATATCAACCCGGACTATTTCAAGCTCATCCCTTGGATCGGCGATGGTTTGCAACCGGTCGGCTATGGTTATGAATCGATTGCTGCCAACCTACAGACGATCCAGCGGATCGAGGCCGAGACGCGTGACTTCGAAGCCGATGAGGTGTTGGAAAGACGTCAACAGCTTATCGCACAGATCGATGCACAAGGCCTGATCGCGACACCGGCAAATTCCGCCTTTAACGAGCTGGTCACGGAAGCTGCGCGCCTGTCGATCCTCAACGACGGCGTGACGGTCGATATCGTCTACGGCGACCAGCCCCATGTTCAAAGGCGCTTGTCCGCATGACATCCGCGCAGCTAAGTGATATCCTTTCGCGTCTCGGATCGGTTCGATGTGGTGTTGTCGGCGATTTCGCTCTGGACGTGTATGTCGACTACAGTGACGATACCGACGAACATTCTGTTGAGACCGGCAAACTGATTCACCACGGCCAGGATATCCGCTGCGCGCCTGGTGGTGCGGGCAACGTCGCAAAGAACCTCGCGGCGCTCGAGCCGGCAGCGATCCACGCCTTTGGCCTTGTCGGCGACGATATCTATGGGCGCGAGCTTGTCCGTTGCCTCGATCAACTGGGTGTCGACACCAGTGCGATGCTCGTGCAGTACCTCGACTGGCACACATCGACATACGTCAAACCGCTGCTGGACCGGATCGAACAGAATCGCCTTGACTTCGGCGCCCGCAATCGCCCGACGTCCGACAGTATCGAAGCGCTCGTCAATCGCCTCGAGGCGGCGGTGGCGTCGCTCGACGTGCTGATCATCAATCAGCAAATGCTGGCGCCGCTGATGACCGTTAACTTCGCCGAACAACTGGCATCGTTGGCGGCGAGGAATCCGGCGCTGCTGATCATCGCCGACTGCCGCGATGTGTCACTGCTGCGGCCGGGCGTTATGGCGAAAGTCAACACCACAGAAGTGGCGCGTCTGCTGGGCTATAGCGTCGATGAGCGTGATACGGAGCAGTGTCTTACAGCCTGCCGTGAAGCTTCGGAACGACTGGGCGGTCCCGTCATGATGACGCGCGGCGAGAACGGGCTGATTGTTGTCGCCGACGACCATCTGGTAAACGTACCAGCCGTTGCGGTCGTGGGCGAGACAGATACTGTCGGTGCCGGCGACACCTGTCTTGCCGCCTATGCTCTGGCGACAGCAGCCGGTGCCGGCGCTGTCGCATCTGCGGAGTTCGCCAATCTGGCAGCGTCGATTACGGTGACTAAACTGAATCAGACCGGCACGGCAAATGCCGATGAGCTGGCGGCACAGATTGTCGATGCCCGCTACATCCATGCTCCGGAAATCGCCTCCGGACTGCGTTCGCCGGATATGCTCGCCGGCACTGCTATCGAACGCATTACCGGGCGCACCAGCGGTGCGATCACGCACGCGGTTTTCGACCACGACGGCACGATCTCCACACTGCGTCGGGGCTGGAATGAAGTGATGTACGACATGGGGCTCAATGTCACCAGCGGCGGTAGGCTGGCGGAATTGCCACCCGACCAGCGGGCCAGGCTTACAGAGAAAATTCACAAGATGGTCGATGAAACCACCGGTATCCAGACGATCCGGCAGATGATGTTTCTGGCGGATATCGCCAGCAGCGAAGGACTGGTCGAGGCATCGGCTGTCTGCACGGCATCCGAATACAAACGCCAGTATCTCGAGCAGTTGATGACGACGGTGAATGCCCGGATGACCAGCGTCCGTGATGGCAGCCAGCCGGTTACGGAGTTTACTGTACCCGGTGCCGTGGCGCTGCTTAAACAATTCCATGCTGCCGGTGTCGAATTGATTCTGGCCAGCGGTACCGATCAGGACGATGTCGAGAAAGAAGCGACGCTGCTCGGTTACGTTGGCTGTTTCAGCAGTATCCACGGTTCGCAGGGTAATGAGATTGGCGATGCCAAACGTTTGGTCATGCAGCGATTGCTTGTCGGCCGCCAGACATTGGCCGGCATTGTTGTCTTCGGGGATGGTTCGGTCGAAATTGCCGAAGGGCGTCATGCCGGCGCGGTGACCGTAGGGATAGCGAACGACGAGGACATTCCCGGCAAACTTTGCAACGACAAACGGCGGCGCCTTATCCGCGCCGGTGCCGACTGGATTGTACCGGACTTAACGGATGCCACACAGTTGATCGAGGCGATTCATGGCGATTGAGGTATTTGATTCACCGGCGCGCAACCGCCTGGTTTATGGGTGCGGCGCTATCGAGCGGCTCGGTGAGCTGGCACGCGAATACGGCAGCCGGGTGCTGGTTGTCAGCGACCCCGGCGTGGCCGAGGCCGGGCATACGCAGCGTGCGCTCGACAGCCTTGAGTCGGCGGGGCTGTCTGTCACCTCGTTTGTTGACGTGCATGAGAACCCGACGACCGATGACGTTGCATCCTGCCTGGCTGTGGCGCGCTCGGCGGATATCGATCTGTTTGTCGGCATCGGCGGCGGCAGTGCCCTCGATACTGCCAAGGGCTGCAACTTTCTGTTGACCAACGGTGGTGATATGCAGGACTACTGGGGTTTCGGCAAGGCGACGAAACCGATGCTGCCCCTGATCGCCGTGCCAACGACAGCGGGTACTGGATCGGAATGCCAGTCGTTTGCGCTTATCGCGGAGTCGGACAGCCACCGCAAGATGGCTTGTGGCGACCGTAAAGCCATGGCGGTGATCGCGTTGCTCGACCCGGTCTTGACGGTGACACAACCGGCCATGGTCTCCGCCTGCGCCGGCATTGATGCTGTCAGCCATGCGGTCGAGGCCGCGGTGACGACCAGGCAAACTCCACTCTCCAGCCTCTATGCCATGGAAGCCTTCCGATTGACCAGCGCCAACTTCACTCGCGTTCTCGAAGTTCCCGACGACCTGGCTGCGCGCGAAGGGATGTTGCTTGGTGCGGCTTATGCCGGCATCGCCATCGAGAACAGCATGCTCGGCGCTGCCCACGCGATGGCCAACCCATTGACCGCGCAGTTCGGTATCGTGCATGGCCAGGCGGTTGGCACGATGTTGCCGCATGTCGTCGGCTACAACTGCGTCGATGCGCATACGGCAACGATCTATCTGGAACTGGCGACAGCTGCCGGGTTAGCGTCGATCGATGCTTTGATCGACCTGCTTGCGGGCTTCGTCGAAGTGGCGCCTTTTCCGTCAAGCCTCGCCGCTGCCGGTATTGATGCCGACGCCATCCCGACGCTTGCAGCCAATGCCGCCGAGCAGTGGACCGCCGGCTTCAACCCGGTGGCGATTGCGGCACCCGATTTCGAAGATCTATATCGAGCTGCGATCTGAGGCGGATTTATATTGCGGTTGAACGGCCGCGGGCGTTGCCACCGAACCGTACGATGCCAATATGCATGTTGTGAAGACAAGCGGTACTATAATGGCGCATCCAGAATTCACGGGCGCTGAATGACGGATAATACGCGATATATAAATGACTTAGGTGACAACGAATCGCCGGAGGAGCACTTGCCGTTGCCGGCAGCTGTCGCCGAACGCTATACGATCAGGGAATGTATTGGTCAAGGTGGTTTCGGTATCGTCTATCTGGCCGACGATCAGCACATCGGTCGTGATACAGCGATCAAGTTGCTTTTCACAAAATGGTCTGAGAACGAAAAGGTCGATGCCAGGTTCGTGCAGGAAGCACGGATTGCCGGGCAGCTCGAGCATCCGAATATTGTCATCGTTTACGATTTGCAGCGCCACCCGGAAGGCTCCTGTATCATCATGGAGTATATCCGCGGCGGCAATCTGCGCGACTGCCTGCGTGTAGCCGGACGGCTGCCGCTCGATCGAAGCGTGTCAATTGTCACGGATATTCTGCATGGGCTGCAGGCGGCGCATGAGCTCGGCGTAGTCCATCGAGACATCAAACCGGCAAACATTCTTTTCGGCGTGCGTGGCGAAGCGAAGATTTCGGATTTCGGTATTGCTCATCTGCCGTCGGAACGTGGTGGGCTGTTGAGCGATGACGACCGGCATCAACGCCTTGGCTCACCGTATTACGTTGCGCCCGAGCAGTGGCGAGGACGCGATGTGGATCAACGCACGGACCTGTACGCTGTCGGGGTGATCTTGTACGAGATGTTGAGCGGCGAGCGGGCTCACCGATTACCGGAAAATTCGTCGGCGCTCGAAGTGGTGAAGGCGCTGGGGAAGAATCGTCCGCAGCCGTTGGGGGAACTCTGTCCAGAATTACCTGTCGCCGTAGCCGATATGGTGATGAATCTGTTGGCACGCGATCCGGAAGACCGCATCGAAACCGCCGCACAAGCGCGGTTGACACTGGAAGTTGCGGCTGGCGTCTTTGCCGGCCAGGGAACGGGTGATCTTCACACTGCGACAAGCTCGTCGGTCGACGCGGAGCCGAAGATCTCCGACGTCATCCGCCTGTTGTTGATCGACGGCGTCATGGCGCCGGCCGAGCGTATCGAGCTGTATCGCCGGGCGGAGGACCTCGGGGTCACCCGCGAGCGTGTGCATCAGCTTGAACTGCAGGTGCGACAGGCAATGAACATTCCGACAACTGACAATGCCGATGCCGATTCGGTGGACGCCACGCAGGGGAGCGATGACGGCCATGCGGCCACGCGGCGTCTCGACGATCTGTTCGGCAATGCAAGCGGTTGACCGAGGGCCGTGCCGCTGTCGGTTCATCCATCATCGAGTCGATCGATTTCATCCTTGATCCAGCCTTCCCAGCGCTCCCGCTGCTCCTTTTCATAGCCGCTGCGTTCGCTGTCTTCTGAATCAATTTCGCCCGGTGTTTTCGCGACTCCCGGTGGGGCCTCGATTTTTTTAGCTGGAATTTCCGGGTCCATCGTTTCGGCCGCTGCCGAAACGTCCTCGTCCTCTTGAACGACTTGTGCGGCAGGCGCGGCTTGTATGGAGGCTGTTTCGCGGTTGGTGATCCAGAATGAAAAGAGCAGGGCCAGAGCAGTAACAGGATGAGCGATGTCCGGCACCAGGCTGGCCACGATGGCGGCGAACATGGCGAAGACGGTCCACCACTGGTTGGGGTTCTTCGTCAGCCGCGTCACGATGGTTCGACTGATGCGGGCAAATCTGCTCTGTTTTTCCGGCGCACCAGCTCCGGCGCTGTATACCATGAAGACCGTGGCGGCTGCAACGACCAAGTAGATGATTCGCAGCGCCAACCAGGACGCGGGAATCAGGGCGTTGATCAAAATGCCCAAGCCGACCGCGGCGAGCAGATGATTGGGCTCTCGCGCTTGGGCAACTTCGGCGGGCGTAGGATTATTAGTGTGGGGGCTATCGGACATTGAGACTGTAGACTATACGGGTAGCTGTCTTGCTGTCGGTGGACTAATTTTATCGCGCCGACACCGGCTTACAACCGACGGATTGTTGCAAGATGACTTAATTCACAGGGAGAGCCGTTCGGGTCACACCTGAAAAAGCATGTAGCCCTGTGCAACTGAACGGAAACACGGTAGATTCCTTGTCCATCCTTCATGCCACTACTCTGTGCGGATACAACTATGTATTTCCAAGACCTTATTCTGAACCTGCAGCAATACTGGAATGCGCAAGGTTGCCTGCTGACCCAGCCATACGACATCGAGACGGGCGCGGGCACCTTCAATCCCAACACGTTTCTCAGGGCGCTCGGGCCTGAGCCGTTTAATGCCGCCTACGTGGAGCCCTGTCGACGCCCGACCGACGGCCGCTACGGTGACAACCCGAACCGGCTGCAGCATTATTTTCAGTTTCAGGTCGTCATGAAGCCGAACCCGAAGAACTACGTCGAGCTCTATCTTGGTTCACTGGCGGCGATCGGCATCAAGCCTTCGGAACATGACATCCGTTTCGTGCACGACGACTGGGAATCACCGACGCTGGGCGCATGGGGGCTCGGCTGGGAAGTCTGGGTCGACGGCATGGAAGTGACGCAGTTCACCTATTTTCAACAGGTCGGCGGTGTTGAGCTGCCGTTGATCATGGGCGAGATCACCTATGGTCTCGAACGTATCTGCATGTTTCTGCAGCAGGTTGACAACGTCTATGACCTGGCGTACAACCAGCACTTTACCTATGGTGACCTGTACCACCAAAACGAGGTGCAGTTTTCGGCGCACAACTTTGAACTGGCCGATGTCAGCCTGCAACTCGACTCCTTCGCGCGCTACGAGGAGCAGTGCGTGTCGCTGTGCGCTGCCGATAAGCCGCTGCCGGCAACCGACTACTGCCTGAAGGCGAGTCATGCCTTCAACCTGCTGGATGCGCGCGGCGCGATATCGGTCAATGAGCGACAGGGCTATATCCTGCGTGTCCGAACGCTGGCCAGAGCGAGTGCCGAAGCTTGGTTAAAGAATCGTGAGGAGCTCGGCTATCCGTTGACTTCGAAGCCATCTATCATCACAGACTCGCCCTCGCCGGCAGCTTCACTTGCAGACGAATTGGCCGCTGCCGTTGCCGGTGCCCCGGCGGGCGACGATCGTGCATCGCTGCTGCTGGAGCTCGGCGTCGAGGAGATGCCTGCCCAGGTGTTTGGCCGCTTGCTGGCCGACTTGCCAGAGCTGTTCCGCAAACATTTTGAACCGACCGGACTCGATCCGCAGGACGTGCGCTTCTTGGTGACGCCGCGGCGCATTACCGTCTCCGTGGATAACGTTTCGGTGAATCAGGCTGACCAGAGGATCGAGGCCAAGGGGCCGCCGATGAAGATCGCCAGGGATGCCGACGGCAACTGGACCAAAGCAGCTCTGGGCTTCGCCGCCAAGAACGGAATTTCGGTTGACGATGCCGAAGTGCGTGAGATTAAAGGCACTGAATACCTCTTTGCCTGTCTTGAGCGTACGGGCCGGCCGGCGGTGGAAGTGCTCGCCGAAGTCATCCCCGACTTTTTCGGTGCGATCCACTGGTACAAGACGATGCGCTGGGCCAGCGAATCCATGCCGTTCGTACGACCGGTCCACTGGCTGGTGGCAGTTCTGGGAGATGTCGTCATTCCAACGGAATTTGCTGGGGTCCGCAGTGGCAACCAGTCGCATGGCCATCGTTTCCTGGCGCCGCAGCCGGTTACCGTGACGGCCGACCGTGAGGCCTACCTGCAGACCCTGCGCGAGGCGTACGTCTATGCCGATCAGGACGAGCGCAAGCAATGCATCCGCGACAAGATTGCGGAGTCTGCAGCAAGTGCAGGCCTGATCTGGCGTGAGGATGACGGGCTGCTCGAGCAAGTCACGAATCTTGTCGAGTATCCGGTGCCCGTTCTGTGCACCTTTGCCGAGCGCTATCTGGAGATCCCGGCGGAGGTGCTGGTGTCGGAGATGCGGGAGCACCAGAAGTACTTGGCACTCAACGGCACGGACGGTGCCCTCAGCCACTCGTTCATCGCCGTGTCGAACATGATCTGCGACGACGAGGCGGTAATTCGCGAAGGGTACGAAGCGGTGTTGCGGGCGCGTTTTGCCGATGCCGAGTTTTTCCTGCGCGAAGACCGCAAGCAGAAATTGGAAGAGCGCGTACCAAAGCTGGCGGAAGCGATTTTTCAGGCCGACCTCGGCAGTGTTCTCGACAAGGTGGAGCGCGTTCGTAAGCTGGGGGCGGCGATCGGTAACGAGCTCGGCATGTCCGCCGATCAGCTCGCGACGGTCGACACGATTGCCCACCTGTGCAAGACGGATCTGACGACGCATCTGGTCGGGGAATTCCCCGACTTGCAGGGGCAGGTCGGCTGCTACTATGCACTTGGCGAGGGTCTGTCGGCAGTGGTTGCCAACGGTCTGCGCGATCACTACCTGCCGAGGAACGTCAACGACGACTACCCGTCGTCGGACGAAGCGGCGGTTGTCGGCATTGCAGACCGTGTCGACACCATGGTCGGTATCTTCGGCGTCGGCAAGGCCCCGACCGGTTCGGCGGATCCGTACGCCTTGCGACGCGCCTGTCTGACGAGTATTGCGATCATCGCAAATCGCGCTTTCCGGATTGACATATCAAAAGTCGTGGCGGCAAGCATTGAACTGTACGCCAAAGTGCTGCCGGCCACGGCGACAGAGGGGCTGCAGGATGCCATCCTCGACTTTTACCTGTCCCGTGGCACCCGACTCTTTGCCGACAAGACACGCGCCGGTATTCCCGGTGGTTTCTCCAAAGACACTATAGAGGCGGTCGTCCAGGCCTCGACGCCGTGGCATGACTTCACCGATTTGGTGGCACGTCTCGAAGCGATGATGCAGTTCCGCAGCCGTGACGATTTCCAGGCGGTTGCTGCGACATTCAAGCGCACCAACAATATTCTCGATCGCGACGTCGCCCCCGGTGCTGTGGATCGATCTTTGTTCTGCCACGATGCGGAGTCAGGGTTACACAAAGCTCTCGAGGAAACTGCTGCGGCGATGGGCGTGTGCCTGGAGAAGCAGGATCACATCGGTGCGCTGGCAGCGGTTGCGCCCTTGCGCGAGACTGTCGACGCCTTCTTCGACGACGGTCCGCTGGTAAACGATCCCGATGAGACATTACGGGTCAATCGTCATCGCCTGGTTCGTGCAGTCGTTGACCTGGTGATACAGGTTGCGGACTTTTCCGCGATTCGGGAAGGTTAACAATCGGTTCCGTGCCCCTGAGCTTTTAGCCCCGGACCGCGCCCTCGGTCAGCCCGCTGATTATTTTTCTCTGGGCGATCAGGAAAACGATGATCACCGGCAGCGCTGCCAACGTCAGCGCTGCGCAGGTTTGGGGAATAGCCAGGCCTGTTTCGTCGGCGAAGTTTCGGACCGCCAGTGGTAGAGTCGCCAGTTTCGGTGAGCGTATCAAGACCAGGGCGAAGACAAACTCGTTCCAGATCATGACGATATTGACCAGTGCGACGACAACCAGTGCCGGGACACTGAGCGGCAGCATGATCCGCGTGAACACTCCCAGGCTGCCGCAGCCGTCGCTCGCGGCGGCCTCGACCAGCTCGGAAGGCACCTGCGCAAAGAAGCCGCGCAGGTAGAATACCGAAAACGACAGGTTGAAGGCGACGTATACCGCTGCCAAAAAAACCAGTGACAGCCAGCTGCGGGAGATCGCGAGATCGGCTTCGATCCGGTAGAGCGGGATCAGGGTTGCGTGCACAGGCAGAAACAATCCGGCCATGAGCGTGATCCACAGACATTTCTTGCCGATGAAGCTGAAGTGGGCGAAGGCATAACCGGCGAGCGCCGCGAGCGCCAGCAGCACGAGAACTGCTCCGGCAGTGACCGCCAGACTGACTAGCAGACCCATCGAAAAATTCGACTTGGCGACCTCTGCGAAGTTTGCAAGTGTCGGTTGCAGTGGCAGCGACCAGATGCCGGCGGTGACCGCCGCATCCGTCTTGAACGCGGTGCCGACGGTCCACACCAGTGGCAGCACGCCGACAGCAACGGCGATCCAGAGAATAGTCAGACGTGCAGTGCCTGCAGCTTTCATTGCCGACGGTCGCTCCATCGTTTCAGTTGCAGCATGATTATCGTAGTGCCCAGGGCCAGCACGACCAGGGCGACGGCGATTGCCGAGCTGTAACCCATGCGGTCATGGACGAATCCCATTTTGAACAGGTAGGTTGCCAGCAGCTCCGTGGCGTGATCGGGATCACCGCCGGTCATCAGAAAAACGATGTCGAAATACTTCATCGACCCGACAATCGCCAAAGTTGCGGAGACTATGATGACGGGCTTCATCAGTGGCAGGGTGATGTGCCGGAAGCATTGCCATTCGGACGTGCCGTCGATCCGCGCAGCTTCATACAACTGCCGGTCAATCATACCAAGTCCGGCCAGGTACAGGACCGTGTGGAATCCGATGAACCGCCAGGTGACCGCAAGCAGAATGGCACTCAGGCTCCAGTCCGGGCTGGCCAGCCATTCTGGTGCCGAGGCGGTGATCAGCGAACGCCAGACCAGCGCAATAACGACCGTGGGCAGGACGTATGGGAGAAAGATGCAGGTGCGCATGAACCCGTCCAGCCTTCGGGTACGCTCAAGCAGAACTGCCAGCAGCATAGCGATCGGCAACTGAACAGCCAGTGAGAAAGCGACCAGCACGAGGTTGTGTGCCAGCGAGCGCCAAAACACCTTGTCTTTGACCATGTCGAGGTAATTGCCGATGCCCGCTGTCGTCCAGGACGGCGCCCGGCCGTCCCAGTAGTGAAATGACAGGTACAGCGAATAGGCGAGCGGGATGGCGATGAGCGGGAGGTAGACAACAGCGGCGGGCGCAGAGAACCACAGGCCGCGCAGATCACGGCACCGAGTCATGGCCTGCGCCTGGCCGTTGCAGCCATCGTCGCGGCCGCTTCCTGCGGCGTGGCGGGTTTTGCAAACAACGCCTGGGTCGTGTCTTTGTGCATGGCAGCCAGTTCCGGTGGCAGGTACTGGTCGTAATACAGTTGGATCGCTTCCGCTTCGAAGAGGATCTCAGCTGCGATCAACGTTGCGGGCTGGAGCATGGGAGTCGCGGTGTTCCGGGTCAATGCCGGAATGCGTCCGGTACCGGCCCAATCTTTCATGCCGTCATCATTGGTCAGTTCCTGCAGCAATGCGATGCAGTCGTCGCGTTGCTTTGTATTTGCGGCGACAGCATAGCCGGCGTTGACGCCGCCAATGGCGATTCGGTTCCATTTTTCGTTGCTCATGCCGGGGAAGGTGAAGCAGCCGAGTTTCTCCAGGATCTCCGGTGCTTCCTTCTGGGCGTGTGCCAACATCCAGGTGCCCATCAGAATCATGGCGGTCTCTTCGTTGAAGAAAAGGCGTCGGGCTTCGTCGTAATCGATACCGTTGAAACCGGCGTTGAAGCAGTCGGCATCGACGAGTTTCTGTATCTGCTGCCCCGCTTCGATGAATGCCGGGTCTTCAAACCGTTGTTCCATAATTGGCGTGGTGCCGCCAGCGCGCGTTGCAAAATACATGAAGTAGAAGGCGCCTGGCCACTTCTTGGAATTTCCCAAAGCCAGTGGCGTGATTCCCTGCGCTTTCAATTCGGTGCAGACGCGCTGGAATTCGTCGATGGTTTTCGGGACGTCGACACCGGCTTTCGCGAAGAGCGTCTTGTTATACCACATTGGGACTATGGTGACGTCAACGGGCAGGGCGTAGAGGTTGCCGTTGACTCGGCAGAAGTCGAGGGCGGCCGGGTGAAAGCGCTCGGTGCTGCCCGTCGGCAGGAGTTTGGTAAGGTTGAGAACCTTGTCGTACTTCACATCGGCTGCGAGGATGCCGCCGCCCCAAGTGTGGAAGACATCGGGCGTGGTGTTGTCGCCGATCGCCATTTTCAGTTTCAGTTTGAAATCGTCATTCTTGATCGACTGCGCCTCGATGCTCAAGCCTGCCTGCTTCGTTTGGCATCGGTTCACCGCTTGTTCGACTGCGGGTTTGGTAGGTTCGTACGTCTGGATGTGCCAGAATTCAATAGTTCTTGCATCGCCGGAACTTGCTTGGTCGTCCCTGCGGCCGCAGGCAACGACGAGACAGGTGAGGGCGAGGATGAGGAAATATTTCATGTTCGTCTGCATTGTGTGTTCAGCTCCGTATTTTTGCTTGATAAGCCAGTGATGCCAACAGGTGCAATATACTACACTGCGGCAGGTTCGTCCGTTTCTTGCGCTACTGTGAGCAAATACCAATCGAAACACGCTTGGTTTCGCGGTTCGCTCGATGCTTTCAATGCTGCACGCACGGCCGAGGCCACTCATCTTGAAGCTGCCGATCCGGCGGACGGTACGACGGTACGGGCCCGAACCGAAAGGGACAGGTCCATAGGTCTCGCCACCGGCGCTTGATCAGGGCATCGATAGCGGGGTTGATATTCTGCATTGTAGACATTATTGGTAGTCGAACGGATCACACCGCGATACGGTTGGCCCTGCGATCCCAGTTTACTAATTTCGAATCTGTTTGTACGGCAGTTGTTGCCGTGATGTGTTGGACCACGATGGACATAGACATAACTTCCCTGCTTGAGGACTGGCCGTTTGACGCGGAAAACAACATCCGCCGGGTCGAGGATCAGGATGGCAACGAACTGATCCAGGTTCGCGTTGAGGACGGTCCCTTCCGCGGTATTCTGCAAATGAATCTCGATGGGCGGCCGGACGGCTCGCGGCCACATGGCCACGCCTTTGCCCTCGAATATTACGAAGCTAGGTACGGTGCTTCCAGCCGTCCGTCCACGGATGAAGGTTTCAGCCTGGGCCGCAAAGCCTGTGAAGAGCTGTTCGATGAAAGCCGACGTATCTACGAGCGCTATGTGTTTTTATTGCAGTTGGCGGATTATGACCGGGTGATCGTGGATACAACCCGCAACATGCGGCTTTTCCGATTCGTCAACCGTCATGCTGCTCACGAAGACGACCGCACCAATCTCGAACGCTGGTGGCCCTATGTCCTGCGCGTTCACGGCACCGCGAGATGTCTGCGGGCGGCGCAAAACGGCGATCATGACCAGGCGGTGAAAATTATCAACGATGTCCGACGTGAAATCGCGGAACTAAGCGATGTAGATGCCCAGGAGTTTTTCGTTGAACGTGAGCGCTCTCTGGAGGCACTCGATAGCCTCGAGAGTTCGCTCGACGAGCAACGTGAGCCGACTCGGCGCGAGGCTCTTGAAATTGAGCTTGACCGCGCCTTGGCGAACGAAGCTTACGAGCTGGCAGCGACTCTGCGTGATGAATTACAGGGACTCGATGACGTTCGCGGTTGATTAAAGAGGCAGCTGCCGGGGTAGCAGTGCCGCCGCTGCTTGGTGATATGTTGCTGCTTTATCGAACAGGCAGATTACCCGGCGAAATTAGAATAATTCATGCCTGTGCAAGCATAGGAATCACCGGCACTTAAGTGTTGGAAGCCAAAGGTTACGGCGAACAACGTCTATTACTTGCTGCTCTGTAACCGCAGACGGCGCTGAACCTGATGCAGCAGCAACAGGATTTCCGTTGATCGCTGCGGGTCTTTGGCGATTGCCGTTTCATATTTTTTTATTGCCGCTTTGTAGAGCTTCTTTTTCTCGAGAGCTTTGCCTTGCTCGACCAGGTCGGTGGCCCAGCTTTGGTTCATGTACGTCATGAAATTATCCAGCTTGGCTATCTGATCGGAATACTCTGTCTGCGATGCTTGCCGCAACATCTCCTGTGATGCCACCAGTCTGCGGATTGCCTGCTTATATTCACGATTGTAAAAAAGCTTGCGCCCTTGCTGGTACAGCGCGTCGGCTTTGGCACGCTGGATGTCTCGGCGGCGCCGATCACGGCTGGACAGTCCAGCCGTGTCCGATTTGCTCAGCGGCCGGCTGGCCAGGCCGGACGACTGTCGGGCTGTTTCATCGGAGAAGCCGGTGCCTTTGTCCTTTTTCATTATCGAGCAGCCCGTAGCTGCTGCCAGACAAATGATGAGGAGCACCGCGGCGACAGCTCCCATGCTGTTCACGCGCGCGTTCATTTGTCCGTTCCTTTGATCTCTATTCCTGCCACCGTGTAGGTTACGACTGCGTCCGGCGGATCGGGAATGATACGCTTCAACTTTGTACTGAGATCTTTTGTGACATTGACAACTTCTCCGTCCCGGCGGATCGCGCGTTCCATCCGCTTGAACAGACTGCTGCCTGCCTGCTCCTTGAGGTTGTCGAGATCGCCGATCACCGCCATTTCCCGACGCGCCCGCGTGTGGGCCACGTTGATGCGGTTTGGATTGTCGATGAACCCGATGCCCTCGCCGTCGTTGCTACGCACGTAACAGATGATGACTGAGTCGCTCTCGCCGCCTTGGAAACTGTCCACCGTGGAGACACGGTTTTGCAGGTACCAATCCCATTCTTCCTTTTCGAACTCGAGGTTTGGCACCAGGTATTTGACGAATTCGCGGGTCATAAACTGTCGGATCAGGCGGACTTGGCGGCGGTATGGTGCGATGATCGTGATTTCCTTGAGCGGGTACCGCCGGATCAGTTCACAGAAGACGCAGACGCAGAGCCGCGCCTCTAACGGGTTTTGCAAGCCGGGTTTGTGCCCCTCGATTACCAGCTGTTCGTGGCGCTCGCGGGGGGGTAGATCGCTGGTTCGGTAAAAGCGCAGCGTCGAGGTCGGAAATCGTTTGCGGCGGGTTTCGAAATCGAGTTGATAGTATTCAGCGTGCTCACTGGCCTTGACCCGGGCATTGTAGAATAATGTCGAGGAAAATCGCATCAGTCGCGGATTCTGGCAGCGATACGATGATTGCAGCAGGAATACCGGGAAGCGGCGCACCGTACCAAGCCATTCCAGTGCGCTCTTGGACAATACCGTCCACAGCGCTCGTGGCACAGGGCCTCGCTCGTGCAATCGTTCTACGACCATCCTTGGCAGTGGGAACGGCGGCAGTTGTTGATGATCGCCGAACAGCACGGCGCGTTTCGCCAGCCGCAGGCACAGCAGAAACTCATCCATGCGCCCCATGCCCGCTTCGTCGAAGACAATACAATCGTACGGCCCGTTTTGTTCGTAGTCCGCTTGAATCACATCATCACGCAGCGTGGCAAAATGCGTCCCGGCATAGATTGTACCCTTAGATGACTGTTGCTTCTCCTTGTACGCGGCGACGGCATCGAGGTCCTGTACCCAGATATTTTCGGTGACATCGGCCGAGATGTTGTCACGCTCACGACCGACCCGCAGGATCGGCAGATCGAGGATTCGCCGGCAGACGTTGTCCACTGCGGTGTTCGATGGCGCCGCCAAAAGCAGACGCTTGCCGCGGCTGCACAGTGTTCGCAGCACCTGCTCGAGAACGTATGTCTTGCCGGTACCCGGTGGACCCTGGATGACAATGATCGGATTTTCGTCACTGACGGCATTGGCCCAGGCGTGTTGTTGCGTAACGTCGAGCATCAGGTCTTCGTGGTTGTTGCTGTTGTCGACAAACCCGGAAGCTTCGATGCCCAGCGCCGTGTTTAGTGCCGGGGCGACAAAACGTGATTCTTGCATGAACTCGACGACAGTAGCGTTGATCATGCCGGAAATGAATTTCGTAGGCCCAGGCTGCGGTCGTCCGTAAATACGTGGGTTCGGCAGTTCGGCATCGGGAACATCGCGCCACTGGAACCGGCCGTAAAGGTAGTCCCGTTCGATCAGGTCGATCTGGAACGAAGCAATCGGCGGATGCTCGCCGCGCATGAAAACCCGCATTCGGCTACCCTCCGGCAGCGGCAGGTCATCAGGTGTCGGCAGTCGCAGGACGAAGGATCGGCGATCGACTTGTTCGAGGACTTCGCAGTCGCCGAACTGGATGACAAAAACTTCTTCGAGCTCGAGCAGTGCGATGTCTGCAGCCTGGATAAACGAGATCTCACTGAGGATGTTCCACGGTGTGCGCGCGGGAATTTCAATTGCCGGTGAGGGTTCCTCATCGAAAATGTCGTCTGTCTCCGGCTCGTTAGCGGTAGAGGTGGCGTAGCTGCCGGCGAGTGGCAGTTCGAGTTGGTTGCTGAGCTCATCCACGGCCATGTCGGCGACTACCTGTTCGAGCATGTGCCGGACAGATGCGAGCTTCAGCCGTTTCATGATGCGAATGGCACGCGGTTCATAAGTGTCGGCAACCGCGTCGAGGATGGTGGCAATTTCGGTGCGGTTCAGCGTGCGTACGTCGCGTGTCGGTTCAGTCTGTCGCACGTGGGCTACGACTTCGTACATGATTTCCAGCCGCTCGCCGAGCGTCAGCTCCTCGTCCTCGAGAAAAAACAGGGGTTGCTCGAGAATCTCCGGCTCGCCTTCGTTGAATTGCAGCAGCAGTGATTTGTCGAAGGTAGGTCCTTCGACCACCATCGTGGCGCATTCTTCAATGGTGTTCCAGGTGAAGTACGCAATACATGCTTCATCGGCTCCGGTCTCGAACGTCTGGTTGGTCAGCTCGAAGCTTTCCTCTGTGATCACGAACGACTCAGGCCGTGTCGTAAGCTGCCAGGACTCGAAAAAGCCACAGGACACCACGGTATCAGGATCGCTTTCCCAGAGGCGCCGTCCCTCCTCGAAGTATCGCGATATTTTTTCAAATTCCGGATTCACAGTCTGCACTCAGTTCAGGTCATGGTTGCGAAAGTGGTCGATAGTCATGGCCAGGCCGCGGTCGAAATCGCAGGTTGGCTGGAAGCCCGTGGCGGCAAGTCTTCGAGTGTCTGCAAGCGAGTGGCGGATATCGCC
The DNA here is from genome assembly GCA_964460215.1 of uncultured Lentisphaerales bacterium. Classification (GTDB taxonomy): domain Bacteria; phylum Verrucomicrobiota; class Lentisphaeria; order JABSQK01; family CAJWLW01; genus CAJWLW01. The sequence continues at coordinate 74,683 of CAYWQM010000003.1, forward strand.
GGGCCGCGGTGGCTGGTATACCAACTCTGAGGTCGACCCGGTCAACTCAATGATTTTTCGAGCCAGGTCGTTGATTGTCGTGCTCTGTCCGTAGGCGGTATTGAATGTGCCGCTTTGTTCACTGAAGGCTAGATGAACATTGGCGGCGACCACGTCTTTGACATAGACGAAATCACGGCTTTGCTCACCGTCGTCGTAGATCACCAGGTTGTCACCGCCGATCGCGCGATCAATAAAGTGTGGTATGGCTGCAGCGTAGGCGCTATGCGGGTCCTGACGCGGGCCGAAGACATTGAAGTATCGCAGGCAGGCGGTCGGCAGTCGTTGCTCTGAGGTGAACATGTCGCAATAAAATTCACCGTCGAGTTTGGTAACTGCGTATGGGCTCCGGGGTGCCGGTTTCAGGTCTTCCGTCTCGGCCCCGCCCTCGGTTTCGCCGTAGACTGCGGAGGAACTGCTGAAGCACAGCTTCTTGACGCCGGCAGCGGCAGCGGCGGTCAGCATATTCAACGTCCCTTCGCAGTTGATTCGCACGCACTCGACCGGATCGCTCATCGACTCCGGCACACTTATGAAGGCGGCCATGTGGAAAACGTAGTCGACGCCGTCAACGGCTTGACGTACAGCATCGTTGTCGAGGACCGACGCTTCGATGAACTCGACGTCGAGATTCGCCAGGTTTTCCCGATGGCCGGTACGGAGATTGTCGAGCACTCGCACGTCCGCCCGGCTTTGAAAATATTCGACGACATGGCTACCGATGAAACCGGCGCCGCCAGTAACAAGAATGCGCATGGTTACGTTACAGTGGTTCGTTCACTGTCTGTTCACATTGAGGTAGTCGGACGACACAAGCGTCGAACTGGGTACCGTAAAATCGTTTCGCCTGTCAGAGGCCGCCTCTTCGGTCGACACAACGTTACGACCAGCAGACGAAAAGCTCACTCTAAACGTGAAATCACCCGCTGGCAAGGTAATTGCCAGATTCGTATCGATCGGTGAATTGAGGAAGAATCGGTATTCCACCTCCACACCGTCGTCGTGGGCCGGAATGGTTGCCATGCGTTGGGGCTGGTTTTGGGGCAGCAGTTCGATGCTATGCCAGTCCGCCTCATTGACCTGCCGCCAGTCCAGCCGGCAGGTTGTCGGCAGCACCGGCAGCTCGACGTCGAGTCGCGTGTGAGCCGGCAAACCGTCGACATCGTTACCGCTCCTGACGTCCACGCCATATTGCTGCAATGTGCCGTGCAGTACTGGCACGGCAACCTCGATTGCGAACGGCTGGCCGCTCGGCGCGTTGATCTGTGCCGTCCCGGTGTACTCGATCGCCGACGTCGCTATGTCGCGAAAAAATGTATCATAGCGCCCCGGTGCCAGCAGCCGATGATAGTCGCCGGTGTGTGGGGTGGTACCGCGATCGGTCCACACCGGCAGAGGCGGATTGGTTGCTGCCGTCGCTCCGACAAACGCCTGGGTCGCGTTTATGGCGTACACCCAGTAGCCGGAAAACGGTTGCAGTTCGGAATCGGTGGCCAGGCGCTGATATGACAAAGCACCGGTCTGCTCGTCCCGAAGCACCGAAAACATCACCGGTGCCAGGGCCTCATCGTCCGGCAAAAAACCGTAGCCATGCGAACCGATGAGATTCCAACCGGTACTGAGCGGCAACGCATCACTGGTTGCCGGCGTGCCGTAGACTGTTCTGGTCGTTGCTGCCGTATAGTGGACCCAGTACGCGGTACCCGCCACGATGGTGTCGGGATTGACGTAGCTGTTCGTCGCCGCGTCGTAGGATAGAACGTCGTTGGCGTCCGGAAACACGCCGGACGGCGTTGCCGAAACTGGTGTGATCGGTAGAGACGCCAGGTTCCAGCCGGGGTGCAGTGGCAATCGTACCGCCACCGGACCGTCGCCTGCGATGCCGACATGCATTGTTGCCGACAGAGGTTCTGCGGAGTCCGTGGAAGTGACGAAACCGCGCATGCCGCCGTGCACCAGTCGCAAATACTCCAGCATTGCGGTGCGGTTGTTGTGGGCGTCGCCGGACCAGAAATTCTCCACAGCCCCGTAGTCGGGAGCATCGGGGATCGAGAATTCGATGGTCGTCTCGATGCAGCCGTGAAATCGATAGTTCCAATCGGCCATTTCTCCGTCGATCGGGAACCATGCACGGCCGTTGATAATGCCGTTTTCCCAGTTACCGGTATTGACTGCGGCCATCGTCGGGTTCAGTGCTGTGTAGGCAAAACACAGTTCACGTGCGAGCGGCGTCTCGGGAAACATCTCCGTTGCATTCAGTTGATTGTGGGCGTGTCCCCATGGGTAGACAATGCCGATGGCGCCGCTGTGCAGACCTGCGGACAGTACGAAGTTGTGGGCTGCGGTCCAGTCCATGACCGCCATCGTCTCCGGCTGCAGCGGCGGTTCGTTGCCGGCAGGATGTGTCGGGCTCGGAAAGTTGCGATTAAGGTCGTAGCCGTCATTGTTGTAGCGGTTATTGGCGACGTATCCGTCTGGATTCATGATCGGCAGCACATGAATGTCGGTACTGTCTACCAGTGTTGTGATGTCCGGGTCTACACCATAAGAGGTCAGCAGGTGTTCGATGAATCGCATCGCCATTTCCTGCCCGATGATTTCGTCGCCGTGCATATTGGCGACGTACTTAAATTCCGGTTCAAACTCCTCAACCAGCGGGTTGTCGGTGATTTGCATCACCAGAATGGGCCGGCTAAGCATAGAAGTACCGATCTGATATAGATGACAGAGGTTCGGAAAGTTCTGTGCCCAAGTCTGCAGATCGGCTTCGATGTCGTCAAGTGCAGGATAGCCGCCGGCTCGCAGCTGTTGCGGGACGTTTTCGCAGCTAAATCCAAGGGCCGTCAATTCGGCAATCGCGGCGTCTGAGGCATCGGCGTGATAACAGCCGTCGATACGGTTGACGACATTGAGGCCTGCGATATCGACAGGCACTGACCGGCCGGGCAGGAGGCGAAACGCAATTGTCCGGTAGTCGGCGCCGTGCAGTAGCGTGGCAGTGACGAGGAACGCCGTCACGATTGGCAGTCGGTACATCACAGGATGGCAGTCCCGGTGCGTTCAGACAAAGAGACAAACCGCGGTGATGTTATCGGCACCACTGTTCGTGAGTGAAACATTGACGAGATTATCCACACTTTGGGTGGCCGTGTCATAGGCGTTGAGCTGCTCCGAGATCAACGCCGTGTCGATATACGATGACACGCCGTCACTGCAGAAGAGATAACGATCGCCCTTGGCGATGGTGTATTCACAGAATTCGATGCGAAGGTGCTCGAACGTCCCCAGGCAGTTGGTCAGGGTTTCCGCTAACGGGTGGGCTTCTGCCTCTTCGGCGGTCATCCCGCCGCTCTCGATCATCTCGTTCATCCAGTTGTGATCGGAGGTGAGCAGGCGGATGGCGCCGTTGCGCATGCGGTAGCAGCGGCTGTCACCGATATGGGCAACGGTCAGCTTGTTTCGCCAGACAATCCCGATAGTGGCAGTGGTGCCCATTTTCCAACGGATATTGAGCTTCTTGTTGATGGCGTAGATTTGCCGATTGGCGTTGGCAAGTCCGTGGTCGAGAAAGCCGCGCACGGCGCTCTTGTTCCTGAACTGGGCGTGACCGTTCTTGTTCCAGCTCGCCATCAGCGACCGAGTTGCCAGGTAGCTGGCGATTTCGCCGCCCTCGTGCCCGCCCATGCCGTCGGCGACCCCGAGCAGTAAAGCGTTGTCCCACGGATTACAGATGCAGATATAGGCGTCCTCGTTGTGTTCGCGCACCCGTCCGACATGAGTGCCGGCACCGACTGTGCAATGTTCGAGGAGTGGATTAGGCTTGTTTTTCAGCCCCAGAAAATGCCGTAGGATGGACATGGAAATGCGTGTTGCAGAGTGCCTCTGTTCAAGGGGGTAACATACCGGATTTCGGCCGAATTTCCAGAAGGCTATTACGTCCAAACACCGTGTCTCGTCACCGCGACGAGCGATACGCTGTCGGGAGAGCCATCCCATGCCGGGCAGTGTGCGTTCCCGCACGAACCTGTGTTGGGGAACGAATGAACCTGCTCATGCGTGTCGTGACCACGAACGCGGAGGCATCGTGGTATTTTTGTTGGCGTGCTGCGGCCCGGTAAAGCTGTTTTACACAGCCGATCTATGGATTATAGTAATTGTTCCGCCGCAAATCAGGCAGTGGTGTGTTCAACCACTGTGACCAATAAAACCGACGAGATCGTATTCATGAACAACAAGCCAGCCGAAGAAGTACGCAATTTCGCCATCGCCGGTCACGCCGGTTCCGGCAAGACAGCCCTGTCGGACCTCATCCTGTTCAAGTCTGGTGCTGTAGAACGTCTTGGCAGTGTTGACCAGAAGACCAGTGTGTCCGATTACCGTCCCGAAGAGCATGAGAAAGGGTGCAGTCTCTACGCCTCGCCGATGACCTGCGAATGGAACGACACGCGCCTCTTTTTCATCGATACCCCGGGTAACGCGGATTTCTTTGGCGACGCGACAGCGGCCTTGAACATCTGTGACATGGCACTGGTCGTTGTTGATGGCGTCGGCGGCGTCGAGATTGGTACCACGCGTACTTGGCGCGTCTGCCGCCAGCACAACATTCCACGTGCTATCCTGATCAACAGTCTCGACCGCGAGAACAGTGATTTTAGCCGTGTCCTGGAATCCGTCCAGGAAGCGTACGGCCGTACCGCCTGTGTGCCGATGACCATCCCGGTGGGTGCGGAAGCGAGTTTCAGCAAGGTCGTGAGTGTCCTGGGTTCCGACGACGTCCCCGACGAGCTGGCCGATGAGGTGAAGACATACAGGAGCCAGTTGACGGACACGGCGGCGGAGTCAGACGAAGAGCTGATGATGCGCTACCTCGAAGGAGAAGAGCTTACCGAAGAGGAAATCATTTCGGGTCTGCATACGGCAATCGTCAGCGGTGATCTTATTCCTGTGTTCGCGGGCAGTGTGGGCGAGGACATCGGTATCGAGGAGTTGCTCAACGGCCTTGTGAATCTGGGGCCCAATCCGCTTGTTCGCGGGTCAATGCCGACCAGCAACGGCGACCTGGAAGTTGCCACCGACGGCACCGGTCACGCTTTTGTTTTCAAGTCGCTGATCGATCCGTTCGTTGGTCAGCTCAACATGTTTCGCGTTTATTCAGGAAAGTTCACGGCGGATTCGGACCTGCGCAACATTACGCAGGGCGAGAAAGACCGCATCGGCGGACTTCTGGCGGTCAACGGCAAGGACCAGGAACCGATTGACAGCGCCGGCCCCGGCGATATCATTGCCATCGCCAAGCTCAAGAATACCAAGATCAATGACACGGTCAACACCGATGGCAGCGAGGCGCAGTTTCTGCCGATCGTCTTTCCGAAGCCGACGATGTCCTATGCCTGCTATGCAGTCAAGAAGGGTGAGGAAGACAAAATTACCACCGGCTTGTTGAAGCTCTCGGAGGAAGATCCGACCGCCCAGATACGTCGTGACGCCGAGACCCATGAGATTCTGCTCGACGGCCTGGGTGACCAGCATCTGGCGATTATTGTTGCCCGGCTCAAGGCGAGCTACAAGGTCGACGTCGAGCTGCGCACGCCGAAAGTGCCCTACCGTGAGGCGATCACGGGTAACGGCAAGGCTGTTTACCGGCACAAGAAGCAGACCGGCGGTCACGGGCAGTTCGCGGAAGTGCATCTGCGCGTAGAAGTGACCGAGGAAGAGTTTGAGTTCGTCAACGAAGTTGTTGGTGGTAACATTCCGCGAAACTTCATTCCTGCTGTCGAGAAAGGTGTACGCACCGCCATGGAGCGCGGACCGCTGGCCAACTGCCGCGTCATCGGCATCCGTGCTGTTGTATATGACGGCAAGCACCACCCGGTCGATTCCTCCGACATGGCGTTTCAGATTGCCTCACGTAGCGCCTTTCGCGAAGCTATGCGGAGTGCTACACCGATTCTTCTCGAGCCGATCCAGACGGTTCGTGTCACGGTGCCGGACGAGTACATGGGTGATATCCATGGAGACCTGAATCACCGTCGCGGCCGGATTCTCGGCATGGAAATGGAGGAAGGTCTGCAGGTTGTGCAAGCTGAAGTGCCGCTGGCGGAGATGTTCAGCTACTCGACGCAGTTGCGGTCTTTGACTCAGGGGCGCGGTTCCTTCGACATGGAGTTCGCTCGCTATGAACAAGTGCCGGCCAACGTTGCCAAGGACATCCAAGACAAGGCTGCCAAAGACGCGGAAGACGAATAATGTCCGACACCGATTTCGAACGATACATCGAACAATCCGGGGAGTTGAAGACGTTTTTTGAGCCAGGTGAGCAGGTCACGGGCCGGATCACCGCGATCACCGAAAACACAGTGTTCGTCGATATTCAAGCCAAGAGTGAAGGGCTGATTGACCGTGTGCAGCTGGAAAAAGACGGCGAACTGAAGTACGCCGAAGGCGACGAGATCGAAGCTTTTTTCGCGCACTCCCGCGGCGGCGAGCTGCATCTCACCGTGCGGATCCTGGGCCGCACTGCCGATGACGACGCATTGTTCGATGCGCACGAAGCGCAGATTCCTGTCGAGGGCCGTGTCGAATCGGAACGCACCGGTGGATTTGAAGTAAAGATCGGCAACAAGACCGCCTTCTGTCCGTTCTCGCAGATCGACCTATATGGTGTCCGCGACAAGAACATTTATATCGGTGAGAAATTCTCATTTCTGGTTACTGAATGCACCGATCGCAATCTCGTCGTTTCCCGCCGGCGACTGCTGGAGCAGGAGCAGAAAAAGGGGCGTGAACAGCTCCAGGGCGAATTGACTGAAGGCGCTGTCGTTGAAGGCACGGTTCGCAATATCCGTGATTTCGGAGTTTTCGTCGACATCGGTGGCGTCGAAGGTCTGGTGCCGATGGGGGAGTTGGCGTGGAACCGCGTCGAGAAAGCCGAAGACGTTGTCTCCATCGGCCAGAAGGTTCAGGTCTATGTAAACAAGATCGACTGGGCCGCAGACCGCATTTCGCTGAGTTTGCGCCGTGTCCTCGGTGATCCCTGGGACGATGTTGTCGACAAGTATCACGAGACCAAATGCTACAACGGCGTAGTCACGCGGCTGATGGATTTCGGTGCGTTCGTGCAGCTCGAACCGGGTATCGAAGGGCTTGTGCATATCTCGAAGCTTGGCGCCGGCAAACGCCTCAACCACGCCCGTGAAGTTCTCGAAGAAGGCCAGGAGATCGAGGTCTACGTCGAGACCATGGATCTTGAGCGCCGCCGTATCGGACTGACGCTGGAGAATCCGCAGGTCGGTCGCACGATGTCGGTTGGTGAAGATGAGCTGACGATTGGCCAGATGCGCCCCGGCAAGGTCGAGGACATCAAGCAGTTCGGCATATTTGTCAGTTTGTCACCTACCCAGACCGGGCTTGTGCATGTCAGCAAGATTCCGTTCAAGGGGGGCCAGGGAAATCGCATGAAGGAAATGTGGGATACCTACCCGCCCGGTTCCGAGGTGCAGGTCATCATCGAACAAGTCCAGGGGGGGCGCATTTCTCTGGCCTTGCCCGGGGCGCAAACCGAAGATGACGAGGACTATAAAGAATACCTCAAGGACAAGGGCGAGTCCGACAGCAGCGATTTCGGCGGCCTCGGCAATGCCTTTGACGGTCTTGAGCTCTAACGCGGCAAATCGCGAGCCGCCGCCAGAATCGCTCCGCCTCTGGCCGCCTTCCCAGAAGACCCGTGAATGGATGGCGGTTCTGGGCTCCGCGGCCATCCCCTACCACACCAAGGTCGAAGACGGCCGAACCTGCATCATCGTGGCGGCCGATCGACGTGACGACGTCCTGGAACTGCTCGGTGAGTTCGAAGAGGAAAGCGTTGACTGGCCGCCGCAGCTGGTCGAGGAGGAGGGCGAGGGCCAGCTCGGCATGATCCTGAGCATCCTTGTCTGCCTGGCCCTGCTGATTTTTTTCTTTGTCACCGGGGCGTATGATGCATCGGATCCGTGGTTCATCAATGGCCGGGCTGATTCCGACCTGATCGGCAACGGTCAATACTGGCGACTGGTGACGGCGCTCACCCTCCATTCCGATTTCGGGCATATGCTCGGCAACGTTGCCTGCACCCTTTTCCTCGGCGCAACGATCTGCCGCTACCTCGGCTATGGTACGGGTTGGTTGCTGATCCTGGTAACCGGTATCGGTGGCAACCTGATTACCGCGCTGACGGCGGATGCCGCCCATCGCTCGATCGGTGCTTCGACGGCGGTGTTCGGCGCGCTCGGCTTGCTCGGTACCATGCGCGCCATGCAGTTTTTGTTGCCGCGTACCTTCAGTGTGCGTTTCGTGCTGCTGCCGATTATTGCGGTGATTGCATTGCTTGGCCAAATCGGCGCCGGGCCGGGTTCGGACTGGGCTGCCCACTTATGGGGTGTTGCCTGTGGTCTGGCCCTCGGAGTCATTGCGCCGGTGGCCATAAAAGTTCGCGAGAATACCTTTTTGCAGAGTGTTTGCCTACTGGTGTTCATCATCGCTATCGTCCACGCCTGGCGCCTGGCGCTGGGGGGGTAGCGGGAAACGTCACGTCCCATGACACGGGAACAAACGATACCCCAACATGTGTGTGTCAGTATATTGCTTTTTGGACCTCAGCCTGCTTGTCTATTGTGCCTTTGGACGCATTTTCTGTATGATGGCATGAATCCAATCGAGGCTGCATTGCCGGATGACTAATCAGGAGCGAGAAAAATGAACGTTAGCCAGAGTGCTATTGTCCCGCCGATGTCGGCCAAAGCTTTCAGTGTAAGCACTGGCCAGACAGTGCGTGTGATCGATATCGATGGCAGACAGCCGGGAGACTTCGTTGCCTTCAAGGCCGACGACTTCGCAGTCAGCGTGTCGCAGGCGCGATCGCGCGTCGAGAACCAGCGGGTGACTGTCACGCAAGGGCACAGCCTGTGGACGAACACGTTTCCCCCGGAAATCATCTTCACGATCGTCCAGGACACACACGGTGCCCATGACTTGTTGTATACGCCGTGCTGCAGATATGCACTGGAGACGCGATTCGGTGTTTCGCGCGATGGCTGTCTTGAGCAGCTCGTGAAAGCGCTTGAGCCTTGGGGTGTGAAGCCTCACGAAGTCCCGGACCCGCTCAACCTGTTTTTCGATGTTGCTGTAGACGGCGTTGGCGGTATGGAGATTCGTCGACCGGCCTCCATCCCGGGCAGTTCGATCGAACTGAAAGCGTCGATGGATTGTGTGGTGGCGATATCAACCTGCTCGGTCTCGTCGCCCGACCGGGAAAACTCGGCATATCAAATCGAGATTCTCGATCGATAATGCGCTTCATCGGCTTTTTTTTCACAATAAACAGAAAAGGCAATATAGATGAACATGGTGCCGTTGGACTACGCGCGATCCTTCATGATCGGGAGATCGCCACTCAATGAAGTCAGAATATGGGTCGAGTCTCGCACACGCATAATCGATGAACGCGATGGTGTGACAGAGGACTACATCCAATGTGCCTCGTGCAAAAGCGAGCACACGTTTGCGGAGAAGGATTTGTTTCAAGAAGACAACTTCGACTTCCTGCCGATTTTTGGACCTGAATACACGCTTATCTACCGCCGGAAGGCATGGCTCAACCCGAACTACAGGAGTTGCCTGAAGACCGTGGATCTGTGGGACGGCGCGGCAGAACGTTTTGTGGAGAGCGGTGACCTGCAAGAACTGACCACCCCCCGGGAAATTTTGCAGGCCACGTACGACAACCGTCCCATCGTCGCGCAGACCGAGATATGGAACAGTGACACCGGTCTGCGCGCCATAATCGAGTATCCCGTCAAGTCGCTCAATACTGTAAGAAAAGACGACATCTACCAAATTGACACCGGACCGCTGGCCTTTCCCGACCTTGCGCAACGATCTGAGAAGCTTGTCGATCTGATCTCGCTCGCATTCGTCGCATTCAACGCGCCGCACTTTGCCGATTTCGTCATCGAAGTACCTACTGCGATAGAGACTGCTTCTGGCACTGATGGAACACAGGTCCACCACTACTCCCGGATTATCAGTCTGGATGCAGAGAATCGGCTCTATGCAGCCACCTGAGGCCACAGCGCATCGCCGAAGTACAGCACCGGGTCAGTGAATGGGGCGACCGTTGGCGATTGCTTTGACGGCATCGGGCTATCAGACCTTGAATACTGTCAGCCGAGCCGCCTCAGAGCACTTTGTCGACAAGTCCGGCGGTGGCCGTCGGGCCGACTATGAGCGGGAGCCACGGCAGCAGAAGTTTTGGTCGTGATCGCTGCGTTTTCACGTCGCTGCGCGGGCAGGGGGGAGTGTCAGCACAAAACAAGCCCCGTCGGTAATATCCGGGTCGAGGGTGAGGTCGCCGCCCATGGCACGCGCAAGTTTGCGGCTGAGCGCCAGGCCTAGTCCGATGCCTGGTGCGGAGTCTGCAGCTTCGCTGGCTGACTTGGAGAACGGTTGAAACAAGCGCTTCCGGTCGGCTTTATGTACCCCGGGGCCCCAATCTCTGACCTTGACAGTGATCAGCTCGTCGTCGGGCTCCGCGATCAATTCGATTCGTCGAGCGGTCCCGCCATCGGCGTATTTGCAGGCATTGTCAACGAGGTTGAAGATGATGCGCTCGACACCGGATACGTCGATGGTGGCATACAGGTCCATGGCTGATGGTGCTATCTGAATGCCGAGCTTCATATCGGCGCGCGCTGCCAGGTCCGTCAGCTGTTCGCTGATATGCTCGATCACCTCTCCCACAGCGGTACGTTCCAGGCGGCGGCTGCCGCGCCCGCGCTCCAGACGCGCGTATGACAACACATTCTCAACCAAGTGGCTCAAGCGGTCGGCTTCTGTGCGAAGAGTCTGCAAGTACTCCGACCGCTTCGGCTCGGGCACCATCCCGCCGTACAGCATCTCGGCGTACATCCGGAATGTTGTCAAAGGCGTGCGCAGTTCATGGGTTACTGCCGAAACAAATGCTGCCCGGCGTTCGTTCAGCGATATACTGCCAAACAGTAGAATGGCAATGCCGAGTGCCGGAAGGAGCATGCAGCTCCAGGCCACTGTGAGGATCAGCTTGATCGGCGTCGGACGGCCAGGCGGGATATCGACAGCGCCGGGGTCGATACTGATCGGCAGGCTGGCGAGCATACGGCTGGGGTCCGGTTTGCTGCCGGCATCGACGTGCAGCAGGGTCGCATCGGGCAGCAAATCTGCGATCGCCGCCAATAGCCGGACTTTCATGATCGCCGTTTCGAGTATCGTCACACGAGCGCTGCCGTTCGGGCCTGCTTCGACTTGCACGAGGTGTTCACCAAGCCACACCGGGCGGTTGATGCCAATGCCTTTGACCATAGCGACTCTGGCATTCCATTCTTCGGCATTGCGGACCCGTTGGTAAATAGCGATCTTGTCTCTGGCGGGATCTTCACGCAGCCCCTCGATTGTTGTCTGATCGATGGTCGGTGGTGTTTTGGCAGGTCTCGCCGCCTCGATGAGCTGGGCGGCTGTGCGCCCCTCCCAGGATCCGGTCTCCGGTAATACCTCGATAACTGCCGGAGCAGGTTCGGAGTAGACCGGCAGGAGTTCTGCCGCGGCCGATTCGAGGCGCCACAAGGCTGCTCGCACGCGCTCTTGGATGTAAATTTGTTGCTGTGCCTCCATCTCGGCGGTTTCGAGCCGCAGTACGGTCACACTGATCAGCCCAACCGCGACAACCACGGCGATGAGGCAGGCCGAGAAAATCACCCAGGTATACGCGGAACGAAGCATTCAGTCCTGTCTGGTCTTAGAATGATGAGGTTTTGGAGTAATGGAGCCATGGGATTAGAGCAGTCGGCGTATTCCTACGCCGCAATACGCCAACTTGCCAACTCGCCATGAGATCTGTTTGGGATTACGGCAGCTATTCGGTGTTGGTGTTGTTGACGAATCGATACCCCTTGCCCCGCACCGTTTGGATAATGTCAGGCTGTGACGGGTCGGCCCGCAACTTATCGCGCAGTCGGGCAATGTGCATGTCGATGGTGCGGGTTTCCACCTTCTGGGGCTTGATATGCCAGATGCGTGTGAGCAGCTCGTCCCTGGTGACGGTGCGATTGGCGTTGGAAGCCAGGTACAGCAAAAGATCGACTTCGCGCTCGGTCAGGTCGGTGGTGGTGCCGCTGTCAAATCTTACCTCATGCCTCTCGAGATCGGCCAGGCCGTCCGGCAGCTTGATCGCCTGCAACGCGTGCGGGCGCTCGGGCGAGCGGCGCAGCACCGCTTCGATCCTGGCCAGCAATTCGCGGATACTGAAGGGCTTCGTGACGTAGTCGTCGGCACCCAGACGCAGCCCGCGGATACGGTCGGACTCGGAGCCCTTCGCCGTGAGGATGATTGCCGGCAGTGTCGGCTGCGATTCCCGCAGTTGCCGCAGGATGTCGAGGCCGTTCTTGCCCGGCAGCACGAGGTCGAGCAGAGCCAGATCGAAGGTCGCCGTCGCCACCAGTTCCTCGGCTGCCGAGCCGGTGTCGGCCTGCAGCACACCGTAACCTGCAAATTCGAGCGCGTCGACAACGCCGCGGCGGATCGATGCGTCATCTTCTACTACCAGGATTGTCAGTTTTTTCATCGGCTTACGATAGTCGCCAAGGGTGGAGTAACAGCAGTCCAAAGCCACCGGTAAAATAGAACCGCGTCCGGCAATAGCGCAAACCGGCAGGTATAATCCTGTTACACAGCAGGCGGGAGAAACTTTTTTGACTTTGACGTTCTGAACTCGAAGTTCGTTTCTTGGGTCCCGTATTTCCGTGAATCGAGGATCCGCCTATTCCACACGATGCATCTGTACAGTATCGACCAGTTGTCCATGGGCCAGCACTTGGGTAACGGAAACGATGGCGTCGCCTTGTTTCAGTAGCTCTTGCTCACGCAGCAGCTGCATCGCTGCCTTTAAGTTGAGCGACGGATCGATGTCGTTGAAGTCGATCATGTAGCCGCAGGCACCCCAGTGCAGTGTCAATTGATTGAGCACGACTGGATTGTCCGTAAACGCATAGATCGGTATGTTCGGTGGGCGGTGCCAGGCGCCGTAGCGCGCGGTGCGCCCGGTGCGTGTGAAAAGGATCAGGCCGTTGGCTTCGACTTCCATGGCCAGGCTGCAGGCCGATTGGACCATCTTTGCAAAGTCATTGCCGGGATCGGCTTCCGCAGCATACCCGGCGCCGCCGCTGCGTTCGATGCGCCGGGCGATGCGGTCCATGATCTCGAGGCACTGCAGCGGATATTGACCGATTGACGTTTCACCCGAGAGCATCACTGCATCGGCCTGCTCGAAAACGGCATTTGCCACATCCGTTACTTCCGCACGTGTCGGTGACGGGCTTTTGATCATCGATTCGAGCATGTGCGTTGCCACGATCACGGGCTTGCCCATTCGAATGCAATGCTTGACGACCCGCCGCTGGATGATCGGCAACTCCTCGTATGGACACTCGATGCCGAGATCGCCGCGTGCCACCATCACCGCGTCTGCCACCTCGATAATTTTGTCGACATTGCCGACACCCTGCTGGTCTTCCAGTTTCGCTACTACCTTCTGCGGCGCCTGGTTGTATTCGAGAATGCCTTTCAGTTTCACGACGTCATCGGCTTCGCGCACGAAGGACATAGCGAAAAAATCCACATTCAACTCAATGCCGAGCTTGATGTCGGCCATGTCTTTCTCTGTCAATGCCGGGAGGTTTACGCGGACGCCCGGCAAATTGATGTGGCGCCGGCTGCCGAGCACGCCTTTGGTCAGGACCTCGCACGACAGGTGGTTATAATGTTTCTCCAAAACCTTCAATTGGATGTTGCCGTTGTCGACCAGCACGATATCGTCAACGCTGATGTCATCGATCAGATGCTCGTAATTGACATCGACCGATTGCTCCTCCTCCGAGACTTCGCCGCGAACTGTCAGCGCGATGCGGTCGCCCGGCGACAGATCCAGAGCGTTGAGCAGGTCGCCGGTGCGGATTGCCGGTCCCTGCGTGTCCATCAGGATGCCGACGCGTCGGTCTTTTTCGGTGCTCAGCCGGCGGATATGCTCGACGGCGTGGCGGACATCCTCCGGCTTGGCATGCGACATGTTCAGACGGGCGATATCCATTCCCGCGTCGATCAGCTTCGAAAGCATTTCCGGCGAGCTGGTCGCGGGGCCGAGCGTGGCAATTATTTTGGTGCGACGTTGCATGTGATACCGGCAGTGGTGTACAGGTTTGGTATTTGTGAACCGGAGCACTGTACAGTCATACGGGCAGTTGCGCCTATGCCGATTGGATAAAATTTCCGAGATTACTGTTACACCGCCGTTATCGGCAGTGTATGCAAAATCTGCCGTACCAGCTATTCCTCGCCGTCCGGTTTCGCCAGCTTCTGCGCTTCCAGTGTTTCGCAGCACAGTTTGTATGCGGCCTGCGCCGCCGGCATGAGGGCGTCAGTCTCCGGAGCAAGACGGAAATAGTCGTCGAAACAGTCCAGGGCGGTTTCATGGGCGCCGCGGAAACAGTGTATCCGTGCTATGCCAAACCAACCGGCGGCGCATTTTCCGTCGAGATTCAGCGCCCGTTCGAACGACTCTTTGGCTTCCTCCAAGCGGTTGAGCAGGCCTAAAATCTCACCGCGATTGTTCCACGTCTCCGGCGACTCAGGCTCGAGTACGGCTGCTTTTTCAATCGCATCGAGTGCATGGCGGTTGTGACCTTGCTGCGACAGGGATATGGCTTTGAACACCCAGGCCGGCGCCAATGTCGGATCGAGCTGCAAGGCATTTTCCGCAAAATTCACAGATTCCTCGTACTGCTCCTGATGGTATAAACTCTCGCACAATCCATAGTGACTGGCGAGGTTCGCCGGGTCGATATTGATCGCTGCGGTATAACAGGCGATGGCTTCATCGAACTTGCCGTTCACTTGCAGGCTGTTGCCTTTATTGGCCCAGGCGTCGACATCCTCGGGTGACAGTTTCAGGGCCTGGTCGTAGCTTTCGATAGCGTCGAGATGGCGGTCCACCTCGGCCAGGGCCACACCGCGGTTGACCCAGGCATCGGTGTCCTCCGGGTCGAGTTTGACCACTGCGTCAAAGGCCTCGAATGCCTGGTCCCACTGCTGCAGTTCTTCGTAGACCTTACCTTGATTGTAGATTGCCAGGGCCGCTTTGTCAGGTTCGCAGATTTTTACTGTGGCGTAGCTTTCCAGGGCGTTCTCATACTGCTCGGCGAACTGCATGACCTGTCCGTGAATGAACCAGACCTTGCCGCTGTGGTCATAGATCTTGGTGGCAGCGTCTGCCAGGTCGATGGCCGTTTCGATGTCGCCCTCTTCCATGGCACTGCCGGCGGCAACAGCGAGGTTCTCGGCCTTTCGCTTTCTTTTGCGTGGGAACATCCATCTCCTATAGTGTTGACAGGTCAACCGGCATACATTGAGATGCTCCAGGTGCCCCTTTCGATTCCGAATGGTACCCGGACATTTGCACCAACCTTCGTCAGCCATCCGAATCCGCGGCAAACACAGCGGGATTCAAGTTTTCAGTTTGCCGACGAGCGGGTAGGTGACGTCCATGGGTGTCACGATGCCGCGCTGATGGTTGTTGTTGTCGGTCACTACCAGGATGGGGCTGCGAGTGCTGCGGGACTGGGTCATCACCTGGTTAACGCTGGCATGCTCGGAAATATTCACCAGCGGGCGAACGAAGTCGATGACACTTTCATCGTCCCAGTTCCTTCGGTCGGCATTGAAAATCGCATCGTAAACATTGAAGATGCCGATCCATGTGTCGCTATCCTGCCGGGTAACCGGCAGGCGTGAAAGATTGCATCGGCGCGACAGCGCTACGGCCTCGGCCAGCGTCGCATCGGCAGCGACGCATTGCACCTGATCTCTCGGGGCCATGACGTCGCGGACGACGTGGTCGTGAAATTCCAGGGCGTTGTGCAACAGTTGGCGTGCCTCGGGATCGAGGAGTTCGGCCGATTCGCTTTCAGACAAAAGGATGCGGAATTCCTCGCGCGAAATTTTGATACGCGCGACGTCGACGCCGCCATGATCGCCGAAGAGATGGTTAACCATGTGGGTCACGCCAGCCAACACCCAGATGAATGGATACATGAGCAGGTGAAATAGGTACATCGGGTAGATCAACAGGCGACAGCGGAAATACGGCCGTTGCCGGAACCACAATTTCGGTGTGACTTCACCGAACACCAGCACGAGTACCGTGAGGATGGCCGAGCCGGCAGCGGAAACCCACATGGACGCTTCATGGCCGGCAACGACTTCGTCGAAAAGAATAGCGGAAAAACAGTTGCACAGATTGTTGCCAAGCAGAATGGTAGCCAGCATTATGGCCGGGCGATCGAGGAATTTCTGCATCAATCCGGCCGCGGTGGATTTTTGCAAGACGGCGTGTTCGAGGCGGGCGCGCCGGACGGCGATGATGCCATTTTCGAATCCGCTGAAGCAGGCGGAAGCCAGGATCAGCAGGACTGTCAGGGTAATGAGGATTGTAAAAGTCATGATTTGGTATCCGGCTGGCGGTACAGGTCGAGCTCCAGCACACGATGGCGGTGGATCGCGCGGACGACGAAACGGAAGTTGCTGACGGTCAGTTGATCGCCGTTGACCGGCATACGGCCAAGCTGCTCGGTGATGAACCCAGTGATGTTGGCCGAGGTGGTTTCCGGCAGTTCAATGTCGACGGTCTCCTGCAAGTCATGCAACTGCAGCAGGCCGTTCAGCCGCCAGTGGCCGGGGTGGATCTCGGCAATCTCGAGGTCCTGCCCGTCGTATTCGTCAGACATCTCGCCGACGATTTCCTCAAGAATATTTTCGACAGTAAGCATGCCTTCGATACCGCCGTATTCGTCGACGACGAAGCAGACACCTTGACTCTGTTCGCGCAGCTGGCCCAGGACACTATTGAGCTTCGCCAGTTCCGGCACGAATAGCGGTTTTCGCAGGCAGGTTTTCGTCCAGTTTTGCCGGACTGCAGGTGCACTCATCATGTAGGTTTTGACGTCCATGACGCCGACGATATTATCCAAGTCGCCATCGACAACCGGCAGGCGGCGGTGACGGTGCTGGCGAATGGCATCGATGATTTTCAGCTCGTCATCGTGGACATCGACGGTCAATACATCGATGCGTGGCACCATGACATTGACCGCGGCGATCGTCCGCAACTGCATGATTTCTTCGAGTAGCTGTGCTTCGGGTGCCGCGAATGCTCCGGCGTTCTTGCTGACATTGATAAACGACTCGTACTCCTCGACGGTGATGGCATTCGATGGCAGTGCTGAGCTGCCTAAAATAGCTGTTGTGATGCGGCGGATGAGATAGACGACGGGTGCAAATAAAGTGCTGCAGAAGCGGATTGTCGGCGCTAACATGGGCGCCAGGTGCTCGGGCCGGGTGTACGCGAATGTTTTCGGCATGACTTCGCCGAAAATAAGAATCACGATCGTTGCCATGACTCCGGCAACCAGTGTCGCTTGCGTACCGCTAAGGTAGGTGCTGGCGAGTTTGGCGATGAGCACCGCCGCCAGGATGTTGACAAAATTCGTGCCCAGCAGGATGGTGATCAGCGTTGTGTGCGTGTCGCGCATGAGCGCCGCGACAGTGCGTTGGTGCGGGTTGCCATTGTGCCGCCAACCTTCGAGCGTCGTATGCCGCAGGGAATAAAGGGCCGTCTCGGAACCCGAAAAAAAAGCGCTGAGTCCGAGTAGTACAATTATCAGAATAATGAGCGTCGTAATCACAGATGCATTACTTTCGAGTTTCGAATCGAGCAATCAAGTGCTCAATGAACGCGGCGTCCTCTGGTGATGTCGGCTCGGACGCCACTACGGTTGTCGCACGTTCGGTGGTGCGTTGACAGATCACATTAGTTGCGGTCTCTGCAATTCCCAATGCCTCGAAGGGCAGGTTGGCAAGTTGCACCATCCATACTTCGGTGCGCGTGTGCTTGCCGCCGTAAATGGGCAGTACCTGACCGACGCGCGCGACAATGTGCCGCGTTAAAAAAAACGATAACTCGCGACAAGTCCAGTACATTTGCAGCGGGTATGCAAAACTCCCGACCGTAGGCAGCATACCCACAAATAGGGCGATCCCGTAGGAAAAATGGCTGCCCCGCTTCACGACGATCCGTGACAGAGTGACCAGCGTACGCAAGATCGATGTGTTGACAATGAGCAGGATTGCCAGAGGCACATATAAAGCACTGGGAATCATGCCATACATGCTGGTGAGTTCCGTGTCTATGGCGGCGCTGGACATACCCGCCGCGAGCAGTGCGAACCCGGCAATCTTGAGACTGGTTGTCAGCGGACTCAGGAGCTTCAGTGTTGCATGAAACGCGAAGCAGCGGATGTATTCCTGCATGCTGCCATCTTCGACCCGGGACCTGATGAGGGTCTCATCCTCCGGCGTCAGGCGCCCGTCTGCTGTCCATTCCGTGACAGTGCGGAAGACGAAAATCTTGGCGTATTCCGTCTGAAAACTCTCCGATGTGAAAAAGCGCCAGCAAGCGGTGCGGATTTCTCCGCGGACTTCACGGTCGACGAGGAAGCGCTGCAGTTTTACGGAGGATATGTAGCTGAGCAACCAGCTGATCAGGAAGCACCTGGTGATCGCAGTGAACTGTGTTGAGTCCGCAATACGCCTTTGCTGTCGCCACTTCTCGCATTTCTCGCCGGTATACGAGGCAATCGCGGCGCGGCGAAATTCGCGATCGCGCAAAAAGCGGCCGGTGTCCTGGCGATATTGACGATTGCCGCTGAGCCGTCGCAAAAAACGGCCGCAACTCCCCGGCAGCAGTCCGCATAGAAAGGTACGAGTCATGGTGAAGCGCGAGGTGGTGCCGTACCATTCATGTTCCTCTTCGTCAATCAGTTTCAACCGGCGCCAACGCTCAAGCGCGGCCGTTTTCATGCAGGTGCGGTTGTCTGACGGAATCAGATGAAACGGGTTACGAAAGATCGCGAGCTCGGCTTTCTTCCAGGCTGCTGCATGGATGCAAAGCTGTTCGCTGTTGTGTACCAGCTGCTGGTATTCTACCTGATCAAGGCGTGACAGCAGGTCGTCCTTGTGGCGGTCGCACCAACGCGACCAGCGTCCGGCCTCAAGATCATCGAACATCGGTCGTTGACCATGAAAGCGCCCGTAGATCACATAAAAGGGAGCCAAGATTGCCGGAATGCCGGACTCGAGGTCGATGACCCAGCATTCGTCCTTGCAACGGATGAAGTTCGCGGTGGATACGATGGCTGCGGGGCACACCTGCCAGCCGGAGCCGACAAGGCCGCAGTCGCGCAGGAGCCGCTCGAGCCGGCGCATGGCCGGCAGCAGGATCTCGTAGTCTGTAGGGGGTCGTTTATTGCTTTGCCTGGTGAACCGCGATCGCACCATGTGTGTGTTAACGGGATTTACCTGAAGTCCCGGACCGGCGACATACTCAGTGCCCAGTATGAAGGCGCTGTCGTCTTCGGACCAGCGGTAATAGAGCGCGTTGGAAATGCGCAGTGGGATGTCGTGGGCGGCCAGCAGCGCGCGCGCGACCCGTCGACGGTAGAAAGCGGTGCTGATTGCCGCCTCATTGTAGCGATAGCCGAACGGTGCCTGTAAGGCCAGGGCATAGATGAGCCGAGTTAGCAGGCCTGGGCGGAAGACTTTTTCGACAATCATGCATGGCTCGCCATGCAGTCCCTCGACCCGTACCAGTCGGGCGGTGGCGGAACGGCCGCTGCCGAGTGTGCGCTCATAGGTAAGCGACAGCGAAACCGTTTCGGTCGGCGACAAATTGGCGACGACCTTTTGGCACGCGTCGGTCATTGTTGCGGCAGGCGGCGCCTCCCGCGCTTTTGTTTTGGCGGCGTCCAATGTCATCTGCATACCGTAGAGGTTGCCAGATTCATGCCATACCAGTCAAAGTTCGGGGCCCGACGGGGCTGGCGGCGTCCCTGCGCCTCCAGTTCCGGACCAGGCCGGAGAGATTGGCACTGACGTTAATGCCGCATGGCTGCTGTTTCTTGTTCAGCAATTTTCATCCATGGCAGGCATTCGTGATAGCGGCCTTCACAGAGATAGGTATAGCACATGAAATAGTAGTATTGAATCTCAACCGGCGTTTATCGCTCACTGCCGTCACCCGCTTACAATTTACTGATATCAGGCACGTTTGTCGCCGTAGGGCTGTTTTCGTCTTAATTCGTCCGGAGTAGACAAGCGAGAGGCACTGTTGTACCATATCGGCCGCGAGTTTTCCCATTCCCTCGAGGCATCCCCTCACGATTGCTATGTGGTTTCTTAGTCTCGTCATTTGGCTGATCCTCATCTACTTCCTGCGTGTTTCCATCGTGGGCAGCCCGGAGTATGCACTGATTCGTGACGTAACGCCGGCGGTATTGGACGAGGCAGCGGCCTGTCTGGACGAACGAGTTGAACCGGGCGACGATGATTGCCGCACCTTTTTGCAGCGATTCATGCATCTGTCGATCCTGAAACTGGTTCTTTTTCTCCTTGAGCTTGCGGTTGCCTGGGTGCTGTTGGCGCAGGACGTCGGGCGCCGCCTGGCCTGGTTTATCGTCGTGAAAAACCTGGGCCTGCTGTGTGTCTCGAATTTGCGCAATCGGCTTGCCGTCCAGAACATTTTCGCCGCGGTCAGGGATCGGCCGCGCTGGTTGGCTTCCTGTGAAAGAGGCTACTATCTGGTGTCGGCCGGCTGCCTGCTGTATTTGTTCCTACAGCTTAATGATCTAGTCTAACCGCCGAGGCTCTGAGAAGCAACTAATACTGCGGCACGTCGTCGTCCGAAATACCGGTAAAATTCTCGAAGCGGGTGTACTGCGGCAGGAACGTCAGTTTACGGAGTCCGGTCTCGCCGTTGCGGTTTTTGGCAACGATGATTTCGCATTCGACGCCATTTTTTAAGATCTCGTCAGGCGCCGCCATCTCCGTCTCGCGTTCGCGATGCAGCAGCAACACGACGTCGGCATCCTGTTCGATGGCGCCGGACTCGCGCAGGTGCGACAACTTTGGCCGGCTGCCGGTCTGTTCGGCCTGACGATTGAGCTGGGCCAGCAGGACGATGGGGATGTCGAGCTCTTTGGCGAGAGCCTTGATTTCTCGCGACATCTTGGATACTTCCTGCTCACGGCTGGCGTTGCGATTATTGCCGGATGGCCGCATCAGCTGCAGGTAGTCGACAAAGATGATGTCGACGTTGTCGTTCTGTTTCATGCGCCGGGCCTTCTGCCGCAACTCGACAGAAGATATTTGCGGCATATCATCGATGTAAATCGGTGCGTTGCTCAGCGCATCACAGGCCTGAATGATGTCTATGCCCCACTGGCCCGGGGTCAGTTTGCCATCACGCACGTCTTTCATGTTGATGCGGGCTTCACTGCAGACCAGGCGCAGTACCAGCTGCGGAGCGCCCATTTCCATGCTGAAGACACCGACAGCCCGACCTTTCTCCGCCAGGTCGTGGGAGATATTCCTAGCCATGTTGAGCGCCAGTGTCGTCTTGCCGATAGACGGACGTGCTGCCAGAATGACCAGTTCGCCAGGCTTCAAACCGGTCAGCAGGTTGTCCAGGTCGGCGAAGCCGGTGCGCATTCCCATGACGCTGGGATCACGCTTGTGGAGGCTCTCGAGGTAGTCGACCGCATCCTTGATGACGTCGCCCAGGCATACGGTGCTCGTATCGGTCTGCAGCTCGGTGATATTGAGGATTTCCTGCTCGACCGCATCGATCAGCTCCGGCACATCGCCCTCGGCATTATAGCAGCGCCCGGCGATATCGGCGCAGGCGCCGATGAGGTTGCGCAGAATATGGGCTTCGAGGACACACTCGACGTAGGTTTCGACGTTGGCGGTGGTCGGGACGACGTTGAGGATGTGGCTGATGTAATCCTCGCCGCCGATTTCTTCCAGTTTGCCTTGGCGTTCGATCCGCTCGACCACAGTGACCGGATCGATTTGGCCGACGACCATCTCCGACCGCATCTCGGACATCGTGTTGTAGATGGTTCGATGCGCCGGTGAATAGAAGCACTCTTCGGAGCGGAGCTTGGAAAAGACCAGGTCGATGGTATTGCGGGTGTCCTGCAGCAGGCAGGAGATCACTGCGCGTTCCGCTTCCAGGGAGTGCGGCAGGGGCCGGTCACCGACCAGTAGGGGTCCGATATTTTCAAGACGTGAATCGGCCATTAGGAGAGCACTGCGGAAAGTCGCCAGTTGTTTTGCGTTTAATAACGTTGGTGCTCTGACAATAGCTGATCAGGAGCGCGCATCAACTGTTGCAGTGCAAAAAAAAACGCCCGGCGCTCAATTGTCGAACGCCGGGCGTAATCGATAGAGGGGCAAGCCGGGCAGGTCAGGCGCGCACGACCCAGACTTTCAGGGTCGCAGTCACCTCCGGATGCAGCTGCAGGTCAACGGTGTATACACCCAGCATTTTGATCGGTTCGTTTAGCAGCACGTTTTTCGGATCCATCTCTATTTCCACAGTCTTCAGCGCTTCTGAGATGTTTTGCGCCGTCACCGAGCCGAAGAGCTTCTCGTCGTCACTCGCTTCCACCGGGATGGATACGGAGTGCTTGGCGATCGCCTCTGCAAGGGATTGGGCACCGGCCACTTCCTTTTCATATTCGACGCGCAACGTGACTTTCTTCGCCTCCAGCTGGCGCAGGGCCCCCGGAGTTGCCTTGCGGGCCAGGCCCTTTGGCACGAGATAGTTGCGAGCGTAGCCATCGGTGACGCGAACGGCGTCCCCGATTTCGCCGAGGTTTTCGACGTTGTCCATCAGAATCAGTTCGATTGGCATGATCGAGCCCTCAGGTTACGGGAGCATCGCGATATTCCGCGAACGCTTGATGGCTTGGGACAGCATTTTCTGGTGTCCGGGGCAACTGCCTGTGATACGGCGCGGAACGATACGTCCTTTTTCGGTTACATAGCGTCTTAACAATTCGATGTTGAGAAAATCAATGTAAACAATCGCATCCTCGCAAAAACGACAGCGTTTGATACGGATGACGCGGCTTTTGCGTCCGCGCCGTCGTCGGTTGTTTTTCTGTTTCATTCCGTCCTCGATGTTATCAGGTTAAAATGGGATGTCGTCGATGGGATCGTCGTTGACATTGAAGACCCCGGTGTCCGGCGCTGGTCCATCGTTTCCAGCAGGAAATGGTGGGGGAGGCTGCTGTGGCTGCTGTGGCTGCTGTGGCGGTTCCTGCTGCTGTTGCGGTTGCTGCTGCTGTTGGCTTTGCTCGCTGCTCGAGTTGCCGAAATCACCGCCACGTCCTGGGCTGCTAAGGAACTGCACGCGTTCGCCCGTGACCGTGAGGCGGCTCCGGCGCTGACCGCTGTCGCGGTCCTCCCACTGGTCAAAGCGCAAGCGGCCTTCGACGAATACGGCCGAGCCTTTGTGCAGATAGTTTTGGCAGCTTTCACCCTGCTTGCCCCAAACGTCGATATCGACGAAACAAGTGTCTTCCCGATCTTCACCGGAAGCGGTCGTGTAGCGACGGTTGATGGCGATGCCGAACTGGCAAAGGCCGCTGCCGCCGGGAGTGAATCGCGTTTGCGGATCGCGCGTCAGGTTGCCCATCAGTAATACTTTGTTGAATGACGGCATTGCAGTTCCTCAGGATTCGCCAGTTTGCGGTTTTGTTTCCATTTCCGAAACTGTTATGTCTTTTGATTCCACTTCGGCTTCGGGGGCTGCAGGCGGCGGGGTTGGTGGGGTTGGTGGGGGTTTTGCGGCTGCTTGCGCCTCGGCCTCACGCTCGGCGATTTGCGTGACGGTCGGTGTCGGTCCGTCGGCAGCGGGACTGGCGTGTGCCGGAAGATCGGGCTTCAGTGAGTAGCGCTCCGGGCGGTCGTTGATGAATACTTCGAGGCGTAGAATGGTTTGGTCGAGACTGTAACGTTCGCGCAATGTCGACACACTGTCCGGTGTCAATTGCATGAATGAATGCCAGTAGACGCCCGAGGTCTTTTTGCGGATCGGGTAAGCCAATTGCTTGCGGCCCATGCTTTCATTTTTGTCGATGGCACCACCAAGCTCGCTGACGGCGTTAGAGAATGCCTCGATGAATACAGTGCCGCCGTCTTCATGCAGCTGGTCGTCCAGGATGATCACTGCTTCGTATTTTTTTGACATGGTCGTTCCTTCAGGTTTAGCTATCGTTCGTTGAATTGTCCTGTGGTTCGTCTTCGCCTGAGGCGAGATCGAGGCCGTTAAATTGATTCATTGCCGTTTGCACGCCACGTCGTGTTGCCAGTAATACGGCATCGGTCGCCGTTTTAACCACTATTTCCAACAGGTTCGCCTCGCTGGCGTCGAAACGCTCCAAGACGTAATCGACGGTCGTGCCGTCCGCGGCCCGGCCGATGCCCAATCGCAGCCTTGCAAAGGCGCTGCTCTCCAAATTTTCAATCAACGATTCAACGCCGCGATGGCCACCGCTGCTGCCTTGCTCCCGCATTCGCACCCGCCCCAGCGGCAGGTCGAGGTCGTCGTAAATAACGAGAATCTCTTCCGGCAGTAAGCCCTCTGCTCTCGCCACTTTGGCAACTGCTGCACCACTCAGATTCATGTACGTCAGCGGTTTCTGCAGCCAAAGCAGGTGCCCGGCGAAGCGGACTGCCCAAATCAAACTGTTTGCTGTATGAGTCGACTCGCCACCCTTGCCAGGCAGGCCCGCGAGAATGCTGTCGACTACGGTGAACCCGATGTTGTGCCGAGTTTCTTCATATCCTGGCCCGGGATTGCCCAGGCCGACGATCAGTCTCGGCAGGGTCGATTGCATACGCGCACTCTCGCATTTGCGGCCTGGTCAGCGCCTGTACCACGCCATTTGGTCGGGGTACCGTTGCTGATGAAACCGACGGTCACTCCTCCTCTTCTTCCTTCTTACCCTTGCTAATGACTTGCGGCTCGCTGCCTTCCTCTCCACTCTCTGCGGTAACGCCTTCGCCCTCGCCTTCGCCTTCGCCTTCGCCTTCGACCGTTTCTTCTTCCTCTTCCTCCATGATGCGTTGCATGGCGACGTGGAGGACGACGGTATGGTCGTCAGGTGAGACGGCTTCGACGCCATCGGGCAACGGCAGGTCGCCGACGGTTATCGAGTCGTTCAAGTCCAGTGGCGTCACGTCAACGACAATGCGCTCGGGCAAATCAGCTGGCAGGCAGGAGATCACAATCGAGTGTAACGGCTGCTCGAGATTGGCCTCGTGAACCAGCCCGATCGGTGTGCCCGTGTGCTCGATGTTGATTGTGGCCGTGACCTTGGTGTCCATATCGACCTCAAGGAAATCGACGTGCACGACGGTGTCGCTCAGGTAATCACGCTGGATCTCGCGGACCACGGCATTTTTTTTGTCGCCGTTGTCCAGCTCCAGTGTCACGATCGCCGGTGAACTGACGATAGCGGTAACCTCGCGTCTGTCACCGCTGAGCTTGAGAGGTGCCTCTGCGTTGCCGTAAACGACACACGGAACGCGTTCGTTGCGGCGCAGGCGCTTAGCTACCTGTTTGCCTTTGTCGTCACGAACCTGTACAGTCAGGGTTAGGCTTTCAGCCATTATTAAACTCCACTGAAATGATGAAATGTAATGGCGTGCAGACAGGCGCGAAATTTCACAGATTCACGACAAAAATACGCCTCGCCATATCCAGAGAAAGAGACTAACATAGGCTATAATTCTGCCCGTGCAACTCATTTCCGCTATTTTGCGGCATCGCCGTCACTGCATCTAATTGACGCCAACGGGCCCACAAAGAAGTGTAAAATCAAGGACTTGGCATGACAGGCAAGCGGCGCTGAGAGTCTTGCACGAGACACCTACTGCAAGACAGCAGGCAAAAACGTATCTCTTCAGGCCTTCCTCATGTCCGAAATAATCAACTTCCCCCATTCTGAAACTCGATGCCTGTCATGGTATCGAGTTCGATTCAGAAGTCGAATTTTCTCGTGCTGATATTGCTGTGCGTGGCAGACCGCTTGGGGCGCGGCAGCGGTGTGACAGCCTGATCATGACTGCTTCCAAACCGATTCTGTGCGGATGGGTTTCGGCAGGGGAACATCTATGCGGTGGCCGTCGCGCAGAACCGGATAAGCGTCCCCGAATTTTTTCTTCGACTCGGCGACCACTACGCCAGGAACGTGATACTGCGGAACGTAGGCTTTACGGGATTCCCGGGATGTGTTCGGCCCACTCTTGTGCAGCATCAACGAACTGAACACGGCAACTTGTCCGGGTTCCATCTCGACTGGAATCGCCCCGTTTTCGTTGTCGAGTACGACGTCTTTCGACTGTCTCTGCTCGTTAATGCGGTGTGTGAGCAGGCCGTCTTTCGGTGAACCGGGGATCACCCAGATACAGCCGTTTTCTACGAAAGCTCTGCTGATCGCGGTCCAGCATGTGATGTACTCCAGTGGCGTGGTGGCGATGTAGCCAGAATCCTGATGCCAGTTGAATGCCTGCCCATGCCGCGGGGGCTTGATAACTGCCTGATTGTAAAATAAATCCGCGTCCGGTCCGATCAGTTTGAGGCAGGCTTCAAGGTAAATCGGGGACTTGACGAATTCGCACATCAAATCGCTGGATGTGTGCACCGCCCCGATGAACGGGCGGTTCTTCGCAAGGTCTTGTGCTTTCTCGTCCATCGCTGCAACGGAGCCGATGTACTCGTCATGGAGCCGATCGAACTCATCCGACACGGCCTGGAGTTTGTCTTTGGCCCATATCGGGGGCGTAACGAAGTATCCTTCGTTGTGAAACTGCTGGATTTGCTGTTCGGTGATTAGCGACATGAATTTTGTTTTCCTTGGACGTTGTTAAACGGTTTGACAGGATTTTTGATTTTCGGGCCGATGCAGGGACAGGCGCTGAAAGAGTTGATGCACCCATGCGTTGCGTCGAGATAGATTATCCTAAGCACTGTTTTGTTGCAAGGTGATCGATGCGTACCGCTGTGTACTGGCGGGGAATGGGGACATAACACGGCGGGTGATTGACGTATCCGGGGGGCACATCTGCCCGAAGTATTTGCTGCCGCAGAGCGAGAGCGAACTTCCCGCGGGCAATGTCGTGCAATTGGACGAAGGCGTTATTGGGTACCTAACCATGCCTGACCCTTATAACTCTCTCCTTAAAAGGCCCAAGGGCTGTTGGTTTTTGCCTATTATTTCACCTCATAGATACCATTCCAGAAGAATTCTGCGTGACCTGTAAAGATCAATGGAATTGTTTGAGAGCTTGCGCTATTCTTAACAGCCGTCAATCGACTTCGGCGCCATGCCCTGCTGGCTCCAACAACCCGTGCGCGTGTGCCATTACTACCACGACCAACGTCATGCACCAGCAACTGATCAATCGTATCGATGCTCGCGAAGCCGTCGTTGGCATCATCGGCCTCGGCTATGTCGGTCTGCCACTGCTGATTACCTTTGCCCGCGAAGGTTTTGCGGTGCGCGGTTTTGACCTTGATCGCGAGAAAATCGTCCAACTCGAGGCCGGAGACAGCTATATCCGGCATATTTTGTCGGCGGATATTAGCCAGTTCGTGGCAGGCAACGAGCAGGCCTTGGTTACCGATGATTTCGCTCACGCGGCAGAATGTGATGCGGTGCTTATCTGTGTACCCACCCCGCTTTCGGAACATCGCGACCCGGACTTGAGCTACATCGTCGGTACTGCAGAACGCTTGGCACCACATCTGCAGCGGGGCCAGTGTATCATACTGGAGTCCACGACATTTCCCGGGACTACGGAGGACGAGCTGATCCCGATCCTGGAGGGAAATTCCGAGCTCGTTGCCGGCCAGGATTTTTTTGTCGCCTATTCCCCGGAGCGCGAGGACCCGAACAACACGAACTTCTCCACCACGACCATCCCGAAGGTCGTCGGCGGCATCACCGACGAATCCCTGGCGGTGGCGTGCAGCCTGTACGATGCAGTGACCTGCGAAACGGTGCCGGTCTCGAACTGCCGCACTGCCGAAGCCACGAAACTCATGGAAAACATCTTCCGTTCGGTCAATATCGCCCTGGTCAACGAACTGAAGATGGTGTTTTCCGCCATGGACATCGATGTTTGGGAAGTGATCGCTGCGGCCAGCACCAAGCCGTTCGGCTACATGCCGTTCTATCCTGGGCCGGGGCTCGGCGGGCATTGCATCCCGATCGACCCGTTCTATCTCGCATGGAAGGCCAAAGAATACGGTATCTCGACGCGTTTCATCGAGCTTGCGGGCGAGGTCAATACGTCTATGCCGCAGTACGTCGTGCAGCGGACGATGAAGGCGCTCAACGATCATCGAAAGTCGCTCAACGGCAGCCGCCTGTTGCTCGTCGGGCTGGCCTACAAGAAAAATGTCGACGATTACCGCGAAAGTCCGGCGTTCGCTGTCTGGCAGACCTTCGTTGATCATGGGGCGCAAGTGGACTATTTCGACCCATACTGCGACGTGGTAAAGCCGACGCGCGAATATTCACGCTTTGCGGGTGTTCGCTGCCAGGCTTTCGAGGACATTGCGGGCAACGGCTATGATGCTGCAATCATCACTACCGCGCACGACAATGTCGACCATGATGCCTTGGCACAACAGGTACCGCTGGTGATTGACACCCGCAACGCCTGCCGCAAAGCCGATAACGTTTACCAGTCCTGACCTGATTGCGCTATGGACACTCCTATCCTCGTCACCGGTACTGCGGGCTTCATCGGTTTC
>CAYWQM010000003.1:103514-104576 GCA_964460215.1 uncultured Lentisphaerales bacterium
AGCGTCGCCTGTCGCCTGCTTGATGAGGGGTACCGTGTTGTCGGCTATGACTCCGTCAACGACTATTACCCGGTAGCCGTCAAACGTGCCCGGCTCGACGAGCTGGCGCGTCGTGGCGATGCCTATATCAACGTCGAAGCCGACCTCTGCGACCTTTCCGCCATGCGCGAGGTATTCAAAAACCAGCAACCGCGGCAGGTTTGCCACCTGGCGGCCCAGGCCGGTGTTCCCTTCAGCATGCGCGATCCGCTCTCTTACCAGCGCTCCAACCTGGAAGGCTTCATCAATATCCTGGAGTGCTGTCGTCACGGTGGAGTCGAGCGGTTGGTTTATGCCTCGAGTTCGAGCGTTTACGGTGACAGCACGGAGTTTCCGTTGTCCGAATCGCTGCGGGTGGACAGGCCCATCAGCCTGTACGCCGCGACGAAGAAGGCCAATGAACTGATGGCGCACAGCTACACCCATCTGTACGGCCTGCAGACGATCGGTCTGCGCTTCTTTACGGTCTATGGCCCGTGGGGCCGTCCTGACATGGCGCTGTGGATATTTGCTGAGAAAATCATCAACGGCGAGCCCATTTCGGTATTTAACAATGGCCGGCTGAAGCGTGATTTCACGTATATCGACGATATCGTAGCCGGTGTTGTCAGGGCTATTCTCAGCCCCGGCCTTGAGCCCTATGAGATTTTCAATTTAGGCAAGTGCCAGGTTGAGAAAGTGCTGGACATGATCAAGATTATCGAAGCATCGTTCGGCTGCGAGGCGTCGATTGAGTATTTGCCAGCCCAACCGGGCGATGTGAAGGAGACCTGGTCCGATATCTCCGGTGCCGCGGCCAGACTCGATTATAAGCCACAGACCCCGATTGCGGAAGGGATTCCGCGATTCTGCGAGTGGTACAATCAACACCCAGAGCTGGCGGCAATTGTCACCGATTGGCGCCGGCAGCAGTAGATGCAATGCCCGTTTACCTGATCACCGGCATCGACGGCGCGACTATCGCCGAGGCGGCCAAGAAGCTTGTTCAACAAATTGGCGGCGACGACCCCTTCGCTCTCGAAG
>CAYWQM010000003.1:104586-112852 GCA_964460215.1 uncultured Lentisphaerales bacterium
AATTTTTAGTAGAAGACAAGCTGGGTTCATTGTGATAGAAGACGGCGGCACAGATGGTTGCCGAAGTCATCGCCTCGATCATGACCCCGTCAATGTTCGGCGGTGCCAAGACCGTGTGGCTTCGCAACTTTGCGGCGCTGGCGGAGACACCCCTGCCGGAAGCGCTGACTGGCAATACCAAACGCCTGGCGGAGATCATCAGCGAGGAATTTCCGCCGGACGTGACCCTGGTGATCGATGGTCCCGGTATCGCCCAGAAGCAACTGCTGGCGGCGTGCAAGGCGGCCGGCAAGGTGGAGATGCACAAGCGCCCGGAGATTACCAGCCGCAACTGGCGCCGCGAGGTCGCGCATCTTATCGGCCAGGCCTGCGACGCGCGCGGCATGGCGCTGGCCCCCGAATCCATCGACTACCTGCTTGAGGTCATCGGCGTTCAAACGGGACGGGTACCCGGTGAGATCGAGAAAATTTTCTGCTACGCCGGTGCCCGCCCGACGTTGGCGCAGGTGCAGGACGTCTGCACGGGTAACCGCGAGGCTGTCTATTATGCACTTTCCAACGCTTTCGGTGACCGCGACCTGCAGGCTGCCTACAACGCCATCATGCAACTCATGGCTAACCACAAGAACCCGGAAAGCTGCGCTATCGGCCTGATCCGCCAGGCGGCCAAGTTCTTCCACCAGATGCTCGAGGCCAAACTGCTTTGCGCCACACTCAAAGTGCGGCGTCCGCAACAACTGGCCGGTGCCATCGAAAAGTTGACGCCGGAACACGAGGCACTGTTCAAGAATTATGGTCTGCGTGACAAGAACGATTGGCTGATCAACAAGACCGCTGGCCAGGCGGCTCGCTACAGTGGCCCGGAACTGGTCGGCGCCGTTGCCATCCTGAGCGAAGCCGACCGCTACAATGTCTCCTCGTCGTTGCCCCGGCGACTGGTTCTCGAAGCTCTGACGGCCCGCGTCATCAGCCCGGCCCGATGACGCGGCGCGCGGTCATCACGTTGGTGGCGACCCTTGGGCTTGCTCTACGGGCAATTGCCGGTGATGTCCGGGTCAACGGCTTTGATGTCGGTGACCAGAAGCGCCTGCTTGGCATCTCCGACGCGGCCGCCCGCGAGGTCAGAAGCGTCATTGGCGATGCTGCCGAACTGCCGGCGATGACGGTGTGCCGGCGCGGTGCTGATTGTGCACCACGCAGCGGCGGCAGTGTGTTTGTTCTCGATCTAAGCGACAGCCGGCTTGCTGAGCCACAGCTTATTTTTGCTCACCTGCAGCGGCACGCGATTGCCCGCGGCGGGAAGGGAAACTGCCCCGAATGGCTGGTTGCCGGACTCTATCACCGCATGCTGGAGCAGCGCATGCCGCCGTTCAGCCGCAATCGCATCTTTGCCGCCACCAAGGTGCTGGTCGAGGTGGGCCAACTGCCGCGGCTACGTGATCTGCTCGACAATCCGGTTGCGATGTCTGATCCTATCGTGTACGAATTGTATGCCGAATCCTGTGCGCTGTTGGTCAAGATGCTGCGCGAGCACGACCGCGGAATTTTTAGCGGCATGATCGGCCATCGCCGCAAAGGTACCGACAGCGACATGCTTTTTGCCCGGCTCACCAGCTTCGAGGGTGACGAGGATGCCATTCAGGACTGGTACGAGCTGCAGGCGGAGAAGCTGGTTGTCAACATGGTCCAACCAATCAGCGTGGCAGCCGCAAAGGCACGGCGGCACGAACTCGAGACCATCCCCATCGTCATGCCAGACGCCTCCGGCGATTTCGGGGTGACTCGGGTACCGCTCGATGAAGTGCATTACCACTTCCAGACCTACGATCATAACCCGGAAAATGTCAACGAACTATTGCCTAGATTTGTCGAGTTCCGCCGCCGTTGCCCGTTGTTGCTGCGTGCTGCTGTCGACGATTATATCGGCAGCCTGAGAACGTTGCGCAATGGCAAGGAGGCGGAATTCGAGATGCAGATCAAGGCAGCTCGCCGAAAATTCGATGCGGCCTGTACGCGTGCTGAGGGGGTCAGCGATTTTCTCGACCGTGTCGGCGCTGCCCACCGTTTGTCGCTGCTGCAGCTCGAGTTACTTGTCGGAGAAAATCGTGCATCGATCGAGTTGCCGTATGATAAGCCGGTGCGTGCGTTTATAGACTCACTTGGCGAGGCACCGTGAGATCGATCCCGACAGTGCCAGGAAAGGGGTTTGTAATTGAGATGATTTGCCGCTAAGTTATTGTCGTGCAAGGGCGGGAGAGACACTCTGGACCTATCATACAATGGGATCGCAAGATCCTACCTTTACTCTGTCGCAGAGTAAGCTCCTCCTGCCCTTCCATTTCCTGCCCCGCACTTGTTGCGGGGCTTTTTTTTTCCCCGATCCGATCATTATCTTCCGATGATTTCATTCGATACGGGATCTGACACCGATCGAATGACCGTATAAGCGAGATTATTCATACTTTATCCGTCTATCCACTCAATGCAGTGAGTGGATAAAGCCCGTGCTCCCGGTGCTTTCGGGACAGCTTGCGTCGCCGAAGCCTTGTCCGGAGGGGCTTTGTGGGCCCATTTGCCGTAGCTCTGAAGCGGATTGGCACACATTTTGCAGTATTATCGCTTTAATGCCTTTTTGTGAAACTTGTCCAGAGGTCTTGAAAAGCCGAATTTTAATACATAACTAACGTATTTTCAAATAATTACGAAATGAAACTGCACGTCCAGAGCCGATATTTCCTGGCCATCGCCTCACTGGTCCTGTTTTTGCTGCTGTCGCTGGCCGCAACACTCTACCTTGTAGGGCGCGATGGCAACCGCCAGCTTACAGACTCAGGCATCCATACGATGACCGAAGAGTTGCAGGTGCAGATGAAGCGCCAGGCCAACACGATGATCCATTTGCTGGCGGGAACGATCGCTATTCCTCTTGCCAACGGCGATGTCGACAAGGTGCGGGAAATCATTGCCATTGCCCACGGGAACCGGAGCATCATCTCGCTGCAGGTCTTCGGTGCTGAGGGCAGGCCCCTGGGGGCCGACGACCAGAGGTCGGCAGGCAGCCAGGCGATCGACATGGTCACGTTGTTGGCCGCTGGCCAGGGTCTCTCGGAAACCAATGCTGATCGCATTACGCTGACCCGTCCGATTTTTCATGCGGGTCAGGTCAAAGGTGCACTGCGTATGTCGTTGGCGCAGACGCACATCAACAACGCCCGAGCCCGCTTGGACAGTCAACTGAACGATATCGGCAAGAGCGGCCTGAGCCACTCATGGTTGGCGTTGGCTGTCACTATGCTGCTGTGGGTGCTGGTAGGGGTTGCCATTACGGTTGCCGTTGGTCACCGGTTGATCCAGCCCATCCGCGAGTTGCGCCGGTGCGTGCGCCGGGTTGGTCGCGGCGATTACGATGTCGATACTTGCTCCGACCACCAGGACGAAATTGGCGAGTTCATGGATGCTTTCCGGGAAATGGGACGCAATTTGGAGAAGACGACGGTGTCACGCGATTTCGTCAGGAGTATCGTGCGTAGCATGACAGACGCGCTGATAGTGCTGAAGCCCGACGGGGCTATCCGCACCATCAACGATGTTGCCTGCCGGATGTTGCAATACAGCAGCGACGAGCTGGTTGGCCAGTCGTTCGACCTGCTGTTGCCGGAAGGTTTGAGCGTCAGCAGCTACATCCGCGATCTGACCGCTCCGGATTCGATCATCAGCAGCGATGAGGTCTTGGTGCGGCGCGATGGTGAATGGATCCCCGTCACGCTCACTGCCTCCTTGATTTACGACACCAGCGGCACACCGGCTGGAATCCTGTGCATTGCTCACGACATTACGGAGCTCACTGCCTCGCAGCGCCAGCTCGAGCTGGCACTGCACGATGCCGAAGCAGCCAACCGCACCAAGAGCCGCTTCCTTAATCGGATGAGCCACGAACTGCGCACCCCGATGAATGGCGTGCTCGGCATGACGGACCTGCTGCTGGCTACATCGCTGGATAATCAGCAGCACCAGTATATCCTCAGTGCGCGCAATGCCGGTCGGCGATTGTTGGCGATGATTGATGATGTGCTTGATTTCTCGATGATCGAAACGGGTCAGTTCGAACTGCAGAATGAAGCCTTCGATGTTGCGAATCTGGTGGAAGAAGCTGCCTTCGCCATGGCGGAGCGAGCCCATGGCAAAGGGTTGGAGCTGTCCTGTGACATCCACAACGATGTGCCCTCGGTATATGGTGACTCAGGCCGGTTGCGGCAGATTCTCACGCACCTGATAGACAACAGCGTGAAGTTTACCGGCAATGGTGAAATCTGCGTTGAAGTTGTTGTCGAGGCGCAGTCCGACAGGCTGGTGCGGCTGCGATTCGCCGTACATGATACGGGGATTGGTGTCCCACCTGAAGACCACGAAGCGATTTTCAATCTATTTTCCCAAGTCGATGAATCAGCCGCTCGCCAGGAAGGTGGTAGCGGATTGGGACTGGCAATCTGCGGTGAGCTTGTGGTCATGATGGGAGGCCAGATTGGTGTCGACAGCGAGTTCGGCAAGGGTGCCTGCTTCTGGTTCACAATTGAAGCCCCGCCCGTGCCACACGAACCAGAAGCTTTGTTGCGCGATACTGACCTGGCCGAGGTTTCGGTGCTTGGCATCGACAGCAACCTTACCAGCCAACGTGTCTTGGAACGGTATGTCACGGGTATCGGAGCCATGTACTATCACGCCACCAGCCTCGATGCGGCGTCCGCCATGCTCGGATGTCAGGCGTTTGACGTCATCTTTGTCGATCAGCGGCTGTTGCAGCAGCGGCCTGATCAGCTCGTCGCTCTGACTGCCAGCGGTGCACGGGCTGTCCTGTTGGTCTCCGGTGAAGTGTCGACGGAATTTGTCGGCAAGCTCTCGTCATTGCAGAAACCGATCAGCCGCGCTGCGCTGCGTGCCTCTCTACTGTGTGACGACATCGACCGGGGAGTTGCGGACGAAGTAACTTTTGCATTCGAGGAGCAGTTTGTGGCGGAGATTCTAATTGTCGAGGATAACCGTATCAATCAGGAATTCGCCAAGACCTTGCTGGAGTTGCACGGCTGCACGGTTACCGTCGCGGATAATGGCCTGCAGGCGCTCGAAGCGCAGCGGCGCAAGAGGTTCGACATCATTTTCATGGACTGTCAAATGCCGGAGATGGACGGTTACGAGGCGACCCGTCGTATTCGCGAGGAAGAATCCAAGTTAATCAACGGCGCTCGCTGTCATGTCCCGATCATCGCTGTCACTGCCAATGCGATGAGCGGTGACCGCGACAATTGTCTTGCCGCCGGGATGGATGATTATCTGGCTAAACCCTTTACCCGGCAGGAACTTGTCTACACGCTGACGCATTGGCTTGGTGAGGAGCGTACGAGTGAAGCGCCGGTGCCGCTCAACGTCAATCGCGAGATTCCCACTCGCGACGAGCTGATCGACATGTCCGTTCTTAATGACCTGCGGATGCTCGAACGTACAGGCGCAGAGAGCGTATTTCGTGATGTCGTGTCAATGTACCTGCAGGATTCTGCGGGCTTTATCGAGTCACTCAATGCAGCGGTAAGTACTCAGAATGCCGCTGGTCTTCGCGAAGCTGCACACGCGCTGAAATCGTGTAGTGGCAATGTAGGTGCTATGGGGATCATGAGTCTGAGTGCGGCGCTCGAGGCCCAGGCTCTGTCGAATTCACTTGCCGGGGCCCCGGACATGATGCGTGAACTCGAGGCCATGTACAGCGACGTCTGCGTTGCTCTCGCCAGTGAGCTACAGGACACACGGTAAGGTTTCCGGTGGAAGCTCTGCACCAGCTTGCTAAAGCAGGTCCTGGATCGGCTGGATTAGCAGCTCATGAAACATCGAAAAAATCAGCATTGCCACGGCGATCACTATTGCCAGATACAGCACCATCGGCACAATGATTGCCAGTCGGGTGATGCTGGTCACCGCGTCGTGCTGTGCCTGGTCACCGATTTTCTGCAGCATCTCGTCGAGATGCCCGGTCTCGACGCCGGTTAGAATCATGCCCTGCATCGTCGCTGAAAAGACGCCTGTGGCCGCCAGCGCTACAGCCACATCATCACCTTCGTCCAGGTAGGCGTTGGCCAGCTGCAGCCGTTTACCGACCCAAGCGTTGCCGGTGCTTTGCGCTGCCAGTGAGACGCCTTCGCGCATACCGACACCGGCCGTGTACAGCAGTTCCAGAGTGTGGACGAACCGCGCGATTGCGATGTTTGCAAGAAGGCGGCCGATGACCGGCAGATTGCCTACTGCGGTATCCATCAAGACACAGAACGCATCGATTCGGCGCAAGGCGCGGATGCCGAACCAGAGGAACCCGATGATCGCGTATAGCGGCAGCAGTGCGGTCAGGAGATAACCCACAGCTGCCCCGATACCGCCGCCGGGTGTCAGCCATTTGACCAATGCCGGAATCACGATCGCGGCATGCAGCAGGAGCAGCGGATAGATCATCCGGGTAATGAATGTCGTGCGTACCTGACGGGCGTGCTCGAGTGATTCGGCAAGGCGCCGCATGATTGTGATCGTGCTGGCGCTGCGTTCGCCGATCTCGAGCAACCGCACATGCATCGGCGGGAAAATCGTCGGCTGCGCCGCGGCTGCTTCAGTGAGCGTGGAGCCGCCATCGATATTCGCGTGCATCGCCGCCAGCGCCCGGCGCGTGCCGCCTGTATACTGGTTGGTGAGAACGGTCAGGCATCGTGCGGGCACCATACCGGTATCCAGCATTGCCGCGAATTTCTGATACAACTCTGCCAGCGCCCGATCGGACATGGTTATTTCTCTTTCATTGGCTGGAATAGTACTGCAGCAGTGACTTTCCTCACTAAAAACGGCTGCTCAGCTGCGAAAGCGATGGCACATTATGACTGTAACCGGCAGAGTGGATAAGCGTTTTCAACGTTGGTTTGCAACCGCGTTGATAATGTAGCATACCATGTACTAACAATGTTTGGAAACACCGCGTTTTATTAAAAAACATAAGAAACACGGGTATATTCAACCAAACCGTCTGGGGTTTGCGACACGGCTTGAATCCGTACGGCGATAATCGTGCGCCCGAAGCAACGTGTCGTGACGCAACAGATACGAGGCAAGATGATCATAGCTGTGAGCAATCAGAAAGGGGGCGTGGCGAAGACCACGACATGCCTTGCACTGGGCGCCACCCTGGCCGGCTCCGGCAGTCGGGTGCTGATCATTGATTGCGATGCCCAGGCGAACTTGACCATGGGGCTGGGTATCGACGTCAACGACGTGCAGCAGTCGCATTCCCAGCTTTACCTTGATCCTTATTGCGATATCCACAACATCATTCGTGACACTGGCTATTTCGACGGTCGTCTGCACATCGTGCCGGCGGAGCTCGATCTGGCCGTCGTCGAAAAGCAGCTCCACAACCAGCCAAA
This sequence comes from uncultured Lentisphaerales bacterium, assembly GCA_964460215.1. GTDB lineage: Bacteria > Verrucomicrobiota > Lentisphaeria > JABSQK01 > CAJWLW01 > CAJWLW01. The sequence continues at coordinate 112,035 of CAYWQM010000003.1, forward strand.
TTTCGAATTGCTTCTGCAACGGCAGCTCGATCGCCTTGAGCAACCGTATGACTATGTTTTTTGTGACTGTCCGCCGTCCCTCGGAGTCTTGACGCTTAATGCCTTGTCTGCTGCGGACCTGGTGATCATCCCGATCGCCTGTGAATACTATGCCGTTGGCGGGCTCAATCAGATTCTCTCGATCGTTGATCTGGTGCGTCGCAACACCAACGCCATGCTGCAGTACCGGCTGCTGGTGACGATGCACGATAAACGGCTGCGCATGAGCGAATTGGTTTACTCTCAGGTCAAGGCGAACTTCGAGAGTGCTTTGTTTGACACCTGTATCGGAATCGACTGCAAGATCAAGGAATCGCAGGCGGAAGGGATCCCGATCAATCAGTACGCCCCGCATACACGTGCGGCAGTTCAGTACGAATTGCTGGCCGGGGAGATTGCGAGCTTCGCTGCGCCAGTGGAGCCTGTAACTATCGGTTAGCCAGGCTGCTTGCCGATCCATCCGCGTGTTTTGAGTCGGTGGATGATTGATCGATTCGAATGGTGCTATAGTATAGCAGATAGCACGCACGCATCACTGCCAAATACAGACCGTCAGATGGCAGACAAGCCAAAGAAAAAACTCGAAGACCGGCTCGAAACTATATTCTCACAGATGCCTGACGTCGACGCGCAGGGTGAGGAAACGGAACCGCCTAGCGAAGAGCCTCAGGCCGACGATGTGCCGCCGGCCCAACCACCGGAGCAACCGCCTGCCCCGGCGCCGACGCAGTATCCGGCACAGCCGCCGCAGCAGCACCCACAGCCGCCGCCATCACAGT
>CAYWQM010000004.1:0-12020 GCA_964460215.1 uncultured Lentisphaerales bacterium
GAATTTCATTGTTTCGGGCAGCTGCTGAATGCTGATATTCGATGGGAAATCACTCATCTGCACGGGGAAGTAGTCGGTGTTCATCTGGCCGTGCAGGATTGCTTCGAGGAAGTCGCCTTTCTTCTGGCTGCCGTAGATGATGAGCTTGGTGCCGCCCATATAGGCGGGGTCGAAGAATGGCAGGCCTTGGATATGATCCCAATGCGTGTGGCTGAGCAGCAGGTGCAGGTCCATGCCAACGCCTTTCTCACCCATTTCAGCGGAGAGCTCGAGGCCGAGGTTGCGGATGCCGGTGCCGGCGTCGATCACCAGGTAGGTGTTGCCGCACTCAATCGAAACGCATGGGGTGTTGCCGCCGTACTTTTCCGTGCGTCGGCCGGGGGTCGGAATCGATCCGCGAGTACCCCAAAACGTAACGTACGCCGTCTTCGTACGTCCTTTACTCATCGTTCCCGGGTTCGTTCTTCAAGGAAGGTAATAGTGATATCGCCAACAGTGATCTGGTCGTTGTTGCGCAGGACGCAGCGCTTGACCTTGACGCCGTTGATATATGTCCCGTTGGTACTGTCCAGGTCTTCGACATGATATTCTTCGCCACGGCAGAATATACGGACATGCTGCCGGGAGATCGTTGTCGTCGGGATGTGCACTTCACACTCGGGATCGCGTCCGATATAGACCTGGGAACGGTTCAGCTCGACGCCGTTGCGTTCACCATTAATTCCGACGATATCAAGGTAGGCGCTGACCCGTACCCTGGCTTGCTTGAAGATGGCCTGACGTGAAACGGGGCTTGTGTTCACCAACTTTTGTTCCGTCAGCGAATCGTCATCCTGATCGTTCGAAAAATTGTCAGCCATTATGCGACCACCGGTTATTGCCAGTCTATCCACGTGCAAGAGGGAGCGTGGTAAGCAGTAGATTTCAGCAACCCCCCGTCGCGTGAGCAGTACTATTGTTAATATAGTCGCCCAATGACTAAATGCAAACGTACCAGCCACTTGCCGATGGTACCGCGGACCCTGTATGTTCCAGGCCAACCGGCCCTGTCGCATGCAGTGACGAGGCGCTTCACCTAACCCGGTAACCGCTTGAAAAACCGTGATTTCGGCGGTACCCTTTGTCTGTGCCACTGCACGTATCTGTTCTTGTACCGTGATCACGTAGCTGTATACCGTACTCATGTCTGCGATTGACGAACTGATCAAAGATTTCGAGAACCGTTTTCACCGCGAAATCAAGGCACGTAACACCCTGGATCCGGTCGACGGCACTTTTGAACCCTATCCGTCGTCGCTCGATCCAAAACTGAGCTGGGTATTGTCCGAACAGGGCATCCCCCGACTGTTTGCCCATCAGGACGCTGCTTTTCGCTCGATTTCGGACAACCTCGATACGTTGCTGGTTTTGTTCAACGGCAATTCGTTAGATGTGCAGCGATTGCTTGACCATTATCATATTCTCGAGCTGCCGTGTCCACATCTCGACTTGTGGTGGCTATGTTACCACTGCGGCTATCGCGGTGGTCTGAAGGATATCGAGGCGCAGCTCGACATTGAGCGTCCGGTGTCTGTGAGCGGCGTTGATGGCGCCGATGCAACATGGTTGTGGGAACGTTGGGATATTGCTGACGATACGGCGGCACTCCAGCAGTTGAGGTGCTACTGTGCTGCCGACGTACTGACGATGCCGGCAATCGCCGCATGCATTCTGCGCGATCGTGGCGTCGAGACGCCTGACGATATGCATCGGGTTGGCTGGGATTTATTGGAGACAGTGGACAATGGCTGAATCGCAAGATATCAAATCGACCGAGACTCTGGCCGCCGGCGGCTGGTTGATTGGCAGTTTGTCGATGGCTGTTGTTCTGGCGTTGCTGGCGATCGGCTATGTTTTGCTTGCCCGCTCGGTGTTGCCGGGTCTGCATAATGAAATCACCAGCGCCGAGCTCGGCGAGGCAACCGCCGAGTTGTCGAAGACCCGGGCGACGCTGGCAGCCGACCGGCAACAGCAGCAGCAACTGCAGGGAGCGCTGCAAGCGCTCGACGAACAACTCGCGAGTCGGCGTGCTGCAGTCGAAGAGACACAGATTCAGATGGTCAATGCCAAGGCTGCCAGCGAACGGTTGGAAGTTCTCAATCAACATGTCATCGAGTTGGAAGTGCAGGAAGCCGCATTGAAAAAACAATGGCAGGAGACCCAGCGCGTGGCGTTGAAGAGCCAGGCCGAGTTGACGGAAGTCGAGAGTAAACTCAACGACTTTCGCGAATGGATCGGCAACCGCGAAGAGCTCCAGGCCGAGGTTGCGGAGCTGAAAACAGAGCTCCGTGAACTCGAAGCGCAGGCCGAGGTTGCTGTCGAGAAGAAGACGGAATTGGCGATCGTGCTGAAGGAAATTGAGAACGCCCGGCTAATTGGCGCCATGTACTCAGCGCGGGAGAAGTTGATCGAGGACAGCATCGAAAAACTCAAAGAAAAGCGGGCGGGGCTGTCCGGCAAAGTTTCTGGCGAGCACAAACACATGCTCCGGGAAAAAGGAAGGGCCGTGGAGGAGCGCACCAGGATTGCCGCCGAGCTCGACACACAGCGTGAGAAATTGGATGACGTCATCGCTGAGATCGCCATGAAACGGGTGCGCATCCGGGACCTGGCACAGCGACTCGAAGAAGTTGACGAACTGGAGGAGCGCATCAAGGTTCTGCGTACGAGCAAGAAGTCGGTCAGTGCAGAACTTATTTCTGAGGAGATTCGTCTGGCGCGGTTTAAGGAAAACTACCGGCGCACCCTGAGTACCTATGAAAAAAATCTCAAGGCCCAGAACAAAGAACATCTCGCCAAGAGCCGCAAGCTAGCCAAGATCGACGAGCAGATCAAGCATGCCCAGGAAAAACGCGACAGGCTGCAGGCGGAGAATGCCGAATTGGAGAACAGGAAAGGCGAACTTACCCCATGACCGCGATCCAGCTTTTTTATTCCGGCCTTACACTTTCCGTCATCGCATTGGCGATAACGGCGGCGTTGTTTTTTGTTTACCAGAGCCGGCTTCGGCGATTGCCGGAATCGACCCGGTACGAAGATCTGCGTGAGCGACTGGAGGGGGTGCGTGCGCAACTCGAGGCGTTCGAGAAGGAGCGGCAGGCACTGCGTGACCAGTTGCACGACCTCGAGCGGGACGCCGGCACTGCCAGAGGCGTCGCCGCCGAAGCGGAGGAACTCAAACGTTTCCTCGACGAGAATCGCAACAAGGCGGCGGAAGTCGAGGCGATGTTGCATCGTGCCGAGACCACACGCCAGCAATTGACCGAGGCCAAGGACGACTATCAACGTGCCCGGACCGAGCTCGAGAAAATCCGTGACCAAAGCGAGGCAGCCAAGCACGAAGCGGCTGAGGAACGGCGCAACGTCGATGCCCTGCAGCGCCAGATCACCACTGCAAAGTCGGAGCTGAAAGACACCCAGATCCGCCTGCGCGAGACCAGCGACAAACTCGCCGCCCTGACCGGGGAGAAAGACGGCCTGGCGCATCAGGTCGAGAAGTTGCGCAGTGAAGACGCCGAACTGCAGCGGCAATGCGCCGAATCCGAGCAGAAGATGGCAGCCATGCACGACCGGAGTATCGAGCTTGCCGACGTTAATTCATCTCTGGAAGTTGACGGTCGAAAACTCCACCACATCCGCGAACAGATCGCCTCCGAACAACAGATCCAGGAGAACATCCTGAACCGTACCGGTGATGTGTCGTCGCTGTTGTCGCCAGATACGCCCACACGGCTACAGGACCTTTTCCGCCCGTATCTGTCGCCCAACGATGCGGCAGATCCCTTGGATGCTGCTGACGAGAATCTCGTTCTGCGCCAGTTTTCCGACAGCCTGCGCGAGGCCGGACTGGTTTTCAGCGAACGCACGGTGCTGGCTTTTCACACCAGCCTGAAGATCGCCGATATTGCGACGCTGGTGGTCCTGGCCGGTATTTCCGGTACTGGCAAGAGCCTGTTGCCCGGGCTCTACGCCAAGTTCTTTGGTCTGCACTTCCTGCCGATCTCGATCCAGCCGAGATGGGATGGACCGCAGGATCTCTTCGGCTTTTACAACTACATGGAGAACCGGTATAAAGCGACGGAACTGACGCGGACGCTTTGGCAGATGGACCGCTACAACAACCCGGCGGCGGACGACCCGGCGCAGCGGATCCAGGATGGCCTGGCGCTGGTGCTGCTCGACGAAATGAACCTGGCGCGTGTCGAGTATTACTTCAGTGAATTGCTCAGCAAGCTCGAGATGCGGCGCAGCATCGATCCGAACGCCGCCGACCAGCGGCGCATCGCCGAGATCGAGATCGAATCGGGTGCGATGTCCGCAGACGAGGCGAACCTGCGCCTGTTTGTCGGTGGCAACGTGCTGTTCGTCGGTACGATGAACGAGGACGAAACGACACAGGCGCTTTCCGACAAGGTTGTTGATCGTGCCAACATCCTGCGTTTCGGTAAGCCCACGGAGCCGGCCGCCGAGGTGGCCGACCTTGACCGCTTCGGCGGTGGCAGTTACCTGCGGCTGGAGGACTGGCAGCGGTGGCAGCGCCAGGCGCTGCCACCGGAGGCGCAGACCTGGATGCGCAACTATCTGCAGCGTGTCAACAACGCACTGGTCCGTGTCGGCCGGCCGTTCGGTTACCGGGTTCAGCAGGCGATCGAACTGTATGTTGCCAACTATCCGGGGCAGGGGGCATCGGCGCATACGACCGCCTTTGCCGACCAGCTAGAACAGAAAATCATTCCGAAGCTGATCGGTCTCGATCCGACGATGGATGAGTCGCACGCGGCATACACCGAGCTCGAGGGTGTCATCCAGGAACTCGATGACCCGGCGCTGCTCACGGCTTTCGACGCCGCCAGGGACAAGCCGTTTTTCCAATGGTCCGGGGGCGACCGCGGCTGACCGGGAGCTATTTGGCAGCGATCCGCCCCGCAAGGAGGCGCTACCGCTCAAAGCTCGACCCAGGCATAGACAAAACAGGACGATTCCCGTTCAGATCCGGAAGGAACGATGAAGACCGGATATCCAGTTCCAGCGGGGCCTGTCGAAGTGGAACTGCGCTTCAAGAATTCCCGCTTCATCGGTGCTGCGGGGTTTGCCGAGACGGTTGAGTCAGCGCGGCAATTCATCCAGGCGCACCGCGAACGGTTCCCGGATGCCGGGCATCATGTCTATGCCTTTGCTGTCGGCTTCGGTGCCAGCATGACCTGTGGCATGAGTGATGACGGTGAGCCATCGGGCACGGCCGGTCGGCCCGTCCTGACGGTGCTTCAAGGGGCGGGGCTTGGTGACATAGTTGTCGTCGTGATCCGCTACTTCGGCGGCACAAAGCTTGGTACCGGCGGGCTGGTGAAGGCGTATACCGAAACTACGCAGGCGGCGATCGCGCTGATTAAGCGCCGCGACAAGGTCCATACAGTCACGTTTACCCTACAGGTGCCCTATCCACTGCATCAGGCCTGCCGGCAACTGTTTGATGACTGCGGCGTGGAAGTCGAGAATGAGCTGTTCGGTACGGGCGTGGAGATGGCAATCCGTGTGGCGGAGCAGCGGATTGAGGAAGTGGATCAGCGTCTGCGCGATGCCAGTGCCGGTCAATTGACGATCAGCTGAACGGGTGGCAGTACTCGCTATTCGACCAGTAGCCAGACGCCGCTGAGGAAGTTGTCGCCGTAGCTGCGCTGGTGTCGGATGATGAGACCATCTTCGTCGAACATGTAGTTGTCCTGGCCGTTCGGTTCGTTGTTAAAGACCGATACGCTGCCGGATCCGCTTGGAATCTCCTGCAGGGCGCCACCGTCATCGTCGAAAATCTCGATGCGATGCCCGACGTGTTTGCCGAGCACCTTCATCACCTGCCGGCCGACGGCAGAATCACCGTTGACTCCGGCCGGGGTGCGCTGGATTGATTGGCATCCAGTCAACAGGAGAAGGACCAAGGAAAGAAACAGAATAGATTTCATCGGAGATTTCCCCCTACACTTCTTAGTAGCGGATATATCGTTGGATAGCGCAATAAGCATGCCATCGGTCGGCGGCATCGTCGGTAGCTGGTTCCACTCGGATTTACAAAAACTATGCGGCTAATTTAGCCGGGATATACGAAATCGGGACGGGGTGCGGTGGTTATTGCCGGGTGCGCCTGCGGCGACTGAAGCAATAAACGGCGATGACCGCCACACCCACGATAATGACAATCCAGATCGGGCTGAGACCCTTTCCCGAAATTGCCGTGGTGCTGCCGCTGTCGGCGGGGGTTTCGAGGATCTGGGCATAAGCGGTCACCGGAGTGATGTAGCGTACTCCTGCCCGTTCATATGCCACCGCGACGTGGAGGGGATATTTGCTGCCGACCAGGGCCGAAAAATTCTCCAGCGGTATCTCGATTGTGGGTGCAGCGCCCGGGGCCAGGGTGATTGTCTTCTGAATGTTTCCGACAATCAGCTCATTCGGGGCGTAGACGTGCAGGGTTGCCTCGACTTCGGTGCCTTCGTTGCTGTGCAGCCTGAGTACCGCTGTGCCATGACCGGCGATCTCGACATCACCGAATTTGGCGACAATCTGTGAAACACCCGCCGAGCCGATGGAAAATTTGTGCAGTATGACCGTGCTGAACTGGCGCATGTTGCCGTCGGAATAGCTGGTCCTGACAACGGCAAAGTAATCGCCGGGCACGGTGTCAAAATCCAGTTGCGTGGTGTACTGCCCGGAATCGTCTGGATTCAAGTCTGGCGGCCCGCCCGCGGTCACACGACTGCCCTGGAATTCGCAGGAGACGGTGATGTTTCTACACACATCGTCGCCGCGATTGGTTATCGTGACGCGGAGTGCGCCAGTGGTATCGTCAGTACTGACGCCCTGTTCCAGGGCAATAGTGCCGGCGCCACACTGCAAGGCGAGCAGCAGGATGACGATTGCCGGCAGTTGAGTCTGGTGAAATCTCTTCATCTGATCAAGCTCGGGCTTGAGTGTGGTAGGAGCGTAGAGGTTCGCGGGCTGGCCGGGCAATGGCGGCGTTGGTCAGCGTTTCCAGTTCGTGATGTCGTCGGAGTCGATTGCGCCCTGAGTGGCCGAGTAGATAATGCCGGCGTCGCCGGCGTCGGTGTCCAATCCCAGCGAGGCCAGGTCGAAGGTCAAGGTATTGACGGTGCCCGGAGACTTGTAGTACCAGCGGTTGCCCCAGGGGTCGAGTTCGCTGTTGTTGAATGGTGGATCGACAATATTGAGATAGTTACCCAGCCGGTTGGTTGGGGTGTCTGAGGTCATGAAGGCGCTGTCGATCCGGTAATCGTCGGCGGCTTGGGGCGGGTAAAAGCCGAGGTCGGTATTGTGCTGCTCCAAAGCCGACACGAACGTCGCAAGCTGTGCTTTCGCCTTAGCCTCGTCAGCCTTGCGCGTGGCGCTGGCGACACCGGCCAGGACGACGCCCAGGAGGATTATGACCACAACCATGGTGGTTAATAACTCGATAATCGTGAACCGTCGTGCGAAGAAGGCTGACGGGAGTGTGTGTGTACACCGAAATTTTCTCATTAGATGCCCCATGTATCGAACTGAGTGGTTTTGCCGATCCGGCAGCGTCAGCCTTTGCGTCGCTGACGCTTTTTCTTGGGTGGATTCTTGTGGAGTTCCTTAAAATCCGCGACCGCTATCTCGAAGACCTCTTCAGCTTTCTTCGTGTCGATCTTCGGCTTGAGCGGGTTCTGATATGCCGCAACCTGAATCTGTTGCCGGGCTGCCCCTGCGGCGCTCAGCATGGTTGCGAGTTGATCGTACCAATCGTACCGCTTCTCCGTTGTTGTTTTCTCAGTAATGCGTCGTTTCTCCCGGGCTTCCGCGTACTTTTCAGCCTTATCCTGCAACTCTGCTGCCCGCTCGGCGAAGTATTCTGAGCCTTTAGTGTACACGGCATAATGCTGGGGTTCGTCACGGTGCAGTCGTTTCAGCAGTGCTTTAAGGCGTTTCTTTTCGGCTTCAAGCGGTGACAGAGCCAGGGCGGCGGCGCCATCATCAGCTGCTTCTGTCGCCTCGTTTTCTGCCGCATCCCCTTCTGTCGTTTCTTTTTCTTCCGTGCCCCGTTGATCACTGCGCCGGTCGCTGCGATCCTCATTGCGTTTTCGCCGGTCGGAGGCGTCCTGGGCGGAGACGGTGCAGAACGCACCGACGATGAGGGTTGCGAGAATGCAGCAGAGGAGTTTAGTCATAGAGGTATTCATAACGCAGTATCTCGAATTCGTTGGTGAATATATTGTGATAGACAGTTGCCATAATCTGTTGTTCCGCCAGGATCTCACCCCAGTCGACGACGCCGTTCGTTGGTGACGGCCCCAGATTGATGCTGCCGCTACCGGGTATATTCGATGTCGTGTCGCGGATCGATTGCGCGGTCACGATGATGTTGTAGAAGTTCTGCTCGACGGTTGCCAGGTTGCCGATCTTCGGCAGGTAATCCATTTCAGCCGATTTATCCTCGGTTGGCAGTCGATCGATCAGGTCATAGACGCCGCCGAGCTGCCCAATCGACTGGAAGCCGGTGATGCCGCGTACGTTCTTGGCATTGGTCACAGCGGTTGTGGGGTTGGAGGCGATATCGGTGAACAGTGCCTGCAGCACATTGTCGTTTTGGGTATTGATATTGACCTTACCGGCAATCGTCGGCATGTTCGGCGCATAGAACAGGTCGAGCAGACGCCCGTCGTGGGTGTCCGCATCGCCGGAAACCTGCGACCATAATCGCAGTGAACGGCCCGGCAGATAACCTTTGACACGGCCAATCTCATAGACCTGGCTGTCGTTGAAACCATTGGAAAATTCGACACCACCGTAGTCTTGAGTGCTCTGATTCCAACCCAGTGGATCGGCGGACGGCAGGCCGTCGCCGATATACAGGTCGTCGAGTGACGAAACTACAGTTGCATCCTCCAGCTTAGGCGTTGTCATCTCGAGAAAGGTGCTCTGAAGCGGGTGCAACTCATACAGCTTCATGCACAAGGGGTCTTTGGCCCGAAAGTGCAGGCCTGCATAGCTGCGGCCGGCTCCCGACAAGCTCACCGCGGTCACGGTGTTGTTTGCCGGGGGAGTCGGGTACTCCATGATGATGGAGCTGCTCGCGAATTCCGGCACGACGTCGATCAATTCACCGGTCGAATCTTTCCAGATTATCACCCGGTTCAACCGCAGCATGTCGATAATTACGTCGTCGGTGCCTTGAGCGTTGCTGCTGTAGGCGTTCGTGGCGCTTTTTGCCCCTGTGCCCAAATATTGAGGGTTCTGGGACTTGACGCATTCGCCGCCCGAAGACGAATACGCGGTTTTGAAAAATGCTTTTACCTGCGCGACGCTAAATGTATGGGTACCGTCGTAATTGACGGTCTGTAAGTTGTCGCCGGCTGTGACCTCATATTCGTAGGTAACAGCGATTTTATAGCCAGCGTCTTGAAAGTCTATTGGTGCCAAGCCGTCGGCATGAAACACTTCCATGTTGAAATATGGCCTAACCCAAAACTTTGTATATGCTGGGGGCTGCCGCCAAAACTGCAATTCCAACAGGACGGCGCCAATGTGCCAGCCGGCTTCGGCTCCATGGACCAGCGACTCGTAGGGGGCCGTATCGTGGACCCAGGGTTTCAGTTCATAGGTCGTGGCGTCGATGTAATAGCTTCTTGGATTATCGTCGAGGTCGTTGTAGTCCTGAATGTTGAGAGCCGTGCGGGCGGCGATATGACGCAGTGTGGCCGCATCGTAGCCGGCCCCCAGGTTGGCCAGGTCCTGCAGCCACGGGGAGTACTTGGTGTGGTCGTTGTCAATGGCGAAGGGTACGAGGCTGGCGCCGACCATTTCGTTGTAGATTGCGACAGCCCCATCAGACTCACTTTCGGTGACGGGGTTGGTCAGGTCGAGCTTGTCGCGCAGCTCGTCGGGGTCGATCGTGTTGTTGTTGTTGGCGTCATTCCACCACTGCCTGGAGGTCTCCGGTACACTGAAGGGACGCAGGTTCTCGAAGACCGAATCGTATTTAGTGTTGGCTAAGGGTATCGAGATAAGGTGCTTGTAGGAATGCCATTTTTGGTTGACGTGTGGGGCCTTATCAAACTGCTCTTGAAACTTCTTGGCAAGGACTTGCCCGATGGCTGAGGGAGTAATGATGGGCGTGAAAACGTTTTGGAGGTTGAGGTCGGCGACGTTGAACCCGCTGCCGTTGCCGCTGTCGGTACGACTGGCTTCGCTGCCTTCAGCGGTGCCGGGGACAATCCAGGCGTTGGGATCGATATAGCCGCTGACGTCCTCGATCAGGTAGGTGAGGCGCCCGATGACATTGGTCTGGAATTGGCTGAAGTCGCCGCTGGTTGAACTGTCCTGCGTCGATTCGATCAGCAACCAGCCGAGGCTGCCCCCGAGGGTCGCATCCGATGTCGGGGTCGGGAGAAAATCTTTCATTTGAGAGAACCCAGCGAACTTTACCGCAAAGGCATCGTCGATGCCGACCCGGCCGCCCCCACTCCCATCGGTATTCACTGAACCGGTAACCGCGCGCCCCTGCCAGTTGCCGCTGGCGGCACGGTAAAAGGTATCATACGAGTTGATCTCGTCTGCCATTTCCTCCTGGAGGAAGCCGACGGCGCGTGCCAGGCCTGACTCCGCCAGCATCCGTGCCCGCACCTGATCGGCGTAGTTCATCGCGGCCCTGCGGTCGATGGTGCTGGTCATCGCAAAGCTCAGCACCAGAACCAGCGTCAGCGACAGAACCCCAAGCGTCAACAGGATGGCAACGCCTTTTTCCCGGTGTCTACGAGCCACGCGTGGCAGCCAGTTGATCATTCGTGCCATGTCAGCCTCCGCGGTTGATGAAGATCGTCTTTGTGATCGTGCGCAATGACTTGTTCTGCTTCACTTCCGGCAGCGGTTCCATCTTCGGATCGAAGAAGGACAGCGTCACGCTCACCCGGATTGGGGCCTTGGTGGTATCATCTGCTGCGTCGCCGACAATCGTCAGCGAATCGGACCAGGCCTGGACCGAGACGCTGCGCACGCCGGAGATGACGACGGAGCTCTCGGCGCTAGGCCCGATATTGGCCCAGGTGCCGGCAGAGGCGTTTAGGAAATCCCAATCGCTGTTATACCCAGTGCCGATGCCGGAATGAACGCCCGGCCGCGTCATGATTCTAGTGATCTCGTTGTTGGCAAAAGAGTAGCCGATTTCCATAAGCTTGGCCGGATCTGTTGTTTTGCTACCGATGCCCGATGCTGTGACGAACGCCAGGAACCAGTCGGTTGGCAATTCGCCGTTATCGACGGTGTAATTGATCTGTTGTCCGGGGTCGTCGCTGGTCATCATTGACTGGAGGTCGCGGCCGATGACATCGAAGAACAGCCGGGCGCCTTCGTACATGCGCACATTGGTTCGGCTCTGGTTCCACGCGAACTGCGCCTGGGTGACGAAGCGGACAAGTATGCCCATCATGATTATGAGGACGGCAACTGCTACGACCAGCTCGACTACGGTGAACGGCTGCCTGCGATTGTGCCGGGGCGTTTTCATGGCTTGTTGACCTCGAGGGCGTAGTACGTTTTGCGCCGGGCACCGAAGTTGACGACTGCGGGCCAGCTTATCTCGAGGTTGAGCAGGGCGCGCTTGGCGTAACCCGTATCGGTCACTGGCGCAAAGGTACTGCCGTTGTACTCCCAGGCCGAGGTCGGCGTTTTCCAGATACGCACCATGGCGTCGAAATCGACGACCGTAGTAGGGGTGCCGTTGTCGATTAATCCGTCACCGTCGTCATCGGTGCCATCGATGACATCCGTCTGCTGCAGGATCCGGTACACCGTTTTGTCGCCATCCGATGTCGGATAATCTCTGGTGTATATGTTGGTCCCGGTGATCACCGTCCAGTCGGTGGTCAGGTTGCCGGAGCCGTCCGTAACGTCCGGCGGCTGCGTGTGGATGTTGTCCAGCTGGCTCCAGTCTTACTGGATGGTCGACGACAGAT
>CAYWQM010000004.1:12030-12453 GCA_964460215.1 uncultured Lentisphaerales bacterium
CGCGTGAGGCATTCAGCCCCATCGGCAAGAAGCCCATGACTGCAGTGACGCCGATCGCGACGATGCCAAGGGCAATGACGATCTCCACCAGGTTGAACCGTTGTGTCCTCATTCTATCACCCGCCCTGTCAACCAGTTTATCGTGACGCTCACTTTGTTGCTGCCAGCGTCCTTGGTCTGCAGGCTCGAGCCGGACAGAATCATTTCCTCGATCTCGATCGGCCCGACATCCGTACCGCCCTCAACCGAGCCGGACGGCAGAAAAATGATCGATCGCACGTTGTCTGCGGCAGCGCCGCCTTCCTCAGGAAACTGAACCCCGTTGACTGCGTTGGCATTGTTGAAGTCGTCGATGTACACGCTCATGGGTAGAAACGCCCATTGCGTCTTGGGGACTTACTTGTCGAAGTCTTTGCCCGATGT
>CAYWQM010000004.1:12463-33874 GCA_964460215.1 uncultured Lentisphaerales bacterium
GGTGATGGCATACTGCCGGGCCAGCCGGATCTGTGACAAAACCAGCCGTGCCCCGCCGTCGACGTTCGAGCCGAGCACGAGTTTGTTGAATGCCGGCATAGCGATAATCAGCAGGATCGAGACGATAACCAACACCAGCATGATCTCGATCATGGAGAACCAGCGGTGAGTGTTTCGGGTTGGGGGCATGTCGAAGATTGTCGCTTATTACAGGTTACGTGTGACGAGGAAAATCCGTTTCATTATACCCACGTAAGATAGCCTCGGAAGGGGGCCAATTCAATATGGTTCCGTGTGGCCCTCAACGACCATCTTGGGCGGCGAAAGTTCGGTGAAGTAGTCTCCGCGTCAAGCCGGTTTTATTACATATAACTATTTTCGCATAAAATAGATACAGACATTTTTAAAATTTCCAGAAACGGTTGATGCTGGTCCCAATTGAGGGCACGGCATCGAATTCGTGCCGCCCTATTCCCCGGCGGCAACCGGTGCCCCGGCAGCGACAATCTCGAACGACACCGGCAACCGCATCACCGTCGCCCAATGTCCGCCGTCGCGGTCGATAGCATGGAAACTTTCCTCGGTCAGCGCCAGAAACGCCTCGTATTTGCCCGGTGGCAAGCGAATGAGCTGGTCGGCAGCTGCATAGCGTGCGGTTTCGCGCTCGGCCCATATGAATTCGCGAGTGCCGCGCGACTTGATCTTGCCGTAGTAGTCAGGATTTTCGGCGAATACCGCCACCTCCACCTGATCATCCTTGGGAACGCCGCCGGAATGCTGGCGGATTGCGTTCCACAGGACGTGCAGTGAGCTGTCCAGGCTGAACTCGCGAACCGCGTTGCCGTTGCCATCGGTGACGAAGAAGTCGAACAGGATGTACGCCTCGACGTCGCCCTTTGTCGTCTCCGGGTACTCGTCGTAATCACGGTCGACGTAGTTGGTCTCTTTTCCCGGCAGCCGCCAGCGGCCGAGGCGCCCGATCAGCTCGTAGTGCTGGCGATCGCGGAAGTCCCCCTGGAGCTTGAGCTGATAGGCGAAGTTCGGCTTCAGGCGCCGGGCTTCCAGGCGCCCCTCGTACGTCGGGCCGCGGCGCTTGTAGCGGACGCGCACCTGCGGTCCGTCGAGCCCGGCAGTTTCGTAGCTGAACGCTTCGATGAAGGCGCCCGTGTAGTAGTTGCCGGCGACATCGGCCCAACGCTGATCCTCATCGTCGATGCCGGTCATAGCCGCCGCTGCATCCGGTTCATCCAGCAGAAAGACGGTCTCTGTCTGGCGCGGCGGCCCGGGCAGTTTGCTGATCGGGATGTTGCGACCCTGCCGGAGGCTCGCGGGCAGCGGCACGCGGCTGGCCAGCGTATCGAACACGGCGCCGACTACCCAGTCGCGGCATTGCATACCGGCACCGAAGCCGCCGACACACAAGACGAAACCGAGAAAGACCAGGCACAGCCGTGACTTCAGATCCCGTGGCCAGCGTAATTGCATCGGGCGTTCGTTGTCGGTACTCATAGCAGCAACCAGGGTTTCCCGACGCCCGGAATTTCCGGCGGGTTCGCATTATCCGCGGAATCACATAATGTTGTGGGTGACGAGTTCGGAGCCATAAGAAGAGGATAGACTGGTTTATGAAGATTCTACTCGTAGGTGACATTGTTGGCAAGGGCGGCCAGGCTGCTGCCTGTCGGCTGGTTCCCAAACTGCGCAAGGAACACCACTGCTGTTTCTGTATCGCCAACGCCGAGAATATTGCCGCCGGTGCCGGGTTGACCCGGGCCGCAGTGGAAAACCTGCACAACCACGACGTCGATGTTGTGACGGCGGGCGACCATGTCTGGGACAAGAGCGACTATGTCGGCCATATCGACGGACTGCCCAAGGCCCTGCGCCCGGCCAACCTCAGCGATAGGCAGCCCGGCCGCGGCTACGGTGTCTTCAAAATCCCGATTGGCGGTACGATCGCGGTGATCAATCTGCTCGGACACGTGTTCATGCGTAACCAAGTCGCCTGCCCGTTTGCTACGGTTGACCGTATCCTCGAGGAGATCGGTTCGCGGGCAACGGTTATTATCGTCGATATGCACGCCGAAGCGACCAGTGAAAAAATTGCCATGGGCCGGTATCTCGATGGGCGAGTCACCGCCGTTTTCGGCACCCACACCCATGTACCGACGGCCGATGCGCGGGTGTTGCCGGAGGGCACTGCGTACATCACCGACCTGGGCATGGTCGGCTCAAGGGAATCCATTCTCGGCCGCGACATCAAGGACGTAGTGCACCGCTTCCGCACCGGGTTGCCGACGCGTCTGCGTGTTGTTGAAGATGACATTGAACTGCGCGGTGCGGTCATTGAATTTGATGCTGCCACCGGCAAGGCACTGGGCATCGAATCCGTCTCTGCTGTTTAGCAGTTGAACGACGGTCGATCGCAGGCTATGATACCGGCTGGAAGCCCGGAAAATCCCGCTGCAAGATAACGTCCCGACCATGATCAAACTGCAAGCCGATACGATACGCATCCGCGCCGAAGCGGGTGGCGAGCTGACCCTGAACCTCGACCAGTTGCGCAATGAGCTTTGGCAGTCATGCCACCTCATGGGTGTCGAGGACCCTGAACTTGCCGACGATATCGTCGCTGTCATCCGCAACTTCGTCAAGGAAGGGCCGCAGTCACATCAAAGCTATTCCCGCGGCGAGATCGACGAGCTGGTTATTCAGATCCTGCTTGACTCCGGCTTTCCCCAGGTCGCCACCGACTACCGCCGCCGGCGTCATCTGCAGCAAGCTTCCGGCACGGTGCCCGACCGTGTTAAGCCTGAGCCTGCAATCATCCGTCTGATTCTGCAGCGGGATCCGTTTTTCATGTCCAAACCCGTAGACCGGGTGCTCGATACGATTATCCGCAAGATCGCCGGGTTGCAGCTCTCCGAGGTATCGCCCCGCCTCGTCATGGAGCTGGGTAAGGAGGTGTGGAGCCAGAATGAGAATCAGCGCAAACCGATCGATGCCGAAAGCTACTGGCTCATCCACCGTGATGAGATTCCGTCTCTGCTTGCCAGCCCTGATGCCAGGTTGATTGCCAGCGGTACGGTAGCCGTACGGTCGGTCAGCAACCTGTTGCCGCGCCTATCGATCCAGGCCAACCTGGACTACCTCATTGGGGACTCCGCAGTGGTGGTAGCGGAACTGATGCTGTATCCGGCGTTCGACCTGCTTTGTGAGCAGTTACACGGGATAGTCGACCGGCTGCTCGTCGAGATTCGTTCGCGCGCCACTGAACTCGCCGTGATCGGGGAGGTCGGCACCCACATACAGTTCGGTCGTTCCGAGGAAGTGGCACGCGGTCAGATGCAGGCCACGGGGGTCGCGGCAGCCCGCCTGCGGCAGGACCTCGATCGCATTGCCGTTCACCATTTTCCGGCTGGCGATGGTATTAATTTCGTCATCGACTGAGCGGACCGCGAATCTTGCAATCTCTCGCCGATAACAATAAATTAGCAAATCGAAACGGGCGCAGTGAGAGTTGAACGAATTTTCTTTCTGCCTGACGTAACACCCACAGCCCCGGGGCTGGAGAAAAGACGCATATTTAATGAGTACTCCACAAGACAATACCGTCTTGCGTATCATTGGTGGTCCCGCCTCCGGCGAGGAGCACGTACTCAAGAAGAACGAGTATACCATCGGCCGCACTGCCAGCGCCTCGCTGGTTGTCCCGGATATCATGATCTCGCGGAATCATGCCCGCATCTATGCGGAGAACGGTGATTGGCATATCCAGGACCTCAACAGTACCAATGGCACCTGGATCCAAGGTAACCGCTTGAACGACATCGTGCCGCTGCCGATGAAGACCGCTGTGCGCATTGGCGACACGCTGTTCGAAGTGTTCCGGCCCGAGGAAGAAAAAAAGTTCGACACTTCTTTTATCTCGTACCGTGTCGCGCCGATTACCGCCGAAAGTCTCGCCAGCGACACGAAATCCCCCATCGACCAGGTGATGCGCGAGCAGAAGCGCCTTGCCGCGCTCTATCAACTGCAGAGCCTGTTGACTTCGCAATCCGGGGAATCGGACCTGTTCAACGAGATTCTGCAGATTATTGCTGAAGTCATCCCTGCCGACCGCGCGTACCTGCTGCGTTACATGAGCGATCAGGACCACGTCATTCCAGTTGCCGAGATCGATTCCAACGGTCCGGTCGAAATGATCTCCGACACGTTCATCAGCAACTCAATCGTCGACTATGTCAAAGAACACCATGAGGGCGTGTTGTCCGAGGACGTCCTCAACGACGACCGCTTCACCGGTGAATCGCTCTGTGGCTTCAATGTCAACACGATCATGTGTGCACCGATGCATGGCCGCCAGCAGTTGTGCGGTCTGATCTACATGATAGGCAACCAGATCAACCACCATTTCGAGCAGGACGATCTGATGCTGCTGACCTCAATCGCTCACGCTGCCGGTATGGCGATTGAGAACAGCAAGCTCGTTGAATCCAATCTCAAGGCAGAACGCATGGCCGCCGTCGGCATGACGGCTGCCAGCCTGTCGCACTACATCAAGAACATCCTCGGCGGTCTCGAAGGCAGCGTCTCCTTGCTGAGAATGGGCATTGATGCGAGTGACGACAGCATGATGAATGAAGCCTGGGACACCCTCGACAAGAATCAGAAACGCCTGTCCTCGCTCATGCTCGACTTGTTGAACCTTGCCAAGGAAGATTCTATCGACCTTGGTATCTACGATTTTTGTGAGGTCATCTCCGAGGCGGTTGAACTCGTCCGGCCGTCGGCGCGCGAGTACGGCATCGAGATCGACTTTGGCTCCAGCGGCGCCCTGCAGGAACCGTTGCTTGCAGAGATTGACAGCCGCGGCATTCACCGGGTCATTCTCAACCTGCTGCGCAACGCCGTCGATGCTGTTATCGAACGTCATCACGGTACTGATCAGGGCCGTGTCAGCGTCGAGGTAAAAGCCGAAAACAATGGTGCCACCCTCATCCTTACCACCGTCGACAATGGTCACGGTATACCGTCGGAGCAGCTTGACCGAATTTTCGAGATGTTTCACACGACCAAGGGTGACCGGGGCACCGGGCTCGGACTGGCCGTGTCGAAGCGTATCGTCGAAACCCACCGCGGCACCCTTTCCGTGTCCAGCCAGGTCGGCGTCGGCACCACCTTCAGCGTGCGATTGCCGACACGCCAGCTGGACACCAGTACCAGCATTCTCGACATCATGGATCTGTAACCAGGTCCAGCCGGTGATCGCGGTACAATCTGCAGTGCGGTGTCTGCAGGACCAGCTCCAGCCTGTGGCTCAGCCGGAAGCCTCCGGTCGCAGCGAGCCGATCGCCGCCGCGACCCCGGAGGGATTGCGAAACACACTGGTGCCGGCCACCAGATTACGCGCCCCGGCTTGATACACCAGCGGTGCGGTATCGCTGTCGATACCGCCATCCACCTGCAGATGCACTTGCGAGCCCTGCTCGTCGAGCCAGCCGCGAATAGTCTCGATCTTCGGCAGCATGTCGTGGTGAAAGGATTGACCGCCGAATCCCGGCTCAACCGTCATGACGAGAACCAGCTCGACAGTATCGAGGAAGGGGCGTACTGCCGATGCCGGGGTCCCGGGGCGCAGAGAAATTCCGGCGGTGACGCCCTGCCCGTGGATCAGCTCGAGAGTTGCGGACACATCACTCTCGGCCTCGACATGAATCGTGATGCTGTCGGCGCCCGCATCGATGAATGGCTGGACGTACTCGGCCGGATGCGTCAGCATCAGGTGGACGTCGAATAGCAGTTCGGAATGCGGTCGCAGTGCAAGTATTATTGGTGGGCCCATCGACAGGTTCGGCACGAAATGGCCGTCCATGATATCGATGTGCAGCAGATCGGCACCGGCGGATTCAACCGCCTTGATCTGCTCCGCGAGGCATGCGAAGTCTGCTGCTAGGATGGAGGGGGCGATCAGGCACTGGTCGTGCCGCAGTTCGCGAAAATCACGCACAGGCATCGGGGGGCGCTATTTGTCCCAGGAATTGACGTTGTCATCGTTGTCGGCGTGGGAGTCGGAGGTGTTGTGGTCACCGTCCGGGCCGGCAGACCAGATGATAATTTCAGTATTCTTTCCAGCGGCGCCGTAAATCAACGAGTCGGCGATCACACTGTCGTAGTTGAGGTCGAGCACGACGTTCAGTTCCTCGTCCCAGGCGTCCATATAGTCGGAATCAGACATATCCAGAAACTTGATGCCGCGTGGGTTGAGCGATTTATCGTTACCCTCGAGCGTGTTCAGCAGTATTGTGTATTCGCCGTTTGTGCCATTGCCGGACGTGTACTCGATGAACTTATCGGTATTTTCGCCGGTGAAGGGCAGGAAGCCGTATGTCGATTCGTACTGTTTGATTCCGAGTCGCAAAGAGTTGATTATTGCCTTGGTCTTGCTTTGCTTGACCTTTTCCATGACTGTGCCGATGGTCGGAATGAGGATACCGATCAGGATCGCGATAACGGCGACGACTACGAGCATTTCAATGAGGGTAAAATGGCGACGCTTCATGAGTGAAAGTCCTCTCCAGTTCAAGTGAGTAAGTGGCACATGCCGGACTATTGATCCCGTCGCACCATCAACCGGTTAGCAACCATGTATTTGCAGCGCAACGGCGGTTTCAGCCTGGCGGCGGGAGGTGGGCCGATATCGCATCCATGGCTCATTTTTCGGACCGGGCCCCGCGACCACCATACTATATGCAGGCGGTAGTGCGATACAATCAGCAGCGACAGCTTTCGGGTATCGGTTTTCGACCGGCATACCCTTCGTCGATGCCGTGGTAATATAGCAGTTCCGGCTCATCACTGCGCCAGCACAGCAGCACGTCGTCACCTTCGATGACGGCCGGAAAATCAATCAGCCCGATCTCGAAATTCCAATCGCGATACGAGCAGCCAATGTTTGCCAACTCGTCGAACAGCTCCTGCAGAGCCGTCTTCAGTTGCCTCACCCCGGCGTTGTCATCGAAATTCTCTCCGAGCTCTTTTGCCAGGGTCCGCAGTTGGCGGCCGGTGTCGAGAATATCACCGACGACCCGCCGTACCAGGGGCAATGTCTGATTGGCGCTGGCCGGGCTGAAAAGCTGATCTGGACAGGTGGTAATTTCAGGCATTTTAGGGGCACTCCAATATGGCCGTATTTCTTACCCTATACTATAACGTATCCTGTCATGGAGACAAGCCGGTCTTGTCACAGAAGGGTGTAATTGCAGTAGCCGTCGACCAGAATATCCAGCGGATCTTCGAGCATGCCGTACGTCACGATGAATTCCCAGAATGCCTTGTCCACCGCCGTCTCGCGGCTGGCCTGAAGTTCGGTGCGAAATCGGGAGGAGACGTCGGCGTACAGTGCCGCATCTGTCGCCAGATCTGCCACGTTGACCAGGCGCCCGTCGGACGATTCAAATATGAATCCGAGCGTTTGATCCAGCAGGACCCAATGGCTTTCAATCATCACCTCGGTCATCACATGGCCACGGGCGTACACCAGGCGTGACGGGATTCCCGCGATCTGGCTCAATGCCACCAGCACACGCGCTTGTTCGTTGCACCAGCCGACGCCGGATGCGATCAACGCTTCCTCGGTGAATCCGCGCCCCATCTCCCCGGGATAGCCCAGGGTGCAAAAGTGCTTTATCCGCGGCGGCAGCCCGGCTGCCAGGGCGCGCACCGTGGCCAGGTCAGGGCCGGCGTCAGGCGCCAGTTCCGTCAGAAAACTTTCGAGTTCAGGTCGCGAACCGGCCTGGTAGAACGTGCGCGGGTAGGTAAACGCGCTGTAAAACCATTCCAGCGGCAAACCGTCAGCAGACACATAGTTCATCGACTGCACCAGATCAAGACCTGCCACAGGTGGCACAAACCGCTCGGCGATCACGGGGAATTCGGATTCTGTTGGCTGTCGCATCGCGTGAAATTAGATGTGTTCCGGTCAATTGTCCAGCCGAACTGCGAGCTGTTCCGCATCTCCATAAAACCCGGCATCTGGAGCGTCCTGGCGGTTCGCCCGCTGTTGCGTGCCACTGTTTCCAGGCTATCCGCTCGTTGCCATTCCGACTGGCTGGGGTTAGGTTTAATCCGGGTCGAATATCGGCGGGGACGGCCGCTGAGCCTTCGTTGAAGGCTCAGAGGAAAGTCCGGACTTCGCAGGACAGGGAGTCCCGGAGAAATCTGGGATACCGTGGACAAGACGCCACGGGCAGGACAGTGCCACAGAAAATATACCGCCCCGTCGCCGGGGTAAGGGTGAAATGGTGGGGTAAGAGCCCACCGGGCCAGGACGAGAGTCCAGCTGCAGGGTAAACCCCTCCCGAAGCAAGGTCGAACAGGAATAAGGTGTCGTCCACACCGTCCGGCATTGTCGGATAGTTCCGGGTAGATCGCAAAGATGAATGGTCGTCGCCTGGCATTGCCAGGATACAGAATCCGGCTTACACCGCCGATATTCGATCTCTTTTCCTGCACGTTCAGTATCCGGATCAATTCACCTGCGCAATGCTGTGGCCAAAGGAATCGAAGTCACGTGCATACCGTGTTGGCAGGCGGCCCTGGCTGGGTCTTTTGATCTGCCGCACCTCCCGCTGGCAGCCGCGCTGGCCGGTTGATTCGCGCATGACTAATCACTATACTAATACAGCAGAGCAACGCTCGCACCTCAAGCTGAATAGGGGCACTGCAGAATTTTGAACGGTGCGGGAACTTATGGAGATTGCCGGGATGAATTATGACGAAAATGAGATGCAGGAACAGATGCCCGACGAAACGATGTTCCTAAAGATCGACCGTGAGGCCCTGTTGGCCTCTCCTTTAGTGCCGGCCAAGCAACGCGTCAAGCGACCGCAACAGGCAAAACCCCTGCAGGCAGTCCCGGCGCAGCTGGTGGAGCCGGAACCGCCCGCCGTCTCCCCGGTCGTTTCTGCCGTCGATTCCGCGAAAGGCATGCAGGTGTACCAGGAGTTCACGCAGAGTGTATACGACGGCGTCATACTGACCGGCTACGAAGGCACGATCCTGGATGCCAACATGCGCGCTGCGGAATTTTTCCTGCTTGAGCAGGAACAGTTGTGTGAACTGCGCATCACGGATTTATTGATTGGCGCCGACGACATGACAATGTCGCAGATTATCGCGAACCTCAACAACAATCGTCGCACTGTCATTGAAGCTGACTGCGCCCGGAGCGACGACACGACCTTTTCCGCGGAAATTACCGTCAACGTCCTGCATCTCACGGACGAGGGGCAACTTTGCTTCTTCATTCGCAACATCACGCGCCGCAATGAAATGCTCAATGCACTGCGCGAGAGTGAGCAGCGCTTTCGCGACATTGCGGAGAGCATGTCCGATTGGATCTGGCAGATCGACCTGGATGGTGCCTGCCAATTCTGCACTGAAAAAGTCGTCGACATCCTGGGCTACAGCGTCGAGGACATGGTTGGCAAATCCCTGTTCGAGTATGTCGTCGAGGAACATGCAGAAGAGGCAACCGGAACGTTTCAATCGTACATCCAGAGCGGCCAGAACCTCACCCAGCTCGAGGTCTGGATGCGTGGGCTCGACGGTGATCGGCGCTGCATCTCGTTTTCCGGTTGCCCGGTGTTCAATGACCAGGAAGAATGTACCGGTTACCGTGGCATCGCGTCGAATGTTACCGACCGGAAGCTCAAGGAGCAGGAGCTCGATCGTTACCGTCATCAACTAGAGGACCTGGTGCGGGAACGGACCTCGGAAGCGGTGGCGGCCAAGGAGGACGCGGAGGCGGCGAACCGTGCCAAGAGCGATTTCCTGGCCAATATGAGTCACGAAATCCGCACGCCCATGCACGGCATTCTGAGTTTCGCGAATTTCGGTATCAAGCGCATTGATCGGGCTGAGAAGGAGAGCTTGCTGGATTTTTTCCAGGAGATCAAGGACAGTGGCGAACGCCTGCTGCATCTGCTCAACGACCTGCTGGACCTGTCCAAACTCGAGGCCGGTCTCATGGTTTACGACCGGGTGGAGATGGAACTCTATAGCATCGTTGATACTGCGGTGACGCAGTTCGTGCCGTTGATTCAGGAGAAAAACCTGACAATCAATCTCGAGCAGCCAGGGTTTCTCGCCGTCGCCGAGGTCGACGAGAACCGGATCATCCAGGTCATTTCAAACCTTATCTCCAACGCCATCAAGTTTACCCCGGAGGGGGCGACGATCGATATCGAATTTCGCCGGGGCAGCATCAAGCGCGGAGACAGAATCAACGATGCCATCGAGATCTCGATTGCCGACCAGGGCATCGGTATTTCCGAAGATGAACTCGAGACGGTGTTCCGTAAGTTTACCCAGAGCAGCCATACCCACACGGCTGCCGGAGGCACCGGGCTCGGCCTGGCGATCTGCCACGAGATTGTTGTCAACGGACACAAGGGGCTGATCTGGGCAGAGCAGAATCCGCAGGGCCAGGGGGTTGTTTTCATTACCTCATTGCCGGTCAAGCGCATTGAGCAGACGAAGGTCGAATCAAGCGACAATTAGGCCTGTTCGGGAGTCGTGTCGGATGCCTGAGAAAAAACGTATCATGATCGTCGATGACGATCCCAAGAACGTCAAGATTCTGAAGATGCTTTTCCAGAGCACAGCCGAACTGGCGGTCGCGAACAATGGCGAGGAAGCCCTCGAAAGCATACCGCACTTCAAGCCGAACCTGGTGCTGCTGGATCTTATGATGCCCGGTATCGAAGGCTACGAAGTCTGCCAGTGGATCAAGAGTGACGAGCGCTTTTGCAACACCAAAGTCGTCATCGTGTCCAGTCGCGCCATGAGCCATGAATTCAAACGCGGCTTCGACGTCGGTGCCAACGAATATTTTTCCAAGCCATTCGATCACGACGCACTTGTTGCCAGAGTACACGAACTGCTCGAGGAGAGTACAGCCGAGGGCGCCCCTGGCAATGTTGCGGCGGGGAACCATGAATCGACCGTGGCGGGCCACAGGGACGGGGTGACGGATCAGGGGCAGCCGCCGGCAAGAATTCTGATCGTCGATGACGACTCGCGTAACGTGAAGATCGTCAAGTTGATCTTGATGGAGCACAACTATGATCTGGCGACGGCGGCGGCCGGCGGTGAGACGCTGGAAAAGGTCGCGGAGTTCAATCCTGATCTGATCCTGCTTGATGTCATGATGCCGGACATCAGCGGTTGCGAAGTGGCCAAACGCCTCAAGGACAACCCCGCCACGTGCCAGATCCCGATCATTATGCTGACCGCTCGCGCGGACATGGAAACACTTGAAGAATCTTTCCACGCCGGCGCCATGGACTATATCCGCAAGCCATTCAACGACCGCGAGCTCATACTCCGTGTCCAGAACGCGCTGACCTTGAAATTCAGCATCGACGAAAATCGCCGCTGGCAGGACCAAATGCTACGCGACCTCGACCTCGCGGGTTCACTGCAGAAATCGATTCTCGCGCCGCAGCCGTCTTACACCAGACATTTCGATGCCTATTTGGCGTTGCAGTCATCCATCGCTGTCGGCGGCGATGTCTTCGACGTGCTCGACCTGCCCGACGGTCGTTCATGCGTCTATGTCGGCGATGTTGCCGGTCACGGCGTTGGGCCGGCCATGGCGTCGTGCCTGGTCAAGGCCATGCTCTCGGAACTTCTGCGGACCTCCAGCCTGGTTACACCGCTGTCGATCTGTCGTGAACTGGAGAACCGGTTCCGCCATTTTATCCCCGATCCGTCGATGTACATGACACTTTTCCTGATGATTCTCGACGAGGCTAACCAGTGCTGGAATGGTCTGTCGTGTGGTCATCCGCCGCCGTTAGTTTACCAGAACGGTGAACGGATCCTCGAAGAGCAGTTCAAGTTAACAGGCGGTTTGCCAATCGGGTTCAATACGCAGGTGGGGCTCACCTACAATGCCGAGGACGAATGCCAGATTCCCTGTGTTCCGGGCATGCAGATCGTCATGTTCACCGACGGCCTGCTTGAGGCAACCCACAGAGACACGGGCGAGATGTGTGAGCGTGAAGGCGTCGACCGGGTTTTCAGGAAATTGCAACAGGCCGGTGACACGCGCGATATGGCCCGCCGACTGATCCGAGCCATCGATGCCGAAGGCTATCGGACCGAAGCCGATGATTGCTCTGCTGTCACACTGGATTTCGTGCCGACCAACGGTTATGCTTGTTACAGTATCTCGCCAAATACCGATGCCGTACGAACGCACGCGCACCGGATCAGCGAAGGACTGCTTGAGGTCAATTGGCCGGAAGAAACGGCACATGCCATCGAACTGTTGATCGTCGAGTATATCAACAACGTGATTGACCATAGCCATTTAGCCACCGATGAGAGTATTGATCTTGTTGTCCGCCAGTATGGGGACGAACTCGGCCTGATTTTTTCAGACTACGGACCGGCTTGGGACTTGGAAACCTATCGGACGGAATCTCAACAGACCGGGTCGCTTGCCATGCGTGGGCGCGGCCTGACAATCATCGAAGAAATCGCCAGTGCCATGCATTTTTTCCGAATCGATGCGCAGAACTACTGCATGTTGAACGTGAAACGAGACTGGCAGACTGCCAACGAAACTGGAGCTGTGCCCGCCGCCGCCGACTGACTGCCGCCAGCACGATTTCAGTTGTAATCACCCACACATGCCAAGGACTGAATATGGACATCACAATGGGCCAACACGACGGCATCGGGCTAGTCAAACTTTCCGGCATGCTGACGTCTGACACCTCCGAATCCGTGCGTGCCCGGATCCAATCCTGGTACGAGCAGCAGGCCTGCCCCGATGTTGTCTTCGACCTCAGCAGGCTTGACTTTATGGACAGCACCGGTCTCGGTGTCCTCATGGCGATCCTGAAGATGATTAATGAGAAAAGCGGCCAGATGAGAATCGCCAGTATGCAGAAAAAGCCCTCAACTCTACTCTCGATTACCCGGGCCTACCGTGTCCTCGACATCTACGACACGGTCGATGCAGCGTTTGCCAGCTTCCAGAAACAGGTCGACGAAACCAAAGCAGAATAGCATGAGCCTTTTCGGCAAGCGAGAATCCACGCTCGAAATGCTTGTAGACGGAAAGTTTGTCTGCACCGAATGCAACAAACTGCTGCACCTGGCGAACTACACGCCTCTTGTCGCCGGTCAGTGCGAACACTGCCACAAAGTTAACTTCATCCCGATGAAAGTCGGCGACTTCTTCCTGATTGGTCCCCTCGGCGGTGGCGGCATGGGGGCGGTCTATCGCTCGCTGCGCGTCAATTCGACCGAGGAATACGCCGTCAAGGTACTGCCGCGTGGCGGCTTGACCGACGCAGACTTGATCGGCAACCTGCAATCTGAGGCCCAGGTGGCAAACGCCCTGCGCTCGCACCCCTGTCTGGCCAATCTCGTGGATGCCGGTTTTGCCGACGGTGAGCATTACATGGCCATGGAGTTCATCAAGGGCGAACGCCTCGACAGCCATATCGAGCGTCTCTCCAAGCTGCCGGAGTTCGATGTCCTGCTCATCGGCCTTCGACTGTTGTCCGCCCTTGCCCACATCTATTCGTGCGGCTACCTGTTCCGGGACATGAAGCCGCAGAACGTCATTGTCACCGCCGATGCGGGCGCGTTTCTTTTTGATTTCGGAATCTGCATGAGCCTCGAAGATTCGTTGATCGATCACGGCGACACCATCGTCGGTTCGCCGATCTATTTCCCGCCGGAGCGGATTCTCGGGGAGGGCGAACGTGGTTGCAGCGAGATTTACAGCCTCGGCATGGTTTTGTATTTCGCCATCAGCGGTTCCAATTACTTCACCGCCAAAGAAATCGACGCCATCGCCCGGCAACATGTGCGCAGTGCCCGGCTGTCGACTATGGAACACAAACTCAAAGACATCAGCCCCGATATCGCAACGATCATCGATCGCATGATCCGCCGGCCCATGGATGAACGATACCAGACGTTCGCGGAAGTCGAACGTGATATGACACGGTCTCTGCAAGCACGGCTTAACCCCGCCAGTGCCGCATGAGGCGCGGACCATTCTGCCTCAAAGAAGCCAATGAAAGATGACGTGCAGGTGCAATGCCCCGGATGCCGACAACAACTGGTTGTGGCGTCGCAGCATATTGGCGCTGAATTGGAGTGCCCTCAGTGCCGTACCCGGTTTGAAGTGCCCGCCGGCAGTCAGGAAGTTGAGATTATGCCGGACGATCTCGCCATACTGGAGCGGCGCGATGCCACTGTCGTTGCCCGCCTCAAGGAACTCACCGCCCGGCCGATGTGGCATTATGCCATTCTCTCCGCAGTGCTCGCCAATCGCATTCAGGGGTTGACTCAGAGCGTTCAGAACCAGGACCGGCAGAAGCAGGGCAACCGATCCATATTCACCCGCTCGAAAGGCAAGTTCCTGGCCACTATCGATCAGGACGGCATGACTTATTGCGAGATCGTCAATGGTCTCCAGGACATGCTTATTCAGCATTTGGACAGTGAGCGGATGCCCCCCGAGATCCCGGCTTCTGTCGCCTGCGGCGATGTTGTCGAGCCATACTGTGACCAGCTGGCCGAATTCCATGAAATGGTTTGCACTCGCAGTCTGTTTCCGGGTGAAACTCAGCAACAGATCCAGCTTATCATCATGGACTGGGTGCCGTATGCCTGGCAGACTCTGAACAACTTGGTTATCCACCTCGAGGCCGCCAGCCAGGGGCACAATGACAACCGCGAAACCTACGCGATGTCCAATGTCTTCATTCCCCCTTCATTTGCGCTCTTCCACCACTGTCGAATAGGCCTGTAGGCTCGTCTCCGATTGTCCATCAACCACTTATTTATGTTAGGGGTTTAAGGAAGAACTGTCTGTAAAAACCAGCACCGGAGCAAGGGACTCCGGTGGGCTGCGACCGGGCGGTTGTATTCCGATCGGGCGCCATTAATTTTAACCGGCTCAATCACCGATATGTAACGTCGAATAAACTTGGAGACCGTCTGATGGCCTTAGTTCCAATGCGCCTGCTGCTCGATCACGCAGCTGAAAACGACTTCGGTATTCCGGCGTTCAATATCAATAATTTGGAACAGATCATCGCGATCATGCAGGCCGCCGACGCCGTCGACAGCCCGGTTATTATTCAGGCCTCCCGCGGTGCCAGAAGTTACGCCGGCGAGGCATTTCTGAGGCACCTCATCCTCGGCGCTGTCGAATCTTATCCGCATATCCCGATCGCCATGCATCTCGATCACGGCAATGAACCGGCTACCTGCTACACCGCTATGCGTAACGGTTTCAGCAGCGTTATGATGGATGGTTCCCTGGAATCCGCCGCCAAGAGCCCTGCCAGCTACGAATACAATTGCACAGTCACCCGTGAGGTCGTGGAAGTGGCCCATTCCATGGGGGTCAGCGTGGAGGGCGAGCTTGGTTGTCTCGGCTCGCTCGAGACCAGCCAGGGCGACAAGGATAACGACCATGGGGGCGAGGGCGTTTTGAGTCACGGCATGCTGCTGACCGACCCGGATCAGGCCGAAGAGTTCGTTGACAAGACTGGAGTCGACGCCCTGGCAGTAGCCATTGGCACCAGCCACGGCGCCTATAAGTTCACCAAGAAGCCGGAAGGCGAGACCCTCCGGATGGATCTCATCATTGAGTTGCACAGACGCCTGCCCAATACCCATATCGTCATGCACGGTTCGTCGTCGGTGCCCGCGGAACTTGTGGAACTGGTCAACGATAACGGCGGCGAGATCGTCAATGCCTACGGGGTTCCGGTCGAGGAAATCCAGCTTGGCATCAAGCACGGTGTGCGCAAGGTCAATGTCGATACTGACAATCGTCTGGCCGTCACCGGGGCGATCCGCGCAGCGTTGAATGAAGACAAGGGCAATTTCGATCCGCGCCACTACCTCAAGCCCGCAATTGCCGAAATGCGCCGGGTCTGTGAGGCCCGTTACGAAGCGTTCGGCTGCGCCGGGCAGGGCGGTAAGGTCAAGCAGGTCAGCACCACTGTGTTTGCCGCAACGTATTGAGCGCGATAATTCAGCGCGCCTGCCGCTTGCTCTCTGTATCATTGCATCCCGCCACAACTTCGGATAACTTAGGGACTTACCTGAGTTTCGAACCCTCTGACACGCAACATCCGGAACAACGACAGGCCGGATCGGGATCATGGTGCGTTGATGGCGTCTGTGAAGACAGCACTGGTTACCGGAGGCACCCGCGGCATCGGCTTTGGCATCGCCAAAGCTCTGGTGGCGGAGGGGTACAGAACCGCTGTGTGCGGCACGCGCGCCGCGGCCGCGGTGGCGGATGTCATCGATGAACTTGCTGCGGCCGGGCCTGGCGCCAGGTATTTTCAGGCGGACGTCGGTTCGGTGACCGACCGTTGTCGTCTGGTGGAAGAGGTTGAGGCGATTTTTGGCGGGCTGAACCTGCTGGTCAACAACGCTGGTATTGCCCCGCGCTTGCGCGCCGACATTCTGGACGCCGGAGAGGACAGTTTTGAAGATCTCATGCGCGTCAACCTGCAGGGGCCGTATTTCCTGACCCAGGCCGTTGCCCGAATGATGATCGAACAGCGGCAGGCCGAGCCCGACAGTGGCGCCTGCATCGTCAATGTCACGTCGATTTCCGCAGTCGTCGCGTCAGTTAATCGCGGCGACTACTGCATTTCCAAAGCCGGTTTGAGCATGGCCTCCAAATTGTGGGCCGTGCGGCTGGCAGAGCATGGCATTCCCGTTTACGAAATTCAACCTGGCATCATTTCAACCGACATGACTGCCGGTGTCCGGGAAAAGTATGACCGTCTCATTTCCGATGGTCTGCTGCTGGAGCCCCGCTGGGGCACGCCCGAGGATATCGGCAATATTGTTGCAGCCCTGGCGCGCGGTGATATGCCGTATGCGACTGGGCAGGTGATCGTACCCGATGGTGGTTTGACAACCCTGCGATTATGAGGCTGTCTGCGCCGGCAGTGATCGGCGCATATCACAGTCCATGACCGTCAATTAACTATCGAGACTTTCGGAGAACAATTACATGCCAGACATCAAATATGCTTCAATGCCGGCGATCCCGCTGGACGATCGTCAATGGCCCAGTGCCGCGATCACAACCTCGCCGATATGGTGCGCCGTCGACCTGCGCGACGGCAACCAGGCTTTGCCCAACCCGATGACGCCGCAGCAGAAGCAGCGGTATTTCGATCTACTCATCGACATCGGTTTCAAGGAGATCGAGGTCGGCTTCCCGTCGGCTTCTCAGGACGACTTTGATTTTGTCCGGAACCTGATCGAAAACGATCGCATTCCGGACGATGTCACCATCTCGGTCCTGACCCAGTGTCGCCCGCACCTGATCGAGAGAACATTTGAGTCGATTGTCGGCGTCAAGAACTGTATTTTTCACATCTATATCGCCACCAGCGAGCTGCATCGTTGGTTTGTATTCGGGCTCGAAGACCAGCAGGTCATTGACACGGCGGTTACGTCCATGCGCCAGATCCGCGAAGGCGTTCGGGCCATGAGTGAGAGCAAGATCATGCTGGAATTCTCGCCAGAGGAATTTACCGACACGTCGCTCGAGTTTTCCCTGGCGGTTTGCGACGCGGTCGTCGACGAGTGGGCCCCGGACCCCGGTGAAAAGGTCATCCTCAATCTGCCGCAGACCGTCGAGCGTCGTCTGCCCAATCAGTATGCCGACATGATCGAAGCGTTTTCTCAGCGCTGCAAGTACCCCGAGCAATCGATCA
Source organism: uncultured Lentisphaerales bacterium (assembly GCA_964460215.1). Lineage (GTDB taxonomy): Bacteria > Verrucomicrobiota > Lentisphaeria > JABSQK01 > CAJWLW01 > CAJWLW01. Next base: position 30,256 of record CAYWQM010000004.1, read on the forward strand.
TTTCGCTGCATGTCCACAATGACATGGGCATGGCCGTAGCGTCTACGACCCAGGCGCTGATGGCGGGGGCGCATCGTGTCGAGGGCACGCTGTTCGGGCACGGTGAGCGCACCGGCAACGTCGACCTGATCACGGTCGCGCTCAACCTCGAATACCTGGGCATCGACACCGGGCTCGACTTCAGCCGCCTGCCGGAGATCAGCCAGTTGGTGGCCGAGGTTACGCAGATTGAGCCGCATCCACGCACGCCGTACTCGGGTGAACTGGTTTTCACCGCTTTTTCCGGTTCGCACCAGGACGCCATCCACAAGGGGCTCAGCCGTAAGGACGAACTGATAGCGCATTTCGACGGTTGGAAAGTGCCGTACCTGCACGTCAGCCCATCGGCCATCGGCCGTGATTACGAGCGTTTTATCCGTATCAACAGCCAGTCGGGAAAAGGCGGTATCGCACATGTACTCGAGCGCGATTTCCATGTGCAGCTGCCGCGCTGGGTGCAAATCGACTTTGCCAGGCACGTCCAATCCCGCGCCGACGACACAGCCCGCGAGCTGTCGCGCGATGAGGTTTGGGACGAGTTCACGAGGACCTATGTCCAGAGCGATAAGCCGATCAAGCTCATCAACTATTGGCCCCGTCCGTCGGACGAAGATCCTTCGATCATCGACGGTGAGGTGCATCTGATGTACAACGACGAAAGGCAGGTGCTCATGGACAGCGGTAACGGGCCCATTTCCGCCTTCGTCCATGCCTTGAAGCAGATCGACAGCATGCCCGAATTTGTCCTCGACGATTACGAGGAAGAAACAATGGGCCGTACTGCCGATGCTGAGGCTGTTTGTTTCGTCCTTCTCTCCAACTGCGAGACCGAACAGCAGTTTATCGGGGTCGGATTCGGGGGCAATATCGACCAGGCGGCCGTGCGTGCCGTGATGTCCGGTGTCAACCGCATGCTTGGCACCTGAAGCTACTTCAGCCGGTGAGGCAATGTCCCCGCACCGGCTGCATACCCAGGGTTTGCAGATGAACAGTATGACCGGCTTCGGCCATGGAACTTGCAGTCGCCCGCCGCACACGGTCGATGTGCAGATCAGCTCGTACAACCGCAAACAGCTCGACACCCGTGTCAAGATGTCGCGCGGTTTTGAGTCTATCGAGAAGGATGTCCGGGCGCTTGTCGACGGTGCCGTCGCGAGAGGCGCTGTGTTTGTCAACGTCGCCCTTGCTACCGACGGTACCGGTGCTGCGGAGGTGGCGGTCGATACCGAGCTGGCCCGTCGTGTACACACAGCTGCCGAAAGCGTTGCTGCTGAACTTGGGCTGTCCGGTCAATTGACCATCCACGACTTGCTTCAGGTGCCGGACCTTTTCGTTGTACGGCCACCGGAACTCGACGAGGCCACTGCCCGTGACATGGTGAGCGAGGCTGTGAAACCGGCGTTGAAGGAACTGGCCGAAATGCGTGCCACCGAAGGCGCCGCCATGCTCACCGACCTGAGAGCCCGCTGCGTCGGCCTGCAGGAAATGATGCAGAGAGTCCGCACCATCGGTCCGGCAACCGTCGAACGTTATCGTGCCAAACTGCTCGAGCGAGTTGGTGAGTTGATCAGCGGTATTGAACATGACGACGAGCGCTTGCATCGCGAAGTGGTTGTGTTCGCCGATCGCTGCGACATCACTGAGGAACTCACCCGGCTCGACAGCCATCTTGAACAGATGCAGACGCTGTTCGCGGCGACCGAACCGGTCGGGCGCAAGCTCGACTTCATGATCCAGGAAATGGTGCGTGAGATCAATACTGTTGGCTCAAAATCGCAGGACGTGGAGATTGCCCGGATTGTTGTCGATTTCAAAACCGAGCTGGATCGGATCCGTGAACAGATTCAGAACGTCGAATAGTTTACGCGACCACCATGCCATCTCAACGCCAGGCAACCGTCGTTATTTCACCAGCCGAAGCCGGCCGGCGTCTCGATGCGTGGCTTGCCCACCGCTTCACCTATCGCTCTCGCCGGCAATGGCAGGCGAGCGTGCGCGCCGGTGAGATTCACCTCAACGGGCACCCGGCGAAGGTGGCTACGCTCGTGCAGCCGGGAGACGCGGTGGAATATCACATGCCGGACGCGGTGGAACCGCCTGTCGACGTTGCCATGCAGACCCTCTACGAGGACGACACGGTTTTGGCCGTAGCGAAATCCGGTGACCTGCCGTGCCACCCGGCCGGCCGCTACTTTGACAACACGCTATGGTCCGTGTTGCGGCAGCAGTTTGACAATGTCCACCTGGTCAACCGGCTGGATCGCGAAACCTCAGGTATCGTGCTGATCGCCAAAGACGCGGCGGCCGCCGGCTCCCTGATGGCGCAGTTCGCCGACCACACAGTAACCAAGGCGTATCTGGCGCTGGTATATGGTGCCTTCCCGCCGCAGCTTGATGCGGATGGCGTGCTTATCACAGATGCCGCCAGCGAGGTGCGCAAGAAGCGGGCGTTCGTGGCCGATCCAGACGCCGCCGGTGAATCTGCCCGGACAACCTTTACCTGCCTGGCCGCAACCGCAGGGCTTTCGTTGATTCGCGCCGTACCGACGACCGGCCGGCTGCATCAGATCCGTGCCACGCTGTGCAGCCTGGGCTTCCCATTGGTTGGCGACAAACTTTACGGGCCGGACGACCGGATGTACTTGCGCTGCATCGCCGACGAGCTTACCGATGCCGATCGCACCATGCTGCGCATGGGCCGGCAGGCGCTGCATGCCTATTGTCTCGTTTTTAGTCATCCCGTCGATGGCCGGAAAATCCAGGTGACCGCGCCGTTGCCGGCGGATCTGCAGCAGACAATGACGACGGCCGGTTTGCAACCGGGGGTGGAGTTACAGTGCTAGACCAGGCCCAGATCGAACTTTTGTACCGGCACGGCCACTACGCGGTCTTCGTGTTGGGCGCCTGCTTCGGCAGTTTCCTGAACGTTTGTATTTGGCGCATCCCGAATAAAATGTCGATCATCACGCCCGGTTCGCACTGTCCAAAGTGCAACCATGCGCTGGCCTGGTATGAGAACATTCCCATTCTGGCATGGCTGGTTTTAGGGGCCAGATGCCGGTGGTGCAAGAGCCGAATTTCGGTACGTTACCCGTTGGTCGAAGCGCTGGTGGCCATCCTTTTCCTCGCCGTCTGGCAGCGGGCTGCGGACTTCGGCTGGCCGCTTCCCTCCCTGTTCGTCGGATGGTTCCTCATTTGCATTCTGGTGGCCGTCAGTTTCATTGACTACGATCACCAGATCATCCCGAACAAGTTCACGTACACCGGCCTTGTCGTCGCCGTAGCCGCTGCTCTGATCTGGCCGCAAACCCACGACCTCGATCGAATCACCGCGGAGTTCGCACAAACGGTTGCCCGGTTCTGGGACGGGATTTACGGTGCGCGCCAGATTGTCGTGCTTGACTTGGTGCTCGGCGTCATCCTGAGCGGTGGCGTGTTTTGGTTTTTTTCGACTGTTGGCCACGTTCTCCTGGGGCGTGAGCGTCAGCAGCTTGATCCACCGGCAACTATTGTGTTGACCCCGGATAATCTTCAGATTGCTGCTGCCGAACCGACAGCCTGGCAAGACGTTTTGTATACT
>CAYWQM010000004.1:33884-65304 GCA_964460215.1 uncultured Lentisphaerales bacterium
GGAAAGCGGTAATCTTTTCGCAAAGGATACCCCTCCCAATCCTCGGGCAAGAGGATCCGGCGAAGGTCGGGATGGTCCTCGAAATGAATGCCTAGCAGGTCGTACGCCTCGCGTTCATGCCAGTCGGCGGCGGGCCAAAGATCGGCCACGGACGGGATGCTGGGCTTGTTACGCGGCGTATAGACCTTTACTGCGAACCAATGGTCGTGACCCGTCGCGTACAAATCATAGACCGCGCAAAGGCGATCTTCGGCGACGTAGTCAACCCCCGTCACACATGCCAGCCAATCAAAAGCCAGTGCTGAATCGTCGTGCAGAAAGCGAGCCCTCTCGCGCCAGTAGACGGCCTCGGTATGGAGACGCGGGTGAAGGTCATCGGGAAAGTCGTTGCTGCCGACCTCAAGGATACCGAATCCGGTCTGTCCCTGGACCCTGCCGACGATGAAGTAAGAATTGTCGCCGACGATATGAGCATCGCCGCCGGCGGTGTGACGGTGCCAATGACAGCCGTCGAGCGTGTCGTCGTGGAAGCCCGGCAGATCGTGCTTCCGCGGCTGTCGATTGGGCTTGGTGATGTCAAGCTTTTTGCCGTCCTGGGCGCCTTTTTCGGTCCCGCCGGTGCGTTAATTGTTCTGGTCCTGTCGTGCAGTATTGGATTCGTCGTCGGTCTCGGTTTCGGCATCGCGCGGCTGCTGCAGGGGCGCGGCTGGGATGGGAGCATTTGTTTCGGTCCGTTCATTTCGGTTGCAGCGGTGACATATCTGTTGCGCAGCGATGAAATTCTGTCGTTTGTGATGTGGCGCTGGCTGTTGTTAAATTAGCTGTAATAACGGATGTTGTGTCGAATTGCGATGCTTTGCCACTATTATGTCAGAACACGTTGACACTGCGGGACTGCTGAGTATTGTAACCTACTTGAAAGATTGAATATAAGCAGATTCGAATCTGCTCCACGCGCGATGCCACGTGCCGGAGCAACCGTACGTTTTGTCGATGGAGGACCTGAATGGCAATTCTCAACAAGATCTTGAATATCCTAACCCTGTTGCTTGCCGCTGTGGCGCTGTTTTTTGGTTACAGTCTGTTCGAGCGACGTGTCGAGCTGCGTAGCCACAGTGAAATGGTGGCCAAATCGATGACCGAAGTCGTCAAGCGGCTGGATGTCGCCAGCAACACGGACGTGGCGTCGGCAGTCGGTGATCTGGGCTGGCAGGCATTCCACGATGCACGTAGCGATGCCGGCACCTACGAGGCTTTCAGGAACAGCAAGCTTTCGAAGATTGAAGGGCAAGTGAAAACGATCATGCAACAGCGTGATGATCTGGCTCACGCTTTGGCTGAAATCGCCCGTAATGTTGATCGCGACTCGCTCAAGCCGGAGATTTTTCAGAATGTCCAGGACTACGAAGCAGGCGTCACCGACTTGATCGAGAGAGTCGTTGAAGTGAAAGACCGGGACAAGCTGATTTTCGCGCGCATACATGACATCGCCTTCAACCTCACCATGCCGCTGCCCGAGGGGTCCCTGAAGGACCCGACACAATGCAAGGCGGCTCTGAAGACGTTTGGAGACAACCTCAACAATCTGAACAAACGCAGCGCCGCCTACGTCAAGACGATCGTCGTCGCCGTCGATACAATCGGACAGCACGACTGGCAGGTCAACAAGGAGCGCTTAAGGAGCACGACCGATTACGAGGGAGAACTTGCTGCCATCGAGAATGATTGCGCCGAGATCAACGATGATCTGATAGCGTATGGCAAGATCGGTGCCGACCTCGAAAAGGTCAAGTCGGAACTGGACGACAAGAAGAACGAATTGAACGACGTGAACAAAAATCTTCTGGCCCGCGAAATCGACCTGGACAACTGCAAGACTGAACTGGCGCGCTGCAAAAGGGGACCGGGTTCCATAATGATGGACCCGAAAGACCCAACCAAACCGCTGAACCCGGGCGATTCCGTTGTCACAAACGTCGAAGGCAAGATCATCGATGTGAACTACGATTGGAACTATGTGATCATCGATCTCGGCCGCCGGGACCTGATTCCAAAGAACATGGGTTTTCGAGTTGCCCGCGGCGGCGAGTATATCTGCAAGGTCAAAGTCACGCGCGTATTGGATCAATACTGTGTGGCCGATATTCTGCCGCACCTCAAGGAAGGGCTGGTGATGGAGGGCGATCGTGTTATCCAGTAAACTCGTTTTCGCCATTAACCTGCTCGCTTTCCTGGTCTTCGGTGCGGTTGTCGCCCTCGAAGTTCTGGAGGCACAGGAATACGGTATGTCCATCATGGACCTCATGATGATGGGCGACAAGTGACTGCAATGCGCTGTCTACTCGTCCTATTGCTTATCGGTCTCGTCGGCGGCTGCACCGTCATCGATGAAAGCCGTGTCCACAACGGTCAGGATGACTCCCTGCCGTGGACTGACCGCGCCGACTGGGAAGGCCAGAACGTCGGCATTCCCGTCCAGTAGCGGATCGTTCCTCCCCCCCCTGAATTCTGTGTCCGAAACTTGGTACACCTGGCACGACGACTCCCGAGCGGCGGCCGAAAACATGGCCGTCGATGATGCCCTCCTGTGCACTGCCTCCGAGCGTGCCTGCCCGCTGTTGCGCTTTTATGGATGGACCTGCCCTTCACTCACCATCGGATATTTTCAGCGTTATGCGGCGGTTGCACGCGATGGATTCGAAGTTGTCCGGCGCCCGACCGGCGGTGGCGTTGTCAATCATGTCAACGATCTGACCTGCACCATTGTAGTACCCCGTGGTCACTGGTATCTCGATGTTGATCGATTCGAAAGCTATCGCCTGGTCAATCAAGCGATCGTTGATGGCTTAGAATCTTTGGACATTCCAGCATCTTTGACCGCTGAGGATATGACGCGGAAAGAGGATCGTGAAACCATGCAATGCTTCACGGCGCCGACGCGTTACGATGTCATCAGCGGTGACTGCAAAGTGGCTGGCGGCGCCCAGCGGCGCACGGTCGATGGTCTACTCTACCAGGGCAGCATTTCTCTCGACGCCCTGCCGTCCCTCGATCGGCTGGCATTAATCAGTGCTGTTGAACAGGGATTCTCGAAGGTCTTCGACTGTTGTTTCCGACCGTTCGCAACCCCTGCCGGGTTCCAGGGCATTGTCGACGAGCTCACCGCGTCACGTTACGGAAACGACGCTTGGAACCACCGCCGCTGAGCCTGTCAAAGGGCGTTGGAGCCCTGGTCTGCTCAGCGGGGAAAGGTCAAGTAGCCGTCCAGTCCAAGCGGCAAGCCGAGGACCAACCACCCGAGCAAGAGCACGGTCCAGACGATCGAGAAGGCGATGGTATAGGGCAGCATCAGCGAGATAAGCGTGCCCATGCCGCCTTTTGGGACATATTTCTGCATGAACACGAGAATAATGATCAGGTAGGGGTTCAACGGTGTAATGATATTGCTCACTGAGTCGCCGATGCGATAGGCGGCCTGGGTCAACTCCGGACTGATGCCTACCATCATCAGCATCGGGATGAAAATCGGCGCAAACATCACGTACTTCGCGGACATCGAGCCGATGAAGAGGTTGAATACCATTGTCACCAGGATGAAAGCGATGATCAATGCCCACACCGGCATGTCTGCCTTGCCCAGGACCTGGCCGCCGGCCATTGCCAGCATCTTGTCCAGCCCCGAGTATTTGAAACTCTCGATGAACTGAGCGGCGAAGAAAGCCAGCACGATGATCGGTGCCATTGCCGCCATCGATCCTGTCAGCGCCTGGGTAACGTCCTTCTCGTTGCGAACCTCTCCTGCCGCCCGGCCGTAGGCAATTGCGGGAATCAGGAACACAAAAAACAGCAACGGTACCATCGCTCGAACCCAACGTTTGAAGGGCGATGCGGATTTGACCACGACCACTCCGTTGTCGAGCGTCACGGCGCCCTCCGGCAAAGGTTCGTCGAGACCGAGTTCGATACGCTCGGCCGGTGAGCCGGCGGCATCCGGCATCGAGTAGGTGTACAACGGTGCATCCGGCACCAGGATCGCCGTGAAAATGAGTGCCATTGTCACCAGGAACGCCAGTGCTGCTGCGGTCAGGCCCTTACGTTCGTTCGCTTGCAGCTCGAACGCCGTTGATTCCGTCGCATCGGGCACTCGCGGCCCACCCTCAGCCTCTGGTTTCTGTGACATGCGTCGTTCGACGAACCAGGTTGTCACTGCCCAGCCAGTCAAGGTGATTACCGCCGTCGAGGCAACCATGAAATACCAGTTGCATCCTGGATTCACCTGGTAAGTCGGATCGACGACTTGGGCGCCTTCGTTGCTGAGCTGTGCCAGCATGGGATCGAGTCCGGTGATCAGCAGATTGGCATTGAACCCTGCGGCAACACCGGCGAACACCGCTGCCAGCCCGACCAGTGGTGACCGGCCTGCCGCCAGGTAGAGCGCTGCTGCCAGCGGCGGCAGCACGCCATAGCCCGCATCGAGGGTGATCGACGACATGATCCCCAGAAATACCATGGCCGGTGTCAGCAGCGAACCGGGTACGACCGCCATGAAGGCTTTGAGCAATGCCCGGATCAGCCCCGTGCGCTCGGCGACACCAATGCCGAGCATGCCGACCAGGACAACACCCAACGGCCGAAATCCCATGAAATTCGAAACCAGATGGCTGATCAGCCAGAAGAAGCCGTCGCGTGTCAACAAGCTTTTGGCGCGATACGTCTCGCCTGTCGTCTGCCAGGTAACCCGGGGCTTCCCGTCCTTGTCCAGTACTTGTTCGTTGACTACGACACCATCGCGTTCTACCTGGATGCTGTCTATTTCCGGCAGTTGCTGTGCCACTGTCCAGGCCTGGCTGGCCGCGATTGCCGAGATGACGACCACGATCACCGTACCGATGAGAAACAGCGTTGCCGGATCGGGTAGTCGATTGCCGCTGCGCTCGACAAGGTCCAGTATGCCGCGGCGATTTTCTGTTGTGTTATCTTTGCTCATGACAACCTCCCTACAATGTCGCACTGTCCAACGGGAATTCCAGACACTGGATGGATGTCGCATTAGGCTGTACTGTGAGCTGTACACTATCCAGGAGAGGAAGACATGTCTGTATCTATTGTTGGTTGGGGCCACACAAAATTCGGAAAGCTCGAGCAGGACGTCGAAGGCCTGATCATCGAAGCCGCCGCCGCTGCGATTGCGGATGCCGAGGTGCCGGCGGCCGATATCGATGCAGTATACCTGGGCTGGTACAATGGCGGATTCAGCGCCCAGGACTTCGGCTCGTCGCTGGTGATGAACGGCATCGATGAACTGCGATTCAAGCCTGCGACGAGAGTGGAGAACGCCTGCGCCACCGGTTCGGCCGCGGTCTATCAGGGCGCCAACCTTATCGACGCCGGCCGGGCTCGCTTTGTTCTCGTTGTAGGTGTCGAGAAAATGACCACGTCGCCGCCGGCTGAGATCGGTCCGATCCTGATGAAAGCCTCGTATATGAAGGAGGAGTGTGAGCCGGGCTGCGGCTTCGTCGATGTCTTCGGACAGATCGCCACAACCTATTTCGACAAGCATGGTGACAAATCGGATGCCTTGGCGGCTATTGCTGCCAAGAACCATGCCAATGGTTGTGACAACCCGCTGGCGCATCTGCGCAAGGACCTGGGCTACGAATTTTGTTCCACTATTTCCGAGAAGAACCCACAGGTAGCAGGCCCGCTCCGGCGTACAGACTGTTCACTGGTCTCTGATGGCGCTGCGGCTCTCGTGCTGACCGATGCGTCGACCGCACAGTCGATGCCGCGGCGCGTGTCGATCGCCGCACGATGCCAGGTCAATGATTACCTGCCGATGAGCAAGCGGGACTTGCTGTATTTCGAAGGCTGCGCCCGGGCCTGGAGTGGGGCGATGTCCACTGCCGGTATTACGCTCGACGACCTCGACCTGGTCGAGACCCACGACTGCTTCACGGTGGCCGAGCTGATGCAGTACGAAGCCATGGGACTGACGCTGCCGGGGCAGGGCGCTACTGCGGCGCTCAGCGGATTGACGGCCAAGGATGGCAAACTGCCGGTCAACCGTTCCGGCGGCCTCAAATCCAAAGGTCATCCGATCGGCGCCACTGGTGTATCGATGCACGTCATGACGGCAATGCAGCTTACCGGAACCGCGGGCGACCTGCAGTTGCCGAGCGCTGGAATCGGCGGCGTCTTCAATATGGGCGGTGTAGCCGTGGCCAACTACTGCTCTATTCTCAAGGCCGGCTGAACGTCGCCGGCTTTCGACTGTGCCGGTATCAGTGGTCGAAGCGCGTCTGCAGCTCGTACATCTTGCGGTACAGTCCGGGGCGGGCCAGGAGTTCTTTGTGGCTGCCGCGATCAACGATTTGTCCCTTGTGCAGCACCACGATGCTGTCGGCATCCCGAATCGTCGACAGACGATGTGCAATGAGAATGGTCGTTTTGTGCTGCATTACATAGTCCAGGGCCTTCTGGATCATGATTTCCGTGCGTGTATCAATGTTGGCTGTGGCCTCGTCGAAAATAAGAATCTCGGCTGGCGACGCCAGTGCCCGGGCCAGGGCGATCAACTGCCGCTGCCCCATCGACAGGTTGGTGCCTTCGCTATCGAGCACCGTTGAGTAGCCGTCCGGCAGTTGGCGGATGAATTCGTCCGCCATTATATCGCGGCAGATGTCCTCGACCTGCGCTTCGGTTACGTCCGCCCGGTTCAGCGCAATATTGTAAAAGACGGTTTCATGAAAGATTGACGGCTCCTGTGGCACCAGCACGACCGCCTCCTTGAGGCGCTGCCGGGGTATCTGCTGGATCGATGTGTTGCCAAGTAGGATTTCACCGTTGTCCGGCCCGAGATCGTACTGTCGCGTCACCAGCCGGATGATTGTCGATTTTCCGGAACCGGTCGGCCCGACGATAGCCAGACTGCTGCCTGGTGCCACCTGCAGATCGATGCCGTTCAAGACCGGTTCATCCTGGATGTAGGAGAAGTTGAGGTTTTTCAATTCGAGGTTCGTGCCGTCAACAGATTCTGTACCCGTGTCCTTCGGCAGCGGTATCGACATCACCTGATGAATCTTGTTGACCGCGGCAAGGGCTGACTGCAGGACAGCAAAGCGGCCGCCCATCTGCTTGATCGGCGGAAAGATCAGCCACAGCCACTGGATATACGCGACGATGCCGCCGATCCTCAGTCCGTCGTCAAGCAGCGACGACTGTGCGACGAGAATGAGGACGGCGCCGATGGCGATGAATGACATGCCCTCGATGATCGAGAACAGCAGTGCTTCGTGGCTGATCGTCTGGATGTTCCTGTCGCGGTACTTGTTGTTCTGCTTCTCGAAGTCCGACATGAAGGCAGTTGTCAAATTGAAGTTTTGCAGTTCGAACACCATCGTCAGAGCTTCGTTGACGCGAGCTGTCAGACGACCGTTGATCGTGCGGATCTGATCGAAGAGCCGTCGAAGAATTCGCCGGAAAACATCGACGATCAGAATCAGCAGCGGCAGAAGAATCAGCGTCCACAGACCGAGCTGCACATTAACCAGCAGGATGTTGATGAAGATGAAAATAATCAGCAGTGCGTCACCGATCAGATTGGTGAGCCCCGCGGTCATCGTTTCCCCGATCGCCTCGACATCACTCGTTGTGCGGCTTACGTACACGCCAAGCGGCTGTTTGTCGTACTGGCCTTTGCCGAGGAAACAAATGTGCCGCATTGCCTTCGCACGGATCCCGGCAAGCGTGCGGATGCCGGCGGACTGCATGCTGATGTTCTGGGCAATCATCGTGATGAAGGCCAGCAACACGAGGCCGAGATACACGAATCCCGCCGCGATAGTGTATTTCAGATCACCCTTCACGATGCCGAAGTCGATGGCACGCTGCGTCACGATCGGTGAGATGGACATCAAACCGGCATACACAGGCATCAGTGCGAAAGCCAGCAGAAAGCGCCATTTGTAGTGGCGCGTGAAGCCGAGGAAAAACCGGATGAGACTGCGATCGGTCATTTCTCCAGCTCCAGAAGTTGCTGCTCAACGACCTGATGCTCGTAGGTTTGTCGATACCCTTCGTGGCGCCCGAGCAGCTCGTCATGGGTGCCGCGATCAACGATGCAGCCGTCTGCCATGATCAGGATCTGGTCGCACGGGATCAGTGCTGAGATCCGATGGGAAATAATGATCAGCGTCTCATCGGGCAGCCGTGAATACAGGGCTGCCAGAATCCGGCTTTCCGTCTCGTGATCGACTGCGGAAATGATATCGTCCAGCACCAGGAGCTGGCGCGGCTTGAGCAGAGCCCGAAGAATTGCCAGGCGCTGACGCTGGCCGCCGGAGAGCCGGATGCCGTGTTCCCCGATGACCGTATCGATCCCGGCGTTGAACAGTGTCAGGTCGTTGGATAGCTGGCTGATCTCGAAGGCGTCTTCAAAGGCTGTCGCGCGGAAGGCTTCTTCCATGGTGCCATCGCTGTGCTCACGGATCAGATCGAGATTATGCCCGATCGAGCCGTCGAAATGCCGATTGTCCTGGGTCGCAATCGCGAACTGCTTCAGCAGTACATCAGTCGATATTTGTCCGTAATCGATACCTTGAAACCGGCACGTGTCGGGCGGCGTTGGCAGGTTGCCGGTCAGCAGATTGAGCAACGTGGTTTTACCGGACCCGGTCTGTCCGAAGATCCCGTACTTGCGCCCGCACAGGATGTCGAGCGCGTCGATCCGCAGCTCGAACGGCTGGCTGAGCTCATCGGCAACTGCGGTGCTATCCTCGTCGTTGGCCGCGGCCGCGGTATCATAGTGGAATTGCAGGTCGCGAATCGAGACAAGCACCTTGTTGTCGGTGTGTGCCAGCAACGCCGGCACGGTCGAAACTTCCTTGGTTCTCTCGCGTTCCCTGACGTCGTCCGCGAGGTCTCGGATGTCGTAGATACGCTCCAGGCAGACCTCGCCTCGCTGGAAAATTGAAATCAGAAAACCCCAGATCCGCATTGGTTCCTGGATCAGCCCGAGATAGATGCTGTACTCGACAAATTCTGCGATGTCGAACGCCCCGTTGATTACCAGAGGTCCGCCAACGACCATCAGAATGAACGTTGCGAGGCTGGCTACGGCCACAGCGAAATTGGTGACGATGATTCGCAGATTCTGGAGGTGCTCCGAGCGATCGCGGTAGGCGTGATTATCATCCGAGAAACGTCGGAAAAGGCTGTCGAAGACCGGATAAATGCTCAGCAGCGTGTGTGCCCGCAGCAACTCTCGAATCGTCTCGGTCAACTTCCCGAGCTGCCGTTGCACTATCCGTGACCGGTGCATCATTATTGCGGCGAGAAATTTAATGACCAACACGGCCAGTGGCAGCGTCAGCAGACAGACCACCGTGAGCGTGGTGCTGATTTGGAACATGTGGAAAAGGCAAAAGCCCGTCAACAGTACGCTGTTGAACGTGTGCAGGACGCCCATGGACAGCAGTACGCGTGCCAGGCTGATGTCGTTTGTGCCGCGACTCACCAGGTCGCCGGTGCTGTAGCTGCTCAAATAACGGGTGGGAATTGAGATCGCGTCGTCGAAGTAATCCTGGCGTATTTCGGCTTCTACCCGGCGTCCGGGAATGAATATGTAAATTCGCGACAGCACCCGGAACACGCACAGCAGCAGGCCAAGCCCGATAATCTGCCAGCCCACATGATACAGGCGATCGGCATCGCTGGCGTTGCCGATGACGTCGCCGTTCTGAATCAGGTCGATTCCCCGGCCGATGAACCTCGGGATCGTCGTCGTTGCAAGAACCGTGAGGACCAGGAAGAGGGTACCCCAAAAGTAGAACATGCCCTTGCCGGGCAGGTACTCACGCAGGAAACGGCGACTGAAGGGAAGCATCGTTAAGGGCTCGATAGATCAGAAAGTTCGCAGGTCGCGTCGGGCGATGACGCTACAGGTAACCCGTAACATGACGCGTGCCCCGGAAATGACCATTGCTGTTTCGCGCTACGCGAATGAAACACTGCCGCCCCGTGTCCAGCCGCGTCTATAATGGCTTGTGGATTCTTGAACGTGTTGACAATCTGTATTACTGTTTTGTTCACGAAAGAAAGGGTTGAAATCATATGCATAGAATCGGCATCATCGGTTGCGGTTGGATCGCACCGTTCCATCTCGCGGCACTGCAGAAGTTCGCTGATCGCGCCGCCGTTGCGTGGGTGGCCGACATCGACAGTGTCCGTGCCGACGTTGTCGCTTCGCGCTACAGTGTTCGAGCAATCAGCGACTATCGTGAGAGGCTCGACGAGGTCGATTGCGTGCATATTCTGTTGCCCCACCACCTCCATTGTCAGGCCACGACTGTCTGCCTCGAGGCGGGCAAGCACGTGTTGCTGGAAAAGCCCATTGCAACCAGCCTTGAAGACGCCGACACTATGATCGCCTGTGCCGAACGCAACGCCCGCACCCTCATGGTTGGCTATCCGCATCGCTATCGCAAGTGCATTCAGATGTTCAAAGAGATCGTGACCGGTGGGAGCTACGGGAGACTGTTCATGCTCGACGCCATGATGGACGAAAGTCTAAAAGGCTATTTGACCGGCTGGATCAGCCGCAAAGAAACGCTCGGCGGTGGGGTGTTCTTTTCGGCGTCGCCGCATATGCTCGACGTGATGCTGTGGATCGGCGGGGACGTGCGCTGTGCCAGCGTTGTCGGCACACAGGGCGGTTGCAGCATAGAAGGCGAAGACACGGCCTGCTCCATCCTCAAGTTCGAGAACGGCGTCATCGGCGTCACCCGCCATACGTGGGCATCTCCGTCGGCACCGATCTGGTACACAATGGAAGCAGTGTGTGAGCAGGCGCGCGTACGCCTGACGACCTCACCGGAGGGCGATCTGTTTCGCGACGGGCCCGAGTGCGCCTGGACAACCAGGATTGAGGCGCACGGGGCGCACGACGAAGTTTTGCTGGAAAGTGATGAAGGACTTGATCTCACCGCCGAAGTGGAGCACTTTCTCGACTGTGTCGACACCGGCGCCTGCCCGCAGACGGATGGGCGGGTTGCTCGCAAGATGATCGAGCTTGTGCTCACTGCCTACGCCGATGCTGAGCAGCGCGGCGGTCTCTGAGAACCGTAAACGGACCTGAACCATGCACAAAGACTGGGACATTATTGCTGCCCACTGGTCGCCTGCCGGTATCACATCAACTTTGCAGGCGCTCAGTGACGATATTCGCGGGTACCTGAGTAACAACGCCGTCGAGCCAGGCGACCTCAGCCACTTTGGAATCGTTGTCGAAAATATCGATGGCAGTGTTGAGCGCTTGAATCAGGACCTCGACACAGCATGGACGCCGCCGACGCGTGATTGGGTCGCGGCTATAGGTGTACACGTCGCAAGGGGCGACTTTCATGGTATCGAGTTGGAATTTATTCAGCCGGTCGGCCCGAGCTTTTTCCTCGAGGCGCTGCAGACCGGCGGCGAAGCCGTCCATCACGTCTCTTTCACAGTCGCCGATATCGATGCCGGGCATGCGGCGTTGGCGGATGCCGGCGAGCCGTCGCTGGGCGGTATCAGGCAGGGGTCGCACGGCCGAATCGCGTTCTTTGCGCCGTCGGTGGTTGCTCCGGTTTGCATCGAACTGTGCCAACAGCATTGAAAAATCGAGATTTGCAGTGATGAACACAATGACGACTGAACGTGTCTGCGCATTGCTGTGCGACATGATTCGCTGTGATACCATCAACCCGATGGGGCGTCCACACAAACTCACCCGCACCGTCGAGCGGCCGCTGGTCGACCTGCTCGAAAGCGTCTTTGCCGATACCGGTGCAGTCGTGACGCCGATGCCGGTCAGCGAGCTGCATGAGAACCTGGAGATTCGCATTGCCGGTCGCCAGGATGGGCCGCCGCTCTTTTTTGAATCTCACATGGACACTGTTCCGGCGGACGACTGGCTCGACACGGCGCTGATTCCCCGAGTCGATGGGGATATTGTCTACGGCCGTGGCGCCTGTGACGATAAAGGTCCGTTGGTGTCCATGGTTGCTGCTGTGCTTGACATCCTTGAGTCCGGCGAACCGCCGCCGTATCCCATCATCCTGCTGGCTGCCAGCGACGAGGAGAGTACGCAGACCGGGATCAGGCAATACGTCAGCGATCACCACGGCCCGTATCAGATTGCCGTCTTCGGGGAGCCCACTTCAAATGTTCCAGTCATTCAGCATAAGGGTGTTGTGCGTTGGGACATCACAATCAGAGGCGTCAGTGCGCATACGTCGCAGCCGGAGTTCGGGCGCAACGCGATTCAAGACATGATCAAGGTGATCCAGCGGCTTACCGATTATCAGGACGAAATTGAGGCGCTGCACAACAACCCTTTGATCTCAGGCCCGCGAATCAATGTCACACGCATTGACGGCGGGCGCACCCGCAACGCCGTTCCCGACGAATGCACGATCTGGGTTGACTACCGCATCATGCCGGGCCTGGATGGGGCCGATGAGCGGCAGAAGGTTATCGATGACCTGGCGCAGCTTGGTCTAGATATTACCCATGCCGAGCCTCAAATTGTCATGCCGCCGCTCAGCACGAATTCGGATTCGGCTCTGGTTCGTCAAGCTGCCGCGACATCCAGCGAAATCACCGGCCGGAAAGTCACCCCAGTAGGGGCACCCTACGGTACGGACGCCGCGTGGATCGATACTGGTACGCCGACGCTGGTTATCGGTCCCGGCGACATCAAGCATGCCCACGCCATCGACGAGTTCGTCACGATGACAGAAGTCATGCAGTGCGCCGAGATTCACCGGCGGCTGATGCTGCATGACTGGCAGGCTGAATAGCCCGGGCGCGAGCTGACTGGCTCAAGGTACTTCCGCCTCTTCGTCGGCTTCGGCGATCCGGAAGATCATCAGCCCGGCCTGGCGATCGGCGACATACGCGAGCTTGTCGAAGATTGTGACATCTTCCACAGTAGACGGTGTCTTGCTGGCTGTCACCTGTACCGGATTCGCCGGATCCGACAGGTCGTAGATGCGCAGCCACCGCAGGTCGCCTACGCATGCCAGGCCGTCAATCACTTCAATCGTTCGAGTGGCGCGCGGCGTATTGATTTTTGCGAGCTGCCGGGGCTGTGTCGGGTCGGCGATGTCCAGCACTACGATACCGGGATAACCCACTGCCAGATAGGCGTGTGGGCCGACGACATGCACGTCACGGATGTCGCCTTTCTCCAGGGAGTAACTCCCTATTTCCTGCGGCTGCGCCGGGTTCGAAATGTCGAGGATCCGCAGTCCGGATTTACCGTCTGCCACATAGGCGAGGTTGCCGTCGACAAAGACGTCGTAGGCGTAGCCGGGCGTATTTAACGCACCGATGATCGTTGGTTCTGCCGGCCGTGAAATATTGATGACCTGCAAACCGCTCGGGCCGTCTGCGATGTAGGCGTAGTCACCGGCCAGAGCGATGCCGTTGGCTTCGTTCGGAGTATCCCGGTAAGCAATATGCCGCGGCATCTGTGGCAGCGATACATTGACGATGCGCAGGCCGAAATATTCGTCAGCGATATAGAGCGTTGTATCACGGACCGCGATATCCAGCGATCGGCCCCGCGTCCGCAGTTCACCGATGCTTTTCGGCGCTGCAGGATCGGTGATATCGATGATGCGCAGGCCCGCATAGCCATTGGCGACATACGCGTACTGCCCCTGCATGCAGATGCCGCGTGACTTACCGGCTGCCTTGTAATGTTTTACGACCGGTGCCTTGCCGCCTTTGCGCGAGATGTCGATGATTTCCAGGCCGCTGTCGCCGTGGGCGAGGTAGGCGTATTGATCGGCCACCCACACGGATTCCGAGCACGTCGAGTCATGGTAGCCGCCCATTGGCTGCGGATTCTCGGGGTCGGCGACGTTTACAACGCGCAGTCCGGCGTCGTTGGCGACACCCGCGAGGTAGGCATAGTCACCTTTGACCCAGAGACGCTCGGCGCCGTACGTCATCTTGTAGAAGCCTTTTTCTATGGGCGCTTTTGGGTCGGAGATGTCGATGATACGCAGCCCGCACTCGTCATCCTCGTGATTTTCTATGCTTGCTGTATACGCATAATTGCCGTCGATCCACACGCCGTAGGTGTAGCCTGGTGCCTCGAGGTGACTGATCTCCACCGGTTTCAACGGATCACTCACGTCGAACAGTCGCAGGCCTTTCCGGCTGGCACCGACGACGGCGATGTTGTCGCGCACGAAGACGTCGCGTGCCAAGCCAGTGGTACTGCGCTGCGTGATAAATTCCGGTGCGGTGCGATCAGACACATCGATCACGCCGATACCGTCCCAGCCTGCGGCGACATAGGCGTAGTCGCCCCTGACGCACACGGATTTGCTGTTTGCCGGTCGGTTGCAATAGCCGACGACTTCCGCCTCGGCCGGGGTCGATACGTCAATGATGGCGATCCCGCCGCCCTCGTCGGCGGCGTACAGAAAATCGCCTTCAATCGACAGGCCACGGGCGACGCCTGCGGCTGGGATCGAGGCAAGTTCTTCCCACTTGCCATTCTCCCTGTCCACCGCGACGATGCGAATGACGCCGCCGGAACTGAAAAAAATATGATCATCCTGTTCGACGATCGCGTAGACCGGACCGAAGGACCAGCGGCCCAGCAACTCGGGCTCAGCGGTAAAACAGTTGTGAGTGGTAACGAGGGAAACGCACAGGATGGCGAGGGCTGCAGTGTTTTTCATAATCCGTGTCCAGGAGATTACGTTGGTGCTTTCTATTTGACGCTGCCCTTTTGACAACGATCAAGCGATGAGGTTCACTGCGGCCGGTCAGTTGATCGCGGTGAATTGATATTGTAATTTGGCAAAAAGACGGTGGTTTTCAAACTATCCGCAGTGTACAAATTTTAGTCATTTACCTCAAGCATAAATGCTCACACAGCCGACCCTGCAATGGTGCTGTCTGCAGTGTATCTTGTCTGTCGATCCGCATTTGACAAAAAACGGAGAATATTCCTGATGATTCGACCCCTTTTCGCCGGCATGTTCGTGGCATGCCTACAGGCTGCGACGGCGCAGTACAAACCCGCTGATTTGCCGGACAATTACCGTGACATCCAGATTTACACTACCAGTGTGCCGTCGGACAACGGCATTGACCTGGCCATCCACCTGCGGAATCGCGGTGACCGTGCCCTGCAGGCGCGACTTACTCTGGACGCCAACGAGGCAGCCGGTTTCCCGGGTGTCACTTCCGAAATGGCACTCCTCGCCGGGACAACGACTCGGTGGGACGTGTCTGGCGTGCCGCCGCCTGGGTTGCAACGGGAAATCCTGCACGGCAACGTCTGGTTCGGCGAGACCAGAGCGCGAGAGCTTTCTATTGCCCTGCAGCGAATCGGCAATGTCGTAACGGCAGTCGGCACGCATGCGCCGCGCGGCCGGATCGACTGGTGGCGGTCGCATCCCTCGTCGAGTCGCCAGCCGGATCAACGACGGTTGCCTTTGATTACCCTGGCTGCCCAGGGGGAAACTGAATATGCCATCGTCTGCGAACCGATGCCGCTCGATGCAAACGGCCGCTCACTGTCGCTCGATGCCTGGACCGCTCATCAGCCGCAGCGCCCGGGTGAATTGCTCCTGGTCAACGCGGTGCGTGATCTGCAGCAAACAGTCGAGACGATGAGCGGAGGTGGTCGCATGCGCATCACCGGTCGCCATCCAAAACGGCAGCCGGCGATTGTTTTGAGTCTCAAGGCCGAAGTCGGCGGGGAGGAATGGCCGCACCAGGACGCCTTTCATTTGCGCACTTCGCGAAACGGCGACGTTTTTATCGAGGCGATGACGCTCGACGGTTTACGCCAGGGCATTTACGGGCTGCTGGGGGATCATCTCGACTGCCACTGGTTTCTGCCGGGCGAGGTTGGAGCAGAGTTGCCGCGACCGGTGAACGGTGTCGTGCAGCTTGGCCAGATCGAGGAGATGCGGTCCCCGTCATTTTTCTCGAACCGCGGCACGAGCTGGTCTGCTGCGTACGCCTGGGATTGCCGTAACCGCTCTGTTATCAATCAGGGTCGCATGACCTATGGCCATGCCTGGACAGCGCTGTTGAGCAAGAACGACTTTCCGTACGAGGAGCACCCGGACATGTGGGCCCGTGACCGCGAAGACAAGCTGTTGATCCGCGAACACTCGTCTGGCGGGACCAACTTCTGTTCGTCGAATCCGGAGGTAATCGAATTCGTCGCTGCGAAGATCAACAAGCAACTCAGCGATCCCAATGCTTTGGTGGCATCACTGGATCCGAACGATTATTCGCCGATGTGCCAGTGCGACCGTTGCCTTGCTGTCGACGCGGCCTACGGAGCCGACTGCAAGGATGGCGTCTATGTCACCGATCGGCTGCTCCATTTTTCGCAGGAAATCTACGACCGTCTCGAACCGGCAAATCGGGAAAAGTATCTGGGTATCCTGGTATACGCCTATCAGATCGAACTGCCGACCAGTGCGGTGCCGCACGACTATCACACCGCGATGATCTGCAACATGGCATGGACCTACGACCACACCCGGCCGTTCACCGATCCCACGGCGCCGACAAACGTGAAGTTCTACGAACTGCTGAAAGGCTGGGGCGCGATCTTGCCGCAGTTCGGTTATTACGACTATTACGGACACTGGCGGCACTTCGGGCCGTGGGGACAGATTCAGAAGATGCGTGAGGACTTGCCTGCCTTCCGCGATATCGGCGGCACGTATCTGATGTTGGAGTGCCAGCCGAATTTCGCCATGCAGGGGCTCAACCACTATATCGCAGGTCGTTTGTCGTGGGACGTGGATGCGGACGTGGACGTGTTGCTCGAGGAGTTTTTCGAAAAATTCTACGGGCCCGCGGCTGTCCCGATGCGGCAGTTCTGGCTTGACATCGAGATGTACTACGCCCTGCTGCCGCCCGGCCCGCATGCGGGCAAACGGGTGCGTGACACCCCGGGTATGTGGGAAGCACTTTGGGCGCACCTGGACGCGGCCAGGTCGATTGTCGCGGAATCGCCGGACAGTGAACGGCGCTACAGGGACCGGATCGCCTTCACCCGGGATGGCTTCGATATAGCCTACCGTCAGTATTGTATAGAGAAGAACTACGTGCCGCCTGGCGATGACCGTCCACCGCGCACACCGGAGCAGCAGATTCAGGCGGCGGATGAAGCCCTGGCCTGGTTCGCGGGCATTCGCGAGAAGTATGCGGACAGAACCTACTGGCCGACGCTGCTGCCCGATTACTTTGCGCCTCGCGTCGAGCATACCTTCAACCAGGCGAAAGAGCAGGCGCAGAAGGCGTTGAATCAGTAACTGCCGGCAACGGATGAATCGAACGATGAGCCGACCGATTCGACAAGTGATGCTGATTGCCGGTACCGCGCTGATACTCTGCGGCTGCTGGTCGAGGGAGGATACAGTGCGGCAGGAGACCACGTTCGGCTCGATGCTGGACGCCGACGAGTGGGCGGCGGAGTTTGAGACTGATCAGAGTGCCGCAGTTGTAAAGTACGACGGCCAGAATATCGTTGTCAAAGGTGAAGTTCTGGAACTCGGTATCGAGAAAGAGACCACGGTCGTCTTTGTCCGGATTGCAGCCACCGACGACACAAGCGTTTTCTGTGCCTTCCGCACTGCAGACAAAGCGGTCGTCGACCGCTTGCAGCGGGGCCAAACGATCAAGGTGCGCGGTTCCTGTACCGGGCTTGAAGGTATCGTCGACAACGAGCTTAATCTGTCGCTGTGCCGGCTGATGGAGTGAGCTGATCACTACGAAGAAATGCTGGAGGGGAAAATGTTACGACTGGCTGTCATTGGTTGTGGCGCGAGGGCAACCGGCATAGTCACTGTGATGCATGAAATCGAATCGCAGGTGCAACTTGCCGCCGTCGCTGATCCGGACACTGCCGGTGTCAGGAAGCGGCTTGGGGATGCCGGGATAGGGCTTGATGCGACACAGTTCTATGACAATGAAGATCAACTGCTCGAACATGCCGACAGTTACGACGGCATCCTGATCGGCAGCCGCTGTCATCTGCATACGCCCTCAGCCTGCAAGGTCGCAGCAACTAGCCTGCCGCTGTTTCTTGAAAAACCGGTCGCCATCACCGGTGAACAGCTGTCGAAACTCGCGGCGGCCTACCAGGGCCGCGAACAGGATGTCCTGATCTCGTTCAGCCTGCGTGCCACGCCGCTGTACACGACGGTGCTGGAAGTCGTCCGCTCCGGCCGCCTCGGCCGCATCAATCAGCTGCAGGCGGTCAACAACGTGCCGTATGGCGGCGTTTATTTCGGGACCTGGTATCGCAACTACGACGAGGTCGGCGGGCTTTGGCTGCAGAAGGCGACGCATGACTTCGACTACCTCACGCACCTGCTCGATCGGCGGCCCCTGCGGATCGCTGCCACCGCGACGCAGATGATCTACGGCGGCGACAAGCCGCACGAGCTTCGTTGCCCTGCCTGCGATGAGATGGCTACTTGTCCGGAAAGCAGTGACAATCAACGTCGTCGTGGTGATTTCGGCGGTATGGAATGGAGAGATGCCGAGGACGGTTCGCACTATTGTCCGTTTAGCCGGGAAATCCGCAACCAGGACGCCGGATCGGCGATCGTCATGTACGAAGGCGGGGCGCATGCGAGTTATACGCAGAACTTTGTGACACGACGCAGTTCCCGCCGTCGCGGCGCCACAATAATCGGTGACCTGGCGACACTGGAGTTCGATTGGGCAACGGACAAGATCCGGGTCATGGAGCACCGGGACGACCGTGTCGATGAGATTACTGTCAAGGCCAGTGGCGGCCACAACGGCGGCGATCATGTACAGAGCAGGTATTTCATTGACATGATGCGCGGCGAACCGAATACCGGCGGTGATTTGACTGCCGGCATACTCAGTGCTGCTATCTGCCTCGCTGCCCGTGAGTCGGCGCACAGCTTGACGTTCCAGCCGATCCTGCTGCCCGGACAGACGCTCGATGACCTGCCGCCGGTGACGCCCGCGACGGAAGTGCCGGTGTAAGACGCCACGTTGTGTGAAGGACAGGTGCCGGGGGAGACCAAACCGGCGAGACTGCCGGCGGCAATATACACGAGTGCTGGGGAACAGGCTGGATGTGATCGAGACCGCTGGTCCCGATGGCCAACTGCGTTTCCGTTATTTTTCTTCTATGACCGTCGTCGTGTTGACGTTGACTGTCGCTTTCTGTATCTCGCCGCCCGGCCAGGTGATGGTGACCTCCACCGGCCTGGTGCGCGGCGGTCCGAGACCGAAATGCAGGGTCAGGTCGTTCTGATTCGACTCTCCTGTACCGCCTTCGACTTGTCTGGTGAATCTTCTTTCGCCCAGCTTGATCCTTGCCTGGGCGCCGATTGCGGCCCGGTTGTTTTCGGTGCCGAGCAGCTTGATCTTGACCCAGGCGTTGGCGTTGCCGGAGTTGCGGAACAGTTTGCCGTCGGCGACCAGGTCGAGGTCACCGTCATTATCGAAGTCAGCCCAATTGCCCTGGCGGCTGCCGCGCAGATTGGCCAGACCGGTCTTTTCGGTTACGTCGCTGAAGCTCCAGTCCCCGTTGTTGCGATAAAGCGCACACGCCTCTTTCTTTTTGCGTGCCGGCAGGAACAGGTCGAGAAAGCCGTCGTTGTCGAAATCTCCCAGCCCGGGTGCGCCATGCGATGGTACGTAGGTGATGCCCGCCTTCTCACTTTTGTCTGTGAAATGCCATTGTTCATATGGCCCGCCGTTCCGTAGAAATACTGTCCCGGGCTGCCCCATGTTGCCAACAACCAGGTCAAGATGCCCGTCGGAGTCCATATCGCCGAAAGCAGCACCCAAGCTGTGCGAGTGCTTGGCGGTGGCGTTGAAGGCCTTGGCGATATTGCGGAACCCGGCGTAGCCGTTGTTCTGCCACAGAAGATTGCGTTCCCGTCGGAACTGTGAGACATAGATGTCCAGATCGCCGTCCTCATCGAAATCAGCAGCGGTGACGCCTCTGGCTGAACGTTTGACGGGTGTGGTCCAGACGTGTTCGAAGGAGCCGCGGCCAAGGTTTCTCAACAGGATGTCGGGAAAGAAGATGGTGACGTTGCGCTCCTCAGATCCGGTGACGTAAAAATCGAGAAATCCGTCGGCATCGAAATCGCCCCAGACAGCGGCATAGGGCCGCCCGGCCGACAACACCGGTTTGTTGGGATTGGCCTCGATGAAATGCTTGCCCAGACCGCAGCGGTACAGCTGGTCGTCCTTGGCGCAGATGAGGTCAAGGAAGCCGTCATTGTTGTAGTCGCCCCAGATCCCGGTGCCTTTGAGCTCGGCGACCAGGGTGAACTGTCCCTGGTCATTGCGCCAGATGTTTTTGTACTCATGCAGATCGACCCAGCCGTCGTTGTCAAAATCACCCCAGGCCGCGTGGTAGCCGTGCATCATTCCCAGCCCGACTGCTTCGGTCACATCGTCGAAGTGCAACGTCTGTGCAGGTGCTGCAGAAAGGGTTGCAACGGGGTACAGGAGGGCGAATAACATGAGTGATATTTTCATTACAGGAACCTCTGGGTCGGGCAACCGAAGCATCGTGTGCGCAGACTGTACAGCATCTCGTTGTCTTCTGCTCGGTTTTCTTTGCCGATCGAGATGGTTGGTGCCCTTTGAACTTCAGACACCGTGTGCCGGGGAAAGTCGATGCCCACCTGCTTTTTGTTCATTTTCAACAAGCTCAAGGCTTATCAAACATCGTTTAAGCAGGTTAGGGATGAGAGTGGTTAGCGCCATTCGTGTTTCGGGTAGCGGCGGCTCAGTTCCTGACGGACGGAGGGATAGAGTTCGCGCCAGAAGCCGGCAAGGTCGTCGGTGATCTGCACCGCGCGCATGTTCGGGCCGAGAATTTCCAGCAGCAGTTTCTGTCGGCCGCCGGCGACAGTCGGAGTCTCCTCGACGTCGTACAGATCCTGAATCTTGGCGTTGCCGCGTGGTGCTTCGCCGGGCTTGTATTTGATCCG
The DNA here is from genome assembly GCA_964460215.1 of uncultured Lentisphaerales bacterium. GTDB lineage: Bacteria > Verrucomicrobiota > Lentisphaeria > JABSQK01 > CAJWLW01 > CAJWLW01. The sequence continues at coordinate 54,908 of CAYWQM010000004.1, forward strand.
CATATGCCAGCCGTTCGGCAGCGCAAGCCGGGCCGGCGCCATTTTGTCGATGAACTGCTGGTCTTCGTATGACAGTATATTTTTGACGAACGGCAACATCAGCTGCTTGCGCAGCGTGCTGATTTTTCTGTGGCCGCTGCAGAACTCGCTGAACACTACCGCCATGTCCGTGTCGTCGTACTGGATCAAGCCGCGTTCGGGAAACCATTCCGCGACACACTGCACCCGCCGGATCCAGGCATCGACGTCTTTGGTCCAGCCCTCCAGCTGTTTGCGATATTCAGGAATTTTCGTGGCCAGCAGATCTGCCGCTGCCTGCGGTTCGACGTCCGTGTCGACACGGTCCTCGATCACTACGTCGAGACATTTGATCAGCATGCGTGATTCGACCGCCCGCCTGGTCTCGCTCCAGACAATGTCATCCTTGAATTCCCAGGCGTCGGGAAACAGCTGATCCAGCCATTCACTGCGAATTTCGCAGGCAATCGAAAGCAGGGTCTTGGCTGTGCGTCCCTGGCCGCTGACTTCACGAATGTCGCCCGCCACAAACAGGCTGGCTTCACGTACCACACTGCCGCGTACCAATTCGCCGTGGCGCCCGTTGCGGAGATCGCAGATCAACGAGCCGTGGTCACGACGTTTGGCGAGATGATCCGGCAACGCCAGCAACAGGCATCTGGCCAGGGAGGCGTTACCGTCGCTGACGCCATCACCGTCGAACCCCGCCCGCTTGCAGATATCGCGATAATGTTTGGCCGTGCGCCAAACCTGGCGTGCCGCTGCAGCATGGATGTTGTTGCGGCGGCAAACCTCGACTGAAAAATCCGCGCGATGTGCCTGTTCCAGCAGCTCGAGCAAGACTATCACGTCGCTTTGCAGCACATCGGTCTTGCCGCGTTTGCGCTGGTGCTGGCGTTGCTCGGACTTGCCGCGCTTGTCGACCGTGATCGGGCGCTCACTGAGCAACGCGGCTACTTTCGTGGCCTCGTCCAGACAGCCCCGCCGGTCGCCTTCGACCATCACACGCGCCAGCCGGGGGTGTGCCGGCAGTCGCGTCAGGTCACGTCCGAGCGGCGTCAGTTCGACGGTCTCGGAGCCATCGGTGGCACCGATCAGATGCAGGATCTCGCGGGCTCGCTTAAGCGCCGTCGCCGGCGGTGGATCGAGCCAGGGGAAGCTGTCGATCTCATGGCCCAGACAGCGTAGCTGCAGGATGGCCTCGCACAAGTCGACGCGCGAAATCTCCGGCGTGTCATGTTCCGGCCGCGTTTCGAAGTCCTTGCGGCTGCATAGCCGGATGCAGCGGCCCGGTCCCTCGCGCCCGGCACGTCCGGCTCGCTGTCCACCCGCCGCCTGGCTGACCGACTCGATATGTAGGGTGTTCAGCCCTCGACCGGCGTCGTAACGGTTGATCCGTGCCTGCGCACTGTCGATTACATGGCGGACGCCTGTTACCGTCAGGGACGTCTGGGCGATGTTCGTCGCGACGATAATCTTGCGATACGGTGCCGGGCCCATGACCGCATCCTGCTGCTGCGCCGGCATGTCGCCGAACAAGGAAAGAATGCTTAGCCGCTCACCGAATTTCGCATCCGATAAAGCGGCGATCGTGCGGCGGATCTCATAGGCGCCCGGCATGAACACCAGGATGTCGCCTTCGTCGCGACCGATCAGATCGCGCACGGCATCGACCGTCACATCCCACAACGGCCGGGCTTGTGGCGGCAGATAGCTGATATCGACCGGAAACGTCCGGCCCTTGGTGTGCAGGCCGACGCTGTTGGGCAGCCATGAGAGAATTGTCTCGCTATCCAGCGTCGCGGACATGACGACGAGCCGCAGGTCGGGACGTTGCTCCTGCAGTTGCCGGCAAAGTCCCAGCCCCATGTCAACGGTGAGTTGGCGCTCATGAAACTCGTCGAACACGACGGTGCTGATGCCTTCGAGATTGCCTTTCGCGAGGAACAGTCGGGGGAGTATGCCTTCGGTGATGTAGCGTACCCGAGTTTGTTTCGAATAGGCGCTTTCGAACCGCGTCTGGAAACCGATCTGCCCACCGACCGTCTGATAACGTTCTTCTGCAACACGGTTCGCCAGCATGCGTGCCGCCAGGCGCCGTGGCTGCAGCACCAGGATCTGGCCCGGCAGTTCACTGTCCAGGAGAAACTGCGGGATTTGCGTCGACTTACCGGAACCGGCCGGGGCGGAGAGTACTACGTTGCGGCCGGCCTCAATTGAGGCAAGAAACTTGTCACGGATGTCGTAGATTGGCAGCATGATCCAGCTTACCACCCGAGATTGGCCTTTCCAGCCTCAGCCTATGGTCATCAGGCCATTTTTATGATATCTTTACCCATATGTCTGCTGAATTCACAAAACGCGATTACAGCCTCGTTGGTCTGGACTCGAAACTTGCCGAGGAAAATGGCCTGGCAAATGCCGAATGGTATGCCAGCGATATTCCACGCAAGCGGATGAAGCAATTAATCCAGCGCCGCAACGGGCCGGCTATCCGTGACACTGCGATCTGGTTTATCCTGCTGGTGGTCAGCGGTACTGCCGGGTATATGCTGTGGGGGAGCTGGTGGGCGATTATTCCGTTCATGATCTACGGCGTACTCTATGGTTCGGCATCGGATTCGCGCTGGCACGAATGCGGCCATCGCACGGCTTTCCGGACGAAGTGGATGAATGATGTTGTCTATGAGATCGCGTCGTTCATGGTGCTGAGAGAATCGGTGCCTTGGCGCTGGAGCCACACACGCCACCACACGGACACGATTATCGTCGGCCGCGATCCGGAAATCCCTTCGCCGCGCCCGCCAGACCTGTTAGGTATCGCGCTGGCGGTTTTCAGCCTGAAGTCCGGTCCACTGGAGTTATCGAAAGTGCTGTTGCACTGCACCGGCCGGCTGAATGCTGCCGAAGCGACATATATCCCGGAGGAGGAACGCTACAAAGTCTATCGCAACGCCCGCATCTGGGTGATGATTTATGCTGTGGTGATCGTTGCGGCCATCGTCAGCGGCAGTATCCTGCCGCTGATGTATATCGGCCTGCCGTCCTTCTACGGTGCCTGGGAGATGGTCTTGTGCGGACTGACGCAGCACATTGGCCTGGCAGAGGACGTGCTCGACCATCGTCTGAACTGCCGCACCGTCTATATGAATCCGATCTCGCGTTTTCTTTATTGGGAAATGAACTACCACGTCGAGCATCACATGTTCCCGATGGTGCCGTACCACAATCTCGCCAAGCTGCATGAGGAACTGAAACACGATATGCCGGTGCCCTACAGCGGGTTTCTGGAAGCTTATAAGGAAATCATCCCGGCGTTGGTCCGACAGGTCAAGGATCCGACGTATTACGTCAAACGCGACCTGCCCAGCTCAGCGAGGCCGGCAATGCCCGGTCCGGTCGCTGCCATGATGCCGGAATAGTCAGCCACCAGCCAGAGGTAACCTATGGGAAACTGGATTCAGGTATGCCAGGCCGACGACATCGAGGCGGAGGATGTGATACGCTTTGATCATGGCGACCGCACCTTTGCGATCTACCGCAGCAACGACGACCAGTACTATGCCAGTGACGGCCTTTGTACCCATGAGAACGTACATCTGGCCGGCGGCTTTGTGATGGATAACATCATCGAGTGTCCGAAACACAATGGTCGTTTCGACATTGCTACAGGCGAGGCCAAAGGCGCACCGGCCTGCATCGATCTTCGGACCTATCCGGTGAAAGTCGAGGGCGGCCAGGTCGTTATCGACATATCGTAAGATGTTTTAAGAGACATTACTGAATTGCCGTCGCCGTTTATTAATTACCTCGGTGTGCTGGAGCTTTTTGATCTTGTTCCTAATCGCATATAAGCCGAACGACCAGCGACTTTTCCCGCCCCGGAATCAATGATCCGTTGTATCCATATTTTCTTGTCATTTGGTATGGGCGTTGCTGCTACGGCAGCAACGCCGCAGTTTTTTGATGCCAGTGCCGAGTCCGCCATGCCCGGCATCCATGAAGCGCTGCTGCTGACGGAAAGCCAGAAGGCGCACCTCGATGAGGTCTACGCTCAACTGCTTCCTCAGTACGGCACTGTCGACGAAGCAGAGTTCCGTCGGCGTGGACTCGTAGTACTCAGCGCCCCTCAATTGCAATTGGTCGCCGATATCGAAGAGGCCATAGCCGGAATTCGCTCGAAAGTGGAAGCTGAATTCGCGAAAAACAGCAACCCTATCGAGCACCTGGCAGCTCGGCAGAAGCGCGAGATGATCGCGATGCGAATCGCCTGGCAGCTGCCCGCCGAACTGACGCCGTTACAGCGCCAAGCTGTAGCGGCGGCCAACCAACAAACGCCCGAGGCAGTCCAAACGCCATCCGCCAAGATTCCCATGGACGAGCTTCCGGCCGAGGATTTTTCCATGGACGAGTTGCCGGCCGAGGATTTTTCCATGGACGAGCTTCCAGCCGAAGATTTTTCCACGGACGAGTTGCCGGCCGAGGATGTGCTGCCCATGGATCTACGGTCCGCTGAAATGTTGTCGACCGATGTGACGCCGACTGCTGTGGCGCCGACCGATATAGGAACAAGCGATTCTGCCAACCAGCCTTCGCAGCCGGCAGAAAAAGATGTTGCTGAATTTCTCGAGGACAATATCGGCAACAAAACTAATGTACGCGGATTTGAAGCGAAGACGGGTCCGAATCAGCTGGGCAGGAAGGCGAAGATCGGTGGTTTTGAAATAGAGACTTCGCCGAATCTGCTTGGCAAGAAAGCGAAGATGGGTGGTTTCGAAATCGTCAGTCCGCCACCGCGTCGCAATGACGAGGCAAAAGCGGACGAGAAAGTATCGGACTCGAGGAATCCCGTACCCGATCAGTAGAATGCAACTCCGGGTTCCGGCGGTACGAATACACTTCGGCTGCGAGCGGTCGGCGGGATATTGTTGTGCTAAACCAGCTTGCGATCCTTGAAGCGCGTTTGATTTTCATAGATCGAGCCCTGCGAGCCGGCGGGTGGCAACGGCATACGTATCGGGACATCGGTCAGGCGCGGTTGGTTGGTAGGGGCGCCGCGCAGAATGCAGCTGTTGAACTCGGCCAGGTCGGCCACGCCCATGAGTGGCCACGCATCGATAGCAACCATCTGGAAGAGCAGCAGTCTCCGTGGTGCCGATGACCGGTTCGGTGTCGACCCGTGAATTGTTCGTGCGTGGTGGATGGAAATGGCGCCGGCAGGCAGTTCAAGCGGTACCGCGGTGCTGTCGTCAAAGGCAGGATCGGTGATCGCTCCGCAGAACGAGCCATCGAGATGGTGATCATAGATCGGACCGCGATGTGATTCGGGGATGACCAGCAGCGCACCGTTTTCGAGTGTCATGTCGTCGATGCACAGACCGATCGCCAGCAGGTCATCGTTGGTGTGTGGGTAGAAGGCCCAGTCCTGGTGCCACTCGACCGGGCTGCCAAATTCCGGCAGTTTCAGGTTCAGCTTCGTGCCGTTGGTACGAATGCGGTCGCCGATCAGTTGTGCCACGATATCGAGCATACCCTCGTGATGCATGGCATTGTTGTAGACCTGGTGCTGGCTGGTCGGCGTCTTGACTCGGCGCAGTCGTGGTTCTTCGGCTGTGTGTCCGGGTTCGAGGTCGAAAATTTCGTCGTTCTCCGACACTGCCCGCGAGCGTGCGACGAACTCGTCGGTGACCTTGCGCATGGCGGCAATCTCGTCGCTGGAGAAGACGTCTTCGACAGCGACATAGCCGTTCTCATTGTAGAATTCGACCTGCTCATTGCTCAGCATTTTTTTTCCTCCGAGTTCGCTCATGACCCCGTTTCGTCGGTTACCCGCACTGGATCGGCCCATATTTGCGATTCGTCCGGGACATCGGCGTTCCTGTAGGTGGGGATGAGGGACCAGCGATCGGCACCAGTCCGGTTGGGATGAGACGCGTGAACTGTCAGGTCACTGAAGAACAAGGCGTCGCCAGGTTGTAGTTCGGCTGACACAACAGGCAGATCTGCAATGGTGTCATCAGTGAGGAGGTTCGCGAAGCCGTCCGTGGCGACTTGTTCGTGCGAGAACGCCATCTTGTGCGAACCCGGAACAATTTTGAGGCAGCCGTTGTCGACCGTGGCGCGATCCAGCGCGATCCACACGGAAACCTTCTCCGCGCCACCCCAGTACGGGCGGTCCTGGTGCCAGGGCGATGCGTCGGTCACGGCTGCTGATTTGAAGACCGGTTTGACGCTGAGAAAATCGACGTTCGGTCCGATCAGAGCACGAAGGATAGCGACCATCCCCGGCCCCCTTATGACCTTCCGAAAAACTTCATCCGGCACCCGGTACGGAGCCCATACCTCGACCCCGAACTCGTTGGCTTTAGCCGCCACATTATCGTAGGCGATAGCTTTCATGCGGATCGCCTCGTCGGCGCCGAACAGCGACGGCACGATCAGATAGCCATCCCGTTCATATGCGGCGACGTCGAGGTCGGCAGAATCAATTGCTTGGTTCATACGGACTTTTTACAATGCTTGGGTTAAATGTCAATGTGCATCCAGCCAATTGCTTCCGGTACCGATATCGACGACGATCGGCACGTCCATCGGCAGTGCTTCGCACATACAGCGCCGGACCATTGCACCGACTGTCTCGACCTCTTCCCGCGTCACTTCGAGGATCAACTCATCGTGCACCTGCAACAGCATCCTGGCGCTGCCGTCGTTCCCGGCAAGTTCACGGTGCAGATTGATCATGGCGATCTTGATCATGTCCGCCGCAGTGCCCTGGATCGGCATGTTGATGGCGTTGCGTTCGGCGGCGTTGCGGATCGTGGTGTTGCGTGAATTGATGTCGCGCAGATAACGCCGGCGCCCCAGCAGCGTTTCGACGAAGCCGTTCTCGCGGGCAAATTCAACGGTCTTGGTCATGTACGCCTGTACCAGTGGATATTGGCGAAAATACTCCTCGATCAACTCGTTCGCCTCGCGTCGCGGACAGTCCAACCGCTGCGCCAGTCCGAAAGCCGTGATGCCGTAAGGTATGCCGAAGTTCACCATCTTTGCCTTGCCCCGCATCTCCGGCGTGACCTCGTCCATGCCGACACTGTACACCCGTGCCGCCGTGGACTGGTGAATATCGGCACCGTCGACAAACGCCTGGCGCATTGCCTCGTCACCGCTGATCTCCGCGATCACCCGCAACTCGACCTGTGAATAGTCGGCCGACAGCAGCACATGCCCATCGTCGCACGCCACAAACGCCTTGCGGATCTCGCGGCCTTTCGCGGTCTTGATCGGGATATTTTGCAGGTTCGGCCGTTCCGACTGCATCCGACCAGTGACCGTCACCGCCTGATGAAAATGTGTGTGAATGCGGCCGGTCCCGGCATCAACCGCATTGGGTAACATGTCGACGTAGGTCGACTTCAGCTTGGCAATCGTCCGGTAGGTCAGTACATCGGCGACGATCGGATGCTTGTAGGCCAGGCGTGACAGCACTTGTTCATTGGTGGCGTACTGGCCGGTCGCGGTTTTCTTCGGGTTGTCTTCGAGCTGCAGCACATCGAAGAGGATATGGCCAAGCTGCTTGGGTGAATCGAGATTGAATGACTTGCCGGCGGCGTCAAAAATAGTTTCGGCCAGGTGCGTCGCTTCCTGCTCCAACTCGACGGAATAACTGCGCAACGTTGCCGTGTCTACGCTGATGCCGGCCAACTCCATGTCGATCAGGACCGAGACCAGCGGACTCTCGATGTCGTGGCAGGTGCGCAGCGCATTTTTTTTCTCTAGCAGCGGCTCCAGCAGTTGCCAGAGCTGCCAGGCGACATCGGCGTCCTCGGCGGCGTACTCGGCAACTTTCTCGACCGGGATATCGCGCATCTGGATTTCCGCCGACATCGACTCACCCGCCAGTTCGGTGATCGCGACAGGTTTGTAGCCCAGGTAGGCTTCTGCCAGGAAGTCCAGCTTGTGCCGCATCTCCGGCTCGATCAGGGCATGCGCCAGCATCGTGTCGATGATACGCGCCTTCACGATGATGTCGTACTGTCGCAGCACCGTCAGGTCGAACTTCAGATTATGTCCGATCAGTGCAATTTTCGAATCTGCAAACAGCGGCAGGAAATCCTTGAGAATATCGTTCGCCTGATCGATGTCCGGCGGCACAGGTATGTACCAGCCCGTGTGCGCCTCGTAACTGACTGCGATACCGACGAGGCTGGCGCTGCGCGGGTCGAGTGCGCTGGTCTCCAGATCGAAGGCGAACGTCTTCTTCTGCGCCAGTGTCGCCGTCAGCTTTGCACGTTCTTCCGGTGTCTGCGCGATCTGGTAGTCATGCTCGACGTCGGCGATCGTTTTTAGCACCGGCGCCTCGGGTTCTGCTTCGTCGTTTGCGGCTTCATTCGCGGCGAATTGGAAAAGATCCATCTCACCGCCGCCGACAGCCATCTCCGCCGCTGTTTGCGGGGACGCCTGGAACGCCTTGCCGAGTACCCGTTTGCCGAGCGCCTGGAACTCGAGCTCGCGGAACAGTGGCGACAGCACCTCGGCATTGGGATCGCGCATCACCAATTCATCGAGCGTCACTTCGACCGGTACGTGGCAGTCGATTGTCACGAGTTGTTTCGACAGCAGCCCCTGGTCAGCGAAGTTTTCGACGTTCTCTTTCTGCTTGCCTTTCAACTGATCGGTATTGGCGATCAGGTTCTCGACCGAGTCGAATTGCTTGATCAGCTTTTTCGCCGTCTTCTCGCCGATGCCGGGGATGCCCGGGATATTGTCGCTGGCGTCGCCCTGCAGCCCGAGAATATCGCAGATCTGATCGATCCGTTCGATTTCCCACTTTGCCAGGACTTCGGGTACACCGAGAATGTCGATGCTCGAGCCCATGCGCCCCGGTTTGTAAAGAAAGACATGCTCGTCAACGAGCTGGGCAAAATCCTTGTCTGGCGTCACCATGTAGGTTTCGATGCCCTGTTCCGCTGCCTGCCTCGCTAATGTGCCGATGACGTCATCCGCCTCGTAGCCGGGGTAGCGCAGGATCGGGATATTAAACCCCTCCGTGATCCGGTCCACATAGGGCAGGGCGGCACTGAGTTCTTCCGGCATCGCTTCGCGGTGGGCCTTGTAGTCCTCGAACGCCTCATGTCGAGCAGTCGGTTCCGGCGTATCGAAGGCGACCGCCAGGTGCGTCGGCTTCTGGTTGCGGATGATGTCGACGAGGGTGTTCGTGTAACCGAGCGCTGCCGAGGTGTTCATGCCCTTCGATGTCATGCTCGGGCTACGGATCAGCGCGAAGTGTGCCCGGTAAACCAGCGCCATACCATCGAGGAGAAAAAGTTTTTTTGGGTGGATCGCGGACATGACTGTTAATTTCCGATTTCGGATTGCGGCCAGCGCTCAATTGGCACCCTGACACATGCAAACGCCTGGATTTTGTGGCGCGGCGCATTTCTGCTCGCGTTATGTGCATCGTCCAGAACAAAACAGAATAAAAAACGCGTGATGACGGAATGAACTTCCAGCGCTAATGCCGTTTCTTTTTTTTCTTGCGCTTTGCCTTTTTCGCTTTTTGCCCCAGGGTCTTGTTGCTGCCGGCACTGCCGCCGCCGAAGCCGCCGAAACCGTCCATATCCATATCGTCGTCGTCCATACCTGTCCCTGGCATGCCCGGCATCCCTGGCATCCCTGGCTTCCTCGGCTTCCCCCCACCGTCGCCCATGCCGAACATGCGGGCGAGCTTGCCCATCTTCGACTTGGTCATCATGCTGCGCATGGTCTCGAATCGCTTGAGCAGTTGTTGCACTTCGACCAGTGGTCGTCCGGCGCCCTTGGCGATACGCTGTCGCCGGGAGGGTGCTCCGAGCACCTTGGGGTGCTGCCGCTCATACGGTGTCATCGACTGGATCACGGCCTCGACGTGCTTGAGCCGGCTCTCGTCGATATCAGCGTTGTCCATAAGGTTTTTGCCGCCGGGGATCATCTCGAGAACCTTGCCCATGCCGCCGAGATTCTGCAGTTGCCGAAGCAATGTGAGAAAATCGCTCAAGTCGAACTGGTTCTTGAGCATCTTTTGCTCGAGTTGTTCGGCCTCTTCCTCGTCGATCTTCTTCTCGGCGATCTCTACTAAGCTGAGCACGTCGCCCATGCCGAGGATACGGTTCGCCATGCGGTCCGGGTGAAAGACTTCGAGGTCTTCAAGTTTCTCGCCGACACCGACGAACTTGATTGGTTTGCCGGTGACCTTGCGCATCGACAGGGCGGCACCGCCACGGGCGTCACCGTCCATCTTTGTAAGGATTATACCGGTGACGCTGAGCGCTTGGTTGAATTCTGCCGCGACCGATACCGCCTCCTGGCCGAGGGCGGCATCACTGACCAGCAGGATCTCACTG
>CAYWQM010000004.1:65314-84007 GCA_964460215.1 uncultured Lentisphaerales bacterium
CGGCGGCGGTGGTGGTTGCGGCGGTGGGGGGCGCGACGGCGTCCTTGAGTTTGACCAGTTCGGCGATCAGCGGTTCATCGATCTGCAGGCGGCCGGCGGTGTCGACGATCATCGTGTCGCAGCCGTCGTGGCGTGCTTGTTTGCGGGCAGCTTCGGCGATGGCGCTGACATCTTTGGTGGTGCGGTCACTGAAGACGGGGATGCCCAGTTGGCTGCCGAGCGTTTCGAGCTGGTCGATGGCGGCGGGGCGATACAGGTCAGCGGCGACCAGGAGGACTCGGCGGCCTTCGTCCCGGAGCATGGCAGCGAGCTTGCCGGTTGTTGTGGTCTTGCCGCCGCCATGCAGGCCGACCATCATGATGGTGGCGGGGCTGCCATACAGATCGAGCGGGCTGTTGGCTTCACCCATGAGCTCCACCAGCCGGTCGCTGACAATCTTGATTACCTGCTGGCCGGGCTTGATGTGCTTGAGCACAGCTTCCCCGAGACATTCCTGGCGTACCTGATCAATGAATTCCTTGACGGTGTCGTAATTGACATCGGCAGCGAGCAGGGCCAGGCGTACTTCGCCCATGGCCTCCTCAATATTGGATTCGCTCAGAATACCGCGACCGGTCAGATTGCGGAATGTCTTCTGAAGTGTATCGGTCAGACTTTCAAACATACCTTTCGGCACCTCCACCAAACTCACAGGTCATCGTTGTCGGCTGTGTCCCGATGCGAGTGCTGTATGCTGTTGCCAGTCGTTCGCAGTAGGTCGCTGCTGCTTCGGCTTGCACCAGGTGGATGCTGATGCCGCCGAATCCGCCGCCGCTGAGCCTGGCGCCCAAACAACCAGGCAGGGTGCGTCCAAGCTCAACCAGAATGTCCAGCTCCGGGCAGCTATTGTCAAAATTCTGCCTTGAACTGTCGTGTGAATCGAACAATAGCGCGCCAAACGCTTCGATGTTACCCATCGAAAGCAATTGCCCCGCCTGTTTTACACGGGCGTTCTCCTCTACGATATGCTTTGCCCGGCGGTAGACCCTCAGGGGTAGCTGCGATTTTGCCGCATCGAGCTGGGTCACAGTCACGTCGCGCAAGGTCGTTACCCCGTCGTATTGCGTCGCCAGAATTTTGGCGGCGGTTTCGCAACTGTTGCGGCGCTCGTTGTAGGCTTCCGACAGGTCGTGTTTGATGCCGGTGTTGGCGACGACGAAGACGACACCATCGGGAAAAGGGATGGTCTCGATCGCGAGCGTACGGAAATCGATCGTCAGCAGGTGGCCAGCACGACCGTAGATGGCGCTGAGCTGGTCGAGAAGTCCGGTACGGGCGCCGACAAAATTATTTTCGGCGTCCTGTCCGATGCGGGCGAATTGATCGTCGGAAAACTCTATTTGCCATATGTGCGCGAGGGCAAAAGCTGCTGAAATTTCGAGTGCGGCGGAGCTGCTCATGCCAGCCGCCAGGGGCAGGCTGGTGCCGACGACGGCGTTGAATGCAGCTGTTGCGGCACCGCGTTGCTGCATTTCCCGGATGACCCCCTTGATATAGTTGACCCAGTCGCCGTCGATCTTTTTTTCAACATCCGCCAAAGGGAATTCTGTGTATTTGTCGTGGCAGGCATCAAAAATGCGGCAAATACCGTCATCGGCCGGACCTGCGGCGAACCAGGTGGCGTTGGTTACGGTGCCGCTTATAACGAATCCTTCGTTATAATCGGTGTGATTGCCGAGCAGTTCGAGACGGCCGGGAGCGCGCGTGACAATCGCGGGAGCCATGCCGTAACGCCGCTCATATTCCAATTCAACTTTTGATCTCAATTTATCCATAACCGATTAATGTTGGCACTATATATAACCAATACCCACACATTCGACAATCTCAAAAAAACGGGAACGGTTGAAAAAATCGTTTGACACGACGATTCAGCCAGATCCCTCTCCCCCCCTGGGTGAAGCCCGGCGGAACGCTCTCTGGGGAGGCAGCAGCCGTACTTCCTTAATACCCGATATCCCCCCGTCGCTGCTGTCTCCCCCTTTTTCTCCGGCAACGCCGGAGTCGGTCTGGTGCAGTGAACCTTTCTCTTGGGGCGGGGCGATTGCCGAGTGCCTGCTACCTGCAGAACCCGTATTCAGAAACCAAAGAGCTCACGGGTGCGCTCATAGGCCAGGCTGGTTGCCAGGCGTTCTGCCACCGTCATCGGGATGCGTCCCCGTTCGACCATCCGCCCGACGACATCACTGAGAACGCGCCGGAACATCTCGTGGCGTGATGCATAGGACACCAGTTTTCGCGAGTCCGACACCATGCCCGCGTAATTGGCCAGAAGATCGACTTCGCCGATGTATTCGAGCTGCCGCTTCATACCGGCCGGCGCATCGTTGAACCACCACGCGGCACCGACATTGACAGTCGCGCCAAAGGCGCGTGCCAACGTTGTGACCGATGTCTGGTGTCCCGGATCGAGACAGTATAGAACGACCTTTAGCCGTCCGTCATAACGATTCAGCAGATCGCGCAACGGTGTTACAATGTCGATTGTGTGGGTGGATAGGTCGCCGCCACTGTCGGCGCCGTGGTTGTTAAACAAGGAATCACGGACATTGCGTACAGCGCCGATATGGAGTTGAAAGACCCAGTTTTTCTCACTGTTGAGCGCTGCAACGGTGTCGAGAATGCAGGACATATACTGGATTTCTTCCGGTTGCGACAGCGCTTCACCGTTGTAGGCCTTGCAGAAGGCTGCATCGGCGTCCTCTCGTTTGAAATCAACGCCGTAGGGCACTTCGACGCCGTGATCGGTGGCTACGCAGCCGTGCTCGGCGAAGTAATCGTGGGTGATGCGCAGGGCGTCGAGCAAGTCATCGATTTTCTTGAATTTGCCGTTCACGCGTTTTTCCAGCAGCGTGATGTAGTCGCGCCAGTCGGGTTTGAAAATATTCATGGCCCGATCGGGGCGATAGGTCGGATAAACGCGGGTCTCCAAGTCACTTTCGGCCAGGTGCCTGTGGTCATCGAGCAGATCGATGGGATCGTCGGTGGAACACATGACTTCGACTTTCATCTGCCCGAGCAGCGCCTGCGGTTTCATGCCGGGTTGCTGAAGCAGTGTTTTCGAGCGGTCCCAGATATCTTTGCCACTGGCCTCGCGAATGACTTCGGGGATACCGAGCGTGCGGAACAGGTCGAGATGCACCCATTCGTATGTCGGGCTGCCAGCCAGATCGTCCCACTTGGCGGCAGCGGCCAGCCATTTCTCCTCGGGGCTGGCAGCGCCGGTGAGCAGCCGTTCGGGAATGCCGCGCTTGCGCAGCATCGACCACACGTAGTGATCGGTTGCGGCCTCGACCTGCCAGATGTCCTCGTAGTTACGATTTTCCGCGATCTCCGCCACGTCCACATGGTTGTGGGCGTCGATGATCGGCAGATCGCGGATCAACTGAAACAGGTGCTGGCCGGTGTCGTTTTCGATGAGATAACGGTCACCAAGGAAATCCATTGTGTTCGTGCTCCGTGAACTGGTTGACCTGGTGTGTACAAGACGTCCCTTCAGGGCGATAACAAGAAGGCCGAACCATAATCGCGCCCGCCTCGACTTGCCAATTGCCTACGGGGGTTTTAATATACTCGCACAAGGAAACAGATGTTGATGAGAATCATTGAACGTACACTTATCGAAGGTGACGGAAATGGCTGATACCGATCAATCAAAGCGCGATAATCTGGCGCACCGCATGTCCAAGCTGTTGGGGTTGCCGCTGACCAACATTCAAATGCTGATGCCGTGGATCCCGAAGGAAGACGTCGATCGACTGTCCCTTTTGCCAGACGACCAGTTTTTATCCGAAAGCGCCAAAGTAATTAATATTGCCCAACGCAGCCAGTACGAGGGTGGCGATTCCGCCCGTGTCGCGGATTCAGCGCCGCCGTCGCCGGAGTCCGACGACGAAGACAGCGCGGCGCCAAGCGCCGGCGTGACGCTGCAAGAGACCTCCGATGCGGATGCCGCGCCGCCGGTTATCGAAATCGGTCAGGGCCGGCCCGGTGTCAAGCTCGAGGATGCCGCAGAGAAAAAGAAGAAAGTCATCATGATCGCCGCCGGTTCCGCAGCGGCGGTGCTGGTCATCGCCGCCGGCGCTTTTTTCGTGCTCAACCTCATGCAGGATGCCGATACTTCGGACGGAAAGTCGAAAGTTCAGAAAGTGGTTGTCGAGGACACCGATGGTACCGATGTCGTTGCAACCAAAGCGCCGGAATCGGCGCGGTGGGCACTGAGGGTTGGACCACGACACAATCTGACAATTGAGAATCCTGAGATTTTCAACAGCGTCGATGAGAAATTGACCGTCGAAATGTGGATCAAGCCGATCGCGGGCAAGGAGATGGTCGGCACGTCCTTGATGTCCACCGGCGGCACGAAAGCGTTCCGGCTGTCGCTGAAGCCAGTGCCGCGCGGTATCGCCGTGGAGTTTTTTGTCAACGGAGCAAATGAGAATTATCCGAGCGTAGTTGTGCCACGCTCGCGCCAGTGGATGCATGTTGCCGGCGTTTTCGACGCGTCCGTTACCCGGTCGCTGCGCCTCTATATCGACGGTGGACTGGTGGCCGAGTTCGGTCTCGAGAGCGCTCAGTTCCAAGGCGGTTACAAGCTGGTTAGTGAAAACGGCCAAGCCAATGCCGCAAGCCTGGTCGACGAGATCCGGTTGTCGGCGTCGGCGCGCTACACCTCGAAATTCGTGCCGACACGGATTTTCGAGGTCGATGATTCCGTAATTTCACTGTTGCATTTGGAGAAGCGCTTCGACAGCATGATCGTCGATTCAGCGTTCGAGACGTTCGAGCTCGCACGCAGCGATGCGCACTGGGTCGATGTCAGCATGCACTTGAAAGCCTACGAGGAAGAACACATGGGAATCGAGTTCCCAGCTAGCGCGCTGGTCAAGATCGAAAGGAAATTTGGTGCCCGTGGCAAAAAGGATTTCCTCAAGGAATGGGATGCCCTGTCCAATTCCAAGCGCCGTGCGTACCTGAAATCGGTCCATTTGGAACCGTAGTCGTTCGCGGTTTGTAAATGCCCGGCGCGATCATCTCCATCCACGCGGCCGGCGAGCCCGATGACATCGATGCCGTGTCCCACCCTTGTCGCCGTTGATCCGGTGATTTGTTGATGCCGAAGACGAAGAGCCGGAACTTTCAGTGAAGGTCGCGGTGAAAGAGGGCGTGTTCGGTGAACGCCAGTTGCCAGAGTATTGGCCGGCGCTGCCAAAACATGCTACCTTCCGTCATGAACCTGCTTTCCCCGGATGATGAAACCTATATGCGCATGGCGCTGCGAGAGGCCGAGAAAGCCTTCGAAGCGGAGGAAGTGCCGGTGGGCGCAGTGATCGTGCATGACAACCAGGTCATTGCCCGAGCCTATAACCAGGTCGAGCTGCTCAATGATGCCACGGCGCATGCGGAAATCCTGGCGATCACCCAGGCATCGGCGCAGTTGCAGGACTGGCGCTTGGTCGAAGCGACGATGTATGTGACCAAGGAGCCATGTGCGATGTGTGCCGGTGCAGCCGTCAATACCCGACTGGGCCGCCTGGTTTTCGGTGTCACCGATCCGCGCAGCGGCGCTGCCGGCAGTGCTATCGACATCACCGGATTCAGTGGTATGCTGCACAATGTGCCGGTGTTTTCCGGTGTGTTGCAGGAAGAATGCCTGGCCCTGTTGCAGCAATTCTTCAAGAAGCAGCGCTCGGCGGAAGAATAGGGCGTTTATCAGACTTCGTGGATCACCAGCACGGCGACTTTCGGCACTCAGGAATTTCGTTCCCGGAACACCCCGTTTTCGTAACCCTGAATGGTGTGGTCTGATTCCGCCAGCTCGAGGCGATGCTCGGCCAGTAGACAATAGGTCTCGTCAATCTCCACGCCGATGTAATCGCGGCCCAGTTTCTTCGCCGCTACCGATGTTGTTCCGCAACCTAGAAACGGATCGAAGACGACATTCTTTGGATTTGAGCTGGCGAGAATGATCCGGGCCAGGAGTTTCTCCGGTTTCTGCGTTGGGTGATCAGTGTTTTCCGGCATCGACCAGAAGGGCACGGTGAGGTCAGTCCAGAGGTTGGACGGATGTGTCAGTCGATAATTGCCGGCGTCCGACTGCTGCCAGTCCTTGGGCTTGCCGTCGCTGTCGGTATATGGCGCGATGACACGTCGACGCAACTTCACGTCGTCGACGTTGAATGTCCATGACCTGGACATCGTGCAGAACCAGATATCTTCACAGGTATTTTTCCAATTAGCTTTCGCCCCGCGTCCTTTGTCGCGTTCCCAGGCGATACGGTTTTGCACTTTGAAATAGCGTCCGGCGACTGCCTGGATCGAGGCAGACGAGCGCCAGTCTCCGCAGAAGTACAGGCTGCCGTTTGGTTTCATGAGCCGCGGCAGTTTCGCCATCCAGCTATCGAGCCAGGCGCTGTAGGTTTCTGCATCGACGGCTTTGGTGCGGAGGGTGTTGAACGTTTTGTCGAGGTTGTACGGTGGATCGGCGAAGAGCAGATCGATGCAGGCATCCGGCAGCGCATCGAGAGCTGCAAAGGTGTCTCCGCAGATCGTGCGGTTGCGGATTTCATCCAGCTCGAAACGTCGTTGTGCAGTCCGCAGCCGTGGCTTCAGTCGCTCGTGGTCAGCGGCGCTGAGGACGATCGTACGGTTGCGGGGGGCTCGTGGCTTGGTCACGGATTATCGATGATGCTGAGAATACGCCAGGGATGAAATCCAACTTCCTGCGGCTGGTACAGCTGTTGTTTGTTGAGCTGCTCGATGCGTTCGATGGCGTGGGTGGCGTATGCCGATTTGGGATAGCGCCGGAGGATTTCGCCGTAGTGCTTTGAAGCGAACGGATAGTCCTCGGCCTGGTACAGCTTCTCGCCGGTGAAAAACGCGGCGGCCGGTGCGAACGGCGTGTGGCGGTGTGAAGAGTAGAAGTGCCCGAGCTGCATAGCATCTTCCTCCCCGCGTTTGGTCTTGTAGACCGCCTTCATCTCCACGTACCGGTGTTTGTAATCCTCGACGAGTTTCTCCTTTTCCAGAAGCAGTTCGCTGAGCTTCGTTTCGAGGCTTTTTATGTCCTCGTTGGAAACGGCCAGAGAATCCCGCGTGCCGCTGACTTCCTCTTCCAGTGTCGCTACTGCGGTCTCGAGTTCGCCGACCTCGAACTTGGCAGTTGCAAGCCGCGGTTCCAGCGCATTGTTTGTCCCAATCAGTTTGGCCTGCTTAGCGTTGTTGTCGTTGATATCGGTAACGGTTTTTCGTTTGATGCTGTTCATTTGAGAATTCTGTTTGTCGATCTTCGCCTGCAGTGTTTTGTGAAGCACGGCGTGATTCACTCCGATCTCAGCGATCTTCTCACGCCTATGGGACAGCGTACTGGTGCATTTCCAGCACAAGAACAGGAACAGCAGCCAGCCTAACGCCGCGAATGTGATCGCCACCGACGACTTATTGTCCCGCTTCCCGGCGGCCGGGATCTTTGGTTTGATCGATGCCATAGCGACGAACCTATTCTTTTGGTGTCACCGACTTGATTGCCTGGCGCAGTTTCCCGACATTTTTCTCGGCGCGCGCGATCGAAGAGCTGACTTCCGCCAGCTTCTGTTTGCCGTTGACCTGGTCGTTCTTTAGCTGCTCTTTCTCGATCTCGAGTTCTTCTTTGCGGTTGGTCAACTCTTCATTGCGGGCTCTGGCGGCATCGATGTTAGCCTCCAGTTGCTCGAATGTTGACTGCAGCTCGGCCGTTGTGGAGGCCTAGTCGGTCAAAATTAGTTTGATTTCTTGGAGTTCGGCCCGGTGTTTGTCCAGTTTCTTTTTGGACCGGGTTTTCTTGCCGTCGATGTCATTGTCAACCAGGGTTTGCTCTGCGGCGATAGTTTTCTTTGTGGACGAGGACATGCTCAAGTACATGGCTACCGTAAAAACAGATAGCATCCATCCGATGAACTTTAACATGATCTGATCATCCCTGATGTGCCGCGCTTAATGTTCTACGCAGCAAGCCAATTCGCCAGGCCGGGGGGGTAGGGTTTGTAAAGATAAGGTTGGTGCAGTTGTTATGCAAGCAGCAGCGGTTGTCCGTCTGCTCTATCACAGCGGCAGTTGCGTGCCGATCCCGGTTTCCATTGCCCGCCGGTAGATTCGAATGGCAGTTGCCATGTCTTCCAGCGCGATGCCGAGATTGACACTGATGGTACGCTCGTCCTCGCGTTCGCGTCCGGGTTTGTGACCGGCGACAATTTCGCCAAGATCGGCGTATGGTTGCGGTGTCTCTCCGAAATAGCCTTCACTGCGATAGTACGCCATCTGCGCGAGATCATCGGTCGCCAGTTTGTCGGCCTGCTGGAGGGCGGGGCCCTGCCAGTAGGAATCGAAGTCGACGGGGCTGGCGAAAGCGCCGGGGGCGAGCCAGCCGGCTTCGATGACTGGCTGCGGGTGCTTGAGAATCGGACCACTGGTGACGACCAGGTCGAGATCGATGACCGCCTGCTCGGGCGTGTCCACCACCTCGATCTTGGCATCGATGATCGGCGCCATGTCCGCGGCGAACTGGTCTGCCACCTGTCGATGCATGTCGTAGACCTTGACGCTGCTGATCGGGAAAATGCAGGCCAGCGCCTCGAGATTGCTGCGGCCCTGTACCCCGCAGGCGATGATCCCGGCACTGCTGCTGTCGGGACGGGCCAGGTATTTCGCGGCGACCGCAGTGGCTGCGCCGGTTCGTTGCGCGGTGATCCAGGTCGCATCCATGACGGTGGTCGGCAGGCCGGTGTCCGGGTCGTTGAGCAGCAGCAGACCGGTGATGTAGGGCAATTGCTTTTGCTGGTTGCCTGGGTAGCCGGAAATCCACTTCACGCCCGCCGCTTCGAGGCTCGGGATATAGGCTGGCATGGCGTGAATAAATGCGTCGGGCCGTGTGTGGATGCCTGGTTTCGGTGGCATCTCGACACGGCCTTCGCCTTTCTCTGAGAACATCGTTTCGACTGCATCGATGATCTCGTGCATTGAGAAGTTCAGGCTTTCAATATCCTGGCGCGACAGATAGAGAATCGTGCTTGTGTTCATAGAACTTGAAAGTAACTGTCGGCGGCGATTTCGCCAATAGACATGCAGTGGAACGGTGGCTTCGTCTGTCTACGCGAAAAGAGCTGCGCCGGTTTTCGTTTTCGACTTCGTACTGTAGAGTTCTCACCAACGGACTATGACGATTATTCTACCCGTCTCTACGACGTGCCGAGCATATATCATGGAATTCATCAAATCGAATACCGACTTCCCGTTCACCTTCGCGGTCATCCAGAATATCATGGTCCTGGAGACCGTGCTTGCGACGATCCCGCCGGGCGGCAGTGAACCGTTTGTCGGCGTCCCCGCCCTCGACCTGCAGAAGGGGATGCTGGTGGACGCCGGATTCGTTTGTGAGGTCCTGTAGTAACCATGCGAATCGCCCTCGCCATTCGACCGCTGACCGACGAGAAACTTGTTCTCGCCCGGCAAATCGGTGTTACCGATATCGTGACGTATTATCCGGGGCCCGGTTTCGAGGCGCTCGAGAAGGTGCACAGTTATATCTCGTCCTTCGATCTGCGGTTGACGGTGATCGAGAATGATGTGCCGATGGACGACATCATCCACGGCGGTCCCAATCGCGATGCCCAGATCGAAGCTGTCGCGGACATGCTTCAGAGTATGGGAAAGCTCGAGATCCCCGTCTGGTGCTATTGCTGGATGCCGGGCGGCGACTGGAGCCGTACCAGCGTTGACGTAGCCGACCGCGGCGGTTCGCTGGTCAGTCAGTTCGATATCGCCCAGGTCGACAGCGCCAAAGTGATCGACGTAAACGGTAAAACGGATCACGCCTGGAATGTGGGCCGAGAGCCGACGACGCAATCGCAGTTGTGGGAGAACCTGGAATATTTCCTCAGACAGATTCTACCTGTTGCGGAGTCTGCAGGTGTCGTACTGGCGATGCATCCGGATGACCCGCCGATGTCACCCTTTCTTGGCGACACCCAGATCATGACGTGCCCGGACGAGCTGCAGCGCCTGGTCGAACTGGTGCCGAGCCCGGCCAACGCGATCACTTTCTGCCAGGGCGTTTTCAGTTCCATGGGCGTCGACGTCGTCGAAAACATCTACCGCTTCCGCGACCACATCGGATTTGTTCATTTCCGCGATGTCGTCGGCAGTGTACCGAAGTTTACGGAGACTTGGCACGACAGCGGCCAGACCGATATGGCGGCGTGCATCCGTGCGTACGAGGAGATCGGTTTCGACGGCCCGATCCGTCCGGACCACGTGCCGGTGCTGGCCGGCGAATCGACTGACCTGGCCGGGTACACCATGCTCGGGAGGTTGTGGGCGATCGGATACATGAAAGGGCTGATGGACGCACGATGAAGTAGAATGAATCTTCGCGCCCGTTCATTTCACGGCGTTTGTGCGAGGGTGTCGGAGCCATCGAATCCAAATGCTTGTGCCGCCCTGAATCACCAGCGCCTGGTGCCGGAGTTCATCGCGGAGGATGACTGGGATATTCAGTTGTGGCGTAGTTAGCCTATCCACAGACCGCCGTTGACATGGATCACATCACCGGTGATGAAGGAACCGCCAGCCCCGGACAGCAGCAGAACGGCACCGGCGCATTCGCCGGGATCACCGTTGCGGCCCAGCGGCGTTTTCTCTGCGACTATCGCCAGGCGTTCGGGGGTTGTTATACGACGATGGATGTCGGTGACGATCACACCGGGCGAAACCGCATTGACGCGGATCGTCGGAGCCAGTTCAACGGAGAGGCTGCGGGTGAGACCGAGGATGCCGCCCTTGGCGGCGCCATACACGCTGACGCCGCCCTGACCGCCATTGAAGGCGGTGATTGACGTGATGTTGACGATGGCCGGTGCCTGCCCCTTCTCGAGCAGCGGTATCAGCCGGCGGGTAAGGTCGATGACGCTGTTCAAATTCAG
Source organism: uncultured Lentisphaerales bacterium (assembly GCA_964460215.1). Classification (GTDB taxonomy): domain Bacteria; phylum Verrucomicrobiota; class Lentisphaeria; order JABSQK01; family CAJWLW01; genus CAJWLW01. Next base: position 76,309 of record CAYWQM010000004.1, read on the forward strand.
GTCGAGCGTTTGTTCAATATGCGTGTCATCGGCTTCCGCCAATGTCGAGCGCCCAACAACATCACCAGCGTTGTTGACCAGAATGTCGAGGCTGTCCCAGCGGTTCTTGACAGCATCCGCTATTTTGGCGGCACCGTCTGCTGCGGTTAAATCTGCCTGGACAGCAAAGGCCTTGCCACCGGAGGCGGTGATGCAGTCGACAACTTCCGCTGCGGCATCCGCCGAGGAACAATAGTGCACGGCAACATCGGCGCCACGTTCGCCGAACGCCTCGGCGATTGAACGGCCGATGCCGCGGCTGGCTCCGGTTACCACGACGCGTTGCCCCGTGAAATCGAAGAGTTTATCCATCACCCGTCCAGCCGGTAAATTTTCTTGGCGTTGGTGTCGTAGAGCTTGCGCCGTTCATCGTCGCTGCAATCGGCGACGATCCAGTCGAGTGTCTCTACCCAGCGCGGATAGGTTGATGCCAGTGTCTGCACGAACCAGTCGCTGCCGTAGGTGACACGATCGAAGCCGAAGCATTCGATGACGTGTTCGACATAGGGTCGCACATCGTCACGGGTCCAGCTATCGTGATGCGCCTCGGTCACCACCCCCGAGACTTTACATGTGACGTTCGGGAATTGAGCGAGCTGGCGGATCTCTGACTGCCACGGTTCGAACAGGCCGTCGCGGATGCCGGGCTTGCCGATATGATCAAGGATGAACTGCACGTCCGGGCACTGTGCGACGAACTTCAGGGTGTTCGCGAGGTGTCGGTGATTGATGCAGATGTCGAAGCTGAGCCCGAACTTTGGCAGTAGGTTTACGCCGTCAATGAAGGCTTGTTGCAGGCAAAACTCGACGTCTTCACTTTCGATCAATCGGCGCACGCCCTTGACCAGTGGATTCACTGCCCAGGCTTCCAGTGTCGGAACGATTGCCTCGCCTTCCTCGATTGGAATCCGTGCCAGGATGCCTTTGACGCGTGCGTCTTGCTCGGCGAGCGTCATGACCCATTCGACTTCTTTGTCATACGGCTCGCCGCCGCATTCCATGAAGACGATGCTGCCGACGTCGATGTCGCCACAGGCTGTGTCGTAGTTGGCAAGCTCGTAGGTGCCGGTAAGCGTTTCGTTGTCCGCCAGCCAGGCATACTGGAGGGCGTCCTTGCCGGCCAGATGCACATGCGTATCGGTGATCGGGAATTCAGGCATGTTGAAAACTCACTGTGACATGTTGTAGCCGCATTCGCTGCCGCCGCTTACGGGCATGTTGCTGCCGGTAATGAACGAGGCATCGTCTCCGCTGAGAAACGAAACGACCGCGGCGATTTCGGCGGGGTCCGTGAGGCGCTTTATCAGATGGATATTGGCCCATTTCTTGATCGCCTCTTCGGGGTCGGGCAAATCGACGACGTACCTTTCCATGGCTTCTGTATGGACACAGGCGGGGCAGATGGAATTAACCCGGATACCGTCCGGCGCCCAGTCGACCGCCATACACTTGGTCAGAGCGTTGACGGCCCCTTTGGTGGCACCATAGACGGCGTGGTCGAGCTGGCCTGAAACGCCGGCCATGCTGGCGATGCTGACGATGCAGCCCTTCGACTTCTTCAGCTCCGGGTACGCCAGTTTGCAGCCGAAGAAAATACCACGGATGTTGACGTCGATGAGCAAGTCGAATTCTTCATTTGTCGTGTCCTGCACCGCCGAGGCAGGTGTGACGACAGCGGCATTGTGGACGACGATGTCGAGCCTACCCCATTTCTCCAAGGTAGCCGCGATTGCTGTCGCCCATTGCTCTTCACTGGCGACATTGAGTTCGTGAAAGAGCGCGGAATCGCCAAGCTCGGCAGCCAGTTCCTTGCCCTTTTCGACCTGAATGTCAGCGACCACTACTTTTGCACCGTCGGCTACCAGCCGGATTGCGCATGCCTTACCTATGCCCTGGGCGGCGCCGGTAACGATTGCAACCTTCGATTCGAGATTCGCCATGATTTGTTACCTCAGCTTTTTCCAGCCCTCTGCGTCCTGCTTGGCGGCTTCCAAGGGTTGCGGTGCGAAGATCCAGTAGTAGCAGAGATCCTCGTCACCGGTGTTGAAGGTTTGATGCGTCACGTTGCGGGGGATGAAGACCGTCATGCCTTTGCGGACAGTGTACGCCTCATCACCGAGCAGCAGGCGGCCTTCGCCACTGACAACATAGTAGATTTCATCGGCGTTGGGATGGATGTCCGGCGCGCCCTCCCGTCCGGGATGCAGCCACCAGAGGCCGGAGCAACATGACTCGGCACCACAATGATCTTTCGTAATGAGCGGTGACACCTGGCGTGATCCATCGGGTGCTTCCCACAGCGCATGCTGGTCACTTTCCATTACACAGTCGGCGTACTTTGCCATGTTTTCTCTCCTGTTTGTTTTACACCAGCAGTGAGCCGCCGTTGATGTGCAGCGTAGCGCCGGTGACGTAGGTTGAACGATTTGATACGAGATAAAAAACTGCGTCCGCCAGCTCACGCGCAGTGCCCTGGCGCTTCATCGGCGATGCTTCGATGAACTCCTGTACCTGCGTCTCGCCGAACGCCCGCGACAACGGTGTGTCGATACTGCCGGGGGCAATGGCGTTGACCAGGATCCCTTCGGTGGCATAGGCTTTCGCCAGCGACTTGGTCATGGCGACGAGACCGGCTTTCGATACGCCGTAGGCGGGGTGCGCGCAGACGCTTCCGAGGAAGCCGCCGACCGAGGAAATATTGACGATACGTCCGGACTTCTGCCGGGCCATCGCCGGCAGCACTGCCAGGGTGCAGAGGAAGGCGCCGTTCAGGTTCACGTCGAGTACATGCCGCCAGTTGGCCTCTGTCACTTCGTCCCAGGTGACGGTCGGGGCGATGCCGGCGTTGTTGACCAGGATATCGACGCGCTGAAATTTGCGGATGGTCTCTTCAACCATGGCTTCGACCTGTGTGGAGTCGGCAACGTCGGTGGTGATGCCAACGGCATCGGTGGCAAAGCGCTCACTGATGTCAGCTGCAGCGGACTCCGCATTTTCGACATCGGCAAGGACAATGCCGGCGATGTCCGCCTCGGCGAGAACCTCGGCGATGGCAAAGCCGATACCGACGCCGCCGCCGGTGATGATCGCAACCTGACCTGTCAGTTTGTCCATGGCGGTTCGTGTCCGTTTTTATTGTCCCGGATCTATCGTCAGTCTGGCGAAGTCCAGCGTGACCCAGCTTCCAGCCGAGGCGACCGTTCGCGGAGCATCAAGGTTGTCGAGTTGCAGCTCTGCTTGAGGTACTGCAGCAGTATGTCAAAACGAGACTCAGTGCCGCGAAACAGGATATCCCGTTGTAATCCGCATTGCGCGGCAAAAGCTTTCTGTGTGATGGATATGTGGCAGGTAGTATACCGCGTTGTCGGGAGGTTGGAAGGTTGGAGGACATTCCTATGGCGGAATCTTCCAATCTGCCGTTCTTTACGGTAAACTACCCGGCCACGAGTTTTGCCATAATGATAGGCCGAGGTCACACATTCTGATGAACGAACGATTCCCCAATTCCGCCGCCGAGTTCGAACGCGCCCTCAAGGTTGTTGCCGAAGGCACGACCCAGACTCGTGCCCCGGCGTTGATGGCACCGTGCGATTATCCGATATTCAGCGAGCGCGGCAAGGGCGCCCGTATCTGGGACATCGACGGCAACTGCTATCTCGACTGGATCCTGAGCTTCGGTTGCATCGTTCTCGGTCACAGCCATCCGGTCGTCAACGCAGCGGCGATCGAGCAGATCGAAAAAGGGCACACCCAGCAACTGCCGCCGGTATTGCAGAACGACCTGGCCGAGAAACTGGTCGAGCTTATTCCGTGCGCCGAGAAAACCTTGTTTCTGAAGACCGGTTCCGACGCGACGACGGCTGCGGTACGGGTTGCGCGGCTGGTCACCGGCCGTGACAAGATCATCCGGCTCGGCTACAACGGCTGGCACGACTGGTGTTGCAAGGTCGATCCTGGCATTCCGCAGGACGTGCTGGACCTGACGTTGAAGTTCAACTACAACGACCTCGATAGTCTGGCGGCGGTTTTCGAAGCGAACCCTGGCGCGATCTGCGGCGTTATCATGTGGGCCTGCGAGGTCGAAGAACCGCAGCCCGGCTTTCTCGAAGGCGTCCGCGACCTGTGCCATCAGCACGGCGCACTGTTCATCATGGACGAGGTGCGGACCGGCTTCCATTTCGCGCTCGGCGGTGCGCAGGAATATTTCGGCGTCACGCCGGATCTGGCGACGTTCGGCAAGGCGATGTCGAACGGCTACCCGATCTCGGCACTGGTCGGCCCTGCCGAATACATGGACACTATCGGGCAGACCTGGATGTCGTCGACCCACTGCACCAATGCCATTGAATACGCTGCGGCGCTGGCGACGATCCGGTTCATGGAGGAGAACGACGCCATTGCCACGATGTGGGATATCGGCCGGAAACTGATCGACGGGCAGAACGCCCTGGCACGGGACATCGGTGTCGACATTGAAGCTGTCGGCCTGGCGCCGACACCCGATTTCGCCTTTCACTACGACGACCCGGACACCGCCCGGTTCGTGCGCAAGGTTTTCTTTGAGGCGGTCGTCGACGAGGGTGTTTTCTTTCATGCCAACCACCACGGTTTTGTATGTGCCGTTCACACCGATGCCGACGTCGAGGAATCTTTAGCTGCGACCGCCGCGGGATACCGCGCGGTGAAGGAAGTGATTTAGAGCTTTTGCAACTGTATTGTGCGGTTGTATAACAGGGGCACCGGGCGATACCCCAGTTAACATAAGCACGATATTTCTGCGCTAATGTTAATCCGCCCGCTCCCCCTGTTTATAAGCGCAACCGAATGTTCAGAGAAAGGGAAACCGAGTCAACCCCATAGGAGTTCCCATGCCAGATGAGGAAATTGTTTCGCGAATTTTGTCCGTGTTTCGACAGCGTGGTGGCGAGATGTACGGGAGCGAGGAGGTGACACAGTTAGAGCATGCGCTGCAGGCGGCGAACCTGGCGAGACAAAGCTGTGCGTCGCCGCAGCTGATTGCGGCAGCGCTGGTCCACGATATTGGTCACATCCTGGACAAGGGGGGCGAAGTCCCTCAGGCGACTGAAGAAGCCCCTCAAAACCTTGATGATGCTCATGAGGAACGAGGGCGTCGTTGGCTGCGTGACCATTTTGGTCCCCAGGTCAGCGACCCTGTTCGGCTTCATGTTGCGGCGAAACGGTATCTCTGCACCGTCGAACCGGAATACCTCGAGCGTCTATCCCCCACATCGCTTCAGAGCTTTCACGATCAGGGCGGAACCATGTCGCACGAAGAGGTTCAGGCATTTGAATCCGAGGCGAACTGCGAAGCGGCATTGTCGTTACGCCGCTGGGATGACGCAGCGAAGGTCGTTGGTCAGAAGACTCCGGCCATTGAGGATTTCACAACAGAGTTGACAGCTTCATTGGAATGTGCATTTGGTGAATAAGGGGCAAACGCAAATTAATGGCAATGTGACATTGCGGCGTTAACACTAGGCGTTTGCACTGTAATGTTCATGCAACGGCCGCGGACGGCCGTTCTACACCCGGCACTGCATCATGTCATTGATCGATCACATTGATATCCTGGAAGAGCTGTGCGCCACCCCCGGCGTTGCTGGTCTCGAGGACCCGATGGTCCGTCTCGTCCGGCGGCTGATGAGCCAGTACACCGACGACGTCTCTGTCGATAAGCTCGGCAATGTCATCGGCAGGATGCCGGCGGCTCAGCCGGATGCCCAGACACTGCTGATCGCGGCGCACATGGACGAAGTCGGTTTCATTGTCCGGCATGTTCGCGACGACGGGTTCATAAGTGTGTTCAAGTGCGGATATCCGCTCGATCGCGTGCTGCCGAGCACACCGGTCGCCGTGCACAGTGACGAGGGTACGGCGCACCACGCCATTTTCGCGATCAAGTCGCATCATGTCTCGACGCCGGAAGAGCGCTTCCAGGTGATCCCCATCGAGGACAGCTACATCGACGCCGGCTTCGAGAGTGCAGAAGCGGTCGCGGCGGCCGGTATCCATGTCGGCAGCCCTGTCACCTGGTGGCCGAATTTCCGGGTCAACGGCGACCAGATCATGACGAAGACCCTGGACAACCGGCTGTGTGTTTTTGCGGTGCTGCAGATGATGGCCGCACTGAAAGGGCGGGACCTGCCGGTCAATGTCGCATGTGTCGGCACGGTTCAGGAGGAATTTTCATGCAGAGGCGCGGTGGTTGCGGCGCACAACGTCAAGCCCGACATGGCCGTGGCGATTGACGTCACGATCTCGATGGACACGCCTGAGCTTGAGGGCCAGGAACTGAGTGAAGCACGATTGGGCGGTGGTATCGCCATCAACAGTTTCGGTTATCACCCGACCCTGCCGTTCGTCGGAACCACCGCGAATCCGAAACTGGTGCAGCAGATGGTTGCCACCGCGGAGCGCCACGAGCTGCCGTACGTGCGGACCATCAGTTCACGGATCATGACGGACGCCTCTTGGATGCAATACGTCGGCGACGGCGTGCCGGTAGTAGAGCTTGGCATCCCCTGCCGCTACTGTCACAGCCCGACCGAGGTTGCAACCATTACCGACACCCAGGCGGCAATCGATCTGTTGACGAATTTCGTGCTCGACCTGCCGCCCGATCTCGACTTGAGTCGGGGGTAGGGAGTCGTCGGCTGGATGCTGTGCGGCGCTCAGCCCTTCTTCCCAGCCGCTGTCAGGAAATCACGGAACAGGATTGTTTCGCTGAGGTTGTCGACGCGCAGGCAATCTTCCCACTCGGTTCTGACGTATTCGAGTGTCATGTACCCGCGATAGCCGATCTTGTCCAGCACCTTCACGATACGTCCGAAGTCGATGACGTTGTCGGCGAAGGACGATTGCAGCGCGCCTTTACGTGAGCCGCGCACGTGGAAGTGGCTGGTGTGTGCGAGTAACGGCTCTATTTTGGCATCGGCGATGCCGATACGGGTGAAATGCGAATAGTCGAGGGTGTACGTCAGGCCCGGCACAGCCTTGACGAATCGCAGGGCGGATCCGGGGCGCCGGATCATCGAACCGAGATGTGGTTCGACACCGAACACGATGCCATGTGCTTTGGCCCGTTCGATACGCCAGGCCAGTTCCCGGCATGAATTGTCCCAGGATCGCGTCAGCGATTCTTCCTTGAAACGGATGCCCGGCGCCGAAGTAACGTGGGGCGCACCGACGCGCGCCGCGTATTCGAGAGACTTCTCGAACCAGTCACGTGCCTTGCGACGGCGTGACGGCATTGGGTTGTTGATCGCCATCGAGAACTCGTCCGTTGCCGGCAGCAGAAAAATATCTGACGCTTTCAGGCCGCGTTCATCCAGTTTCCTTTTCAATGCTTTGGCGGATTTCGCAACGTTGCGAAACTCGGTTGCCGGCTGCAAGTGCGAACGCTCATGCATGAGGCCGATGTCGACTCCCTTGATCCGGAGCATCTTGATCAGGTCGAGCACGTCATTGTGCGGCAGCAGGGGAAAGGTGAAATCGGAGCAGGCAAGTTTCGGTCGCATGGGTGGCTTGAATGTTGGTGTTTCAGAGTTGTGTGACGGTGTTGCAGTCCCATTCGGCAGCGGCCAGGTAGCCGCCGTCGATGGTGAGGGATGTGCCGGTGATGCCGGCGGAATCTTCGCAG
>CAYWQM010000005.1:0-82706 GCA_964460215.1 uncultured Lentisphaerales bacterium
TTTCGCCCAGAATTAAGCAGGTCAAATCGACTGCCGAGCTTGCGACATCCTCACAAGATACACACGGTGCATTCTCACCATCCGCACCAGCGGCACCATCCGCACCAGCGGCACCATCCGCACCAGCGGTACCATCCGCACCAGCGGCACCATCCGCACCAGCCTTGCCCTGCGGACCCTGCGGCCCGGGCGTCAGTTGGATGTTGTCGATCTGGCTTTGCAGGTTATTGATCGCATTGGCGGTCACAATATCAGAACGCCAGGTGCCAGCCTCGGTGGATTTGTACTTGACGACCAGGACGTTATCCACAATCGGATGTCCCTCATGGGCCTTGGCGCTCTGGAGTTCCCACTCGATGTAAGAGACAACATCTGGTTTCGAGCCATCTTCGATATCATTCGAGGTCCACGTAAAACTGTACTCGCCATCACCTTCGGTGTCGCTGACTGTGATGCTGTGTGTTTTCGGATCCGAACCCATGTCGAGGGTCGCGGAACAGTGCCACGTGTGTGTCTTCTGCGTGTCGTCGGTCGCGCCGTGGAGCCGGTGTGTCGGCGACCAAGCTGTTGCTCCCAATGCCATGCCGGGGTCCCAAGCGTACCAGACAAACATGTTCAGCGACTCATGGTTGCCTTGACTCCACGGGGCGTCGAGCCAGCGCGAAAATATGCCACCATCCGTAAGGCCGGCTATACTGACGTCGAATTCGGCGTGAAGGATGTTCTCTTCGGAATCGGGGGTCACTGGGTCAAAGCTAAACCCGGGATACGTAGCATGTCCCTGCCATGCCAAAGCGTCCGACTGGTCGACCAATACGGTCACGGCCATGCTGGTCGTGGTCAGGAATGCGAATGCGAGCGCCAAAGCGCCCAGTGTTGTGGTTAGTTTGCGGGTTAACATGGTCTGTTCTTCTCTCTTGTGGTGTTAGTTTAGTGTTTTTAAACGACAATCGTTCATATTTCCATCTGTTGTAAGAATTCTCCATCGCGATTGCAAGTTTTTTTTAGCGTCCGGTGTCACTTGACTTTGGTGGATAGCCGACAAAAGTCAAAAATATGCACAAAGGGAATTCAATTCTTGTGTTTTTGTGCCTTTTTTCGGCTACAATTCCCCAGTTTCTTCCGCTCAAACTGGTAGAATGAATGCCCAGCCCCAACATCCTGATGTTTTTGCCGGATGCGATGCCGGCATCTGTGGTGCAGCCTGACAGTCAATGCATCACGCCGAATTTTGATCGGTTGGCGGCGAGCGGAATGCGTTTTGATCGCTGCTACACGACGGCACCGATTTGCTCGCCGGCGCGTGCCAGCCTGATGACGGGGCTGCTGCCGCATAACCACGGTGTGCTGCAGGTCGAGCATTGCGTCGATGACGATCAATGTTGCCTCCGCACCGAGCATCCGCACTGGGCGCAGCGGCTCAGTGACGCGAGCTACCGCACCGCGTACTTCGGCAAATGGCATATCGAGCGCAGCAATCGTCTTGAGGACTTCGGCTGGCAGATCAACGGCTGCGATCAGGCGGCGGCGCAACGGAAACTTGGCGAGGGTGTCGCGGCGGTCGGCGACCTGCTGGATGATGCAGTCCTGGCGCGGTACCTGGAAGGCCCCGATGGCTACAACAAAGTTCTGCACTATGCGGTGACCAATGTGCCGCCCGCGCAGAGGCGTATCGGCCTGACCACGAACAACGCACTGGCCTTTCTCGATGAAGCAATCGCCGGCGACGCACCATGGGCCTGCGTTGTCAGTTTCACGGAGCCCAATACACCAGAGATCGCTGGCGCCGAGGCGTTTGCGAAATACGACGTCGACAGCATCGAGCTGCCACCGAACCTGAACGACGACCTTGCCGACCGCCCAGCGCTGTACAGCCGACAGCGCGAGATCTGGCAGCATACCACGGATCGCGAATGGCGCGAGCAACGCGCTGCCTACTACGCTGGGGTCACCGAGCTCGATGCGCAATTCGGCCGCCTGCTCGATCGGCTGGAGGCCGAGCAGCAGCTCGACAACACAATAATCATCGTGCTCAGTGATCATGGGCGTTACCTCGGGGCGCACGGGTTCGACAACCACAACTTCGCGGCCTTCGATGAGATCTACCGCGTACCGCTGATCATGGCCGGGCCGGGAATCGCTGTCGATGCGTCGACCGATGCGTGCGTTGGTATCGCCGATCTCTGCCCGACGCTGGTCGAGCTTGCCCAGGCCGAGGCGATTGATGTACCGGATTCGAAATCGTTTGTGCCGGTGCTCGCACAGCCGGACATTGACAATGGTCCGGCCTACGGCGAAAGCCATGGCTGTCGTTTTACCATGGAACAGCGCATTCTTTGGGATGGTGACTGGAAGTTTGTCTTCAACGGCTTCGATTATGACGAGTTGTACAATCTTGTCGAGGACCCGTACGAAACCACCAATGTGGCTGTGGACAACCCGGAACGATGTCTGCAGATGATGACGGCAATCTGGAAACGCATTCACGAAACCGGCGATCGCGCCATGCTCGGCACCCACTATCCGCCAATGCGCATGGCCCGTGTCGGCCCGAATGCAGGAAAGAACTGATGAAACTTTCGCTGTTCACCGCTTTGTTGCCGCTCGGCTATTCATTGTCCGACAGTCGCGACTGCACGAGCAACTGGCAAGCCGCAATCTCGAGCGTTATGCCATGTGCTTGATCGCATACATGAACCCGTACGCCGGCTGAGGGATTTTTCATGCAACTTGCAACCTTCAAGGTCGATGTCACCTGCCCGATCGGTCATCCGCTGACAGCCGGCTGGAAGGACCCTGCTGTTGGTTTCGCTGATCCGCTGTATGCCGCCGGCATGATTCTCTACGGTGCCGACAAGCCGGTCGTACTCTGTGCCGTGGACTGGTGTGAGATCAGCAATCGCAGCCATATCATGTGGCGCGAGTCCCTGGCCGATGCCGCCGGCACGGATGCGGATCATGTTGCCGTGCAGACGACACATCCGCACTGTTCGCCGTGGCCGGACGAAGATGCCCAGGCACTGGTTCGTGAGCATGGCGTGCGCGACGTCATGCAGACCGAATTCTGCCACGAAGCGCTGTCACGCGTCGCGCAGGCAGTCAAGGCAGCGACGACGCGCCCCGAGGCGTTCACCCACATCGCCTGCGGCCGGGCGCGGATCGACCAGGTCGCATCGAACCGCCGGGTGATGGGTGACGACGGCAAGGTGAAAGCGGTGCGCTGGACGGCAACCAAAGACCCCGAGGTCCGCGCCGCGCCGGAGGGCTTGATCGATCCGTACCTGAAGTCGATCAGCTTTTGGAATGACCAGCGCAAGCTCGCCGCGATGCATTATTACGCCGTACACAACACCAGCTACGACTACGATTGCGTCATTACCAGCGATTTTCTCGGGCTCGCCCGCGAGCGTCGATCAGACGACGAGCCGGACGTGGCGCATATCGTCTTCAACGAGTGCGCCGGCAACGTTACCGCCGGCAAATACAACGACGGCGCTCACGAGAACCGCGAGATCTTCACGCAGCGGATCTATGACGGCATCGTCGCCGCCGAAGCGAATGCCGGGCGCCTCCCGGTCGGCGAGTTGAACTGGCATGTCGAGCCGGTGTCCCTGCCGCCCGGAGCGGACATGAACGAGCCGGACATGATGGCTATCCTGACCGACCCGCAGGTCCAGAGCAAGGACCGCACCAAAGCGGCGATCAAAATCGCCGGCCTGCGTCGTCAGGATGTGCCGATCCCGTTCGGTTGCCTGAAGATCGACAAGGCCGTCTGCATCCTGCACCTGCCTGGCGAGTCGTTTATCGAGTACCAGCTTTTCGCCCAGGAACATTCGACCGCCGACTGGGTCGCGGTGCCGTCCTACGGCGACTGCGGTCCCGGCTATATCTGCCTGGACAAGTCGTACGATGAAGGAGGCTACGAGCCTGTCGATTCCTTTGTCGCACCCGGTGTTGAGGGAGTCATGAAAGATGCAATCAAGAAACTGGTGGAGTGAACAATGCCAAGCCCGACACGTATCGTCGATTCTCATCAACACGTCTTCTGGCACGGCCGCGATGATGCCGGCCTGGTCGCGGACCTCGACGAGCAAGGTGTCGAGTACGCCTGGCTCCTGAGCTGGGAGATCCAGCCCGACGAGGATCGTGAAAGTTACCACCGCGTGCTGAACCCGTTGCACTTTCGTCCTGACGGCGTCCACGCCGGTATCCCGCTGAGCGACCTGCTGAAGGCGAGAGACCGGTACCCGCAGCGGTTTGTCGTCGGCTATTGCCCGCATCCCATTCACGAGAGTGCGCCCGCCCTGTTGCGCAACGCCGTAGCGATGTACGACATCCGCGTGTGCGGCGAATGGAAGTTCAAGATGCTTTTCGACGACCCGCGCTGCATCGAGCTTTACCGCGCCGCCGGTGAACTCGGGTTGCCGGTCGTCCTGCATCTGGACGTGCCGTACCTGCCGCAAGCCGATGGCACGACGGAATATTGTTGCGCCTGGTACGGTGGCACGATCGAGAACCTTGAGCGCGCGCTCAAGGCGTGCCCGGACACGACATTCATCGGCCATGCACCCGGTTTCTGGCGTGAGATCAGCGGCGATGCCGCGAGCGACCCGGAAGTCTATCCGCGCGGTCCCGTCACGGGTCGGGGCCGGTTGTACGATCTTTTCGAAGCAAATGACAACCTGTGCGCCGATCTGTCCGCCGGCTCGGCACAGTACGCATTGGATCGCGATCCCGAGCATGCCGTGGCGTTCATCCGGCAGCACAGCGACCGGCTGCTGTTCGGCCGCGACTGCTACGGCGGTGACCTGCACGCTTTTCTATCGACCCTCGATCTCGAGCCGGAGATTATTGAAAAGGTGTATCACGGCAATGCCGAGCGGCTGGTCTCGCCGCCGGCGAAGGCGTAGATACCATATTCACAGTTGACTGAGCTGCGGCCCCTGTGATGGGAGTACCGTTATTTTCGTTATCGTCGGCAGCAAGCCATTCGTCAAAATTCAATTGTCGGGTCAAGAAGATGAAAATCGAAAACGTCGAGATCGATGACGCGATCGACTGCCTGGTGGTGACCAGCGATGCACATGCCGCTGCCGAGGCACTGATAGGTTTTGAACAAAGCCTGGCTGCTTTGCCGGGAACCTGGAAGATGCTCTTTGCCGGGGACGTAATTGGTGGCGGCATCGATGCCGTCGAGACGGTTGACTGGGTCCGCACTCACGCCGAAGGAAGGGCAGTGCGCGGCAATCACGACGAATGCATCGTTCCCAAGCCGCAGCCTGGGGAAAGTCACTGCCCGGGTTCAAGGTGGCACGCCTCCCGTGAGCTGAGCGATGCAGGATATCGGTTCGTCCAGGAACTTCCCGACCAGGTCCACGTCTGCTGGCGTGGCAAGAAAATCCGGATGATACACGGTGACATGGAGCCCGACGGTGAGCAGCCGATCCCCTGGCTGATCACCTCAAAAGAGTTGATCGATATCTTTGGGGATCCTCAATTCGATCTCACTGTTATGGGTCATACACACCATCCGTTCGTGCGCCGCGAAGGCGATCGATACCTCGCGAACTCCGGCTCAATTGCCTGGCCGTTCATCGCAACAGTGATGGAAGACGGTTCGACCCATTCCTGGGCCGGGGATGACGCAGTTGTCGACAGCAGCAATTGCCGCAGCAGCTATCTCGTCGTTACCGAGAAGGAGGCAGAGCTTGCGGTCGAGATCGTTCGCTTCGACTACGACCGCGAAGCCCTTCTCGATAAGTTGGCCGTGACAGAACAGCCGATTGAGTTCTGGCGCTTGCTTTTGACAACCGGTGTTATTAACCTTCAGATGCTCAAATCTTCGTGTTGAGCGTGTTTTTACTTTCCCGGCCGAGATCAGTGCCAATCGACGCGTTTCCGGGTGACGGCGCGAACTGCACGCATTCCATGGTGTCATTCGTCCTTGTACTTGACCACAGAATGCCAAACGGTATGTCCTTGGAGAATTGAGATGAGCGAAAGGAAACGGCCAATGATCGGAAGGTGTGTTGGGATATCTGCTTGTGCATTTGGTGTCCTGTTGCTCACTGTCGGATGCGCATCGGTAAGGGACGGACTTGACTTGAAGGCGCTTGGGTTGGCATACGAGCTCAAGGAACTCAAGGAACCGCGCCCAAACCGCGTGCATGTCCTGCGCGTGGACCTTGCGAACAGGAAAATTCGACCAGCCATTGTCACTGGCGCGGACCCGGACGGCGACGGCCCGGCCGAGTCGGCGCTTACCGATCCGTTGAAACTCGCGAGTGACCAGTCGATTCTCGCTTTCATCAATTCGAACGCTTGGGACAGTTTGGCGGACAGCGCCGGCAATAGGAACCGGAGATGGTTTGAGGGACAGCCGGTCGATATCCACGGTCTGGCGGTTGCCGGCGGCCGGGTGAGGAGTGCCGCCCACCCGCCCATCGCGTCCATTTGGGTCAACAGCGAGGGGCGTGTATTCCTGGGCGATACTCCGGGCGATGAAGCGGTCGGGGAGGCAACGGCGGGGTTCCAGCAGATTGTCAAGGAGGGAGTTCTTGTCGTCCCTGCCGATGGCGCATTGCATCCCCGGACGGCGATCGGTGCCGACGAGGATGGGATCGTGATGTGGCTGGTTGTGGTGGATGGACGGCAGGAGCAGTACAGTGAAGGCATGGATTTGCACGAATTAGGCCGCGTCATGATCGACTTGGGTTGCTGGAATGCGACGAATATGGACGGCGGCGGGAGCAGCATCATGGGCTTGGTGGGAGGGGACAGACGGCTTCACGTTGTGAACAGCCCTTCAGACCGACGTTTCGGAGTGTCCAGGATCCGCCCGCTTCCGATGATCTTTACGATTAGGGAGAAATCGGATTCCAAGCGGTCTCCCGTCACGGATACGGACTCAGCGGAAAGATGACATTGTGAACCAATCGTTCGAGCCGATGGCGAAGACGCCGCGATTCAACTCGGTGTTGGCCGGTCTGGTTCGCGATTACTCTTGATCAAATGAGGGCGCAACCGCAGTTGCATCTGTGTTGCCGGGCGCGCCGGGCTACATGTCCAATCCCAACATCGGAAATCTGGCCATGGATCTCACCAGGGAGGAGGTCGCCAACAAGGCACCGGATGCCGACCGTGAATAGTGCTGTGTACCACCTATATGCTGGTAAATCGCCAAAATTTTCCCGAAAAGGCTGCCTTATAAATTTTTTTGATATCCTGAAATATACTAAATTGTAGCCCTGTTTGGCTTGGCAATAGGCGAGAATCGAACTACACTTCTTGCCATTCGTTCTTGGTTGATCGAGCGCGCGCCACCGTTAATGCGGTACCGCGCCGGCGACCTCGGCGTTGGTTACGTAAGTAACGACATTTCATTTCTCCTTCGAAACGGTGAATTCGAAGGTAGAAAGAAAATCTAAAATTCACCACCAAACGGAAGAAGGGAAGAATGGGTAAAGGCACAGTCAAGTGGTTCAATGACGGAAAAGGTTTTGGTTTTATTGCACCTGAGGATGGAGGAAAAGATCTTTTCGTTCATCATTCGGAAATCCAGAGTGACGGGGGCCATGCAACGCTCAACGAAGGTCAGGAAGTAGAATTTGAAGTGGGCGAAGGCCAGAAAGGCCCATGTGCCAAGAATGTTGTTCCCCTCTGAGTCACCTCAGGCGGAATCACATGACGAATCAATGCAACCGGCCGCTGCAAGCGGCCGGTTGCAGCGGCGTTCTTTCGTGAGCTCCATTGTAGCGGGCCGCGAAAATGAATGACCACCAGTTGGATGCACCGAACACGCAATGCCGCTAACGCGTCATCTGCGTCGGAACTCCCCGAACGCCTGTCCATCTGATGAAGGCACAGGTAGTGGGCTCCAAGTTTTTCATTCGGGCACGACCAAGGGCCTTGGATGAACCCTTGCACAGCGCTTCCTGCATGCGACGTGGCGTAGTTTTGCGGGGCGCTATTCCCCCCCCTTCGTGCGGAGCCGTGAATGATGCAGCCGGGGCAACGGGATGCTTACAGAAGTGCCACTCGACGTCACCGACCTGGGATTTGTACGCGAATCGTCCTACCTCTAACGACAGCATTGACGTTCTCGTCAACCATGCTGCATTCTTGTCTCGACCGGACGGCTGCTGGCACATCGAAGGTCGCTTTAATCATGCAGTCGCAGGTCCTGGGCAACTTTCCTGCTCCGCGGGGTTTCAGAGTAGTAGCTGTGCACCCTGGCGGGATGAAGACTGGCTGTCCAGGTGTACCCGGAGCGCTGAGAGCATTTACGCAATGGTTGACAACCCGGAGATAGCGGCCGGGGAACTGTTCGTGTAGTTTGACGGAACCGCCCTGCATTTATAAACCCGACACGCAGTCGAACCAGTTGCTCGATCGAACTGCATAAACTCGACTGCTGATGCTCACCGTTCGATATGAATGAGATAAAATATAAAGCAGATATGATCAGCCTTGTCAGAAAAGCCTCTCTTTACTCCTTTATTGGCTTTTTGACCATAAGTGCGCTACTGGCCATCACATGTGTTCTTTCCGGTGAGTTCGGTGATTTCGAAATAAAGGTTCTGATCACGACTTCGGTCATTGCAGTTGCCAGCATCTGTTCTCTGTGCTGCAGTGCATACTCCAACCGGACACAGAACACCTTGCCCAGTATTGGTGGTATTTCCATGGCGGCGTTCTCCGCGGCGATGCTGATTGTGGGGCTTTGGGTAGAAGTGGATTCTGAAGGATATTGGAAGACCACGGTTGTCTGTAGTGTCTTCTCCATGGCATTTGCTCACTCACTCGCGTTGCTGGCCGTTAAGCTTCGGCCAACGCATACCTGGCTTCAGCTCGGAACCGGAATCAACATTTTCGCTTTGGCCACCCTCCTCTCAGTTATAATTCTCGCAGAGATAGATGATGAGGGCGTCTTTAAGATTGTTGCCGTGCTTGCTATTCTTGCAGCACTGGAGACATTGGTGATTCCTATTCTTAGTAGGCTATCCAAGGTGGCGCCGGCCCAAGCCGGGGAAACACTTTCACTCTCAAGACGTGAAGACGGAACGTATGAAGACAAAGGCGGGCGTATCTATAGAGTGAGTGAAATGTTGAATGATTCCATCGAGGCGTCGCCCGATGACGCGTCTCGCGGGTAACGTTGACGCAATCGAGTGGGTATGGTAGTTTAACTTTTCTGCTGAGGTTAATTTTCACTGTGGCCCGAGGGTGCCATAACTGGCAAGTCCGAAGCATGCAATTTGTCTGGACCATCGAGGATGATCCGGACTGGAAGGTCCAAACGGTTTTAGTAGTCCATGCTTGAGGTGAGGGAATGAGTAAAACCAGGCGGTTGTTGCTCCTATTCTGCACGTGCGTGATCCCAATGCCTCTGATCGCCCAGCAGGGTGACCAGATGGGGGAAATAGAGCGGCAGATAATCGAGAAATTCCTCAAGTCCAAGCCGGTGCCTGTGGCACCCCATGCAAGCGCCAAGCGCGAGTTGATCGAGGAATTGCACGACTACGCGGCAAACAAGCCTGACCTCAAGAAGCCTGACGTGGTTGCCAAATATGTGGGCGATGTCGAAACCCTGCTCAGCAATTTGAAGGCGCTTTCCGCTGAAGACAGAAAAACCCTGAAAGCGGTGAAGAATGTCGAGAAATACCTCAAGCGCCTGAAGGCCAAGGCCTCCAAGACCTATCTCACCGCGGTCGTCAAGTCTGTCGCCAAAATCGAGATCCCGAAGAATGCCGGGAATGCCGACTACCGCCGGCAGATTGAGCAACTGCTGGCGATGCCGTCCGATGAAGCGCACGACGGACTTCTTGATGAGAAGGAATACGTCTCGGCGACGAAGTGTCAGACTTGTCACCCGATTCACTTTAAGCAGTGGTCCCTTTCGCAGCATGCCTATGCCCAGATCAGTCCGGTGTATCTGTCCATGCAGAATCAGATAAACAAGCTGACGAGCGGGACCAACGGCGATTTTTGTATCCGCTGTCATAACCAGGTTGGCATGAACAAGAAAGAGTCCACCTATGCCAGCAATCTGGAGCGTCACCCGGCCTCCCGTGAGGGAATCACCTGCGTCGTCTGTCACCGGATCTGTCCCGGGAAACTAACCGCCAAGGGTTCGCTGCCATATGGCAAGGTCAGCGGCCGAATAGGTCTTCTTAAGGCCGACCTCAGCGGTATTGTTTTCGGGCCGCGCCCAGACGATTCGGTGAAGGAGGCGATCGACACGATCAAAGGGCAGGCGGTGCACGTCGACTCCAAAAAGTTCGCGCAGATCAACACTTCCGGCTTCTGCGGGACCTGTCACGACGTCAATCTTTTCAACGGTTTTCGCCTTGAGGAAGCGTTTAGCGAATATAAAAATTCTGCCGCTGCGAAGAAGGGAATTTCTTGCCAGGACTGCCATATGGGAGTTGAGCAGGGCTTTGCCCTGACGGATGCAGGCGGATCGCTTTCCGCCAGGAATTACCATGTCGGCCTGGCAGCAACAGCCTCAACTGCCAAGCGAAAGATTACCAATCATATGTTTTCCGGGCCGGATCATACTGTCGTGCATCCCGGCATCTTTCCTGTGGATGATCTTCTTGTGAAAATGGCAACCATGCAGGAGTGGCTGGATTTCGACTTTGAGTCCGGCTGGGGAAGCAAACTTTGGGAGGACAACTTCAGCGCGACGGCAGATCCTGAGGCGTTGAAGCAATTCGCACCCGCGGCGGCAACTGGGCAACCTTTCCGCTGGATGTATGCAGAGGACCGCAAGAAGGCTCGGGAGGTCATTTATCTGCAAATGAACAAGCTTGCGGAGGCACGCCGCCATCGCCTGGTTGTTCTGCGCAACGGTTATCTCCTTGCCGAAACAGAAACAGGGGATACGCAGAACAGCACCAAGATACGAGTCAGTGCTGCCAGCCAAAGCGATGGTATCCGCTTTGATATCGGGGTCAAGAACGGCACAGATGGCCATAGTGTCCCGACTGGTTTCATCGCCGAAAGACTGGTATGGCTGCAGGTCGATGTGACCAAAGTTGGGGCTGACCGGCCGCTCTTCCAATCGGGAGATCTGGATCCGAACGGCGATTTGCGTGACAGCCATTCCACCTTTGTCCACAACGGCGACAGTCGCTGGGCGATTGCCGATGGCATCGGCGCTCAGCGACTGCTGGTGAGCCCGTCAAAGACAATCGACAACGATGAACACATCCGAGTGGCCGTGGACCGGCAGCTGTTCAACCTGCAGTCGAACTTCATTACCCGTAACATTCGGGGAGGGGAACGTGAGCAGGTGCTGGCAGTCAACCATTCTGTTGACTTGTTGCCCTTCATCCGCCCCAGCACACGTTCGACTGTGCTGACCGGGCAACCGGCTGGAGCCCGAATCCATCGAAAGAATATTCCGCCAAATGTCGTTCGCAAGGCGAGCTACAAAGTGGATCGCGACCTGCTTGACGGCAGCGGTGACTATGTCATCGAGGTCAAGCTGGTGGCGGGCATGATACCGGTAAACTTGCTGAGCGCAATTGAATCTGTCGGGTTTGATTACGGCATGAGCACCCGCGGTCTTGCCCGCCGGGTTGTTTTCGGGTACAAGACTGAGATCGACGCGATGCGTTACCATTCATTCAAGTCGGCGGCTGACGTGGAGGCGGTGACCGCGAATGCCGGCTACCGTCAACGGGCAGAAAAGGAGCTGGCGCCACAGTTGAGGGTGCTAAATGCCACCGATGCAGCATATTGGATAGATTTAGCCTGTGTGAATTATTATGCGCGTGACGTGCAACAGAAGAAAATCGACTTTGCCATGGAACGCATCGTGGCCTTGCCTGACTACAGCACAATCGCGGCCCAGTATCTGTATAAACGCAGCCTGGAATCACTTAAACTGGATAATATTGATCAGTCCGACGAACTGGTCAGCTTTCTGGTGCGCTGGAAGCGCCAGGCCGGGGCCGACATTGAAAAGATCGACGAGATCCTCGCAATAATTCTCACGGACAAATACGAGAACGACTACTGGAGCAGTTCTGAAATCTACGAGAAGAATCATGGGCTGCTGCTCAGTAAGATTGCCGGTCATGAAGTCCTCGAATCGCAGAAACGAACGGTGAGAGTGGACTGATGACAGGTAAACCTTTGACAGTGGTGGTCTCCTTTCTGATGCTGCTTGCCGTGTGCATATGGGAAGCAAGAGCCGCCGGGGGAAGTGCCAGCAGCTATGTGACGGATGATCCGATACCCTTTGCCTATCCGCCTGATGCAGAGGATCCCGGTCGCACCCGGCCCCTGATCGAGCTTGGCGACCCTTTCCTGGGGAACGGAAATCTCCGACCCGGGTTTCGTTTGCCCGGTGGTGCTGTGTGGCAGCCGCGGTTGTGGGTCTACGGCAATTATCGTTCCTCACTGCATTCCTATGAATTGGACAACGGCCCGGCGATACGGGAGTGGGCGAACCGCCTGGACCTGTTTTCGAACCTGCAGTTGACAGGTACCGAGCGGATACTCCTGGGCCTACGCCCCCTGGATGATGCCGGCGGCTTCTGGGGGCAGGCATGGTCCGATGACGAGCAGGCAAACTTCGACAACGACATCAACGAAAACGTCAGCCTGCTTTTCTTTGAGGGGGATCTCGGTGAACTGCTGCCTTTTCTCGATGAAGACGATTCGCGGGGGCTGGACATCGGCTTTTCTTTTGGACGCCAGCAGATCATTTTCCAGGACGGTCTACTCGTCAATGACCGCATGGACACGGTGGGGTTGACCAAGAACAATCTCCGCTGGGCCGCCCTGCCGTGGATGAACAATCTCAGGATAACCGCTGTTTACGCGTGGGACGAGATCAATCGTGATGACAACGGCGCAGATGACGATGCTGAGTTCTACGGCCTTTTTTCCGCGATTGACACCCGTTTCTCGAGCATCGAGATTGACTTGGCTCATGTGGCGTCGGACGAGGCCGAGGACATATGGGTGTGGGGACTTGGCAGTACACAGCGCCTGATGCAGACTCATAACCTGACGCTGAGACTCAATGGTTCCCATGCCGAAGAGGACACGCCGCAGTCTGACGATGGTTTGCTGCTTTTTTCAGAACTCTCATGGACGCCGCATCGAACGGAAAACGTTTTTTATATCAATGGCTTTGCAGGCAAGGACAATTTCAGATCGGCTGCCCGCGAGGACGATGCCGGCGGTCCCCTCGGCCGGACGGGGTTGCTGTTTGCGGCCCGCGGAATTGGAACGTATCCAAGTGCGATCAGTAATCGTGTCGACGAATCCTATGGCGCGGCGATCGGCTACCAGATGATTTTCAACGATCATTCACAGCACCTGATTATCGAGGCGGGGGCACGCTCCGCGGAGGGCCTGGTGGATCAGGATACAGGGGGGCTGGCTCTTCAGTTTCAGCAGGCCTTCGCGGAACGGTATCTTTTCCAGGTCGACGGCTTCGCCACGTCCGCTGATGATCAGTCGCCGTCCTATGGGATAAGAAGTGAATTGCAGATAAAGTTCTGAGCCTATGTCGGTTCTCTATTTCATTTTGTTGATCTGCGCAGCGGCACTCGCCGCCTACTGCCTGCGCGAATTCCATGCGCGTCTCCGGAACTATCGTCGTCGCGAGGATGCCTATTTGGCCAGTCTCGAAGTGGCCATTGACAGACATTCTGAAAACCTGACCTTCGAGTCGTTGGTTCGCCGCAATTCATGGCAGGGGCTGAAGCGATTCAAGGTTGTCCGAAAGGTCGTCGAAACGCAACGGGAAGTGGATGACAAACAGATTTCCGATATCAGTTCCTTTTATCTGGAACCCCTCGAAACCCCGCTGCCGCTGCCGGGATTTCTGCCGGGTCAGCACATCAGCTTAGAGCTTGACACGCCTGACGGGCCACTGCTGCGCTACTACTCGCTGTCCGATGCCCCGAATGGGCAGCATTTCCGTGTGTCGGTCCGCCGCGCCCTTGCCCCGCCGCATCTGCAGGGAAGTGTCGCCGACGGAAAGGGCTCCAGTTTCCTTCACGACTCGATTGAAGAAGGCACCGAAGTGAACGTTGGCATGCCGTCCGGTGATTTCTGTTTGCAGACGGACCTAGACGTGGCGACTCCCGTGGTCCTGCTGTCGGGTGGGATTGGCATTACCCCGATGCTGTCAATGGCCAAGACCCTGGTGCAGACACAGCCGAAACGTCGGGTGCTTATGTTTTGCGGCATACGGGCCGCCTTGGAACTGCCCATGCGTGCCGATATCGATTTCATCGCGGAGAAACTGGCGAACGTTGATATCTACATCTGCATGAGCGCTCCCGATGGTTCGGTGCCCGAACTGCAGCCGCGCGAGAATGTCCACATTGTGACTGGTTTTCAGGACGGACGTGTGATTGAGGGATCCGACGGGGTCGGATGCTGGCTGTCGATCGAACTGATCAAGGAGATTGTCGGTGATGACGGGGGACAGGATTTCTTTCTTTGCGGACCGCCGCCGATGATGCGGGCGCTCGTGGACGGGCTGTATTTCTGGGGGCAGCCGAGAGAGAAGGTCCATTGGGAGGGGTTCGGCCCCTGTGCCGTCAACTGGCCGGGAGATATCATCAACTCCAAACTGCGTCCCTGTGCGGTAAGCTTCATTGACCCTGGCAAGGGTAACAGCAGAGTCTATCTTGATTGGCGGCCCGCCAGCGGCACGATTCTGGATTTAGCCGACAGCGAGCTGGAGAAAGTCCGTAAGTTAAAACGGATGTGCGGCAAAGGGTTTTGTGGTGAATGCAAAACCACCTACAAGGGCACGGTGGTTTATGACAAACCTCCGGTCTACGGGCCGTTGAAAGAGAATGAATGTCTCACCTGCTGTTGCAGGCCAGATGGGGATATTGTGGTTACTGTAAACGCTTAGGAGACTGTTGTATGATAATTCGACGACTGATGACTGCCCTGGGACTTTTCTTGACCGTCGCAATTTCACTTTATGCCGACGGCGACCGGAGAGACCCGGCGAAGATTGTCAACGACCGGGATGGGGCCTCGTGCAGCCAGTGCCATAAATTTGAAGTGCAGAGCTGGCAGGCCAGTCATCATTTCGGCAGCCTGAAAAGCCTTACCGAAGACGAAGAGGGTAAGGTCAAGGAGATAACCTCCAAGCTCGGGTTCAAGAATGCCGTCTCCAACGCGACCTGCGCGCAGTGTCATTTTACCACCCGGACTACGGCGCAGAACAATGAATTCACCAAGACGCCGACCGGACCGGTAATGGGTGTCTCCTGCGAGTCCTGCCATGGTGCGGCCAAGGAGTGGCATTCGCTGCACTCGCACCAGACGCTGAAAGACTTTCTCGAGTTCGACCCGAATAAGCAAGCCCAGACCGATATCGTCATCAGTGACGACATAAAGAAGTTGATCAGCAGCCTGCAGGAGCGCTTGAAAGATAAAACTGAGAAGGACTTCCAAAGCGCCATTGCCGCTGAAACTCGAAAGCTCGGCATGATCCGTCCTCGGGATACCTACGAGTTGATCAACAACTGCTACGGCTGTCACACCGTACCAAATCCTGAATTGATCAACAAGACCGAGCACGCCGCCGGCAGCGAGTTTGAGATCATCGCCTGGTTGAATGGCGAGATTCGTCACAGCTTCCGGGGCACGAACTGGGATGAGCCCTCAAACCGGGAGTTTACTCCAGAAAAGAAGCGGGAACTCTTCGTTGCCGGTCAGATTTTGTATGTTGAGCACGCGCTGCGGGCCATCGCAATGGCGACCTTTCCCAAGGCGGATGAAGAGCCGACGCGATACTTCGAGGAAATGCAGTTTCGCGTTGCCGACGGTATCGGCAACATCCTTGCATTGGATGAGACTCTCGAAGGTCAGGTAAAGGAGTTGAAGACCCTGGCGGCGCTGCTGGCCGAGCTTGATGATGATATCGAGTCCTTGACCAAGGAACAGGCGCCGAAGCTGGCCTCTGCCTTGGAGAAGGCAAACCGCGCATTTATCAAGGCAGCGGAATCCTATGACCTTACCGTGCTCGATGAAGAGATTGCTGACATTGAGCCGGTCGGAGATGCACTCTTTGGCAAATAATCGTGATGTTTCAGGCGTCCTGACGCAGTCTCAAACCCAACGGGTATACATTCTTATTCTATGATTTCATTAATTGTCCGAGCCCATGGCCAAAGTGACCTTCACCGATTCGAAGTTGAAGATCAGACGTGGGGCTATCTCAACGAGAAAGGCGAGTTGCAGTGGGCAAGCGAGTGCCGGGACCCGGCGGTGCATATTTTTCGGGTTGCCAACGGCTACGAACTCTCTGTCGACAACGTTGACGTGTCCATCAATGACCACCCCCTGATGGCCAATGCCGAGTTGGCCGACCTGCGCAAAGCCAGGACGGCTGTCCGCACCGTGCTCGTTAGCGCCGTGACCGAGCTGCTCGCCAAGCTGCCGGCTGATATTCGGGTCGAAAGCAGCCTGATTTACAGCCGGGACTACTGTGACGCGCTCAATCGCCTCATCGATCATTATTCCGCGCTCAACGTCGTCGATGAACAATTACAACGACTTGACCGTGACGATTATGATGATTTCTCCGCCTTCGAAGTGACTGTCAGGAAGGCTGTGGAATTCGAGGATTATTCTCGAACTGACTCTGTCGAGCGGCTTCGCAAAAGTCTTGTTCGCAAACGCGATCTACTGGATAACAAAGCCCTGCCATCGATCTCATGCTCGTATACGCGGCTTCCAACCGAGCAGCTGGATGCGATAGCTGTTGCGATCAGCGATCTTGAAACGCGTTGTGCCAAAGAGGCCGAACAAGTGAGGGGCGAACTTGGAAAAATGGTGGACTCCCTTGGGGAGGACAGCTCGCTTGACGAACTGCTGACGCACCTGCGGGCATCGGAGACCGACTATGACAATGCCCGGCAGCTCCAGTGCGGTGATTTTATCTCGATCGGGTCATTCACTGTTGAAGTGAATCGTCTTACCGGCATGTCCCTGGTCTCTCGCCGTCAGAATCCTTTTGACGTTGACATGACCTATTTCGATGTCGACGAAATTTTCAAGCCGTTGATGGTGAGCTTCGTAAGCACACGAATGGAACAGGCCGACAGCGTCGATGTTGAGCAGGCCGAGAAGGCGATAAGCCAGGAGATTCTCGACAGTATTAAGGAGATACGGGACACTTTCCGTTTCGATAGTCGAATTATCGACCTGGAATCGGCAACAGAAGATAATCCACTGGTTCTCTGCCGGGCTGGTGATTTCGGCCATACGGCCTATTACGTCATCAGTGGCGAATTGTCAGTGATTATGGATCGTGCCGCGCTTCAGCTCCAGTCGTCGGACGGCCGTCATACGGTCAAGAAGAGAGGATTATCCAAGATCATTGCCCAGCTTTGGCAGAACAAGAGCCAGGTAAGGGAGTGGCGATCATCCGTGAATAAGGGGAAGGGGGACGCCGGCGATGCCGGCGAGTATATGTTCCTGCAGGATTCCGATGCCGTCTTTGACGTCCGCGAAGGCGGTCGATATGAGTTGGTGAATACCATCTGCGCCGGCGAGCTTGTCGGTGAGCTTTCGGCGCTCGGCCGCACACCGCGGACGGCAACGATTTTGGCCAACAAAAGCGCCCGGGTGCTGGAGATTCGCTGGCAGGGACTTCGTGATCTTCGCAGCAGCAGCAGCATCTTCAAAAACTTGACCGATGCCGCCTATCGCGAGCGTGCTCTCGACATGCATCTGCGCCGTATCGACGCCTTCAGTAAGCTTGATGATGCCGATCGCCAGCGCCTCGCCGAAAAGGTCGAGCTCAGAACGATCGGTGACTTCAACTGGCACATGTCTTTTATCGACCTCATGAAGGAAGGCTCTGATGCCCGTGACGAGATTGAGCCCATCGTCGCTGCGGAGGGACAATATCCGGATGCGTTGATTCTCATACGCTCCGGTTTCGCCCGGGTTTCCCGTGAATATCATCATGGGCAGCGCACCGTCAGCTATCTCGGCAAGGGCGCGTATTTCGGCCTCGACGAACTCCTCCATAATTATCAGAATCCAGATGATGAAATCTGCTTTCGCCATAGCCTGAGGGCGATCGGTTACGTCGACGTGATCTTTATCCCCCGTGAGGTTGTTTATGAGTACATCTTTGATAAAGATGCCAGCTTTAAGCCGCAGGCTGCCGATACGCACAGCGAACTGCGCACCTTCGACATCAACGTTGATCAGATGGTCGTCGAGGAGTTAGTCGCTCAGCGCAGTATCAACGGCACGGCTGCAATGCTCATCGACATGGATCGCTGTACGCGCTGCGATGACTGTGTCCGGGGCTGTTCGAATGCGCATGATGGCAATCCGCGTTTCATTCGCCACGGCCCGATTGTTGACAACTTCATGATTGCCAACGCCTGTATGCACTGCAATGACCCGGTCTGCATGATCGGTTGCCCGACCGGGGCGATCCAGCGGAATATGGGCGGCGGCGAGGTCATTATTAACGATCTCACCTGTATCGGCTGTTCTGTGTGCGCCAACAGCTGTCCGTATGACAACATCCGGATGGTGAATGTGATCGACGATGAGGACAGTTATGAGTATGTGTCTGACCCCGCGACAGAGCGACCGGTCCAGAAGGCCACTAAATGCGACCTCTGTGTCGACCAATTGGGTGGCCCGGCCTGTGTCAATGCCTGTCCCCACGACGCCCTGAAGCGTGTCAATCTGAGCGATGTCCCGTCACTCGAAGCCTGGCTGAATGAACGATGACGCTCCACAAGCGGCGGCGCCGGAACATCATATTATTCTCTGTCGTCAGTCTGCTGACCATCTGGATCAGCTTCCTCTGCGACCGCAATCATACCGATATCCGCCACTTCAGCGGTTGGCTGATGTTCGCTCTGGTCGTTTTTCTCGCCGCTTTTAATCTGCGTAAACGCCTGAGCTTTCTGCCCATCCTGCGAGCGGCTACATGGCTGCAACTGCATATTTATCTGGGCCTGTTCTGCGGCCTGATCTTTGTCATACACGTTGGTGTTGGGTTGCCCAATGGTCCTTTGGAAATAACCTTGTCGCTCCTATTCCTTCTTGTGTTTGTAAGTGGGATTGTCGGGCTCGCCCTCAGCCGGATCTTACCGCGTCGCCTCACCAATCAGGGTGAGGAAATTATTTTTGAGCGGATGCCGATCTACCGTCGCCAACTCAGGGACAAGGCAGAGGAGCTGGTCCTGTCGTCATTGACGTCCAGTCGATCCAAGATGCTTGCGGAGTTCTATAGCGAAGAGCTGGCAGTGTTTTTTGTTGCACCGTCTTATCTGCTCTATCACCTGTTCATGGGGCAGCGACCGTTGAATCGGATTCTGGAAAAAATCGATAATCAGAAACGCTATTGCAATGACTCCGAGTGTGAACTGATCGAGCAGCTTCGCGAATTAGTAGTCAAGACGTACGAACTTGATCGCAGCCAATATTTGCAGGGGCTCCTGAAGGTTTGGCTGTTTATCCACATTCCTGCCACCTTCGCGCTGTTCGCTTTCATTGTCCTGCATGTGATCCTCATCCACGCATATGTGGGGTCAGGCTGATGCAATTGCAGGAATTCCGCCATGATCAGAGCAGCTATGAGCGACCCGGCCAGAAATGGGTCTGCGGCCGACTGGCAGACGGCCGGCCATGCAGCTGCGGTCCGAAACCCAATGGCCGATGCAGCCAGTCGGATAATCCATGCAAGCCACAGCTGAGCCTTCGCTGTAAGCGTAATATGCTGGCCCTGTTTGTCTTTCTCGGCAGTTGGGTGATTGTCGGCGTGGCGCTGTTTCTGCAAAATGAAACGGATGTATACATCTCGCCGGGTGAACTGAGCTTCCATCACGGGATAGTTCGCGACGAGGACGGGAAGACGAATTGCGGAGCCTGTCATGACATGAACGCCGATCATGGTTGGCTGAACGCCGCGGTGTCGCCAAAAACCGCCTTGGACCACAGCCGGAAATGTCTGGATTGTCATTTTCTTGACAAGTCTGACGATTTGCTTAAGCCGCATGGCCTTGCCAGCGGGCGTGGATTTTCCGCTGCGATCAAGGAGAAATTTGATGTGGATGTGGCGTGTAGCAAATGTCACGTTGAGCATAAGGGGTTCAATGCTCCGGTCACCGTGCTGAGCGATGCGCAGTGCCAGTCCTGCCACGAAAAACAGTTCGATGGCTTCAATCAGGGGCACCCGGAGTTTACCCTGTACCCCTACGCCAATCAGGTCAGCGTCAGGTTCGACCACCGACAGCATCTGGACGTCAAGTCAAAGGAGATGAAGGCGATCGGCGGCAAATGCAGCCATTGCCACGTCCCGTCTGCGTCCGGGCGAATGATGCAACACAGGCCTTTTAAGGAGACTTGTGCTGCTTGTCATCTCAACCCGAATCTATTTAACAAGTCTTCGGCACAACTCACCCTCCTCAAGCTCAACCCACCCAGCGCCTCCGATGCGGCAGATATCACGCCGTTGATGCGGCTTTTCTCTCCGGAATTGAATCGTCTTGCAGAGAGTGAAAGCGCC
Organism: uncultured Lentisphaerales bacterium; assembly: GCA_964460215.1. Lineage (GTDB taxonomy): Bacteria > Verrucomicrobiota > Lentisphaeria > JABSQK01 > CAJWLW01 > CAJWLW01. The sequence goes on from CAYWQM010000005.1 coordinate 20,540, forward strand.
GATCCTGTCAGTGTCCATATGGCGACTCGACGCTTCCTCCGTCAGTTGCAGCTGGGGTTGCCGCTGGTCGAATCCCAGTCTGGCCCGGTACGATCTATCTTTGAACGCCTGTCTGCCGACACGGTAAACGAAACGATGGGGGCTGAGGAGCTTGACCGCAGCCTGTTCTACTATGATTATGCCAAAGACACTGAACAGGGTAAGGCTTGGATATACTGGCTGCTGGCCTCCCGCTTAACCGACAAAGACATCAATGCTGTTGAAGAACGGCTTGTGCAGCGCTTCGTGGATGTGAACAGTGGGGGCCTGAGCGGGGAATTCGAGTTCTTCAAGCTGCTGGACGCGGAGAATTCTCTGCATGATCTCGTCACCGCCGCCGTGGCCTCCGGCAAGCTGGCAGCCTACACGAAGGGGGTGATCGCTGCCGATGATCCCGAAATTGAGGCGATTGTCAACTATCTGAAGTCTGACCAGATGAAGATGCATATTGCCGAGATCGTAAAATCTATTCCACCGAATTTAAAACTATCGACCCCCGAGAAGGCGCTCAAGAAGCAATTGGACAAGATCGCAAAAAAACTCAGTCCCGAGGAGAAGGCGCTCCCTGTCCGTGACCGGCTTTGCAAGCTCATCCTGGAGGACCGGGCAAGGGGAAAGTTCAAAAAATACAGTTCCTCGTTGTTGAAGAAAAAGGACAAAAACCTTTACACCTACCTCTCCAAGACCAAGGCTGCGGACCTGGAGAAGACAAAGGTGGATGATTGCCTGAAGGCCATCGACTCGAGCCTCTCGAAAATCGCCAACCTCCTGGCAATCGAGGGCGGTGCGGCGTCGAAGTTGCCGGTCATGCCGAAGGGGTTCAAGCCCCGCTGGGAGCCGCCGCCAGCCGCGACGGTCCGCCATCGATTGGAGGTGGCATCGATAAGCAATTGGCGCTTTGAGGCGTCCAATGATTCTTTGATCTACACCAGCACTGGCCATGCGGATCCGGTCTTCAAGGCGGTACATGAACTGGCGGCGCAATTGAGTGACAAGGCATCTCCAAAACTCCTTGCGGAGTTGTCACGAGGAGGGCAGTGCCGGTTCTGTCATCAGCCGGAAATAAGCTTTCGCACGGAGCCGCGGCAGGTGCAGATGAAGTGGGTAACGGCCAAGCCCAAGCGGTTGCAGAAATTCAATCACGAGCGCCACGCCGGCCTTGATTGCCGAACCTGTCACCAGTTCAAGGAAGAAAATAGCGCTGTTGCCACTCTTTTCCCCGGCTACAAGGGAAGCTTCGAGCCGATTAGTCGGTCGCTGTGCGCGAGGTGCCATCAACCCCAGAAGGTTGGCGACGGCTGTCTCAAGTGTCATAACTACCATCCCATGTCACTGGCCCATGACAAGCAGCAGCACGAATACCTCCTGCGCCTCTTCCGCCGTCAGAAATAATCGAAACCTGTAGCCATATCACCATAAATTTCCCGTAGTAATTTGTTCGTGATGTTCCCCCACATCGCGGTTGCCCGCGTGTGAATCAGCAGGGCGCCTTGATCTATCATCGGTCTCACCGTAAACGCATCTGCGGCCCGCCAACGTGCCGGGTGCCGTCCCGGTGGTCGGCATATCACCCGTTAACTTTATGTTGGTCAATAAAAAGAAGAGGCGTAGATTAGAAAAGCATGTCCCTTTGCTTTATGGCATATGACAATGACAGGGTGACGTGACAATGAAACTTACAGCAGAAGAAGTAGCCAAATTTGAAGACGAAGGATATTTATTTTTTCCCAACAAGTTTTCCAGTGCCGAGGCGAAGGTCCTGAAAAATGCCGCGGGTGATGTCTATGCTATGGACCGCGAGGAAGTCTGGAGGGAAAGTTCCGGTGTCGCCCGCACGGCATTCGCGGCCCACACGTACCATGAAGCCTTCATGCGCCTTGGCTGCCACCCGAGATTGATCGGGCCTGTAAGCCAGCTGCTCGACGGGCAGGTCTACATACACCAGTATAAAGTCAATGCCAAAGCCGCCTTCGACGGTGACGTCTGGCAATGGCATCAGGACTATGGCACGTGGAAACGCGACGATGACATGCCGGAACCCAGGGCCATGAATATCGCTGTATTCCTTGACGATGTGACCGCGGCCAATGGGCCCCTTTTGTTTATTCCAGGCAGCCACAAACTCGGCGTCATAGATGCAGGGCACGACCTTGAAACCACCAGCTATCCGCTGTGGACACTGGATCGGGAAACAGTAACTGAACTGGCGGAACGGGGTGGCTGTGTCGCGCCAACTGGTCCGGCAGGCAGTGTCCTCCTGTTTTCATCCCTGATGGTTCACGCAAGCCCTCCAAACATCAGCCCATTTGGACGGATCATCGTTTATCTTTCCCTGTGTCAGGTTGATAATCACATCCGGCAATTCAACCGCGAGGAATGGATTGCACACCGTGATTTCACACCAATCGAGCCCCTGGCCGATGATTGCCTCGAAGAACTGATAGGTGACGGTGGACAAGGGGCAGCGGAGTAGCCGGAACAGGGCGAGCTTGCGGAGTTGTTTGATTGAAGAGGCAACTAAAATTGTATTACGGGCAATGACAACCGGCTCGATTGATCGAACCCGAAAGCTCTCCCGCCACCGCGGGACCGTTCCGGGCTGTTCATCTCACCGTTGGTCCATGAGGCTTTGTCAGAGGACACAGGAGTAAGGCGATGAAAGGAATTAAGGCCGCGGCAATCCAGTTTACTCACGCGCCTGGGGACAAAGCGTTTAACTGGGGGAGGATTCGATCGTTCGTTAGGGAGGCCGCTGCGCAAGGCGTGGACCTCATTGTTTTTCCGGAGATGTGCATAACCGGCTACTGGCATGTGAGGAAGCTCTCCAGGGCAGAGGTCGAGTCCCTGGCCGAGTCTGTTCCGGCCGGCCTCTCGACGCAGGAACTGCTTACACTCGCAGCGGCCAATAACATGACCATTGGCGCCGGACTCATCGAGATCACCGATGCCGGAGAACTGTTCTCTCATGCGTGGCCAAAGAAAGGTAGCGGAGAGAAGCACCCCTTCTGGATACCATGCACAAACCCTCTTGCGAAAGAAGAGATCCTCTCTAACCTTCGGGCATTCTCATGATCGTTAACGTTCTTCTGCCACTCATTCTCGCCTTTATCATGTTCTCTCTTGGGCTGGGACTAAAAAAGGCTGATTTTACCCGCGTGGTGCAATTCCCTACCGCCTTTGGAGTAGGCCTATGCAACCAGCTATTCTTGCTTCCTGTCATTGCCTTTGCCTTAGTAAAAGCCTTTAACCTTAGCGGTGAACTGGCAGTGGGCATGATGATTCTTTCCTTCTGTCCAGGAGGCGTGACCACCAATGTTTTGGCCCGCCTTTCTAAAGGAAATGTCCCACTTTCCATTTCCATGACCGCCTTCACCAGTCTTGCGTCGATTCTGACCGTTCCTTTTTTAGTAGCCCTGAGCGTTCGGCACTTTTTAGGGGCTGAAGCACTTGCTGTGAATGTTGGCGAGCTAGGCATCAAAATGTTCCTTATCACCGCCGTTCCCGTTCTCCTGGGGATGCTCGTCACGAAGATGGCACCGGGCTTCACCAAAACAGCGTCTAAACCAATTTCCTTAATCGCCATTGGTCTCTTCTGTCTCATGATTGTCGCAGCGCTTGCTAAGAACTGGGACGTCGTTGCAAAGCATTTCCCAACCCTTGGTCCTGCCCTCATCACGCTCAATATCACCCTGTTAGCGGTCGGTTTTCTTAGCTCGCGCCTCGCCAAGCTCGATACCAAAGATGCCTCCACGATCAGCATCGAATCTGGAATCCAGAATGGGACTCTTGGTATCGCTGTGGGCGCTCTTATCGCCGCTGGAACGGCCGAAACCCTTCCTCCAACAACCGTTCCTTCAGCCGTTTACGGAGTCTCCATGTACTTAGTTTCTATTCCCTTTGTCATCTGGAGAGCGAAAACAAACCGCTCTAGCGATTAGAGAAACTTGCGACTTGGCAACTTCCAAGGGAATGAAATTCGCCCTCTACCTTCAATACAGATCTCCCGTCAGTACCGTGGGCCTGCTCAAGGAGGTCAAGGGAATTGGTTCCTCTGGTGCTATTTTCCTTCCGCACCACGGAATCAAAGGTGACGAGCACGACAATCTCGAGATAACACCTATGTCGTTGCCATGCCGGACGGTCGTGTTGAAAGCCATCGCAAGCTCCACTGTTTCATCAGCGAGCATATGAAGTCTGGCGATGCGTACACGGTGTTCGATATCCCGCAGGGTGCCCGCGTAGGTGTTCTCATCTGTTTTGACAATAACATTGGTGAGAATGTGCGAATAACGGCGCTGAAGGGCGCGGAGATCCTGTTGGCGCCGCACCAGACAGGCGGGTGTGATTTTCCGAGTCCCCGTTGCATGGGTAAGATCGACCCGCAGTTGTGGGAAAACCGAGACCGTGATGCCGCCGCGATCGAGGCTGAATTTCGTGGGCCCAAGGGGCGAGAATGGTTGATGCATTGGCTCCCGGCTCGAGCTCATGACAATGGGCTGTTCCTGGTCTACAGCAATGGTGTGGGTGTTGATGACGACGAGGTGCGTACGGGCAACGCCATGATCCTCGACCCCTACGGCGACATTCTGTCCGAGACGTGGGTGCCGCGGGATGCAATGGCCGTGGCGGACCTTGATCCCGATTGTCTCGACATGTGCACGGGTCAACGTTGGTTGACAACTCGCCGGCCGGAACTGTATGGGCCGCTCATTGAGCGATCCGGCAAGGAGAAAGATACGCGCACGGTGCGCTTTGCCAGGAAACAATCACCCGACCAGGCTCCGTCAGGCTAACAAGCGGCCCGAGCCGACGGTGGGGACGCTGCAGGATATTGCCGCCTGCGAGGCAGCCTGAAAAAACAGTCGCTGAGGAGCCGGGTGGCACTGAAAGAAGCCTGGCACTGCTGAGCTGCTCGGAGCAGCCGCAGTTCATTCAGAAAATGCCGTGGTCGAGATACGCCTGCTGCGGATCTTCGCCTTGCAGGATTGCTTTGCGCACCAGGCTCTCGGTCTGCATCACCTTTTCGGTCTCTTCGATCACCGGCTCGGCAAGGTCGCCGGGGATGATGACGATGCCATCGCGATCGCCGAGCACATAGTCGCCGGTGGCGATCGTCACGCCGCCGATATCAATCGGTTCGCCGAAGGTCTCAGGCAGCCAGCGCCCGACGATGTCGTGCGGCGTGAAGTAGCGGCAGAAGACCTTGAACCCGAAGCGGATGATATAATCGGAATCACGGCAACCGCCGTCGACGATGTAACCGCGGACGCCGCGGAAGAGCATCGTCTCGGCCGAGAGCTCGCCCATGTGCGCGATAGTGGCGTCATTCGGTTGGCAGATGACCACGTGGTCGCCCGGGGCTTTTGATAACATGCCGGTCCACTGCAGCAGGGTCTCATGTGGATCCGCCGCCTGGGCGCGGCCGCTCAACGTCCAGATCCGGCCGGCAACTTTCCAGGTCGGCTCGATCGGTTTGATATCGGTGGGCAGTGTCTGTTCTGCAAAACCGCGGTTTCTCAAGACGTCATAAACGGCGGCGGAATAACATTGCTCGAGACGCTGTGCAAGGTTGTCACTCATGTCAAATCCCTTCCGGGTTCATAGCATTTGGATGAATTCGACTTCGATACCGTCCGGGTCGCTCACGTACAGCAGTTTCGCGACCTTCGTGCCATCGCGCGCGAGGATGATCGGCCCGCGCCATTGCCGGAGCCCGCGACGCTTGAGCGTATTCAGCGTTCGCGCCACGCTGTCGACCTCGAAACAGAGTCGCACGGCACCCACGTCTGACATCTTGCGTGACCGCTTGCGACTCTTCGGCCGCAGGTATTCGACAAGCTCGAGGGGATACCCGTCCGCCTCGGCTTCGACGAACGCGACACGAACCCGCGCGCCATCGGCCTGCAGGATCTCATCGTAGCTTGGCCCTTCGCGCACGGCATCGCGGGTCAGGCGCATGCCGAGCAGGTCCCGATAGAACGCCAGAGAGGTGTCCATGTCGGAGACAACAAGCAGACAGCGATGTGGGTGCAGCTTCATTGTGTGTCCGCGATTTTGAGGAAGGCGATACCGAACCATGGCGGCGTCGACGGTGATGCGGAGTCGTTGCATTGTAATGAGTTGTCGTATCCGTTATTCTACTACTTCACGAACGAGAAGCGAACATTATCGGAGCACACGGATCCGTCGTTGTGCAACCTGCCCAGACACGCGGATCGGGTACCGGCACTTGCAACTTGCCACGTAGCGGCTGAGCGTATACACTTGCACCCGAAAAACCACTTGTAGGAGAGATCTACCATGCATGCAGCAACTGCGAAACTTAATGAACTGGTCGAACAGGATCTGGCGATCAGGAATGGACCGCAAGCGGTTGAGGAGGCTGGTAGCCAGGCGGATTTGTTTCATTGGCCAATTGTGACGGAAGAAGACGAGCAGGCAGTGCTCGAAGTGTTGCGTGACGGCGGTCGGCCGTCGGGCACGGACATCAGCATGCAGCTCGAAGCCGAGATGGCAGCGTGGCATGGTGTGAAGCACGGATTGACCTATCCCAACGGCACACTGGCATTGCAGACGGCTTTCTGGGCGGCCGGCGTCCGTTGCGGCGATGAGATCATCGTTCCCAGCATCACCTACTGGGCCAGTGCCATGCCGGCATTCGCGCTCGGTGCGACCGTCGTCTATGCCGACATCGACGCAGATACGCTGTGTATAGATCCGAACGATATCGAGCGGCACATCAGCCCGCGCACGAAGGCGATCGTGCCGGTGCATTATTGCGGACATCCGTGCGACATGGACGCGATCCTGCCGATCGCCCAGAAGCATGGACTGAAAGTGATCGAGGACGTATCGCATGCCCAGGGTACCTTGTACAAGGGCAGGATCGTCGGATCGTTCGGAGACGCCGCGGCGTTTTCGATGATGTCGGCCAAGAGCTTCGCTGCCGGTGAAGGCGGCATGCTGATCACCGACGACGACGGCATCCAGCAGCATGCCATCGCCTATGCGCACTATGCGCGACACGAGTCGCTCGAGCATCCGGACCTGGCGCCGCTGGCCGGCATACCGTTCGGCGGCATCAAGGGGCGGCTCAATCAGATGTGCTCGGCTGTGGCGCGGGTGCAGTTCAAGTATTACCCGGACCGAATCAAAAATATCCAGGCGGCGATCAACCGGTTCTGGGACCTGCTTGCGGACACCCCGGGCCTGCGAGCGCATCGGCCCGCGGCGGACTCCGGCAGCACGATGGGCGGCTGGTACTGTGCGGTCGGGCATTACCTGCCGGAGGAACTCGGTGGTCTGCCGGCGGCAAAGTTCTGCGAAGCGGTCCGGGCGGAAGGCAGCGACACGAATGCGGGCTGCAATTTCCCCTTGCACCTGCACCCGGTGATGAACGACGCTGATATCTACGGCGACGGCAAGCCTACGCGCATTGCCAACTCCGGTCGTGACCTGCGCCAGCCCGAAGGTTCATTGCCGGCGGCGGAAGCAACGCGCGGCCGGGTCATCACTATTCCGTATCTGAAGCACGACCGGCCGGAAGCCGTCGAGCAGCACGCCGCAGCATTCCGCAAAGTCGCCTTGCAGGCGGACAAGCTCGTCTAGTGTCTATGTCACAACCGTTGCATGTTTCGCTCGGTTCGGAGCACGGCGACTTCATCGGCATTTCACACCTGCCGGCCGGCGCGGCTGCCTTTCCAGGCACGGTCAAACTTGCACGCGTGTCCGATTGCGCGCGCGCGACGGCGATTGGATACGAACGCAAAACGAGGAGTTGAAGACAATATGAGTGGCAAGAGCAAGAAAATACGCGTCGGTTTGATCCGCTGCGACACGCATGGCATGTGGTACGGACCGCTGATGGAGAAACACGATCCGTTGCTTCTCCGCGAACCGATGCCGGTTGGCGAACCGTCCAAGGAATCGTGGCAGCAGGGTGGCAACTGGTACTATTTCTATACCTACTACTGCCGGCCGACGATGATGACTGCCAAGCAGGTCAGTGGTTTCGAAATCGTCAAGCTGTGGGATGCAGATCGTAGCCTTGCGGAGATGGCGTCGAAAGTGTTTTATGGTCGCCCCGTAGTTTGCGATCGCCTCGAAGATGTCAGTGACGACGTCGACCTTGTTTTCATTTCCGACTGCAATGGTGACGGCAGCGACCATCTTGAGTTGTCGACGCCGGGATTGAAGAAAGGCGTGGCAACATTTATTGACAAACCGTTCGCCTATACGCTGAAAGATGCTTACAAGATGCTGCGGTTGGCGGATAAACATGGTGCCCCGCTGATGAGTCTGTCGATGATGCGCACGGCGCCGACGGTCGTACAGTTTCGTAATCGCCTGGCTGAAACGGGCGGCTGCAATTTCGGATCGATCTATGGCGGCGGGACGCCACTGGCGGGATTGTACCACTCGATCGCCCTGACTCAGGCGACGTTCGGGACCGGGATCGAGTCGGTACAGGCGATGGCCGGGCCGCGTCAGACGCTGATCCATCTTGGTTATGGCGACCGTGCCGGCCGACCCGAACAGGGCGTGACGGTGAACTGCAACGTCGGTCCGACCTTTCACTGCGCTTTCTACCTGAGCGCACTCGGTCCGAAGACTAAAATCAATTCCGAGGACATCGGGGACTGGGTCAATCCCGCTTCGGCCGCCGAGGTGTTGAAACGCATCAGGCGCATGATGCGCACCGGCAAACCGACGGAGACTGCAGCGGACATGGTCGAGCAGGTCGCCGTGGGCGAGGCTTTTCGGCAAGCGCTCGAGTCGGGGAAGATTGTCAACGTCCGGTCATTGATCCGGCGCACCGGAGGCAAGGCGTATCTTGCCGAATGAGCGATTGGCTGTAGCACCCGCGGAACCGCCGGTTGAATTGCTTTGCATGCATTGCATATTCCGCGTTGCTCTCTACCAAGTGCAACCTTAACCTGCAGGCAACCAACTATGGCAGCAAAGAAACACATCGTCTCTGCTCAACTTTATACTCTGCGCGACTATACACATAGCGTTAAAGAGATCGTCAAGTCGATGCGTAAAATCCGCAAGATCGGTTACACCTCGGCGCTGTTTTCCGCCATGGCGTCGCTCGATCCGGCCGAGCTGCGGCGACTCATGACGGACGAAGGTGTCGAGCCGATCAGCGCCCATGTCGGTCTGGATGAATACGCAGACATCCCCGCTGTCGCCGCCCAGTGCCATGGCTGGGGTGTCAAGCATGTGGTGATCCCGTATTTGCCGCTCGACTCCGTACCGACCGTCGCCAGTTGGAAGAAGATAGCCCGGCAATTTTCGGCGTACGGCAAAGCGCTTGCGAAGGAAGGCGTCATTCTGCTGTACCATAATCATGCCTTCGAGTTCCAGAAGTATGGCATACGCGGCGGCAGAGGGGGGCAGGTGGGCTTGGATATCCTGTTCGAAAACAGCGATCCGCGGTACCTGCAGTCCGAGCTCGATATCGGCTGGGTCGCGCGTGGCGGACATAATCCGGTGACTTGGGTGAAGAAACTGAAGGGGCGCCTTGATCAGGTGCATGTAAAGGACTGGGGCATGCTCAACAACGAACCGGTGTGGCGCGCAGTAGGCGAGGGCGGCATCGAATGGCCGGCGGTCATCAAGGCTTGCAAGGCGTCCGGCACAAGGCATTTCATCGTCGAGCAGGACGAATGCCCGATCACTAATAACCCGTTCAAGAGCATGCAGATCAGCTTCGAGAACCTGCAGGCGCTCGGGATGTAAATTTATCCGCGCGCTGGCTCCGTCATCTCTTCGCGAGCTTTGGCCGCCAGTGCCGCCAGGTGCCCGTCGTTTGCCATGCCCTGTTCCAGATGGACCAGCCGTTGCGCGTTCGCCGTTGCCATCATGGTTTCACCGTACATACGGTCGATCCAGAACCGGGCGTTTCCGGCGATATGATCCTTGAGCTCGGGGATCTGATCGTCCGGGAAGCGCTGCGAACAGTTGATGGTGAACATGCGCCGCCGGGGATCGCCACCGAAGGCCGCGTGTTTCAGGTTGTGATTGAACACCAGCACGTCGCCTGGATCGGTCTCCAACGCGATTGCCGGCAGGTCCTTGCCTTCCACACCCCAGAGTAACGGTTTCTTTTTCGGTATTATCTGCTGCAGCTTTTCGGAGTAGGTGTCGCCGGTGTTGTGACTGCCGGGGATGACGCGCAGGCAGCCGGTCTCACGCGTCAGCGGATCAAGGTAGAGCGCGATCTTGACATAGCGCAACACCGCCGGGTGCCAGCCGTCCGAGTGCCAGACCGTGTCGCCGGCGTAGTAGTTGCCGTCGGAACCCATGTAATTAAAGTTGTTCCCGAGCAGACTGCAAAGCAGACCGTAGATGCACGGTTCCTCAAGCAACGCACAGAGCCGCTCATGCTGGTCGATAAATGGCACGATACAGGAGCGCTGCGTAGGGTCGTGTGCCTTGCCGTCGTGCCCATCGCCGCGTGTTGCCCAGATTTCATCGAACGCGGCAGTGATCTCTGCGATACTGTCGGCCAGTGCTCCGGGCAATGCCAGAAAACCGAACGTATCGAAGAATTCCAATTGTTCAGGTGTGAGATCGTGTGATGACATGGACAACTCCGTATTGTCCCAATAAACTGGACGGTGGCCACTGTTTTTTCAAGATGACGTCGCTGCGAATGCGTGAGTGCGCGCAACTATAATGAGACTGAAACTGTCGATTATGTCGATATTGTCATTTCGGCAGCCGGGCTGCTGATCGTTTTGTCTACGACAGGCTGAAGGGCAGGGTACTGCGTTCAGCGCATTGCCCACAGCAAACCACGACGCTGGATCTCACGCGCCTCGGGCACGTCGAAGTCGCTGGCGACATGGCCGAGAGAAGAGTAGAAAACCCGGCCCTTGTCGCAATAGCGTTTCCACACTACCGGCATGACACAGCCGTTGGCCCACGGCGCTTCCTCGCATTCAATCGTGGTTGTGACCAGGACCTCGTTTGACGGGTCGACATGCATGTAATACTGCTCCGAGTGCATCGCGAAATCGTTGAGGCCCGCGGTGATCGGATCGTCGTGATCAATGATCTGGACGGTGTAGTCTTTGACATTGTCCAGATGAGCTACCCACTGGCCGCCGACGATGAACTGGTATGGCGTAGATTGGCGGAAGGCATCGCCCGCGCCGCCGTGCCAGCCTCCGAAACCGACCCCGGACTGCACTGCGGCAGCAAGTGCTTCGCACTGATCACCGCTGATTTCGGACATCGTCCAGCAGGGCACGATCAGATCGTATTGCGTCAAGTCCCGGTCGGTCAGGCACTCAAGCGTGTCGGTGATGGTTACTTCGCAGCCTTCGGCGCGCATGAGGCTGGCGAATATGCCGGTTGTTTGCTCGGGGTCATGGCCGTCCCAGCCGCCCCACGTCATTAAGACTTTCTTCATGCGTCAACCCCGTTGTTGTCATTTGCAAGATAAGTAAGTACTGCATCTCCTTACGGATTCAAATGGGGTAGAACCGAATCTGTCGTTATCTTGCTGCACCGTTGCACAAATCAACGATCCACGATATTCTTATCCGATGCCCTCACTTCAGTTCCACACAGGCCTTCTTGTCTTGGCAATGTCAGCCATGCATATGGCTGCGGCTGTTGTCGCGGAAGAGAACCATGCCCGGGCGGAAGCGGCGCTTACCCGCGGTGCGGAGCGGTTGCTGGCGTTGCAGAACGACGACGGATCATGGGGGAAACCGCCGATGATCGGGATCACAGCCCTATGTGTCATTGCTTTGCACGATGCCCCCGGCATCGATGCCGGGAAACGCGACGCCGCGATCGATGCCGGTATAGAGTTCCTGCTTGCCGATCTTGACGAGGACGGCACGGCAGAGAAGTTCTTCGGGCTGCGTAGTCAGTCGGCCTTCTGGGAGAAGACGCCGCGCTACGCCACCTATTCGATCGCCGTCACGCTCCTGGCCATGGCGACCGTTGACAAGCCCGAACACATACCACTGATCAAACGTGGCCGTGCCTACCTGCGTACGCTGCAGCGGGTCAACCCCAATTCAAAGCACCACGGCGGCTTCGGCTATGGTGCCGGTGGCCGCAGCGCCAACCTGTCGATTACTGCCTGGTCCGCCGAGGCCATGCACCACACAGCCTATGTCGAGGGTGACGAGCACGGTGCAGACCCGACCGTGACAGCACAGAACGAGGTAATGTGGGCGTCGATCGAAGCATTTCTCGAGGCAACTCAGAAAAATCCGACTGTGGGCCAAGATGCTGCCGAGGACAGCGATGCCGGCGGACTCGGCTACAAGCCGTCGAAGGATGCCTCGAAAGTGGTTGTCAGCGGAGCGATGAGCTATTCCGGGTACAAGACCATGTTGTACGCCAAGCTGCCGCCCGATGATGTTCGCGTCCGGGCAGTGCGGAAATACATCGCTGCGAACTACGATTTGTCTGAGGATCCCGGCAGGGGGAAGGCCGGTTATTACTACTATTTGCACGCGATGGCGAGGGCGCTGGACGCGGCTGGTTTGGATAGTCTGAAGCTTACGGACGGGCGTTTGGTCAAATGGCGCGAGGAGATTATCTCTGTGCTCGTTGGGCTGCAAGGCGAGGATGGCGGCTGGCACAATGCGTACGGCAAGTATATGGAATCGATCCCGGAGCTGGTGACGGCCTACGCCATGATGACCCTCAAGACCACTCTCGGTACCCCGTAGCGCCGTACTCGCCCTTTTGCATTGATACCTGCCGGAGGTGCGCTCCTCCGTTTGATTGCCAGCGCGACGGTCCTTTCTCAGGCTTGTTCTGCGGACATCACGTAGCCCAGCTGAGTTTCGGCGGCTTGGTGAGCAGTAGCCGTGTGACCAGCATTTCATTCTCGCGATCGATCGTCAGCATGTTCTCGATCATCGACCTGAGATCGTCCAGCAGTTGCGTGCGTTCCAGTTGTTCGGCAGTCGACAGCGGATCGAGCACGGCGTCGAATTCCTGCTTACGGTCATCGTCGAAGCTGATGACGACCTCACTCTTTTTTCGCATAATCTCGACGATATCCTCGGGTTCGAGCATGTTGGCGCTGGTGTAGTGCCGGTTTTCGTCTTCGAACATGGCGAGCAATTCCTGGCCATGATCAATCTTTTTACGGAGTCCGGTGAATGTGTCAGTGATCATTTCAATCCTCTGTCTCGAAGTACGTCAACCTGTTCGGGGACGGCTCGAGGTATTGTGTATGTTGGGGCTTTTCTTGCAGGGCTTGGTTTCCTGTGACTGCCGCATGGTCTAAATGCTGCAGTCAGTATCGATCAGATCTGCGGTCGTTACCGCGTTGGCCAGCTGGCGCCGGGACAATGACTCTGTCCACTCTTTATCACCGACGTCTTTCAGCATTCGCTCGAATATTCTGTCCCGAGCATTCGGGTTGTTTTATCCGGCGAACGCCGGGGCCTGTTGATGTAAGGGCTCGTAGGCATGTTCCTTCGCATGACTTCGCGGATGTTTTCCTGCCGGCAGCGGTCGAGCAATTGCATTCATCGAGCGCGTCCGGTGTGGCTGCCTTTTAATGCAGCAGATTTCGTTCCACCTGCAGTCCAAGTCGATCACGCGTGTCTGTGATGTTGGGTACGCTGCCGTACTGCGCCCTGATCGTGTACGCTCCGGAGCAGCGGTTTTTGCGCAATCCCCGAAGCACCCGTCTGATCTTTGCCAGCCACGGCGGCAGTAACTCTGTGATCTGCGACATCTCCCAGCGTTACAAGATCGACAAGACCGGAGGCCTGTTCGATGACTGTAATTGGTCGCTTGCTGCCGGACGGACTTCACGTTGTCGGGCTGCTTTCTTCCGTTCCGTCTTTTAATCTTGGGGATTTGCGCTAATTCTTTGAGCGTATTGAATGGCATGTAATCGATTTCCCGGAAAATTGTTCATGTTTGACTGGCAAGAACTTGTTGAAGCTGCGGCCGCCCGTGTCGTACCCGCCGATATCCCGTTACCTGCCGTGTCGGTGATCAGGACAGACACGCGTACCCTCGAGCAGGGTGATATGTTCCTGGCTTTACGCGGTGAGCACTTCGACGGCCATGACTTTGCCACTGCCGCCGTGGACCAGGGCGCTGCCGCCTTGTGCGTCGATGAGCAGAAGGTCGAAACGATCGTGGCAGCGACGGGCGGGACGACACCATGCCTTTGTGTCGGGGACACGCTTGCTGCCTATCAGTCTATTGCACGGCTGCACCGTCGCGGTTTTCCGAATTTGAAGATGATCGCAATCACCGGCAGCAGTGGCAAGACCAGCACCAGGACAATCGTTGGTGCTGTGCTGTCACGGTATTTCGATGGCGCCGTGCTCACTACGACGGCCAACACAAACAATCATGTCGGGGTGCCGCAGAATCTGCTGCGTCTCACGCCGGATCATCGCGGTGCCGTGCTCGAGCTCGGCACAAGCGGCCCTGGTGAGATCTGTCTGCTGACCGCATTGGTCGAGCCGGACATTGCGATTCTCACCAATGTCGGGCCGGTACATCTCGAGGGACTCGGGAGCGTTGACGGCGTGGCGCGGGAGAAAGCCGGGGTGTTCTCGAAGCTTGGCAACCACGGAACCGCAATCCTGCCGGTGGAACTGCGGCACCATCCGCAGATCGCCCCAAGCCTGCCTGTGGACCGGGTGCTGACCGTCGGTAACGCCGGGTCCGGCGCCGACGTTGAAATAACATATTGCGGCGGCGACCTTACGTCGGCGAGGGTGATCGTCTGCAGGGGTGGTCGTGACGTCGAATTTTCGTGGGCGTTGCCGGGCGCGCATCAGGCGATGAATGCCGGATTCGCTTTTGCGGTGGCCCAGGTGCTGGGAATCGAGGATGACTGTGTCGTTGAAGGGCTGACGACGTGTCGGCTGCCGGGGATGCGCACGCGCATCGTCGAGCACGACGGGGTTACCTGGATCAACGATGCCTACAACGCCAACCCGGACAGCGTCAAGGCATTGCTCGACTGGCTGGCATCGGTATCTGATAGCTGCGGACACGTCCATATCGTTCTGGGCGATATGCTCGAACTCGGGCCGGACACGGCTCAATATCACGCGACGGTCCTGGCATATGCCTGTGAGCATCTGCCAGGCGCCAGGATTTTGCCGTTCGGGCCGTTAATGGCGACGGCCGCGCGGTCGTTCGGTCTCGATGCGTTCGAGGACATCGAGGACCTACGTCAACACATTACCTCTTACGTTGCCGCCGGCGATTTAATCGCCGTAAAAGCCTCGCGCGGCATGGCCCTGGAGCGCATCATTCCATGAACATTCTTCTTACCAATGACGATGGCTGGAACTCGCCGCTGCTGCCGTTCACCGCCGATTACCTTCGAGAGATGGGCGACCTCACGATCGCGTTGCCGCAGGATGAGCAAAGCTGGACCGGCAAAGCGATGACACGGTTCGGCAGGTTGCAGGTGGAAGAGCGGGAGTTGTCCGGGGTAACCGGCTACAGCATCAACGGGCGTCCGGCGGACTGCGTCAACCTGGCCCTGCATCATCTCTGCCCGAAGCTGCCGGACCTGATTGTCTCGGGAATCAACATGGGGGCCAACCTCGGGGTTTCCTTTATTGTGTCATCCGGCACTGTCGGCGCTTGCATGGAAGGGAATATCGCCGGCGTTCCCGGCATTGCCCTGTCGCAGTGCCTGCAGCCGGAGACGTACAAGCAGTGGGTGAACGAGCAGCATCTGCCGGCTGCTGCCGTTGATGACCTTTGTCGCCACCAGCGGCAATTCCTCGATGCTGCCCTGGCTGATCTTCGGGCTCGCGAGGATGCCTTCTCGAAGCCGATCACCTGGAATGTGAATATGCCGCATACACCCGATGATAACTGGAGCGTTGTCCACACCAATGTCGGCCGCACCTCTTACGGCTCCTGTTTTGTTCGCGACGAGGCGACTGGGGACTATCGGCACGATTTGCAGTCGGTCGACTCCGATGGCGACCAGGCATCCGATGGGGCCGTGGCGTATTTCAACGGCCATGTCAGCATCAGCCGCATTGACATATGGCAGCTCGGCAGGTAACACGGTTCCGTAATTATTTCCCCGCAGCGTAATCTTATCGAGCTCCGGGCTTCACCCGCTCCCACTTCGCCGGCGTCGTTTACCTATAACGACTTGCCGCGCTACATTCCCCTATGTCCAGCAAATCAGCAAAGGGTATCAAGTACGAGACAGGCGTTGCCACGGAGGTGACGGACTTGCTGACGGTTGAAGCGCCGTTGCAGGTGACGATCAACGGCAATCCCTTTACCGTCACGATGCGCACGCCCGGCGACGACTATCGCCTGGTCACCGGGCTGCTGTTTACCGAGGGTGTGGTCAAGCAGAGCAAAGACCAATTCCCTTACAGTGAGGAGAAAGACCCTGACAGCGGCGTCATCGTCGGTGTCGATCTCCAGATCCCCGAGGTGTTTCTGTGCGAGAACCTGCAGGCGAAACGGTCACTGCTGATCAACGCTGCCTGCGGTGTTTGCGGTACCCGTGAACTGGCGGACTTGAACCTGACCGGCGAACCGCTCGAGCCGCGAGACGTCCTCGACGTCGGCATCCTGCCCGGGTTGGCCGAAACCATGCGCCGGCGCCAGCGCGTGTTTGAAGAGACCGGGGGTATCCACGCTGCAGCAGCGTTCCGGTTCGACGGCGAATGCCTTTGCGTTTTTGAGGATATCGGTCGCCACAACGCCGTCGACAAGGTCGCCGGTTTCTTACTCGAGACCGATGACATCGGCGGTGCCGACATCCTGTTCGTCAGCGGCCGTGTGTCGTTCGAGATCGTCTCAAAGGCCTGGTACGCCGGCATTCCATACCTGGTTGCGGTCTCCGCACCATCGACCCTGGCAGTCGACATGTGTGAGTATTGGGGGATGTCGCTGATTGCCTTCTGTCGCGAAACACGCGCGACAGTTTACGCTAATCCACAGAATGTGCGTGGTGTGTAAAGACGGCGTCCCCTGCCAAAACCGCCCGGCGCATGCTGTGACGTTTGCACGAGAACCGAGTCCTTGCGCATCACCAGTTTCTCCTTGCAATCGGCTATAGATATTGCTATCCTATTAGTAGCCAACCTTTAACACCCACAAGCCAGTCGGCTTGTCTCCAGCCGCTGTGATGCGGTTACGGTTTATTATGCCCGGTCACCGGGCTTACCGCGGGATTATGCATGTCTAGGAATATAAGCGCGTTGTCCGGCCGTAAAGGCCTCGACGACAATCTTTTCGAACGCATCGTCAAGATCGGTGCCAACCCTGCCTCGGCACCCGATCACGAGCTGCTGGCGAAGGAATACCTCATTGGTGAAGCGATCACCTTTGGTGCCGCATCCTTTTACGACCTGATCAGTGAAGAGGTTGCCTCAAAAAAGGCCCTGGTCTGCGACGGCAGCGCCTGTCTCTGTGCTGGCACCCAGGACAAGGTTGTCGATGAACTCAAGAAGCACATGGACGAGTCAGAGATCGGTACCATCACCTGCCTCGGCCGGTGCCACGAGAACGCGGCGTTCTACTACGGCGGCTGGAACTACTCCGGCACTGCGATCGACCAGCTCGATGGGGTCATCGGTAAAGAGGGCACCGGTTCGAAAGACAGCTACCACGTCGAATCCCTGCTCGATACCCCTATCCTTACGGCCGAATTTCCCGGTGTCGACAGCTATTACGCAGTTTTTCGCGATGGCGTACTGAAGAAGACCGGCGATGAGCTTATCGCCGAGGTCCAGGCCTCGAACCTGCGCGGCCGCGGCGGTGCCGGATTCCCGACCGGTTTCAAGTGGAACGCTGCCAAGGAAGCGCCGGGCGACAAGAAGTATATTGTCTGCAACGCCGACGAAGGCGACCCGGGTGCCTATATCGACCGCTATCTACTTGAGCAGCAGCCGCACAGCGTGCTCTTCGGTATGATGGCTGCCGGCTATGCGGTCGGCGCCGACGAAGGGTGCCTGTACATTCGCGCCGAGTATCCGGATGCAGTCCAGATCATCGGCCGCGCCATCCAGGAGCTCGAAGGCTGCGGCTTGCTCGGCGACAATATCTGCGGCTCGAGTTTCTCGTTTTCATTCAAGGTCGTGGTCGGTGCGGGCGCCTACATCTGCGGCGAAGAAACGGCCTTGCTCGCTTCGATCGAAGGCCGCCGGCCGGAAGTTGATGTGCGGCCGCCTTTCCCGACGACCGAGGGGCTGTTTGGCAAGCCGACAGTCGTCAACAACGTCGAGTCCTTCGCCAACATCCATGAGATCGTTGCAAATGGCGGTGCCGCTTATGCTGCTGTCGGCACCGAGAAGTCGGCCGGCCCCAAGCTGCTGTGTCTCGACGGAATGTTCAACCGCCCGGGCCTCTTCGAAGTGCCGATGGGTACGCCCCTGTCCACCGTGGTCAATGAGCTTGGCCAGGGATTCCGACAGCCGGTCAAGGCCTTGCACATCGGTGGGCCGCTCGGCGGGCTGGTGCCGATCGCTAAAATCGATTCACTGACCGTTGATTTCGAGTCCTTCAGCAACGGCGGCTTTCTGCTTGGCCACGGCAGCATCGTCTGTGTGCCAGAGTCGTTCCCGATGATCCGCTACGTCGAGCACATCCTCGACTTTTGCGCCTTCGAGTCCTGTGGCAAGTGCTTTCCCTGCAGGCTCGGTTCGACTCGAGGTCACGAGCTGGTGACCGGTGCCATCGAGGGCGGCGCGCTGATCGATCGCCAACTCTTCGAAGACCTGATCGAGACAATGGAGAAAGGCAGCCTCTGTGCCCACGGCGGCGGCATACCGTTGCCAATCAGGAACGCTTTGATGTACTTTAATGATGAACTGAAGCCGTATTTTCGCGAGGACGCTGCATCATGAATAAAATTGCCTATCTCGATGGCGAGTCATACGAAATCGAAGCAGGTGAAACCCTGCTGAATTTTATCGAGCGACAGCGTGAGAAGGGCTGCGTGCCGACACTGTGTTATGACGACCGCCTCGAGCCCTTCGGCTCCTGCCGCGTCTGCTCGGTCGAAGTCGCCCTCAGTGAAGACGGACCGCGCCGCATGGTTGCGGCCTGCCATACCCCGGTCGCCGAGAATATGTGGGTATTCAGCGAATCCGACTCAGTCAAGAAGCTGCGCAGGAACATTGTCGAACTGGTCGTCACCGATTACCCGTTGCAGAGTCTCGAGTCACCGCCCAATGGCGATGCCGAGCTCAAGAAAGTCATTGACCAGGTGGGGCTCGACATCCATTCCGTGCGTTACCCGGCCGGCAAGAACCACGCCGATCGTCAGCAGGACACCTCGCATCCGTACATGCGCGCCGACCTTTCGAAGTGCATTAACTGCTATCGCTGCGTGCGTGCCTGTGACGAGATCCAGGGGGAGTTCGTGCTGAACATGGCCGGCCGAGGCTTCGACAATCACATCATTATGGGGGCCGACGAACCGTTTAAGGACTCGCCGTGCGTTTCCTGTGGTGCCTGTTCGCAAACCTGTCCGACCGGTGCCATCACAGACATCCACAAACTCCAGGTGCACGAGGCCGAACGGAAGGTCCGCACGGTCTGTACGTATTGCGGCGTCGGCTGCAACCTCGAAGTAGCCGTCGGCCCCGGCGACAACATCCTGTCGATTGAAGCGCCGCCCGATGCCGAAGCGAACCGCGGCCACACCTGCCTGAAAGGGCGCTACGCCTTCAAGTTCCAGAGTCACCCCGAGCGCCTGCAGAGTCCACTGATCCGCCGTGGCGAAGAATTCGAGGAAGTGTCCTGGGACGAGGCTTACGATTACATCGCCGAGAAGCTGTCCGGTGTCAGCTCCGAACATGGGCCGGATGCCATTGCCGGCATATCGTCGGCGCGCTGCATGAATGAAGAGAACTATCTGATGCAGAAGTTCATCCGTGCAGTCATCGGCACCAACAACATTGACTGCTGTGCCCGCGTTTGTCATTCACCGACGGCGCTCGGCATGCAGTGGGCCTTCGGAACTGGTGCCGGCACCAATTCGACAGAGTGCCTGAAAAATACCGACCTGATCATGATCATCGGTGCCAATCCGACGCACGCACACCCCGTGACCGGCGCCCGCATCAAACAGGAAGTCATGAAGGGCACGCCGCTGATCGTCATCGATCCGATCGTGACAGAGATTGCAGAGCACGCGAAATACCATCTGGCCCTGCGCCCGGGTACCAATGTCGCGCTGCTCAACATATTCGCTTATTATCTCGTGGACGAGAACCTTATCGACAAGGAGTTCGTCGAAGGACGCTGCGAAGGCTATGACGACTATGTCGAGCAGTTGCGCCAGGTCGACATCGACGCGATGGAAGCGGTTTGCGGTGTCGATCGTGAACTCGTGCGTGAAGCCGCGATCGCCTACGGCACCGCCAAGAATGCCATGAGCTTCCACGGCCTGGGCGTCACCGAGCACAGCCAGGGTACCAAAACTGTCACCATGATTGCGGACCTTGCAATGATGACCGGTAACCTCGGACGCACCGGTGTCGGCGTCAATCCGTTGCGCGGCCAGAACAACGTCCAGGGTGCCGCCGACATGGGTGTGCAGCCGCATCAGGGCGCCGGCTACCTGCCCGTCACCAACCCGGACAGCCAGGCGAAGTACGAAAAGATCTACGGCGTCCCGGTACCGAAAGAGATCGGCTATAAGATCCCACAAATGTTCGACGCGGCCGTGGCCGGCAAGCTCAAGGCTCTGTGGATCATGGGTGAGGACGTTGTACAGACCGATCCCAACACCAAGCACGTGATGGAGTCGCTGGAGAGCCTCGACCTCCTGGTGGTCCAGGAAATTTTTATGACCGAAACGGCCAAGCTGGCGCATGTCGTTTTGCCGGGCGCCACGTTCCTGGAGAAAAGCGGTACGTTCACCAGCGCCGAGCGCCGGGTGCAGCGCTGTAATCAGGTCGTGCCGCCGCTGGCGGGGACGAAGTCAGACGGCCAGATCATCGTCGATATCATGAACCGCATGGGATACGAGCAGGCCGGCTATGACCCCGATGTCACGCTGCAGGAGATCAGCCAGATCGTCCCGTTCTTTGCCGGTGCCAAGTGGGACGAGTTCGGTGACAACGGCAAGCAGTGGCCGATCAAGCCCGACGGCAGCGACACCAAGATCCTGCACACCGAGACATTCAAGCGTGGCCGCGCCAAGTTCCATTTCTGGGACTTCGAAGAGAGCCGGGAGCTGGTTGACAACAGCGCTGAATTTCCGTTTATTCTGACGACTGGTCGCAAGCTCGAGCACTACAACTGCGGCACGATGACTCGGCGTACCGGCAATCTGCAGTTGCTCAGCGAAGACGTCCTGGTGATCAACCCGGTTGACGCCGAGAAGAAGAACATTGCCGATGGCGACACCGTGCGACTGTTCTCGGTCCGTGGCGAAGTGAGTCTCACGGCGGAAGTCTCGACCCGCGTCAGGCCCGGGGTGATCTACACGACCTTCCACTTCCCTGAGCAGATGGTCAATTACGTCACCAGCAATGTCCAGGACGCGGATTCCCTATGTCCCGAGTACAAAGTCGTTGCCGTCGACGTTGAGCGAGTCGCGACGGCTGCCACGGCTGAGCACGCCGAGCTGGCAAAGGCTTAGCAGCCTGCCGCGAAATAGGAATCTACCGTTGCAGCCAGTCCAACACGGCAACCGCTGCTACGCTGTACACGAGCGTGCGGCGCGACGCCCGCTACTATCCGCAGTACGTCACCCAATACGCTGACCTTGTCGACGACTGGGATCTGCCGGCGAAGGACCGCACTGCACGGGACTGGTCGCCGCCGCCGTTGACGATGCGGCGCGGCGAATATGAAGTGCTGGCGCGGTGGCCCGACAAAAACCTTGGGAATTGGGCCACATGCAGCTCATCTGCTTCGACAAACTCAATCCGCATGCCCCAGCCTTCACGGCACAGCAGCATCTTGCCAAACACAGTGTTTGCGGCGTTTGTGTGGCTTGGGTTGACGCTTACCGTCGTTTCCATGCCGTTTCACGTCCAGGCAGCACCGTTGGGGAAGTCGTGGCGATCGAGGGATTCGGGATGCATGGTGATGCTGTAGCCGGGCTGCGTGGGCAACTGATAACGACTGTTGCGCATCACGACCGGATCGACGAAGTGTTCGTGCAGATGATCGGAATACTCGATGACGAAGTTGTCGAGGTCCGGCGCGACGGCGACATAATTGAATGCCGCGAGGTGCTGAACGTATTCGCACAATCCCACCCCGCCGGCGTGCGGGCAAACCGGGATACCGAACTTGGCGGCCATCAGGATCACGGCGAGGACCTCGTTGACGCCGCCCAGCCGGCAGCTGTCGATTTGGCAGAAAGCCATCGCCTCGGCCTGCATGTACTGCTTGAACAGAACGCGGTTGCTGATGGTCTCGCCGACGGCGACGCCGATCGGGGCGATGCCTTTGGCGATACGGGCGTGGCCGAGGATATCGTCGACATGGCTCGGCTCTTCGAACCACACGAGATTGAATTGCTGGAAGTGCTGCATCCAGTCGATGGCTTCGTTTATGGTCAGGGTTTGATTGGCATCGACCATCAGCCAGCCGTCCGGCCCGATCTCCTCGCGGATGAGCCGGGCGCGATTGACTTCGGCTTCGAGGTCGGCGCCGATCTTCATTTTGAAGCGGGTCCAGCCCTCCGCCTGGTATTTATGCACCAGATCGCGGACTTCGCTGTCGGTATAGCCGAGCCAGCCGGCACTGGACGTGTAGGACGGCATGCCAACCTCTCGCAACGCCTCGGCGCGGTCGGTCTTGGTGGCGGCGTTGGCCTCGAGAATCGAACGGGCTTCGTCCGGCGTGAGGGCGTCGGTGATGTAGCTGAACTCGACGTGGTCCACAAGCTCGGCCGGTTCCATGTCGGCGAGGAGCTGCCACAGGGGCTTGCCGGCCTGTTTGGCACGGAGATCCCAGAGCGCGTTGATGAGGGCGGCAACGGCAAAATGCTGCACGCCTTTCTCCGGGCCGAGCCAGCGCAACTGACCGTCGTTGGCGAGCCCGTACCAGAAGTGGTGCATATCTGCGAAGATCGCTTCGACATTTTGCCCGAGTACGTGCTCCTTCAGTGCTTCGATCATCGCGACACAGACTTCATTGCCCCGGCCCAGCGTGAAGGTGATGCCGTGTCCGGTCAGACCGGGGACATCGGTTTCGAGTGTCACGTAGGGACATGAATAGTCGGGATCTTTGTGGATCGCATCGGAACCGTGCAGGCCGTCGGAGGTCAGAAAGCGAATATCACGCACGGATATGTTTGTAATCGTGGTCGGCACAGGGCCTCCGATAGGGTAATTGTCATAATGAGGAAGCAACGATAAACTATATCTGGATAATTTGGGTTGTCACGACTTCAGCAATTACACATGCAGTCATCGCAGCAATCGAATTGCCTCACGCCGATCTCAAAAGATCATTCGGCATTCACGTTGATTGAACTTCTAGTAGTTATTGCCATTCTTGCGTCGATGTTGCTGCCGGCCTTGTCGTCCGCTAAAGGGGCGGCACAAGACGTTTTGTATGAATAACATGAAACTGCAGAAGGCGGATTACTCGGGATATGCCGTGATCGCACCGTTTAATCCACTGTACGTCGTGGAAGGCCCCTAACCGTAGTGAGCGTCGCCATGACCGATTCCGAGCCGGCATTCTCCGCCAAATGGATCGGCCCACCCGGGGACGCCTTGGCGAACTGCACCTTTCTTGCACGGCAGCAGTTTACTGTCGATGTCGTCATTCCGGATCGTGTGATCCTGCGTATCGCGGCGGACTCGCGATACGTTGCGTTCCTGAACGGCGACTGCCTCGGCGCCGGCCCGGTCCGCGGCACGGATGAACGGTTCTTCTTCGACAGTTACGAGATTGCGCCGCTGCTTGTCGCCGGCGCCAACTGGCTGGCGCTCCAGGTGCATTGTCCGATCACGCCCGTTACCAGCGCGGTGCCACCGGTCGCACCCGCGGTCTGGGCCCAAGGCTCGCGGTGCGAAAGCCCGGGGTGCGAAGGCTCGTCAGTAGCCGAGCGGTGCGATCAGCTGATCAGGACCGATGCAACATGGCAGATCAAACACGATCCGTCGTACCGCACGGATACTCTCTTCTACACGCATCACATCGGTTATTCGGTGTATTGCGATCTGCGCAACGAACCCGCCGGCTGGCAAACCGGCGCCGACGGGCACGACGGCTGGGCGAGCGCAGTAGAACTCGCCGATGCGCATGGCCATGGCGGCCGCAGGTTGTGCCCGCGCGACATCCCAGCATTGACGGCAGACCGGTATCCGCCGGCTTCGGTGGTCGATTGTGGCGGCGTGCCGTCGCATGATGAAGAGACGGAGGAATCCGTTGCTTTTGCCGATCTCATGCAGATGGAGATGCACTTGCACACCGCCATCCCCCGGATCTTGGATCCCAATGTAATCACCCACAATAGTCCGGTTCAGATCGTTCCCGCAAATCCGCTGACACCATTGGCGCGCGGTGAAGGTGCGTATCTGATACTGGATTTCGAACGCGCAGTCTGCGGCGGGCTCGAGCTCGACGTCGAAGGCCCCGCCGGCACGATTGTCGATATTGCCTACGACGAAGCTGTACTGGATCGGCGGGTCAATCCGCGCGCAGTAAACCCAAACGGCAGCGTCTACCGCTTTGCGGACCGCTATGTCCTGCGCGAGGGCCGGCAACAGATTTCGGGCCGGCTGCATGATCGCGGATTCCGCCTTGCACAACTCGTGTTTCGCCGCTTTCCTGGAACCGTCACGATTCATGGCGTTGCGGCAGAAGACCGCGTGTACCCGATTCCGCTCGAAGGCCGATTCGAGTGTGACGATCCGTATTTGAATCGGTTATGGGAAAAATCTGTCGCTACGATAGGCGCCTGTTCGATGGATCTTTTTGTCGACTGCCCCTGGCGCGAACAGACCCTGTGGCTGGACGATTACTTTCAGGAGAACCTGTTCTATTTCACGATCACCGCAGACGCGCGATTCCCCGCGCGCAATCTGCGGGTGAGCGCTGACGGCGCCCTGTCGACCGGACAGTTCCCGGGGCGCTATCCGTCGTCCCGCGAGTTGCTGTTGCCCGTCACATCGGCCAACTGGGTGATGGTGTTGAGTGATTACTATCATCGTACCGGCGATCTCGAGCTGGTCACCGAGCTGATACCATACGTCGATGGCGTCATCGGCCTTTACGAATCCTGGCAGGATCCGGACAGTCTCGTTGCGGACCGATCGGACATGTGGAATCTCATTGACTGGGGCTACGAGATCAGCGGCGTACAGCTCGGCGGGAAAACCGCACCGTTGAACATGACTATCGCCGCTACGTGCAAACTGGCGTCCAACCTGCATGCTGCATTGGGGCATGCGGACCGGGCAACACAGCTTTCGGCACGTGCACGGGAGATTGTCGCCGCCCTCGAGCAGACATTGTGGGATGATGATGCACGCCGGTTTCGGGATTGCACAGCGCCCGGCGACGGCCGCCAGACGGCCAGTCAGATTCCTCATGCCCTTGCCGTCTATTATGATCTGCTCGACCACGACAAACGCGAAGCGGCGCTAGATGTTCTGACCGCAACGGATGTCGTCGAAGCGGAATACAGCTACCAGTTGTTTGTGCTAGAGGCGTTAGCCCGGTGCGGGCGGACGGACCATGCGCTGTCCATCATCCGCGAGCGCTGGCGGCACATGGTCGAATCGGATTCGCCGACGCTCTGGGAGGTAGAGGACGGAAAGTCGGCGATGACCGGCTGCGGCAGCCTGTGTCATGGCTTCTCCTGCGCCCCGCTGGTATTCATGCAGGCGGTGATCCTTGGCGTACGACCGATGCAACCGGGGTTTGCGGAGTTCGCAGTGGCGCCGCAGCAGCTCGGATTGCAACACGCCAAGGGCGCGGTTCCGACACCTCACGGCCTGATTCATATGGAATGGACAGCACGCGCAAGCGGAGCGCCGCGGCCCCCAGGACACAATGACGGCGAGCTGGACATCAGACTTACAGTGCCGGCGGACACAACGGCAGTTTTGCCCGACGGCCGGCGGCTGTCCCCGGGAACGCATGCGGTGGTTCTACAGTCTGGATAGTGTCGCGGCAATAGTCTTGAATGGCAGGGACCTAAGGTCTTAGAAGTGAACAGCCGACATTCGCTTGGCGGCGTCAGTAGCGAGCGTCGCGCCGCGCGCTCGGAGACGTGATGAACGCAAGGGCACCGTCGGAATTCCAAGCTTTTTTCGCGTATTCGGTCGCGAACACGTCGGGATGTCTGTTTCGCATCCACTTCCGTTGTCATCTTGATTCAGGCAAGACTACATTTGCGGCTTCGATTCAACATCATCAGTTCATCAGGCGAGGCAGACCAATGGGGCAGAGACTGGAAGATAAGATCGCGATCGTCACTGGTAGCGGGCGCGGTATCGGAGGGGCCATCGCGCTGGCTTTCGCCCGTGAGGGTGCGCATGTGGCCATTGCGGAGCTGGACGACGAAACCGGCGACGCGATGGCAAAGAAGATCCAATCCCTCGGCCGGCGAAGCCTCTTCGTCAAGACCGACATGTCGGTGAAAGGCGAAATCGATGCCATGGTGGCGTCCGTGTTGGCGGAGTTCGCAACGATCGACATTCTGGTGAACAACGCCGGCGTCCATCTGATGGCGCCGTTCCTGGAAGTTCCCGAAGAGATGTTCGATCGGACGATGAATACGAACCTGAAGAGCCAGTTCTTCTGTACCCAGGCAGTCGGACGTCACATGGCAGAACGGCAGCAGGGAAAAATCATCAACATCAGTTCAATTTCTGCCGAGATCGCAGATCCCGGCGCGTCCCACTACTGCATGAGCAAAGGGGGCATACAGATGCTGACCCGCGCGGCGGCGCTCGAACTGGCAGAGTATAACATCCAGGTGAATGCCATCGCGCCCGGCACGATCAAGACCAAACTGACGCCGTGGTACGACTCGCAGGACTCGGTGGACTACTGCGCGAAGTTCGTGCCCGCAGGCCGCTTCGCCATGCCCGAAGAGCTGTGCGGCGCCGCCCTTTATCTGGCGTCCGATGACGCCAGTTACACCACGGGTGCAACCATTGTCGTCGATGGCGGATTGATGACGCAATGAAGCCGTACATTCCCAATGCCTGAGAGACCCATGGTGACACGTATCATGTGGCACAGAACTGCGCCCATGCGTCAGATGACAATCCCGGCACCGAATCGCTTCCGCTAAAGACCATTTCCGCTGCGACGGACAGGGCCCGTGTCTTCGATCAGATCCTGATTGACGAAGGCGGGGACCGCGAACAGGTGCCGATCACCAGACACGGAACGCCCTGGGAGGCAAACAGCCTGCTCCTCTTCCGTGCGGTCCCGGGCAAGGCGGTTTATCTGCTCGGATCTGATCCGTTTGAGGCCGATTGGGAAACAGTTGCCGACGGTACATACCGAGCGCAACTCCCTGCGTCACTCTTCGGCGATGAGACGTACAATCCGTACGAACGCAGTTGTGTGGTGGACGAACCGGGGATTGCGCGCCTCAGCGACTGCTAGTAGTTGACGTTCCAAACGTCAGTGTTGCCGGGGTCGAGGGAATCGCTCAGTTGCCGCCGCCATAATGCGAATTCACAGCCCGCCACCGAAAATGCCAGTCAGTGCTGAGCGCGATCTCCAGGTATGGATCGCCGATGAACCCCGCACTGCCATCGTAATAGACTACACCGTAGCCGTCGGCGTGTGATCTGGTGGCATTCCCGTCTCCGTCCCAATAGGACCAGTGCTCGGGGTTTTCACTGATGATCGTGCCGGGCTTCCAACCCTCATCCGCGGTTGGTGTAACAACCCGAAAGGTATGTTCGTAGGAGACGGAGCAGCCTATATCCGGTGTCTGCACGATACCCCACAGCGCCATTTCCTCTTCTCTGCTACGACCATACCCGAAAGGATCCGAGCCGTCCTCGGCCGGGCAGTAGAGGCTTTCCAGGGTCGGCAGGTACCCGTCGCTGCGCAGGTAGCCTGCGTCAGAGTTGTGGTTATAGGCCCAGGCCATGGAGTGAGCGGTCGTTCCGTAGTATCCGTGCCCGAAGTATCCCGGCGCTGGCGAAGGAGTATTCTTCTGTGGCATCACCCAGCCGCCCCAGTCATCAGCATATATCAGGGTTGCAAGCTGTGTCTGCTTGAGGTTGTTGATGCACACAATCCGATACGCTCTTCGCTTGGCTTCATTGAGTGCTGGCAGCAGCAGCGAGGCAAGAATAGCGATGATCGTAATTACCACGAGTAACTCTATGAGCGTGAAAACTCTGCAACGCATGGGAGGGCTGGAAATGACAGTGTGGATTTTCAAACCTACATGATGTTGAACGATTTTAATTTCCTTTTTCTGTTGTACTATAGAGGCCCGTTCAGCTGTGCTATAATACCGTTGAAATCAGACGTTTTACAACGTTGTCCTGGAGTTTCGGATTGACGTTTGTGGGGCCTATTAGCCTTGGCTTTGGCCGGAATGATTCATAAACTGACGGACAGGATTTTTACGGCTTTTCAAGGTCAGTAATACTGCTATGGGACGCGGCCTGGAATTCGAGGCACGATGTTGGCGGCTTTTTGCTCATTGACGACGATTGGCGTAAGTTTGAGCCGTGCAATTCACAACGAACAGGACTCGTATCATGGCGATGATGCCCATGACGGCAACCAGACCGCACCAGGACTCCACGGAATTGTTGTTGGATCCACCGGCATTACGGGCCCGGGCAGACGAACAGGGGTACTTCTGCTTCAAGGGACTGCTGCCGGCCGCCGACGTGCTGGCGGTCCGACGCCAGATTCTCGAGACCTGTCAACACCACGGATTTCTCGACGATCAGGCACCGCTCGAAAACGGTATCGCCAGGAATGATTTCTTTATCCGTGAATCCGGCACTGACCCCGTGTGGCTTGCGTACTACAAGGACATCCTTAAGCTGCATGATTTTCATGCACTCGCCCAACACGAAAATCTCCTGGCGGTGCTCGAAACTCTGATCGGCGAACCGGTGTTGCCGCACAGTCGCAATATTTCGATGGCCCTTTTCCCTCGAGGCGTCGAGACAACGACACCGGCGCACCAGGATTTCAATTTCATCGGCGGCACGGAGGAAACCTGGACGGTTTGGATTCCGTGCGGAGACTGTCCGCTGAGCCTGGGCGGGCTGGCGATAGTACCCGGGTCAAATCACTGGGGATTCAAGGAACATGCGGCGTACGATCCGACCGTTCCCAGTTGTCTCGACTTTCCCGCCGACAGCGTTTGGGCGGTAAGTGAGTTGACAACCGGCGACGTACTCATGTTTAAAAGCACTACCGTGCACCAGGGCGTGGCAAACCCCAGCCCCAATCAGATCCGGTTGTCGCTCGATTTCCGCTATCAACCACGGTCTCACCCAGTGCGCAGCGATTCGCTGGAACCGCACATGCAGATATTGACGTGGGACGAGGTCTACCAGGACTGGCCGGCCGATGACCCGCTGAAGTACTACTGGAAGGACTGGCCGCTAAACATCGTCGAAGAAACAGCCGCTCAGGGATAGATCTGTTATGCAAAAAAAGTCGCCATCCACCGATGAACTGGCACAGCTGTTCGCCGAGCCGCCGCTCGAGTACAGCGATTTCATGACCTATTTCTGGGAGTCAGGCAAGCTCTCTAAAGAGCAGCTGACCTGGCAACTCGAACAGATAAAGGCGAAAGGCGTCGGCGGTACCTGGTATTATCCTCGCTACGTGCGCGGCGAGCCGCACGCGCAGCCACCCTACTGGAGCGATGACTGGTGGGAATTCTTCGAACACTATGTCGCCGAACACGAGCGCCTCGGCATGACGGTCTGGTTTGCCGACTGGACCGGACAGGAATCGTGGCAGGACAAACTGCGCGCCGAGAGTGAGCACAACCCGGATCTGAAAGGCGGCCGGCTGGTCATCCATCAGGCCGAGGGGCGTGACGATGAAACGCTGCAGCTCGAAATTCCTGCTGATGAGGAATTGCTCTGTGCACGAGCCTTTCGTGTCATCCAGGGCGCGTCACCGCAAAGTCTAAACGAGACAATCAGGCTCGACGGCGACGACAGCCTCGACCTCGCCGACAGGATTGCCGACGGGCGGCTGAGTTGGCAGGCGCCGGACGGGGCGTGGATGGTCGCAGTGGTTTGTAGCCAGCCGCACGACCTTGACTACCTCAACCCGCATGTGGCCCAGCGTTGGCTCGATATCTACTGGGAACCGCACATCGAACATCTCGGGCGATTTGTGCCGGATACGCTGCGCGGATATCTGCAGGACGAAATCTATGTGCTGGGCGGCAATATCGTTTACGCGGAGAGCCTGCTGGCGCGATTCCAGTCGGAGAACGAGTACGATCCGCGCCCGCACCTGGTCGGTCTGTTCCATGATATCGGCGACTTCACCGACAAGATACGATGCGAATACTACGACGCGATGTCGGCTTTGCTCGAGGAGAATCTTTACCGACCGCTCTCCGACTGGCACGAGGCGCGTGGCATGCAGTTCAGCACCATCGCCACGTGGGGACGGCAGAGCATGCTGGGGCAGACCTACCAGTACGGTGACATTTTCCGCCTGTGCCGCTGGTTTCACATCACCGGCAACGAGGACCCCGGCCACACCGAGCCCGGCGGCCGATGTTTTGCAGACGCCAAGTTGTCCAGCTCGGTTCTGCATCTGTACGAGCGCGACCGCGCTGCGATGTGCGTCTACTGGGGGTCCGGACATGGCATGACCCAGGAAGAAAACCTGGCGTGGACGAATGAGAATTATGCGTACGGTCTGAACATGTACAATACCCATGGCGGCCTCTACGGCAGTCTCGGGAGCTGGTACGAATGGGTGCCACCCTCCGTGCACTTCCGGCAGCCGTACTGGGAGCATTGGGATTGCTTTACGCAACATGTGTCGCGCCTCAGCGCGATCCTGAGCCAGGGTGTGCATCGTGCTGACGTGGCCTTGCTGTATCCGCTAACCTCGGTCCACGCGAACTGGTTGAAGGGCGATCACTTCACTGCTGCCGGGGACGAAGTCGAGATGGAAGGCATGGCCCTGGCCCAGCAAATCTATACAAGCGGGATCGACTTCGATTTCGTCGATGACCTCAAGCTGAACGAAGCCACTGTCAACGATGGTATCCTGCATATCGACGAACTCGAGTTCCGGGTCGTGCTGATGCCGCCGATGACTACGATTCGTACCGATACGCTTGAGAAAATAAAAGCCTTCTACGAAGGCGGCGGCACCGTCATCGCTGTAAGTCATTTGCCGGGCGGTTCGGCGGAGCACGGCCGCAACGACCCGCGCATCCGTGAGCTGTTGACAGAGCTGTTCGGGATCTCCACCAGTTCAGATTATATCCACGCCGTCGGTAGATCAACCCAGGAAGTGAGCCGTATCAGCACGCAGCGGCATGCGGACGGCGGCCAGGCCATTTTTATCCCGCAGCCGGAATTGCACAGCAACGTCTGGTACGATCCGGGTTTCTTCCGGACCAAAGCCGACACGTCTTCCGTTATTGCCAACGCGATCGAACGGGACGTGGTAGCATCGGGCGGAGTAACGCTTAGCGAAGCCGGGGATATTTACCACACACACCAGCGGATCGACGCGCTCGACGTCTACTTCCTCTACAACGTGCGGGCTGAAAAGAGAAGCCTGACATTCACCTTTCGAGTCGAGGGTGACCCCGAAATATGGGATACCTTCAGTGGCCGGATCTTGCCGTATCATCGGTTCGAGCGCCACGAAGGAAAGACGACAGTGCGGCTGGAGATGGAGCGGAATCAGGGCATCGTTCTGGTGTTCAGGGCCGGCGAGCGCCCCCAAATCGTGCATGACGATCTCGACACGGTCGTCGATGTGCAGGCCGGCGCCGAAGGTCTGGTGATCGACGGCTACTGCACCACCGGCGGCCGCAAGCAGGTGCGCATCCAATCCGGCACCGAAACCTGCATCGGTGAGGCAAGGATCGAATCGCCGCCGCCGCCGATTAATCTGGTGGGCGATTGGGACTTCGAGCTGCGGCCGACGATGGACAATCGCTGGGGCGACTGGCGTTGGCCTGCGAGTGATACCATGGTCGAGCCCGAGGCGCGAATCTTTCGATACCGCGAGGAAGCGGCCGGCGCCGGCTGTGCCGCGGGCTGGCACCAGCCAGACTTCAACGATGCCGCCTGGGACGAAGTCACATATTCTTTCGGACCGTACTGGCTCGGGCTCGGCCCGTTCGCGGACGGTGCGGAACCTGACGACATCGCATCGATCATTGCCGGGGACACCGATCCCGAGGGCGTCTGGGAAGAACATGTTTTTTCGCAGGCACTGGGGCACCTCAGCATGGACGTTTACGGTGCCCATGCCGGCGTCCACGGTCTCGACGATCACTTCATCTACTTCCCGGCGACCGGTGATGAAGAAGATTCATGGCGCTGTTTATTCACCTGGGTGCACGTTTCGGAAGCGGGCGACTGGAATTTTCATTTCGGCCACGGCGCCGGTCAGGATCAGCACGAAGAACTCTGGGCGTACGATACCGGTGGTCAAGGCGGTGTCGGGCAACGGGCCTGGATCAATGACCGCGAGATCGTGACGTTCGGCCCGGATCAGCAGGCCGCTATCGTGCCGGTGCGTCTGGAGCAGGGGCTGAATCGGGTCATGATCAAGTTGCTTCACCATCAGGGGCAATCGATAAATATTTATGCAGCCTTCCGCCCTACAGATGATGCCGCCGCGCAAGAAACACCGCCGCCGCCATATTTGAAATGGTTCGCCGGTGATAACTTGCCGACATACGACATTGCGCCGCACACTACTGGCCGGGTGGGCTGGTACCGTTTCGAAGCGCCGGCAGGGACACGGACGATCACAGTGCCCCTCGAGGCTGCTGCGGCGCAAGCCTGGGTCAACGGCAATGAGGTCGAGATCCGCGACGGCTGTATCGATGTCCCTGCAACTCTGGACCGTGTCGAAGGATCGCCAATAGCCGACAGTGTTACTCAGATAGCATTGCGGTTGGAGCAAACGCCCGGATGCTATGCCGGGGCAGCAATCCCTGAGCCTGTGAGATTCACCTGTGACCCCACGCGCATGCCTTTGGGTGACTGGTCCGGCTATGCCCTGGAAACATACTCCGGCGGCGCTGTCTACAGCAAAGAGTTCACGCTGACCGCGGCGCACCTGGACGCGGCGATAACCCTAGATCTGGGAGAGGCGCGGATCAGTGCCGAAGTCGAGGTCAACGGCCGATACGTCGGCGTCGGACTGGGCCGTCCCTACTGCTTCGACATCACAGAATACGTCCGCGAGGGCGTGAACGCATTGAAAGTGACCGTCTACAATTCGCTGGCGAACCACTATGCCGTTGCGTTCCCGTCGTCGTATGTGTTCGAGGGCCAGACCGTGTCCGGACTGCTCGGTCCGGTGGAGCTGCGGTTCAGCACGCGGGTGCGGTTGACGGCAAACGCCCAGTGAGTCGCTACCGGGAATAGGCTGTCCGGCAGCTGGGAATTCGCAGCCTGTCAGGCCGGAATCCACTATCAATTCCCTCGCGCCCCCGATTTCCATCGCCTCAGGAGTAAGCTTGGGCCCAGCCCCCCTCGGGGGTCAACGGTGGCCGCTGCCGGGACTCCGTCCCGTCGATCCGCTGGTTTGTCCTCCGCGATCGTTGTTTTCCCAAAAACCGTCCTTACCCTCGAACGGCGACCTGGCTTTCGGTACCGTTTTTTCTTTATCGGTTGCGGGGACGTCCTCCGCCGGTTCCCGTTCGGCCGCGGCCTTTATGCGTTCCTCTTCGGCGGCGGCGTGGGCCGCCCGGGCTTCCCCGTCGTCTTTTGACAGGCAACACTTCTTGTATTTCTTGCCGCTGCCGCAGTGGCACGGCTCGTTGCGTCCCAGTTTTGCCATCTGTCCATCTCCCGAGTCGGGTTGTGATCTATTTTACTTTGACTGTAGATAATTTAGCCTCACAATTAGGGAATTGTGAAAGGGCGACAACGGATTGATGAAAAAGTAACGGGCGAGATGACCGTAATTGCCCTGACCTGGTTCCCGTGCTACCGCGCCTGCCGCCCTGAGAACCGAAATCCGCGAACATTATTACAAAAACAATATTAGATAAATATATAACTAAGTATATATACATCTAATATATTATCATTTCAGCATGGTTTTGTGGTGGTTCCGGGGTGAGTTTTTTGGGGAAGTGTGTGATGTATTTGGCTTATTATAAATGTGTTACGTAGTATGATATTTTGCGGGGATACGACGATGCTGGTATGGAATATTCATATATTTCGAATCAAAAACTGGTAGGGAGGACCGGTGTTGTTCGCGTCGGAGGATTTCATTTGGCGTGGATTGATCAGGGAATCGATGTCGAAACGCCAAACTCGTGGGCGATCATGCAAATTTCCGCCCAGGTCGTTTTTTCGGGCAACGGGATACCGGTT
The DNA here is from genome assembly GCA_964460215.1 of uncultured Lentisphaerales bacterium. Taxonomy (GTDB): domain Bacteria; phylum Verrucomicrobiota; class Lentisphaeria; order JABSQK01; family CAJWLW01; genus CAJWLW01. The sequence goes on from CAYWQM010000005.1 coordinate 55,063, forward strand.
CTGCTGCGTTCCTCGTACTTTCGAAACTCCGGCTCACCAGGAATCAGGACCTCGTCGAATCCTTCGGCTGCTGGGCTGCTCCTGAGGTAATCCATGTTCTCCTGCACCCGCTGACGGAAGTTTTCCGGATCGGGAAAGCTCGCTGCGCTGATAGCGATCATCGCCATGTTATTGTGATGCTCGCTCACTTCTGTCAGGTTCTCTCCGCCCAAAGCGCTTCCCAGCAGCGCGGTGAGGATTCCCAGCCCGAATCCCTTGTAGCCCAGATCGCCGCCGAGCGGCAGGATGTTGCCTCTGGGCGGGCCGTAGAAATCTTTCGGGTCCGTGATCGCCCGACCCTGCGCATCAATGACGTTGCCGGGCGGCAAGGTCTGCCCTGCGGCGTGAGCCGCACGAATTTTGCCTTCCGCCATTGTCGCCGTCGACATGTCCAGGACGACCGGCCGGTCCGTGCCGGGTGCTGCCCAGGACACCGGATTGGTTGCCAGCCGACCCTCGCGGCCGCCGAAGGGTACGACGAAGTGTCCCAGGCTCGGCAATACGGGTACAGCGATGGTTGCAATACCGATCATCTCCGCCTCGGCAACCTTGGTCGTATACGCCCCGAGGCGACCGGTGTGTGGGAAGTTCCGGCTGGTCACGACACTCATGCCGTGTTCGCGGGCCTTGGCGATGGCAACGTCTGTGAGTTTATGGGCGCCGACCTGGCCGAAGTTGAGATGAGCATCGACGATGGCCGACGTCGGTGTCTCGTTGTCAACCGTGATCGGCGCCGCAGGCTTAACGCGCCCGGCCTTGAATTCTTGGGTGTACTGGAGAATCCGCGTCACGCCGTGGGACTCCATTCCCATCAAACTGGCCTCGACGAGATGATCCGCAACGATAGCTGCTTCGGCAGCGGGCGCCCCGAAGGCTGTGAAAATGCCGTGAGCAACGTCACGAAGAAATTCGGGATCAAAGAATCGAACGCTCATGAGAGACTCAAAAGGTGTCGGAGATTTATCGGTAACCCATTTATCGCCGTTGACGAAGAGGTATAAGTACTCGACCATCGCGGAAAATTCATCTTCGATCTTCCTATATATATTCCGTTTCGTCAATCTTGCCGGCGTTGCCCCAATGAACGGCGTACCTACGCTCAGGCGGCTTAATCGTCAGCCGCCAGCCGGCGATCGGACAGGGAGTACGAAACGGGGGCGAATGATGACGATGCGCAAACGGCAACCATTCGATACGCTGGAACTGCGTCATGCCCGGCGGCGCCCGCGAAATCTGTGAGTCTCAGGCGTAGCGCTTGGCGCCGAAGGTCTTGCGGACATCGGAACAACGCCCGGGTGTCGGCACGACCTTGCCGGGGTTGCACAGCCCGGTCGGATCAAAGGTCTCGCGCACACGACGCATGAGGTCGAGAGCGACGTCGTCGAATAGCCAGTTCATCGCCCCGATCTTCTCGAAACCGATGCCGTGTTCACCGGTCAGGCTGCCGCCAACATCCACGCAGACGCGCAGGATTTCCTCGCCCGCCTGGTGTACCCGTTCGATTTGTGCGGGATCGCGATCGTCGAACAGCAGCAGCGGATGCAGGTTGCCGTCGCCGGCATGGAAGACATTTGCTACCCGGAGCTCATAGCGCTTGACGATTTCATCGATGCGTTCGAGCACTTCGGGCAGCTTGCTGCGGGGGATCACGCCGTCGTGGGTGTAGTAGCTGGGGCTGACGAGACCGACGGCGCCGAAAGCGCCTTTACGGGCCCGCCACAGATCAGCGCGTTCTTTGGCGTTGGTGGCGACCCGCACGAACATCGCGTTGTTACGGTCGCCGATCTCGGTGATCCGGTCCGCCAGGTCGTCCTGGCCTGCACTGATGCCGTCGAGCTCGATCAGCAGTACGGCCCCGGCGTCTTTCGGCAGGCCGATCTTCAAGTGGCTCTCAATGGCATTGCACAAGAAGCCGTCGATCAACTCGAGTGCCGCTGGGATCATGCCGGCAGCGGTGATATCGCTCACCGCCTGCGAGGCGTCGCGAATCGTCTTGAAGCTCGCCAGCAAAGTTTTGGTCGATTGCGGATTACGTAAAATGCGCACGGTGATCTTGGTGGCGATACCGAAAGTACCTTCGGAACCGACCAGCAGGCCGGTCAGGTCGTAACCGGGATTGTGCCGGACATCGCCGCCGATGTTGACGATTTCGCCGTCCGGCATGACAACTTCGAGCCCGAGTACATGGTTGGTAGTGACGCCGTACTTGAGCGTGTGGGGCCCACCGGAGTTCTCGGCAACATTGCCACCAATAGTGCAGGCGCTCTGGCTCGATGGATCGGGCGCGTAGTGGTAGCCTTCTTCGCTTATATGGCGGGTCAGCATCAAGTTGACGACGCCGGGTTCGACGATTGCGATGCCGCTCTTGAAATCGACCTCGAGAATCTGGGTCATCCGCGAGAGCTCGATGATGATGCCGCCGTGCAGAGCCAGTGCGCCGCCGGAAAGGCCGGTGCCGGCGCCGCGGGCGCAAAAGGGCAGGGCATTCTCATTGCACCAGGTGACGATACGCTGCACTTCGCCGGTGCTGTGTGCGAAGACGACGGCGGCGGGAGGCAGCTTTTCCAGAGTCGTTCCGTCACAATCGTAGGTCAGAAGATCGGACGAGCGCTGCAACACATTGTCGTCACCGACGATCTGCTGCAGTTGCTCGATCTGCTCGGTGCTGAGGTCTCGGACCGGCTCGATTGTGGCTGTCTCGGACATTAAAAATCTCTGTTGTCTCCATGGTGCCGGGAGTCCGGCACCTGCGGTAATGAAGGTACCGCGATGAGGCGTAGTTTCAATGCCGACCTGACTGCGGGTAATGCGTGTGCTATAGTATTGTTTGATTTTTTGCCCACACTTGGAGACTGGTTATGAGTATCGACCGCATTGTCAAATATCTTAGCGACGAAAGCGACGACCTGTTGCAGTTCAGTAGCCCGAAGATTTCAAAGGACGAGATACATTTGCCGTGTCCTGACTCGGTGGACAACTATTTCGGTCCGACCGACCGGTCGATGGCGGTGCTGCGCAATCTGCAGTCACTGATGGATCACGGGCGGCTGGGTGGCACGGGTTACGTGTCGATCCTGCCAGTGGATCAGGCGATCGAGCATTCGGCCGGTGCTTCGTTCACGCCGAACCCAATCTATTTCGACCCCGAAAACATCGTGCGGTTGGCCATCGAGGCGGGCTGCAACGGCGTTGCGTCGACGTTCGGCGTGCTTGGCAGCGTCGCGCGGAAGTACGCGCACCGCATCCCGTTCATCGTCAAGATCAATCACAACGAACTGATGACGTTGCCGAATGAGTTTGATCAAGTGATGTTCGGCTCGGTCAAGCAGGCGTTTGACATGGGCGCGGTGGCGGTTGGCGCGACGATTTATTTCGGTTCGCCACAGAGCACCCGGCAGATTGTCGAGATCGCCGAGGCCTTCAAGACGGCGCATGACCTCGGTATGGCGACGGTTTTGTGGTGCTATCTGCGCAATCCCGGTTTCAAGGTCGGTGACGCCGACTATCATACCAGCGCTGACTTGACGGCACAGGCCAATCATCTGGGCGTGACCATCGAGGCGGATATCATCAAGCAGAAACTCCCGGAGGTCAACCGTGGCTATCAGGCGCTGAACGCCGATGGCAGCTATGGCAGCTATGGCAAGTACCACCCCGGGATGTATGACGAGCTGGCGTCTGATCATCCGATCGACCTGACGCGGTTCCAGGTGGAGAACTGTTATATGGGGCGGGTCGGGCTGATCAACTCCGGCGGTGCCTCGGGGCAGGACGATTTTGCCGAGGCAGTGCGTACAGCGGTGATCAACAAGCGAGCCGGTGGCATGGGGCTGATCAGTGGTCGCAAAGCATTTCAGCGGCCGATGTCGGAAGGTGTGAAGCTGCTGGCGGAGATTCAGGAGGTCTATCTCTGCGACCAGGTCACCATCGCGTGATTGCTGCAAGCCGCTCGCGTCCGCTCGCCCTCTCGGGCTCTATGCGGGAATTAGCTTTTGGTGCGCCAGAGCACTTTGAGTGCTGATATTTGGCACATATAATTTTTTGCTGGCGCGACTTGACCGATACTCAAGCGTGGCTACCTTATGCCATTAATTATGACTTGAACGCTGGTTTTTTTTTTGCATGCATTGCTTTGCTGCAAGAAAACAGCGTGACTTCGTACCTCAGTCGCCGTGATGAGGTGTCGAGGGAAAATGACCCGCGGCGACTTGTAGAGATCAACGGATGAATATCTATGTTGGTAACCTGCCGTACACCGCAGCCGATGACGACTTGAGAAAGCTGTTTGAGGAGTACGGTGCCGTCGACTCAGCCCGCGTAATCGTTGACCGTGCGACCAACCAGTCGAAAGGCTTTGGTTTTGTCGAAATGGGTGACGATGGCGAAGCTAATGGCGCTATTTCTGCGCTCGACGGTAATGAGTTCATGGGCCGCCGTTTGCGTGCCAATGAGGCTCGTCCGCGTGAGCGCCGTGAAGGCCCGCGCTACTAATTCAGCCCGCCGCTAGTTTCTACCGATTCTGACGATACGGCTGTTGCACTTGTCAAGGTTTGACGGTGTGCAGTCTCCTTCTGGTGACTTTCCCGACCTGCCAGTGCGCAGGTGGGGTGTGTCCGTAGGATGTGCGCCCTGACACTGACTTGCTGGCTTGGCGTGATTGCTTCAGAACTGGTTCAAGCGCAAGAACGATCGGTCGATCTGTCGCGGTTTCGCTTCGATTGCCGATTCATCAGGCTCTGGCCCCTTGGTCAGGTCCTTGTGGATCGCTATGTGGTCGGCGACTGTGCTTTTTACGGCACGCGTGTTTTTCAACGCGCTGTTGGCGATTCGCAGGTCGAATTCCGGATGAGTCCGGTCGATCTGATCGACCGTTGTCTCGAATATGCAGACAACGGACCGGATGCAGTTCAGCCCGTGTGGCGCAGGATGTACAGCATGACGTCGCCGTAGTTACGCTCCCGAATAAACTCCCAGCCGGCACGGATGTCTGCCGGGAAAGGCTCCGTGACGGGCTGTTCCATGATCACCAGAGCCTTGCCGACCCAGGTGCGGAACGCCTTGTCCGCCAACAACTCGCGACCGCCAACACCATTGCCGTCCTGATCAGGATGAAAAGGTGGGTCGGCGAAGATCAGGTCGGGCTGCAATGTTGGCAGCAATTGCGGAGTACGTAAAACCGAGGCCTCAAAAACGCGTGTTGATACCGCCGCCGGCAGTGCCGATTCGACGCGTGCCAGATTCTTCTCGATGATCCGAATGTTGCGGCGCTTGAGCTCGACGAAGTAGGCTTCAGCAGCACCGCGGCTAAGGGCTTCCAGGCCCAGGGCACCAGTGCCGGCAAACAGGTCGACAACGACGGTGTCCACCAGCGGTTCGAGCATGGCGAACATTGCCTCTTTGACCCGGTCCATGGTCGGTCGTACATCCGTGCCGGGCGGCGGCGTCAGCCGCGTGCCGCGTGCATGTCCACTGATGATTCGCATACTGGGTTCATTCCTGCTCGGGTTGTGGCTCGGCCGTGAAATCGATCTGTACAACAGTGGCGGGAATTGCCTGGTGCCACAAAGGAAAATATAAATTCGGTACCGGATGATCGAACTGCACGGCCGAGGTTGCCCTGCCACAAAAAAAAGAAACCACCCCGTACCACGACCTTCGCTTTGCTCACTCCCACTCGATTGTGCTCGGGGGCTTTGAGCTGATGTCGTAGCAGACGCGGTTGACGCCGCGCACTTCGTTGATGATGCGGTTGGAGATGCACTGGAGCAAGTCATACGGCAGACGCGACCAGTCGGCGGTCATGCCGTCCTGACTATCCACAATACGCAGGGCGATCGTATTTTCGTACGTGCGTTCGTCGCCCATGACTCCGACACTCTGCACTGGCAGCAGTACTGCGAAGGATTGCCACACCTTGTAGTAACAATCGGCTTTGCGCATCTCGTCGATAACTATTGTATCGGCCTGGCGCAGGACAGCGAGACCTTCACGGTTGACCTCGCCAATAATACGTACCGCCAGACCGGGGCCCGGGAACGGCTGGCGCATGACAACATCTTCGGGCAGACCGAGCTGGCGCCCGACTTCGCGGACCTCGTCCTTGAAAAGCTGGCGCAACGGCTCGACCAGTTCGAGATTCATGACACTTGGCAGGCCGCCGACGTTGTGATGGCTCTTGATCATGGCGCTCGGGTTGCCGTCGATCGGTACGCTCTCGATGACATCCGGATAGGTCGTACCCTGAGCCAGGAAACGGGCGTTGCTGAACTTGCGGGCCTCTTCCTCGAACACCGTGATGAACTCGTTGCCGATGATTTTACGCTTGGTCTCCGGATCGGTGATACCGGCAAGCTTGTCGAGGAATCGCTCCCCCGCCGAGATGCAGTCCAGGTTCATCTGGAAAGCGCTGCCGAACAGCCGTTGTACGGCTTCTACCTCGCCTTCCCGAACCACGCCGTTGTCGACAAAGATGCAGTTGAGCTGTTGACCGATCGCTTTGTGAATCAACGCCGCCGTGACCGAGGAGTCAACGCCGCCGCTCAGGCCCAGGATGACCTTGCCGTCACCTACCTGTTCACAGATCTCACCGACGCTGCGCTCGATGAAGGATTTCATTGTCCATTCACCCTTGCAGCCGCAGACGCCATAACAGAAGTTGGACAGGATGTCGGTGCCGTTCGGTGTGTGAACCACCTCCGGGTGGAACTGCAAACCGTAAATTCCTTTCGTGTGGGCTACAGCTGCAAACTCACTGTTGGCAGTGGTTGCGACAGGCTGGAAGCCATCCGGCAGTTCGAGGACTTTATCCCCGTGGCTCATCCATACGCGCTGTTCGTCCGGGGTGTCGCGGAACAGGGGCTGCGGCTCGACGACGTTCAGCGTGGCGGGGCCATATTCCCGATGGGTGCCGGGGACGACGCGGCCACCCAGGTGATGGGCGATAAGCTGCAGCCCGTAGCAGATACCCAGGATTGGAATGCCCAGGTCGTAAATGCCGCGATCACAGTGGGGCGCGTTCTCGTCGTTGACACTGGCCGGACCGCCGCTCAGGATTATGCCGTCGGGGTTGATGGCGCGAATCTCAGCCGGGGTCAGCCGGTAACTGACGATCTGGCTGTAAATATTCAACTCGCGGATGCGGCGGGCAATCAGCTGGGTGTACTGCGAGCCGAAGTCGAGGATGATAATTTTCTCATGAATATCGTCCATCAATATCTCATGCGCTTGGAGGATTTTTTGTCGCGAATGCGGATCAGACTCTGACAGGAGGGGCAGCGGGTCATGCTCTCGATGCGCTTGCCGATAAAGATCAGCCGGCACTCCCGGCAACGGCAGAGCAGCTCTTCGGAAATGTTCCATCCGTGCGTGTTGTCCTGCCACCACTGGCGGATACAGGCGATGCCGGCAATCAACATGATGAGTACAGTCAAGAATGTAAAAAGATTATCAGTTCCAATCGCGATCATGCCATCCTTCGCGGTCTTTGGGTTCCGGGTTCTCAGTCACGTTCGGCAGAAAGCGCCAGTGGCAGGCGAACCGCGCCTTGCCTTCGAGCCATTCAGGTGCCGTTTCCTGCATACGCTTCCGGCTGGCTTTGTCATTGAACAGCTGCCGGATATGTGCCAGCGCCAGATCATCAAGTACCTCGGCGCCACAGCCGCCGGCTTGGAGGACAGTAAAGCGTCGACCGGAACTCTTCAACCCTTCCGGATAATCGCCCATGCGCGGGCGCGCCCCCTCCGGGAACAGCGGCCCCATCGGCAACACCACAATGTGCGTCGGACCGCCGGTCGTGAATGTCTCGTCAGCGAGCGCCGGTGGCAGTTGTAGTGGCGGCAGCCGTGGTTCCGGGCGATTATCGGCATCAGTCCAGACGATGTCGTCTGGAATCGGGCCGGGTTCGGCAATATCGTCAACCGTTGGTGCCAAATACCGTCGGGCGCGGTCACGTTCGAGTCGCAATGCGGTTACCGCCGGCGACATGCTCGTCGGCTGGAAGTCTTGCGGTTCATCCGATTCGATTTTGATCTCGTGGCGGTCGAAGTAGGAGAACGGCCGATGGAAATCGGTGTTGCGAATACGGCTGAATCCGTATTCCCGGTTGGGCATAAACATTAGTTTCGGGTCGAGCACGTCGCGCCAAGCCAGCAGGTTCTTCAGCCAGACGTTGCTGTCTCTGCGCGGGTCAAATTCTTTGTCGTCGGTAGGGATGAACACGATGTCGGCCCGTTTGCGCGTCACTTCACTGGCACGGCCATTATCGGATTCAATGCGTAGGGCGAAGCAGATGACAGTGTAAAAAAGCCCTACTGCCACGATGGCAGCGATGTAGTCGCGTGCATAATGAGTAGTGGGGCGTTGTATTTTTTTGTCATGGGTTGCCATACGGAAAGACCGGTTTTCAACGCGCTACCGCTTATCGACTTCGGTAGGTACGATTACTTTCGAGGCGTACTTGCTGGCGATTGACATGATGCGAGCGATGTCGTTGTAAGTTGTATCCTTGTCGGCGCTGATGATGATGATCGGCTTGCTCTCGCGCTCTTTTGACACCTCGATGAGCTTAGCCTTGAGCGCGTCCCAGTTCTCGACCGTCTGGTCGTTGAACCATAGTTGGCTGTCTTTGGTAAAATAGATCACCATCTTGTCGGCGACCGTTTCGACCTCCTGCTCCTGGGTGTTCGGGAAACTCACGGTGATGCCCTCCTGGACTACCACCTTGTCGCCGATCAGGAAAAAAATCTGCAGCAGAAAAATCAGATCCAGAACCGCCGGTGCCGCCAGCAGAAAACCGTTCTGCGGTTTCAGGCGGCGCTTAAACATCGGCAACCTCCGCCTCGACCTTGGCAGCATTGTCGTTACTGTCCTCGCCGTTGTTTTCGATGCGGATATCATTCTCGATCAGGAAATGAATCATCTCCGCCGCCGCCTTCTCCATGTCCAGTACGATATTGTCGATCCGAGCCACGAAGTAGTTGTATGACGCGTTGGCGCCGATAGCTACAACCATACCGGTGGCCGTGCTGATCAGCGCCATCCATATGCCCCCGGCCAGACTTGGCACATCAACGAAGGTACCGGCGTTACTCATGGCTTCGAACAGACGGATGATGCCGATCACTGTACCGAGCAACCCCAGTAGGATTGAGATCGCGGCAATGCCTGCCAGACCGCGCACCCACTTCTCAAGCCGCGGGATTTCCGCCAGACTCGAGTCCTGCACGGCCTGACGCATCCGCGCCTCACCCTTGCCACAGTTCAGGATTGCCGCGCGCAGGACGTGGGCGACCGGGCCCGGCGTCTCGTCACATATGCTGACGGCCTCCAGGACGTTGCCGCGGCGCAGCACGTTCATCACGCCTCGCATGAACTCCGGCACGTTGATATGTGCGCGGTGAAAATGCAGGATGCGTGCGATGACGATGACCAGGGCAAACGTGCCCAATGCGAAAATGATCCACGTGACCTCACCGCCACGTTGCAGGATTTTAGTTATCAGGTCGGGCATGGTCGGTCAAGGCCGGGAGGCGTTTGATGTATTTGAGATGTTTGGGCTGGGTACCTGGACCGGTTAATATACGCCTTTCCCCGGCGCTTTTTCCATGTGTGACAATTGCAACATGACCAAATACTTTTGACGCCATCGCGAGGCCAATGTTCGTCGCGCCCCAGAGCGAATGTCAATGAGGTCGACTTCAGCCTCGAAAGGTGTCCTGAGCGCCCTTAACCGTCGGCGTCAAATGGAGTCGGCCGCAGACACAGCCGCGAAATGCAGTCGTTAAATGTCTCGCGACCGCTGAGGATGTCGATCTCGACCCGCATCCACAAAACCGGCAGGTCTCGCCGTCCCAGTAGCGGGAAGCGCACTGCATCTTTCTCGGTTGTCAGAACCAGTTCTGCCCCTTTCTCATGTGCGGCGTTGATGAAATCGATGACCTCCTGCTGCGAATACCGGTGATGATCGGCGTAGCGGTCGAAATGAACGAGCTCGGCACCGAAGTCGCGCAGAAAAGATTCGAAACTCTCGGGCGCCGCGATGGCGCAGATCGAGGCGATTTTCTTGCCTTTGAGTATCTCAAGCGATTGCCGATCACCGGAGTACAGATTCTGCAGGTACCGTGGCTTGTGTGTGCACTCGATAATCTCGGCCCGGTGGTTGTGGCGCTTGATGAAACTCTTGAGATGGCGCAGGTGGGTGCCGCCAGTGGATTTCGTCAGAAAGATGTAGTCAGCGCGCCGCAGGTTTTTGATCGGCTCACGCAACAGGCCGCGCGGTAGCAGATGGTGGTTGTCGAACGGTGCCGTCGCGTCGATCAGCAGGATATTCAGCCGCGGCTTCAGAAACAGATACTGAAAGCCGTCGTCCAGTATCAGGGTGTCGACGTCGAATTTGTTGATGGCGTAGCGGCCGCTTTTGACCCGATCCTTGTCAACCAGTACCACGACGTTGTCCAGGTTGTTGGCCAACATGTACGGCTCGTCACCAGCCATCTCTGAGTTCAGAAGCAGACGTTTGCCGTCGCTGACGACACGTGGTGGCACGTCGTCAGCCCGGCGAAGACAGAAATCGGCGAGTCGCTCGAGAAACGGCTTGCTCTTGCTGCGGTAGCCGCGGCTCAGCACCGCCACCTTTCTGCCGTTTCGCGTCAGTACTCGCGAAAAGACCTCGACGACTGGTGTCTTGCCCGTACCGCCGACTGTCAGATTGCCAATGCTGACCACTAGGCAACCGAGCGTCCGCGGCCGCAGCATGCGCTGGTTATACAGCGAAATGCGCAGTTGCACAAGGTTGCGGTAAATCCGTGAAAGTATGAACAACCCGGCCATTGCCAGGGCGTCCAGGGGGGAGTGCCGGCTCTCACGAATGAGATCGGTGAAGTAGGTCTCGGCGTTTTCGACAAAGTGACGAAATGTCATGGCAGCTGCTGGTCTGCAGAGTGGATACTCACAGACCGGTATACATGTCGTCGATCATCGGGTAGTCCAGCACTTCGTCGGGTCCGAACCACAGGGCCACTTCGCGTTCGGCATCCTCTGGATTGGCGCTGGCGTGGACCAGGTTGCAGAGGAACCGGTCGGGTTCGCGTTTCAGGGTCTGGTGCGCATAGTCGCCGCGAATTGTGCCCGGCAACGCACTGGCCGGCTCCGTATCGCCGACGAGTTGACGTACCTTGGCGATAGCTCCGGTGCCGCCCAGCACAAACACCAGGGCCGGGCCGACGGTAATGTACGCTTCCAGCGCCGGGTAGAACGGTTTGTCGACGTGCTCGGCGTAGTGTGCTTTTGACTGTTCCGCGGTTGTCTGCACAAAGCGCATGGCGTGGATCTTTAGGCCGACGTTCTCGAAGCGGCTGATCAAGGTGCCTGCCATGCGACGCTGAACGCCGTCGGGTTTGACGATTATCAGGGTCTTTTCGTACATGTTCGAATTCCTTTGAGTCAGCGTGGTAGAGAAATGATAGAGGAATGGTGAAGGAAAAGGCGGTAAACTACGGTCGTGACCCGGAATATCAAGGCAGTTGAATACAGTAGAGCCATGCGGGCGCTTTGCCGTTTTTGTCGACCTTGCATTGACGGGAACCACAGGCATCGTATCTGACATGAATACGCCAAGGATCAAAACCACTACGGTCGGCTCGTATCCGCTCCCGGATTGGCTCACTGCAATGCCCAGTGAACAGTCGGTGATCGATGCGACGCGAGTTGTTGTCGATACGCAACGCCAACTCGGTATCGATTTGCCGACAGACGGTGAACTGTACCGGTTCGATGTCAATCATCCGGATACAAACGGCATGATCGACTACTTCATTCGCCCACTGGACGGTGTCCGTTCCGAGGTGGGCTATGGCGACTGGCAGGCGTTTGCCGCACAAAAGAGCATGTCGTTCCGTGCCAAACCCGCCGGCGTCGTTGACAGTGCGATTGGGGAGGGGAGCCTCAATCTTGTGGCGGACTGTGAGCGCGTCGTGCAGACAGCCGGACGCAAGGTAAAATTCACTGTCACCAGCCCGTATATGCTGGCTCGGACGCTCCTCGACAATCACTACAATGACTTCGAGGCGCTACTTATGGCGTTGGCCGAAGTGATTGCCGTGCAGATCCGGGAGATCGACTGCGAATGCGTGCAGATCGACGAAGCCAACATCACCGGCAACCCCGGTGACGGCGAGATCGCGGCGAAGTCGATGAATATTCTGCTCGATGCCGTGCGGCACGAAAAGGCCGTACACTTCTGCTTCGGCAACTACGGTGGCCAGACGATCCAATCGGGTACCTGGAAGGAACTCGTTGGATTCCTTAACGCGTTGCACACCGATCACTTGGTGCTGGAATTGGCGCATCGGCCGGACGACGATCTCGAGGCGCTGCGTGATGTGTCACCAGACATCAAGCTCGGACTCGGTGTAATCGATGTGAAAGTCAACCGCGTGGAGAAGCCGGATGAAGTGGCTGCACGTATCGAGAAAGGAGAAAAAACGCTGGGCGAAGGCCGCCTCGGCTGGGTGCATCCCGACTGCGGCTTCTGGATGCTCAAGCGATCGATCGCGGATCGCAAGATGGCGGCTCTTGTACAGGGCCGCGACCTCTACCTCGGCAGATAGCGGGACAGTTTCTCCGAACATGCATCCCGCGGCAAAGCCCTAGTCAGGCAATCTCACGACGACCCACGAAGCTCACGAGTTCGAAAACAACCGTATTCTGCGGGACCTACTTCGACGCTACAAAGAAGCTGTCGTAGACATGGCTGCGGACAATGACGTAGGCTCCCGGCATGGTCGGCACGTAGCTGGCGCCGAAGCTGGGATCGGCGGTTTCCATCATCAACATGCACTGGGCGATGAAGCGCTGCCATTTCAGGGGTTCCTCGATATTGTCGAGACCAAAATAGGCGTGCACTCGTCCGCGATGCTTCCTGCCGTAGTTGCGCAGTTTGACGAAGAGCCCCAGACCGATGGTGTTGGCAAACACCGGCACGGGTGCGCTGGCGGATGAGGTGGTTTCGTTCTGGTCGATTGTGCCGAAGGTCAGCGGTGCACCGCGTACCCACAGAACCTGCTCCGCCAGGGAGCGGTTGAGGCGTACGCCGAAGGTACTTTCCCAGAACATGATGTGACCGATCTTGCCGACGCCGCCGGTAAAGATGACGCCGGCGCCTTTGTTCATCAAGCGATCGACTTTCTTCTCGTAACTGTGCAGGTGCTTGCCGGCGGCGAAGTTACGGTTGCTCACCGGAATCTGATGTGCCGCGTCGAGCAGGTCGAAGAACTGTTCGGCCATGTCCTGGCGGAACGTGGTCATATACGGATAATCCTTTTTCGCTATCATCTCACCGTCTTGCGTTGCCCACTCATCCATTGCGAAGGTATGTATCAGCGAGGTATCGACGGTGCCGAGCTTGTTGATGAGCTGTGCGATGATCGGATACTGCCCCATGGGCCCGACCGGCGTGATCCAGATGACCGGGCGTCCGGCTGAGGTATGCTCCGTCAGGCGATTGAAGATGTTGATTGCCATCGTCGAGTTGTGCATCTCCAGCGAATCCACGATCTCGACGCCAAAGTCGCTGTGCCAGTGTTTCTTGCGCTTGAGCAGATCCTTTGGCTTCGGCGGCTTGGTGCGGACGCGGTCCCGCACGGCCTGCACGGTACCAGAGTACTCGGCGGGATGGCCGATATATGATTTCGAGCGGCCGATTTTATGTTGATTCTTGTCGACAATAGCTTGCAGCTTCTTGGTGGCTTCGGGGATATTGGTCTCGATCATCAGTGTCTCCTTAATGTGGCTGAAGGGTAAAAGCGTTTCTGGTAATCCCGGCTCTTAATCTGGCGGTTCACGAGATCACAAACTCAAAATAAGGGTATGCACGTGTCTGTCAAGGATCACTCCTCGCGCTTTTCCTCAATTCCGCTGCCGGACGACGGTCGCCAGTAGGCGCGCAGCACCAGTTCCGCCAGTTTCGACTGGGGTGAGTAGTGCGGCTCGTCGGGGAACGGCGGGCGATTGGCGCTCCAGTTCCACCAGAATATCCCGGCAAGCCAGTCGCGGCGCGGAAACACTTCGAGCACGGCATGATAGCAGGCGGCCTGCTCGATATTGTCGAGCTTGGCGCGGTTGCCTGACCAGTACCAGGGTCGGACGTTGGCGCCATCCTGGTTGTTGAAGCCGACTTCGGTAAATATAATCGGTCGCTTCTGGTCACTCGCGAATTGCTCCAAACGCTCGGCCCAACCCTCGTAGCCTGCGATGATCTCGCGGAGTCCGGCATTCTTATCGCGCGTTGCTTCGAAATAAGCATCGATACCGATGTAATCGAGAGCGTTCCAGAAACGCACGACATAGAAATTGTCATGCAGCGCGGCGTATGTGAGCTTGCCCTTGTAGCCACGTTTGCGGACATTGTCAATCAGGTTTTTCCACTCACGGGTGTAGGGCGTCATCTTCTTCAACTCCACCCCGACACAAAAAATCTCAACCTGCTCGGCGATTGCCAGATCGATATACGGCATGAGGAAAGACGTGTAGCTGGCGAACCAGGCTTTGACGTCCCTTTCGCTTGGTTTGATGAGGCCGCGCCACATGTGGTCATCTTTCGCTTCGATAGCCAGGTTGAGGTGGGGCTTGAGCATGATCCGCAGACCGGCGTCTCGGGCTGCCTGGATGACCGTGCGTATTTCGTCGACGGTGAGCGTCTTTTCAGGGTCGGAGATGATCTCGACAGACCGAGGCCCGTGCTGATAGCCGGTCATTGAGAGGCTCACGCGGTCAGCGCCCGAAGCCTTGATGTCGCGCAAAGCTTGGCGCCAGTGACTGTCCTGCAGATCGCGCCTGGACCAGATCGGCAGGGCCATGCCCTTGTAATAGGCCGTTGCCTTTTTGCCGGTCACGCCGTTGTCGGTGGCTAGTTTCTGCAACAGCTGTCGGTCAAGTGAGACCAAATGAACTGGCATCTCATGCACGTAGGCCAGGGCGTCCCGCCATTGTGACATTGCCGATGCTGCCTGGATCGGTGTCTCCGGCGGCGGAAAACCGTTTCGGATGGCGAAATTCACCCCATCTGGATCATCGCTCAGGTGCTCCACGAACTGCCGACGCGGCGGCAGCTCGCGCCATTCGCTGCGCAGCGGATGAAAAAGAAACAGATGTTCGTCGCCGTCTTGGTCACGGAAGGTGACGGTCGCGGTCGTATAGTCGTCGTCACGCATGTCGACAACGTCGAGCTGCCCCTTTATCGGCGGCCGGACGATTTGCCAATCTTCGGTTTTTCGGTCGCAGGAAAGCAGGTGGCTGCCGGCGGCAATCAACAGACGGTCCCTGGTGATCGCCACGTAGCGCACAGTGGTCCGTTCGCAGCCGAATGCTGCCACCTTTGGTGCCAGGTCGGTGCGGGTTCGTGTCGACTCGTCGTAGACCTGAAGAAATTTACCCTCGACAGCGATCCAGACGCGCATACGATTATCACGCTCGCGCCAGGTTTTCAGGATGCGGCCGCCGACCTCATCGAGAATTTCAAAGCGCGTCACCTCGGCAGCGAAGGTATCGGTTTTCAGTAACTGGTCGAACTGGCTCTGCACCATGTCGCGGCTGCCCGGATCGCTGATTGCGGCGATCAATGCGCGGGCGTCAGCCAATTTGATGTGATTGAAGAACATCGCGTTTGACTGCACGGCGCCGGCCAGGATTTTTGCAATTCCCGCAGACTGCCCGTCAACCAGCAGCACGTGTGCCTGCAACAGGTGGTAGCGGGCGCTGTAAGGTCGCAGCCGCAGGGCGGTGCGGGCGCAGGCTGCCGCCGCGGAGACGTTGTCGAGTGCCAGGTAGGTCCAGCCGAGCCGGCTCCAGAGCGGGTCGTTGAGCGGATCCTCGCCCAGTTGTGCCGCGAGTTTCTTGCGGATGTGCTCGACGTTGTTGGCCTGGACCCGCGTCGCGGCCATTTCCATGACGTATTCGCGCGATAGCAGTGAGTCGTCACCGGCGGCCGGCAGGCACAGCAGAGAAAGCAACAGCGCTGCGCCCAGTTGCAGCCGCCTTCCGTGTCTGGCGCACCGTGGCAACTTAGATCCCGAGACTGCTGAGGCGGATCTGTTCCTCGCTCGAGAAATCACTGACACAGGTATGCCCGGGAAGCGGCAGGATCTTTTGGTGGATGGCGTCGACCAGCCATTCCGGTTGCGGGAAGAAAGCTTTCTCCAGCTCGTACGCCGGGGTGATCCAGTTGCGCGATCCAATGACTACGGCAGGGGCATCGAGATAGTCGAAAGCGAGTTCCGTGATGTTCTGGGCGACGTCGTTGAGGAAGGAGCCGCGCTGGCAGGCGTCACTGCATAACAAGACGCGTCCGGTCTTTTTCACTGATTCGACGATCGGTGCGTAGTTCAGCGGCGCCAGCGTGCGCAAATCAACGAGTTCCGCTTCCAGTCCGTAGCCTTGCAGTATGTCAGCGGCCTTGAGGGCGGTGTACAGCGTATGGCCGGCAGTGACGATGGTGACGTCCTTGCCGCTTCGCTTGATGTCCGGCTCGCCGAGCGGGACTTCGTAGAACCCCTCCGGCACGCCGTCGGGCTGGAACAGTTCGCTGATCTCGTAGCTGCGCTGGGATTCGAAAAAGATGACCGGATCGGTGCCGCGCAGTGCGGCGTTCATCAGGCCTTTCGCGTCGTACGGAGTGGCTGGAAAGACGACCTTGAGCCCTGGTATGTGGGTGCACAGACTCGAGAAATCCTGGGAATGCTGGGCGCCGTATTTCGAACCGACCGAGACGCGGATGATCACCGGCATTGGCAGTACACCCGCACTCATGGCCTGCCATTTGGAAAGCTGGTTGAAAATCTCGTCGCCCGAGCGCCCGAGGAAATCGCAGTACATCAGTTCGGCAATGACACGACCACCGCATAGTCCGTAACCGACGGCGGCCCCGACGATGGCACCTTCGGAAATCGGCGAATTGAACAGGCGCTGGTAGGGCAGGGCTTCGGTCAGACCGCGGTAGACCGCGAAGGCCCCGCCCCAGTCACGGTTCTCCTCGCCCCAGGCGACCAGTGTCGGATCGGTGTAGAAGCCGTCCAAAATCGCCTCGAAAAGGGCGTCGCGGTACTGCACCGCTTTACCTTTGGCGAGCTCTTTGCCGCTGTCGTCGACACCTTTGCGGCTGCGGCGGGCGATTTGCTTGACGCGCGGATTGTCTTCCT
This sequence comes from uncultured Lentisphaerales bacterium, assembly GCA_964460215.1. Classification (GTDB taxonomy): domain Bacteria; phylum Verrucomicrobiota; class Lentisphaeria; order JABSQK01; family CAJWLW01; genus CAJWLW01. The sequence continues at coordinate 72,291 of CAYWQM010000005.1, forward strand.
TCGGCATGTTGACCGTGCATTCCCGGTCTTCCATTTTCTCGATGTTGTTGTCGGAGTACATGAACCGGGCAACAGCATCGCGGTCGGTCGACGGGTCGAGACGCGGCGACAGCTCGTCGTCCATCGCCAGCTTCAAGGCGTTTACCATGATTGCAACGGTCTCTTCGCGGATCGTGTCGAGCCGGTCCTGGGTACAGACCTCGTGTTTGACCAGATCGTCGCCGTAGATGATGATCGGGTCGACGGCTTCCCAGGCCGCAATCTCCTCGCGTTCACGATAGGAGGAAGCGTCGGAAGGCGAGTGTCCGGAAACCCGGTAGGTGAGGGTGTCGAGAAGTACCGGTCCTTCTTTCTTCTTCAGTACATCGATCTTGCGCTGAAAGGCGTCGATGACGGCCAGCGGATTGTAGCCGTCGACGCGTTCGCTATGCATCTGGTCGCGATTGGCGCCAGCGCCGACTCGTGCCATGATTTCCTGGCCCATGGTTTCGCCGAGGGTCTGACCGCCCATGCCGTAGAGGTTGTTCATGACGTTGATGATCAACGGCAGCCCACCCTTGAACTCGCCTTCCCACAGCTCCTTGTACTGCCCCATCGTGGCCATGCAGATCGCTTCCCAGACAGGCCCGCAACCCATCGAGGCATCGCCGATATTACAGACGACGACGCCGGGCTTCTGATTGATCTTCTTGAACAGTGAGGCGCCGACCGAGATGTCCGCCGAACCACCGACAATGGCGTTGTTCGGGTAAATGCCGAAGCCAGGGAAAAAAGCGTGCATCGAGCCGCCGAGACCGCGGTTGAAACCGGTTTGTCGCCCGAATATTTCCGCCAGCGCGCCGTATACCAGGAAATCTGTCGCCAGTGCTTTGACGTTGTCGTGCTTGTTGCGCTCGACGACCCGCAACGCCTCACCGGCGAACTGGTCTTCCATGATCTGCAGCAGCGTGTCGTCCTGGTTCTTGGCGATGGCGCTCAGCCCCTTTGCCAAAATCTCCCCGTGGCTGCGGTGTGAACCGAAAATAAAATCGTCGGTGTCAAGTACATAGGCCTGGCCGACAGCCGACGCTTCCTGGCCGATCGACAAATGTGCCGGCCCCGGGTAGTTGTAGGCGACGCCACTGTATTCGCCGGTCGTCTTGATCAGGTTCAGCATCGTCTCGAACTCGCGGATCACCGCCATATCGCGGTAGATTCCGATCATTTCCTCGGGCGCAAAGTTCTTGACCTCGGCAGCGAACGAGCGGTGATAGTGGTTGACCGGGATGTCAGCCAGTTTGACATGGCTGCGTTTACGAACTTTTTTCGGATCGATGAACTGTGATTTGGGCATAAATCAGATTCCGTATTGCAGATTGCGGCTTGCAGTTGTTACAGGAACAATGCCAGGTCGAAGTCAGCGATGTTTGCACACAGCGCCTTAAGATACGCTGCAGCAGGTGCGCCGTCGACAGCACGATGATCGATGGTCAGGGACAATCCCAGGTACGGGCGCATGACGTAGTCGTCATTTTCCTGCACCGGGCGCGGTGTAATCGTGTTGACACCGAGGATGGCTACCTGAGGTAGATTCAGCACCGGTGTGAATGACTCAATGCCGAAAGAACCGAGATTGGAAATGGTGAAGGTGCCGCCGGTCATCTGGTCGGCGGCAATTGTGCCGTCATGCACCTGGCCGACAAGTTCCTTGCCGGCCAGCGCCAGCTCGTTCAGCGTCATGCCGCTGGCGAACGGAATAACCGGTACCAGCAGACCGCGCGGGGAGTTGGCGGCAAACGCCAGGTGCACGTTCTCGAACTGGCGTATCTTGTCGCCCAGAAAATGAGCGTTCATCTCGGGGAACTGCAGCAGTGTTCGAACCGTTGCGTATGCCACCAAATCGTTGATGTTGATGTCCGTGATGCCGAATTTCTCGCGCCGCTCCTTGATGACACGGCGACAGGCCATGATCGCAGTAGCGTCGGCACCGGCGGTGAGCGTGAACTGCGCTGCCTGCTGCAGCGATTCGACCATACGCGTAGCGATGATCTTGCGGATGTTGCTGAGCTTGATGTCCTTGATGCTATCACCTTCGAGCACCGGCCCAGGCGCTACGGTGTCCGTGGCGGAAACAGATGCAGTCGCGGTCGCCGATGCGGGGGGCGCTGCCAGAACGTCGCGTTCGATTACCCGTCCCTGTGGCCCGGAACCGGACAGGCTGCGAGGATCGATCCCGGCAGTTGTCGCGGCATGGCGCGCCCGCGGGGAAACGCCCTGATTGATCCCCGACGCGGTCGTGGCGGTGTCCGGCTGAACCGGGGTTGCTGGCGTGGCCAATGCAGCTGGTGGCGTTGCAGCTTCGCACTCTGGCGCTGCCGGTGCGGGGGCCGCGGCCGGTGCGAACGACTCAGTGTCTTCACCGTCATCGCCAATCACTGCCATATTGCTCAGCACTGGGACATCGTCGCCTTCATCGTAGAAAGTGGCGAGCAGCGTGCCGGCTACCGGCGATTCAAACTCGAACGATGCCTTGTCGGTCTCGTAACTGAACAGAATATCACCGGCAGCGACGGTGTCGCCCTCAGATTTACACCATTCGATCAGGACACAGACCTCGACAGACTGGCCCTGAATTGGCATTGCGATAGGGGTTGCCATTGGCAGCTCCGCGTTCGTTGAATAGCCAAAGCAGAACTTGAAATATAACACGGATTACCGAACTGTCTCCGCTGTGCAGAAGCTGTTTAGAAGGGAAAACGCGAGGGGGCATCGCTGACTGGGGCGTCAATGCGAGCGTAAAAGTACTATCCCTGTTACGATCTCAACTCACAGAGGCAGCGGTACAAAAACGCGTGCGGATCACCGCGGCGGCTTACTCGCGTATAGCGTCATCATGGATAGGAAGAATAGAAGGCAGGCTGTGAACTCGCCGACCTCTTCGACGTAAGCGACGTAGGATAAGGGCGGGCCAGCGTCCGCGGCGGTCTGGCAGAAAGCTTCACAGGCGAATGCCACAGCGAAGCCGACCATGCCGGCGAGGAAGGTGAGCAGCGGCACCCGGTGGCGTGCCAGGACCGGCAACAGCCAGATCAGTGACAGGCAGGCCCCGGCCAGGTAGGCGCCCAGTACCCAGCTGCCGAATCGCTCGTGAATTTCGAACAGCTCGTCGCAGCCGCCGAACAGAAAACCCGCACCGACAGGGAACAGCACCCAGGTGGATTGGTCTGTGTCTGGTCGGCGCCTGTGCCGGATACCGATTGCTGTTGCCAGGTAGCCCGCACTGATCAGGCAGGCGGCGGTCAACCAGTTGATGGCGTTGTGCTGATGGATTACCGATTGACCGTCGTCCGTTTTCCCGGTCGCCAGGTCCCAGCCGACCAGCATGAGCACAACGGTGGCGCCCAGGATCAGTCCGATCGGCACGATAACATTGCCGGTAGGCGCTGCGACGGTTGCTTGTTTGCCATCGTCGGGTGTGGTGGGGGTGGAGCGGTCCACAAATTTCCTTTTTTAAGCTTTTAAGCCGACGCGGTCCCCATAGCGGAATCCGCCTCCCAACATTCCGGTTTGCCGATGTCTGTTTACTTCAGAAGTACGGGGCGAAAGCCGAAGTTGATGAGGCGGCTGGTCGGTTCTCGGCGGTAGCGGTTGTCGATGCGCAGGTACTCAGCCTGGGTGGTGCTGAAGGATCCGCCGCGCAGCTCGCAGGAGGTGCCCCCGGCCTCGAACGTCCACTCGTAGGCGTTGCCGCCGATGCCGATCAGGCCCCAATCGTTTTCGCCCGCTTCTTCGACCGGACAGGTCACGGGAAAACCATCGTTGTAACCCTTGATAGATTCCCAGTCCGAAAAACATTCGTGGGCGGATTCGTCGCTGAAATTGCCGTACTTCGGTGGCCACTCGTTGCCCCAGGGGTACATGCGGCCGTCACCGCAGCGAGCCAGTCTCGTCCATTCGTTGTGGCTCGGCACGCGGAAAATGTATGTGTCGTCCAGGTCGCCGGATTCGATATCTCGTTCGGTCAGCCACTCACAAAACTGCCCGACGTCCTTGTAGCTGACACCGACGACCGGCTGGCGGTCTTCTGCGAGCGAGTGCCCCGCGTAGTCGCCGCTGTCGTGATCCGGGCGGAAACGGCGGTATTCGTCGTTGGCGATCATATTTTTCGCAACCCACATGCCAACGGCTTCGATCCAGACAAACGGAATATTCAGCGTCGGGGACGTCCAATTTTGTCCGGGAAATGGTGGCATCGAGTTCCCTCGAAATGTCGCTAATGTCGAGATTGCAATGGGTTCAGTCCATCGATTGCGGCTGATAAATAATATAGATGCAACACCGAGAGTAGCAACTTTTGCTGTTTGCGCACGGCCGTTTGTCCAAATAAACAAGGTGGACACTGGAGGTGCGTAGCTTTCGCGATATAGTATCCGCTTTTGCCTCCAATTGGCCCATCACTCGCAGTGAAAACAACCCATTTTCAATGCGGGGAATCCATGAGTGGAAGCGAAGTTCCAGCCGGTAATCGATTCGATCAAAGCCGAAGGCATTTAGGGCGGCTGAAGCGAAAGCCAAGCAAATCACCAGCGGCGTCGAAACGCGTCTCACGCAAATCGTTGATGACCCGTTTCGCAAAGCTAAAGACAATGTCGATGCCGGAACCCGCATCGGTAAACAGGACGGCAACGTCCACTACGACTTCAGCGGCGGTGGCGTTGCTGAAATGCCGATGCAATACCTCGGCCGCGGCGTACTGAATTGATGCGTGATTGAACGCGGCACCGCGAATTGCCGCCCGCGCAACAACCAACTTCGAAATCCGGACGATGATCTCAATGCCAGCCAACAAGTACGATTACTTCGCCGGCTCCCTGCCGATGCTCAAGGCCGACGGCAGCCAGGGCCTGAGTGTCGGGGCATTCCTCGATGACTGCGAGCAGCAACTCACTTCGGCCGATTTCCAGGCGTTGACCGCTGCCCGGCGCGGTGCCGAGGAATTGTCCAGCCATGCTATTGCCCGCGCCTGGCAGCAGCACGATCGCGAAGTCCGTAATCTGCAGGCCGGAGAGGCGCTGTTCAAACTGCAGTTGCTCGAGCGCCAGCAGTCGTTCAGCTGCGAGGCCGGACATGAGGTGCTGGAACAAGCCCGCAGCAGCCTGGCATCAGTCGGATCGTACACCATAGAGATTCGTAGGAATCGTTGTTTCCCTGATTCTGCTTCTGATAGGCTCAGGCACGACATGGGCCTCCGCGGGGAGCTCGGCGTTGGGTGATCCAGACTTCACGGCGTCTGGGGTGGGGTACTTCTGTGTACTCATCTTTGTCTGCGCCTATATCCTGGTGATGAGCGAGGAGTACTTGCAGCTCAGAAAGTCAAAGCCTGTGTTGGTGGCCGCGGGGTTTATTTGGCTTTTGACAGCTTGGGCCTTGCAGTCTCAAGGGTACGATTCCCGCTACGCTGAACCGGGCCGTCCGGGCAACTATATAATTTGAAGGAAGACCCTTCGGAATCTAGAAATCTTTGGGAAGAGAAGCCGGGGATTGTTAAAGAACTATCTGACTTGCTTAAAAAGGTGAAAGGCGGGGATGCCTGAGCTAAGTTCTGTAATTGACTTAATGGCCCATACCTTAATAAACGGTAGCAGCCCCTTTCCCGAACCGGAATCGGGCAGATTTGAAACATGGCGTACAAGGTATTTATCTTTACATTGTTAATGATCACCTGGGTTGTTCTCTCAGGGCAGTTCGACGCTTTTCACTTGGCTCTGGGCCTGATCTCGTGTGGCCTGGTGACGTGGATGTCATCGGACTTGTTATTCCAAACCCGCGAGCAGTCGGTTGGAGAGAGGGTCTGTGAAGGTTGGAGGTTGGCTTTTTATTTTTTGTGGATGATCTGGCAGATTTTTCTGGCGAACATTGCGGTTCTGCGACTCGCTTTGTCGCCTGATGCGATGAAGAAAATCAATCCGAGCATTGTTCACTTCAAGACCGGACTGAAATCCGACTTCGCCAAATTTCTGCTCGCCAACTCGATTACCCTAACCCCTGGAACGGTGACGATTAAAATCATGGGGGATGACTTTTATGTGCATGCAATTAATGATGCGGCGGCGGCGGGATTAGATGGTGAAATGGAACGCCGCATTGCCCGCATCTATCGTTCTGAGCGGGATGCTCGGGGTGGCAACTCGGACGGAAAGGAGTCTGCCTGATATGATCACTTTTTTCATGTGGGCGGGAATTGCCTTATTGATCATGATGATCCCGATTTTTTATCGGATGAATATTGGGCCGACGGCAATTGATCGCATTGTCGCGGTCAATGTGATTGGTACTAAAACAGCTATACTACTTGTTTTTATAGGCACGATTTTTCCCGGACAGAGGATCGGGATGTTCGTGGATTTTGCCTTGGCGTACGGGCTGTTGAATTTCATCGGCTCACTGGCAGCAGCGAGATTTTTCCATCGTTCCAAAGCGACGGGAGGAAAAATTGATGTTGCGGGAGACGCAAGGAAATCCTGAGTTATGATTATCGATACAATCAGCATAATTCTCATCGTAGCGGGCCTGGTGTTTTTCTTTGGCTCGGTTGTCGGAGTGATTCGCTTCCCTGACTTTTACACACGCATGCATGCTGCGGGCAAGGGAGATACTTTGTCGAGTTTGCTCGTGGTGATGGGCTTTGCGGTTTATCATTTCGGGCAAGTACATTGGACAAATTTTGTATGGGCGGATTTGCTGGTCATAGTCAAACTGCTCGCTATTTGCGCTTTCATCATGCTGACGTCACCGACGGCTACGCATGCGCTGATGGATGCCGGGTATGAGGACGGAATCGAACCGTTGACGCGCAAGGAAGGGAATGCCTTGTCTCAAAACGAAAGCGAGTAATAAGAGAATATTTTTCACAGCATGATCTGGCAGTTCGACATCATTATTCTTCTTTTCCTCGTGGTCACCGCAGTGATCTCGTTACGGGTGAAAGATTTACTGGCAGCATCAATGATCTTCGGGACTTACAGTTTTCTCATCTGTCTGCTGTGGGCGGGGATGGGGGCCGTGGATGTGGCATTTACCGAAGCCGCGGTGGGGGCGGGTATCAGCGCGGTTATTCTGATCGCCACCGTTTACAATACTAAAAGAAAATCATCGGATTGAATTTATGAAGTGGGTTGGACTTATCGCAGTTTTGTTTACCGGAGGGCTTTTGCTTTCGGCTGTCGATGATTTCCCTTATTGGGGGAATGCAGAGTCGCCGGCTAATGACAGTGTGGTGTCGCATTATTACATTGAAAATACGATGAGGGATACCGGGGTGCCGAACATGGTGACCGCGGTGCTGGCGGATTATCGTGGCTTCGACACCATGCTTGAAACGGTTGTTGTCTTGATAGCGGTCATTGCGATTATGGCCATCCTGCGAGTCATGAATCAGACGCCGGGTGGAGCGAAGCCTTCGGCGCCTCATGCGATTGGTGACCATCATGACATTATTGTTGGTACTACCTGTCGCTTATTGGTTCCGGTGTTGCAGCTGTTTGCTCTATATGTGATCGCGCATGGCCATCACAGCCCGGGCGGAGGATTTCAGGGCGGAGTCATTCTGGGGACGAGTTTCATTTTGTTGGCATTGGCAAAAGGTTTGAATCCCGTTCTGGAGCGATTACCGGAAAAACGTTACGTGAAATTGGCTTTTGTTGGCGTTGCCATCTACGCGGGTTTCGGAGTGATGTGTCAGTTTCTGGGAGAGAACTTTCTCGACTACGGTGTGTTGCATGTGTTGATGCCCGCAAGCGACGCAGCTCAGGCTCGATCCCACAGTATGCTGGGCGTGGAAATCGGAGTAGCGTTCACTGTGTCAGCGATCATGTTTGCAATTTACGCCAATCTGTCTTCGAAAGGTGAACTGGAGGGAGGTCTGTAATTATGGGTGCTTTTTTCCAGCAATACGTGATTCCGCATGTCAACTTTTGGGTCTCTGTGATCCTTATGATGATTGGCTTGTATGCCATGATCACGAAGAACAACTTGATCAAGAAGTTGATCGGTATGTCGATTTTTCAGACAGCGATTATTTTGTTTTATGTTTCTGCGGGAGTGAAAGAGAATGCCACGATTCCCATTCTGGACCATCACGCTCCGGCAGCTGAATCTGCCGAACACACTTCCGGGCACGCTGCGAATGAGGGAGATGCTCATGCTATTAATCCGGACGACTATTCAAACCCGCTCCCTCACGTATTGATGCTTACCGCCATTGTGGTTGGCGTGGCTACGCTGGGAGTGGCTCTTGCGGTGACACAGGTTGTCTACAAAAATTACGGAACTTTGGAGGAAGACGAACTTCTTGCCAAAATAAAGTCGACAGAAAGCGATGGTTGAGCAATATCCTATTATTGTTTTACTGGCGCCACTGTTAGGGGCGCTGGTTGTAGGGCTCGCGGGCATAGCGGACCGCCGTATTTGTTTTCCTGTGACGGTGGCTGCCCTGATCTGTTCTTTTGCCGTGGCGCTGGGTCTGTTGCAGAGGGTAATGGATGGAGGAGTGATTCGTTATTTTGTAGGCGGTTGGAGCCGACCGGTAGGCATTGGGATCGAGTTGAGGATTGATACGTTTAACGCACTTGTGTTGCTGGCGATCATAACGGTTGCCTTGTTGACGGCCGTATATTCATTTCGCCGGGTGGAGGAAGACAAGACGGAAAAATCACCGCTGTTTTATGCCCTCTATCTTTTGCTGGTGATGGGATTGTCCGGGATGGTGATTACGGGTGACGCTTTTAATCTGTATGTATTTCTGGAAGTTTCATCGCTCACCAGCTATGCCCTGATTGCGATGGGTAAATCCAAGCGAGCTGCCGTGGCGGCTTTTAATTACGTCATCATGGGAACGATCGGGGCATCGCTTTATTTGCTGGGAGTGGGCTATCTCTATTTGCGCACCGGAACTTTGAACATGGTGGATATTCATCATGCGATTGTGGCGCTGAGTGAAACGGGTTCGTCGAGCACCATAGTGGTGGCTTTTGTCATGATCATTGTGGGAATGATGATCAAAATGGCGTTTTTTCCACTCTTTGGCTGGCTTCCTAATGCTTACTCTTATTGTCCCTCCTCGACCTCTTGTGTGTTGGCTCCACTGATGACGAAAGTATCGGTGTATGTGATGATTCGCATGATGCTGACGGTGTTCGGAACGGAATGGGTTATCGAAAACCTTCAATACACTCAGTGGATGGTGGGCATGGCGATCATTGCGATTCTTGCCGGTTCGGTTATGGCACTGGCCCAGGTGGAATTGAGAAAAATGTTCTGTTATCTCATTGTCGCCGAGGTGGGCTACATGGTTGGTGGCGCCTGGTTGGCGAATCACTGGGGAATGGTTGGATCGATTTATCACATTCTCAGTGATGCCTTCATGACTTTGGCGATGTTTCTTGCCGCAGGCATTTTCCTGAAACAGGCGGGCGTTGTGCGCATCGATCAGATGGGCGGTATGTTTCGCCGCATGCCGGTAACGATGGGCGCTTTTGTGGTCGGCGCGCTGGCAATGATCGGAATTCCACCGACCTGTGGATTCTTCAGTAAATGGTACCTTATTCGTGGAGGAATGGAATCCGGACATTGGGGTTACGTGGTCGCATTACTGATATCGAGTCTGGTCAATGCGGTTTTGTTTTTCAGGATTTTTGAAATCGCTTACTTCGGGAAAAAACCGGTAGAGGGGCATGGGCATCATGAAGATCATGCGGAAGTGGCCATCACTGAAGCGCGACCGAGTGCCTTACTGCCTTTAGTGGCGACAGCAGTCATCATCGTGCTACTCGGTGTGTTTAATCGGAATATCGTGGAACTGATCGAGCACTCTTTGAGTGGGATGGAGGTCATTGGGTCTGTCGTCAATCAGGTGAAAGAAGGGCAGTGCTGATGACGGAATCGATTCAGACATGGATGCCTTTGTGGGCCTGCTTAAGCGCTTTACTTGCGGTTATTCCGATCCTCGTTTTCAGATAGGAATCTTTTCTGCGTGAAGGAGTGACCTTTTTGGCGGGCGTGCTGATGCTTGGATTTGTCATCTCGATGATTCCTGATGTGTTGTCAGGAAAGGTGCTGGAATGCACGCTGTTGCAGATTACCGCAGAAGTGCCGATCAAATTTCGAGTGGACGGACTGGGATTGCTGTTTGGTCTTGTGGCGTCGAGTTTGTGGATTGTCTCCTCACTCTATTCGGTGGGCTACATGCGGGCTTTGAAAGAGCATTCTCAAACCCGTTTTTTTGTATTTTTTGCGATCCAGGCAGGGCGGGGCAAAACGGCCTTGCGCGGACCCAAAAATCAATTTTCGCACCACCAACCCCCAAACCAACCGGATCTAAGAGTAAATTCGGGCCAACGAATCTAGTTCCGGTGTCAAGACAAGCCAGAAATGAAGATT
>CAYWQM010000006.1:0-24419 GCA_964460215.1 uncultured Lentisphaerales bacterium
GTATCGCCATCGGGTATTCCCAGAGTTCGCCGTTGTTTGCCTTGATGGCGCCGATGACCGGAAAGACGACTGCCAGAATGCTCAGCACGATGAGGATCGGAATGCCGATGAGGATAAGCGCCAGCAGAAATCCGACCACGGAGTAGATCAGAAAACTGATCAACCAGTTGGCAACTGCTCGACCGTGGGCGTCGCACTCCGGAATCTTTTCCTTCAGCATTTGCCAGTTGACAATTTTCTCTATCCATCCCACCAGCGGTACTAAGCAGCCGCAAAGCTGCGTGGCGTGAATCAACATCGGCCATAATTTTGTGGCTTCCCAAGCATCGCGCATTGAAGACGAATCGCCGTTCAGGATATTTGCTTTCGCCGACTCGAATTCTTCTTCTGAAAGTGCGCCCTGTGCTCTCAATTCATTCAGTTTGCCCAGCTCATCTGATATGCTCATTTCCGTAACCTTTCCTCGATGCTGTTGTGGTTGTAGCCGCATACCGTTGCGCTCGTCGAGCGCACGGCGCAGCGACATCGCTACCGCGGTGCCGCGTTTGACTTGTCGTTGAGCGACCAATCGTAGGGCAGCCAGTCGATTCCCGGTTCCTGGCCCTTGTCGAGCTGTGCTTTGAGATCGGCATTGAAGTCTCCCGCATATTTAAGCACCGATCCGGAGACCTGTTCGAAGTCCCCACCGTACCATTGATATAGCTTTGTCAGCCCCACGCGGTTTGTCCGCTTCTTAAACTTGAACCAGCTGGCATGGTTGTGCACAAACGCTGTCTGCGCCTCCAACTGCTCCTCCAGGCGCTCTGTAGCGAATGCTTCGCTGCGCAGCGGCGGGCAGCCCGCAGCCGCACACGCCAGGGCGAAATGAATCCGTGGCTCCACGAAAGCCGGTCGGATCTGCTCGTGCTCGATCTGGTCCAGGCTCCATGTATGGCCACCCGCTTGCCAGCGCACCTGGCTCCAGGCATTCGGAATGTCACGGATCGAATCGATCGGGTAGTGCTCGACGATCAACTTTATCGTGAACGCGTTGTAGGCATTGAGCAGGAACACCAGCTGCTCTGAACGCCCGAGCTTGTCCAGTGGCGCTGTCTCTACAGCCGCCAGATACTCGTCAAGTGTTGTGACGTCCGCTTTGATGCCGGCGTAATCCACCCAGCCGTTGGCGTCAACATGTTTCTTCAGCAACGTGTCCAGTGCGGAATGGTCGAAATTCGGGCCGTCCGGCTTGTCCTTGTACGCCTCGCGGAGATTGACTGCCGGCGGACCGAACAATCGGCTGATGAAGCTTTCGACCGCACTACGGTTAGCTGCTGCACATGCTCCAAAGACAATCGTCAGGACGATTATAATCAGCGCCGCCCACAAAGCCCTGCGCCCGTTTTTTGTGCCTTCATGTCGGGATGTCATCTTTCGTTTCTGTGGTTATGTGGCAATATACGTTAGCCTTGTGGATTATGCCTGTTGAATAATGCACGCATCCGCAGATAGTAGCCAAGCAATTTACCAAATTGTATACGAGATGACTACCAAACGCCAAATCTATGTTGTTACTTTCCTGGTCGATGCTGCGTGCGGAGCATTTATTTTTGCTGTCGGGCGTCTACTGGCCGAGGAAAATGTCGGTCTGCTCAGCCTGGGTATTGTCGGTGCCGGTGCCGCTGTCGGCTGGACGATCGTCGCTCTACCGGCGGGTCAACTGAGCGACCGCAGTGGTCGCCGCTTCACCGCGTTGCTCGGCGCCTCGTTGCTGTTGATCAGCACTGTGGGGGCCTTCGCCTTCCAGAACTTCCGCGGGCCTTTCCTGGTCTTCTATTTCTTCTGCGGCATCGGTGCCGGTGCTTTTTATGCCGGCCTCATTCCCTGGCTCGGTGACCTTGACAGCGGTGCGTCGCGCAAGGAGAAAACGCGGACACTGATGATATTCTGTTTTGCCTGGAACCTGGGGTTACTTGGTGGCAAAACTGCAGCCGGCCTCCTTTTCGTCGTCAATGCGTTCGCTCCGATCGTCTTTGCCGTATTGCTGTCGGGCGTGGCCCTGATTTTGTTGTTGCGCCTGCCATCAGATGTCCGTGCGCCTGAGCCTGAGCTGGCGCCGCCGCCCATGATAGTAGACCAGCGGCTGTCCGTCGCGTTTGGCCGCATGTGCTGGGTGGCCAATATTGCCGGTACCTGCTGCGTCGGCATTGTCATGTACCTCTTGTCCGACCTTGCCGTTGCTCTTGACGTGTCGGCACCCGGCCAGGGGTTGATCCTGGGGTTCATGCGTGTTGCGGTCATGGTCGCCTATCTGGCGATGCATTGCTCTGATTTCTGGCAGCATCGCTTGACAGTCATCATTGGCGCCCGTCTCCTTGGGCTTGCCGGCCTGGCTGTCGTCTGTGTCGCCACCGGTTCGCTCGGACTCCTGATCGGACTGAGCTGCCTTGGCTGCATGTTGGGCTTCAACTACTTCTCCAGCCTCTACTATGCTACCTCGGGAAGCAGCGATTCCCGGCGCGGCCGTGCTTGTGCCGTTGTCGAATTCACCGTCTCGTTAGGTGTTGTCATGGGCACTCTCCTAGGCGGCTTCGCCGGCGTGGCATTGGGGTTCCGGGCCCCCTATCAGATGGCGTTCGTTATCATTGTTGCCATGTTTATCCTCGAGCTACTTGTTTTCTTATTTTACGTCGCTCCGGTTCGCGCCGCCGCCAAAAAACGAATTCTCGATACCTCTACAAAGACAAGTGAAATAGCTGAGTGAGCGGACAGCTCGTATCTCCTGAAAAAACTGGCACTTAAAGCAGGGGATAAAGCATATCAAAGAGAGCAGCCGAGGCGGCCGCGGGCGAGTTGGAAGGCGGTCAGTTCGGAGGAGTTTAGGCAGGGTTCGTAGTCGCCACACACACAGCTCGCACACAATTCCAGCAATGCCTGCTGATCCTGTACCGCATCGCCTGAAAGATGAAGGTCGGCGCCAGTATCGGGCGTTGTCGAGATCAGCAGGGTGGGAATCATCGGATTCGCCTGGGACACCTCGCTGTCGGTGACGACGCAGATGACCTGAACCCCGGCAGCGCCTATACCACTTAGAAGCTCTATGTCGTCGCTGTTGGGAGCGTCCATTATGTGAAAGCCGGCACGTCCGCTTGTCCGCCCATAGGCCATCGTCGGATGCACTGTCCCGAGACCGAGTCTCGAGCAAAAAACATCGGATGCCAGGATAGAAGCATTGGCCGTCAGGACGATCGTGCCACCACCGGCGACGATGGTGGCGGCGAAAATTGCAAGTGCCTCCGCGGTACTGTCAGTGACAGGCTCCAGGCTGTGCAACCCGATGCTGCAGCCGGCAGGAGCGGCAGCCGGCTGCCCCTGCTGAAGGCGGTCAATGACCCATTGCTCGATTTTCTGTGTCACGGCGTCGATTCCACCGTCGAGTTGAATGCTGCCCCAGCCGAATGCTGTTGGATCGACACCGCGCGTTGCGAGGAGATCTTCGAAAAAGTCGTTGTGGAATTGCTCGCAGCCATGCTCGAGCAGGACGCCGACCTGCACGTAGGGATGCACGAGATATCCGGCGAGAGTACGCGCGGCGATGTCATCCTCACTGGAGGAGCACCCACAACCCTCGGTATGTGGCAATGCCACGTACTGTCTGATGCCGGCATCAGCGCCGATTGCTTTGTCCTGGAGCGACGCGGCGATGAGCCCGGCGACCTGGCTGGAGCACAGGCTGTTTGGCAGGATCAGGCCGAGTTTTCGCGGCACGTCGCGCCAGGGTTGCCAGTCGGCTGCGGCTGCGGTATCGATTTTCAGTGGCTGGTTATCGAACGTTTCCTCGGCTGCTATTGCGGTGGGGGAAGCGCCGGGCGCCTGCATCCAGTTCCGCCAGATCTGCACCTGTGAATGTTTGGCGCGCTCGCCGGCGGTACGCTTGCCGCTGGCAACGGCTATCGATTCCTCGAGCGTACCCTGGGCCAACGTCGGCATGTCGATGCCATCGAGGTAGCGTCCGGCGTTGATGTCCATTTCGTTTTCCAACAGCTCATAGCGTCCGGTGGTGGTTACGACCTTGACAGTCGGGACGAACGGGAAATTGGTGATCGAGCCGTTGCCTGTAGTGAAGAAAATCAGGTTGCCGCCGCCGGCGACCTGTCCGGCGATACTCTCGAGGTCATTGCCGGGGGTGTGCATGAAATAGTAGCCGGGTTCGGCCATCAACTCGGAGTAATCGACCGAGTAATCCAGCCGCATATCGGGTGTTTTTTTGCGGGCTGCACCGATGGATTTTACGATGATGTTGTAGAGGCCGCGCAAACGGTTTCCTCCGGATGGGTTGCCTTCGGCACTTTGTCCGTGCCACGATGCAAGGGCGTGGAATTCTTCTATGTACTCCAGGTATTTCCTGGCGGTCTGGTGATCGCGCACATTGCTGAGCATGTAGGGTTCGGCACCGATGAGTTCGGTGGTTTCGGCGATACAGGCTTTGCCGCCGTATTGCACGATTGACTTTGCCAGAGCGCCAATGAGGGGGTTGGCGGAGCTGCCGGAGAAGGCATCGGATCCGCCGCAATGCAAGGAAAGGTAGAGGTTGGCGATGGATTGCGGTGTGCGCGTGGTGCGACCAACGTCGTCGAACCACGCGAGAATCGTTCTTCGACCATCGGCAATTACCTGCTCGGAACTTTTGCCGCCGGCACTCTGAAAAGCGACCGGATGACTGCACCAGTTGTAGGCCTGCATCTCGAGAAAGTTACGCAGGCTGTCGTTGTTGACGGGTTCGTCGCCGACATCGACGGCGAGCACGGCGCCGACGTTGGGGTGGACGACAAAGCCGGCGAGTGTCCGCACGAAAAAGTCTTGATTGTTCGGCATCTGCCGGCCGCCGCCTTCCGTATGCATCACCGGCACAACGTCATCGATGTTCGGGTGGCTGGAGTCGATCGAGGCGGCGATGCGTTTGGCGATGGCATTGGCGCGAGAAGTGGTGGCGAGAATGACGATGTAATTGCGGGTACCGACACCGCGTCCATTGGCACGGAGGTATCCGTCGAACATCCGGTCAGTGGGGAGGCGCGGCAGTTGTTTGCCGATGTTCAGCGTGGCGGTGTCGAGATGATATGGCTCGACGAAATCATCGAAGTTCGCGGATTCCGGCAACGATAAATCGAGGCGCCGTCCTTGCAGCGACTCGAGCATGAGATCGTTGCACAGGTATTCGCCGGGTGTGATGTCTCGTCTGGCGGTCCCGAACGGCAGACCCCAGGACAAGACCCTGGCGCCTTCGACGATTACGGAGTCCGCAAAACGATGGCCTTCGAGGACGGTGTGGGACAGCGTGTAGCGGGCGTCGTCACGAACGATTTCGGTGCCGGCTTCAAGGCGGTGGATAGTGATCGCGACGTTGTCGGCGGGATCGGCCAGGCGCGCGACGTCATTAAATGCGACAGTTTTTGCCATGTCAATTATTGTTCCAGAGGTTTGCGGGGTAGATGCCCTCGTTGATAAGGCTCTGGACAGCGGCAATGACCAGCGGCTTATCCGGCTGGTAGGTGATGCCATGCCAGCGTTCCTGTGAGTCCAGAACAGTCAATTGGGCGCGACTCTCACCGATGAGTTCGTCGATGATCATGGGCAGGAGAAACTCAGATTTCAGGTCCTTGCCGTGTTTCTCTAGGAACGGCAGGAATCGTTCCTGCAACTGTTCGAACACGTGCGGCATGAAGCCCCAGAAATTCATCGATGCCGGTTCGTCACCGGTGAACTCGGTGATTGTGTGGTTTTCCTCCTGCATGCGGGCGCCGCTGTCGCAGCGCTCGATGTTGAGACACTCGCGAACGGTTTGCAGATATCCGTCCTCGCCGACCTTGCAGATGCCGCGCGCGACGGTGCCGTGGTCGGACAGCGTGTTTCCCAGACGGAATGCCACCAGGGCGTATGTCGGCGCGTTGAGGTCTTGGAGCGTTGCGAGGTGCTCTGCGAGAACGGCATACGTGGTGCGCCCGTAAAAATCATCGGCGTTGATCACGGCAAAGGGTTCGTTGACGTGGTCGCGACAGGCCAGCACGGCGTGGCCGGTGCCCCAGGGCTTGATCCTGTCTGCTGGAGCGACAAAGGGCTCGGGCAGTGCGTTGATGTCCTGAACGACATAATGTGTATCGATCTGTGACTCGAAGCGCTGGCCGATATGTGTTCGGAAATCTGCTTCGATGGCGCTGTTGACGATCATAACCAGCTTGCCGAAGCCGGCCCGCAAAGCGTCATAGATCGAGTAGTCGATGATGATTTCGCCGGCCGGTCCGATCGGATCGATCTGCTTGCAGCCGCCATAGCGGCTGCCGATCCCGGCGGCCATGATGACCAGTGTTGGTTTCATGGTTTCTGGCTGAAAGTAGAATGAAAAATGCAAGGTGGGAAGACAAACGGCTAAGCTTGAAGGTAGTCGCGGTCCACTGATTTTTAAAGTTACGGATTCATGTGCCGCTGTTCTGGCGCTATTGTATGCGGTGAATCTTGGGAGTCCATGACATGGTTATCAAAACCAGATCTTATGCGCGTGCGGGGTTGCTCGGTAATCCGTCCGACGGTTTTTTCGGCAAGACCATTTCCTTCACGATGTCGAACTTCGTAGCGGACCTGGAGTTGTGGGAGAGCCCGGAGATCCATTTCGTCACAGGCGCTGTGGAAGACCTCCGATTCGACAGCCTGGACAATCTTCTGACCGAGATCGGGTTGTACGGGTACTACGGGGGCATTCGTTTGCTGAAAGCGACGACCAAGGTGTTTGTTACCTGGTGCCGTGAGAACGGCGTCGAGTTGCCAAACCGGAATTTCACTGTTCGTTACCTGTCGACAGTCCCGCGCCTGGTGGGCATGGGCGGGTCCAGCGCCCTATGTACGGCGATGTTCCGGGCGTTGATGGAGTTCTATGAGATCGATGTGCCGATGCAGATCATCCCGACGCTGTGTCTGCGGGCAGAGACCGAGGAGCTGACGATCCAGGCGGGGTTGCAGGATCGAGTCATCCAGGTGTACAACGGCGTGATGTTCATGGATTTCGACGAGCAGCTCATCAATTCACGTGAGTACGGTGACTACAAGCGTATCGACAAAGCCGACATGCCGAATGTCTATGTGGCCTACGACCGGATACAGGCGGAAGTCTCGGGCAAGTACCACGGTGATCTGCACAGCCGCTTCGACCGTGGCGACAGCGACGTGATCGATGCGATGCACGAATTTGCCGACATTGCACAGCGTGGCTACGAATGTCTGACGCAAGGGCGGCCGCACGAATTGTCAGCACTGGTGGACCAGAACTTCGATGTCCGCGAGCGCATTTCCGGCGACGGCATCTCCCCGGCCAATCGCAACATGGTCTTGGTCGCGCGTGATGCCGGTGCATCTGCGAAGTTCGCAGGCAGCGGCGGGACGATCGTCGGAACGTACAAAGACGATGCGGCACTGCAATTGTTACGCGAGCGTCTTGGGGCGATCAACTGCGAAGTCGTCGTACCGGAAATCCCGGACGTATGACAACGGTGCGTACAGCTATTCTGCCCGCCGCCGGCCTGGCGACACGCTTTCTGCCGGTTTCCAAGGCTGTGCCCAAGGAGCTTTTGCCGTTGGGCAACAAGCCGGTGATCCACTGGATTGTCGACGAAGCGGTGGCGGCCGGAGTTGAAGAGATTGTCATGGTGATCAGCCCGGACAAGACGGCTATTCGCGAATACTTCTCGCCGGCCCCGGCGTTGGACGATATTTTGCAGGCTCGCGGCAAGTCGGAGCTATTGGACGAACTGAACCGCCTGCTCGATCGTGTCGGCTTCACCTTTGTCACCCAACATGAGCCGAACGGTCTGGGGCATGCCGTGCTCTGCGGCCGCGACGCGGTCGGGGATGAACCCGCGTTGGTATTGCTCGGCGACGCACTGATCACCGCAGAGGTGCCGGTTGCGCGTCAGCTTGTCGCTGTATTCGAACAGGTCGGCAACAGTGTGCTCGGCCTGGAAGAAGTCCCGGACGAAAAGGTGATGTCGCGCGGCATTGTCGCTGCCGAAACAACGTCCGCCGGCTTCCTTCGTATCAACTCTGTCGTCGAGAAACCGTCAATTGCGGAGGCTCCAGGCAATCTTGCCATCTCCGGCCGTTACTTGTTGACGCCGGCGGTATACGGCCATTTGGAATCTGCGTTGCCACGGCCGGATGGGGAGATTTGCCTGACGTCGGGGATTGCTGGTCTGATTGCGGACGAGTCGGTGTATGGCTGTGTCTTCGACGGCGTGCGTCACGACACCGGCACATCGGCCGGGTATTTGAAGCTTCTCAATAGCTGGTGACGCGCTCGTGACGAAAGGAACGGCGGCAGAGATTCGTTCTGCTTGCCCGCAGTTGTGTCAGACATACCTGTCGATGATCGCACCGAGTTGATCGATTTTTTTTTCGATATCCTTGACCAGGCAAAATTGAGTGTGGGTGCGGTCGAGATTCTCCTCGGCGTAATGAATCTTGTAGTAGGTGTCGCCGTTGAGGTAATCGGCCAGGAAGCGGATGCCGTTCTCGAAAGTCATGAGAAAACCGGCATGCGGCAGCAGCTCAATCTCCCGCGGCTGCAGAAATGACTTTGCTTCGCCGACGTAGCCGCGCACCAGCGCTTCATAGCGTTCGATGTCGAGTGCCACTTTGCCAAGGTCCTTTTCATTCTCGGCGAAGTCGCCGGTCGAGGTCCGTACGAGCTCACCGAAATCATACAGAAGCGAACCTGCCATGACGGTGTCCAGGTCGATGACGCAAACACCGGCACCGGTTTCAACGTCGAGCAGGACATTGTTTATCTTCGTGTCGTTGTGCGTGACGCGCACGGGAATTTCGCCGGATTCCAGCCCGTCGGTAACGATCTGGACCGTTTCTTTGCGGGCCAGCGCGAAATTGATTTCGTCGCGGCATTGGGCGACCCGCCCGGCGGTGTCTGCGGCGATGGCGGATTCGAGTGCCGCCATGCGCGAGGGCGTATGATGGAAGTTGGGGATAGTTTCGTTGAGCTCGTTGGCGTCGAGATCAACGAGCATCCCCTGAAATCTGGCAAATGCGAAGCCGGCCGCCTCCGCCTGGCCCGGGCTCTGGACGAAGTCGTGATACTCGGTGTTCTCGACGAAAACGTAGGTGCGCCAGTAGTAGCCGTCGCCGTCGCGGCATAACGTGTCGCCGTTGTGTGCCTTGACGATTTCCAGAGCCTGCTGCGGACCCGAGCCGAGTTTGTTGCCGAGATGTTCACAGACCCGGACAATATTGCGCATCATGCCGACCGGGTCCTTGAAGACGTGATGGTTCAGTCGTTGGTGGATGAATCGCCTGGAACCGTTGCCATCCGTGTAGGTCGCGGCGTACGTGTCGTGGATATGACCGTTGCCGTAGGGTGTGCAGTCAACGAGGTCGCCCTCGATCGCGAAACCGGCCAGTACGTTTTTGATGTTATCCGAGACCATGCCACTGAACGTAAGTGCGAACAGTTCGCGAGTCAAGATTGCCGTGATCGGACATGCCGTCAAAAAAAGATGCTGCCGGATGTAACCTCAGCGTCCTTGCCGACGCAATCCAAGCTGCTAATTCTCTGTTTCGCCGTTGCCATCGCTGTCCCGGCCTGGCGCACGGAGAGTTGATGAGCTTGAGCCGGGAGTCCCAGCCGCAGATCGATGCGATCACCCGGTGATGATTAATGAGCTTGCGGCGCATCTGGATACCGGCCAGCACAATGAACTGGAAATTATCTACGCGGCAGTTTACAAGCACTGGGAGATTTCGAATCGCGCCGGCGCTTCAAAAACGCTTTCGGGCGTCGGTTCACCGTTGCGGCAAGATGGCGGTCGCTGACTTGGATTTGTGCTGTAAGATCATTATACTTATCAGGTTGGCACAATTATTGTGTGCCAATCTGTGGAAAGTTGTTCCCCAAGTCATCCGTTTCAGGGCAAAACATGGATAAGCTGTCATATCTCAACAACACCAACGGTGCGTTCATCGACGACCTGTACCGGCGTTATATCGATGATCCGCAGTCGATCGAGCCTTCCTGGCAGCGTTTTTTCGAGGGTGTGGAATATACGACCCAGCGCCAAGAAGCCGACGAAGAGATCAGCACCAGTGACAAGGAAGTTGCGGCGATGAAGCTGATTAACGCGTACCGGGAACGCGGTCATCTTTTGGCCAAGACCAATCCGGTACGGCCGCGCCGCTATCACATATCGGATTTGAACCTGGATTTTTTCGGGCTAACCGAGATGGACCTCGACCTCGAGCTCGAGGTCAGCAGACAGGTCAAGCTCGAACGCACCACGCTGCGCGCCATCGTGCGGCATCTGAAGAAGACCTATTGCCGTTCGATCGGTGTCGAGTACCGGTACATTCCTGATTCGCGGATTCGGCGCTGGCTGAACCACCATATGGAATCGAGCGGCAACGACCCGGCATTCACCAATGAAGAGCGCGGTCGGTTCCTGAAGAAACTGGCCAAGGCGGTTGGTTTCGAGAATTTTTTACACGTCAAGTATGTTGGCCAGAAGCGTTTTTCTCTCGAAGGCTGCGAGTCGTTCATTCCGGCGCTTGACGCGGTGTTTCAGCAAGGTGCCGAACTCGGTGTGCGAGAGTTCGTACTGGGCATGGCCCATCGCGGGCGACTGAACGTGCTGGTGAATCTCTTCGGTAAATCTTACGAGCAGATGTTTTCACAATTTGAAGGTGGCACCTTGCCGGAAGACGTGTATGGCGACGGTGATGTCAAATATCACCAGGGGCATTCAGCGGATATTATCACCGACAGCGGCGCGCCGTTACACCTGAGCCTGGCCTTTAACCCGTCGCATCTGGAAGCCGTCTGCCCTGTCGTGCTCGGCAACGTGCGTGCCAAAGGCGAGCGCATGTTCAAGAATGACTTTTCCAAGATCGTCCCGGTCGTGGTGCATGGCGATGCGTCAATTTCAGGACAGGGTGTTGTTTACGAGTGCGCGAACCTGAGCGGGTTAGACGGCTATTCCACCGGCGGCACGATTCATATTGTCATCAACAATCAAGTCGGCTTCACTGCGAACTATCGTGAGATGCGCTCGAGCCTGTATTGTACTGACATTGCCAAGGTGACCGAGTGTCCAGTGTTCCATGTCAATGCCGACGACACTGAAGCCGTGATTCATTGCGCCCAGATGGCGGTCAAGCTGCGGCAGGAATTCGGTATCGATGTGTACATCGACATTTTAGGCTATCGTCGCCACGGTCACAACGAAGGTGATGACCCGAATTTCACACAGCCGTTGCTGTACAAAGCGATCTCCCGCCACCCTACGGTCCTCGACATTTACACCAAGGCCCTGATCAAGGACAAGGTAATAGACAAGGAGGAGGCGCAGAAGATCGCGACGGACTTTCATGCCGAGTTGCAGGACAGCCTCGATGACGCCCGTGAGCGCAAGCCGTCGATCGAAGTGGACTTTCTGGGACGGCAATGGAGCGGCTATCGTCCGGCGCAATCGGAAGATTTCGATCAATCGGTAGACACCGGCGTGTCTCGCAAGAAGCTGATGAAGATTGCAGACGCTCTCGTTGCCGTGCCTGACGGGTTTACGATCTATCCGAAGATGCAGCGCATCATTAACGGCCGCAAGCAACTGATTTTCGACGAGGGCCAGGTGGACTGGGGGCTGGCGGAGTTACTTGCTTACGGTTCGCTACTGACCGAGCAAGTGCCGGTTCGCATCTCCGGACAGGACTGTAAGCGCGGCACATTTGCTCATCGGCATTCGGTGTTGTTCGATGCCAATGACGAGACCGAGTACCTGCCGTTGAACCATATTCAGAAACGCCAGGAGCGTCTTCAGATTTACAATTCGCATTTGTCTGAGTACGGCGTCATGGGTTTTGAATACGGCTATGCCGTGGCGATGCCCAATGGCCTGGCCATCTGGGAGGGCCAGTTCTGAGACTTCGCCAATGGCGCCCAGATCATCATCGATCAGTTCATCAGTTCGGCGGAAGCAAAGTGGCAGCGCATGTGCGGTCTCGTGCTGTTTTTGCCGCACGGTTATGAAGGCCAGGGACCGGAGCATTCCAGTGCGCGCATCGGCCGTTATCTGGAGCTGTGCGCCGAACTCAACATGATCGTCTGCTATCCGACAACTGCTGCGAACATGTTCCATCTGCTACGCCGCCAGATGCATACGGAATTTCGCAAGCCGCTGATCGTGATGACGCCGAAAAGCCTGCTGCGCCATCACCTGACGCGTTCCAGCGTGACCGAACTGACAACCGGTCAGTTCCGCGAAATCATTGACGACGATGCCGTTGACCCGAAGACTGTCGAGCGTGTGCTGCTGTGCTCCGGCAAGATTTATTACGAACTCCTTGAGTACAAGCAGGCAGCTGATCTCGATTCAGTGGCCATTGTGCGGCTCGAGCAACTCTACCCATATCCCAGAAAACAGGACGCCGCGCTGCGTGAGAAGTATGGAGCCGCCGAATGGGTTTGGGTTCAGGAGGAAGCTGCCAATATGGGGGCATGGATTGCCGTGCGCGACCGTTTTGAGGGTGTCGAATTCCGGCTCGTTTCCCGGAAGGAATCGGCAAGTCCGGCGACCGGCCTGGCAGCGCGACACAAGGTAGTGCAGCAATCGCTCGTCACTGAGGCCTTCACCGGCCAGTAACGGCGACCACTCTTGGCGGAGCACCGATTTTTCGACAGCAAATTTTATTGGGGAACCAGTACCACAGCTTGACACCTGACACCTGACACCTGACACTTTACCATGAGCAAATTAGAAATTACCGTGCCGGCTGCCGGCGAGTCCGTTAGCGAAGGCGACATTGCCCGATGGTTCAAGGAAGACGGCGACATTGTCGAACTCGACGAGCCCTTGCTCGAATTGGAGACGGATAAGGCCTCCTTGGAGATTGGCAGTCCGGGTCGCGGCCGTCTGAGTATCACAGTACCCGAGGGCACGACAGTTCTGGTCGGGAAAGTAGTTGGACACGTTGACACTGCCCAGCTCGAGGAAGCAGAACCACCGCCGCAGGCCGACGAAACGGATTCTTCTGCCACCGATCAGATAGAGCCGCCGGAGATTGAGAGCGCCGAAGATGGCACGGTCAGGGCTTCTACCAAGAAGGACGTTGAAATGCCGTCGCCTGCTGCCCGCAAGCTGATGGCCGAAAATCAGGTTTCCGCACAGGACGTTGCCGGCACCGGCAAGGGCGGGCGCATAACCAAGGCCGATGTTCTGCGATACGTCAAAGAGCGCGATGACATGGAAGCGACGGCCGATCTCGACCGGTTCGAGAGCAAAGCGCCACCGCCGCCTGCCGAGAGCGAACCGTCGACACCGGAGAAGATGGCTGAAACGACGCCGATGGCAGAAGTACCTGCGGCTGCGCGACCAGGTGCGCCGGCGGCGCCAGCAGCACCAGCACCGCCCGGTTTCCGGCCGACACGTCGGGAGCACATGAGTCGGCTGCGTCGAACGATCGCCGAGCGCATGGTATCGGCCAATCAGTCGATGGCTCTGCTGACGACGTTCAACGAGGTCGACATGTCAAGAGTCATGGAGATGCGCACGAACTACAAAGAAGCGTTCAAGAAAAAGTACGACGTCAACCTCGGGTTCATGTCGTTTTTCATCAAATCAGCGACGCAGGCGCTGATGGATTTCCCGGCGATCAACGCTTATGTCGAGGACGACGATATCGTTTACCACGATTACTGCGACATCTGCATCGCTGTGGCGACAGCCAAGGGCCTGGTGGCGCCAGTCGTGCGTGACACGCAGACGTTGTCGTTTGCCGACGTGGAGAAGACGGTTTTTGATCTGGCAAGCCGCGGTCGCAACGGCGAACTGTCGATCGACGATTTGACGGGCGGCACGTTTACAATCACTAATGGCGGTGTGTTTGGTTCAATGCTCTCGACGCCGATCGTTAATCCCCCGCAGAGCGCCATTCTCGGGATGCACAACATTGTTCAGCGCCCGACTGTGGTTGACGGTGAAGTCGTGATTCGTCCGATCATGTATGTGGCGCTGTCGTATGATCACCGCATCATCGATGGCGCCGAGGCCGTGCAGTTTCTGGTCACCGTGAAGCAGTTCATCGAAAACCCGTCACGCTTGCTGCTCCAGATCTGAGGCGCGCTTTGTCAACCCACTATCATCTGATCGTGATTGGCGGCGGCCCGGGTGGCTACGTCGCCGGCATCCGTGCTGCCCAGCTTGGCATGCAAGTCGCCGTGATTGAGAAGGGATCGACACTCGGCGGCACCTGCCTGAACGTCGGATGCATCCCTTCGAAAGCCCTGCTCGATTCCACGGAGCTTTACCACCAGGCGAAGAAGAAGTTTGCCAACCACGGTATCGGTGTCGGAGACCTGAAGCTTGATCTGGCACAAATGCTCGGGCGCAAGGACGAAGTGGTTTCGGCGACTGTCGGCGGCATCGATTATCTGTTCAAGAAGAACAAGATCGATCGGTTTATCGGTACCGGCAGTTTTGTCGATGCCAACACGGTCCGGGTCAGCGGAGAGGAAACCAAAGACCTGACCGCGGACAATGTCATTATCGCGACCGGTTCGGAGAGTACGCCGCTGGCGGTCGCACCGGTTGACGGCAAGCGGGTGATCACGTCGACCGAAGCGTTGAACCTGGGGGAGGTGCCTGGGCACATGGTCGTCATCGGCGGTGGCGCCATTGGGCTGGAGCTCGGATCGGTATTCGGTCGACTGGGTACGCAGATCACCGTCATCGAATTCATGGACAACATTATTCCGGGCATGGACAGCGATCTCGGCAAGGCCCTGCAGAAGGCGTTGCGCCCGCTGAACTTCAAGTTCCATCTTCAGACCGGCGTGACCGGCACCAAAGTCAGTGGCGACAAAGTCACGGTCACCGCAGCCGACAAGAAAGGAGAGGAACTCACAGTCGAGAGTGATTACGTTTTGGTCGCCGTCGGGCGCCGGCCTTATACAGACGGGCTCGAGCTGGCAACGGCGGGCATTGAAGCGGATGACCGCGGTTGTATCCCGGTCAACGAGAGACTGCAGACGGCAGTGCCGCACATTTACGCGATCGGCGATGTTGTTGCCGGACCGATGCTGGCGCACAAGGCCGAGGAGGAGGGCATTGCCGCGGTCGAATGGATCGCCGGAGAGCAGCCGCAACTTAATCACGACACGATCCCGGGCGTTGTCTACACATGGCCGGAAGTCGCGGCGGTGGGCAAGACCGAGCAGGAATTGAAAGAAGCCGGCCGGGGGTACAAGGTCGGCAATTTTCCGTTCAAGGCCAGCGGCCGGGCTCGTGCTGCTGATGAAACCGACGGCTTCATAAAGGTCCTTGCCGACGCCGAGACCGACGAAATTCTCGGGGTTCATATGATCGGTCCGCGCTGTGCCGACCTCATTGCCGAAGCTGTCGTGGCAATGGAGTACCGTGCCTCGGCGGAAGACATCGGCCGTATCACCCATCCGCATCCCACCTTTACGGAAGCCTTCAAGGAAGCCGCGCTGATGGCAACGGATGACCGGGCTCTGCATTTCTGAGCGATGAATGTCGGCACGCGGCTGCGGCCGTGAATGTATTCCGATATATCGAACAGAGGAAGGCCCCCGGATACCGGTCGATCAACACTTGCACTACTTCGGTGCGGCGGCGGGCAGTGTTTTGGGGTCGATACGTTTCATCCACTGCAGCAAGGCGGACCAGTTGTTCGGTCCGAGCTTTTTCTCGAAATACCGGTAACCGTCGCCGTAGACCCGATCGGGCGAGGTCTGGATTGATTCGAGCTGTTCCGCAAAATTGCGTTTCCGGCAGAGGAGGGCTGCGACGTACTGGCAGATGCCTTCTTCGGCCCACAACGGGAGGCCGTCGAGTTGCGGAAAGAACTCTGCGATCATGTCGTGGGTGAACTCGTGCACACCGGTCGTCAGAAATGTGTCGGGCGAGAGTGCGTAGAGTATATAGATCGTTTTTTCGACTTTCTTCGCGGTCTTGGTGGTCTTGCCGAAGCCGTTGCGGCTGGTCCTGGAGGTTTCCGTCCGGTGATAGAAACCGTTGAGCCGCATGCCGGCTTGCTGATCCACCCGCAGATTGGTGAGCTTGTTGAGCCGATCGCGACCGACGAGTTTGAGCTTCGGGATCTGCCGGCTTTTGCGGGCGGTAATCTGGTAGAGCTCCTGGCGGGCGAGCCGGAAGAGCTTCATCGCCTCTTCCATGTCGTAGATGACGATCTCGTTGCAGCTTTCGCAGACATGCCGGAAGTCGGGTAGTTCGCCGCCGCGTAAGAACGGTAGCTGACAGGCTGTGCAGCGCGGGCTCTTGATGTGGAGATCGCAGAACACGTGTCCATTGATTGTATGCCGCCGCATCAGCGGTTTCTCACAGATCTCGCATTGCGGCAGAATGTTTTCCAGACAGGCATCCGAACAGAATTTCTTTTTTTCACTGGTGATGTAGCGGCTTTTGAGCTTGGCGCCGCAGTGATCGCAATCATCCAGGGTCGTCACAAAGCATGTTTGTGAGCAGTAGGTCGTGTTGCCGGACGTGATGTAACGGCCTTTGATTGCTTTTGTACAGGCACTGCAGTTGCGTGCTGCCTGGACGACGGCGAAGGGCGCGAACAAGGCCAGCAATGTCAGAACGACAAGGGGTGATCGTTTCATCGACTTTTCCGGCATTTTTCAGGTTGAGGATCCACGGAGCTAAACACCTTCATATGACGCTGCGTCATCTGTGTTTATTCGGCGACTCGCTTGCGGCTTTTTGAAAATCACTTGTAGCGGCACATCGCATGCCGTATCTTTGGCGCTCTTTCACCCGCTGACTCACATGCACGGAGAACTATACATGCCTTTCAAGGTATTGATCACTGACGTGGTATTTGAACCGGAGATCGAGCAAGAGATTCTAGGCGACGACGTTGAGATCAGCGCGGATATCTGCGAAGGCCAGCACGCGCCGGACTCAGTGTACAACATGGCCGATGCCTTGATGTGCTACCATACCCTAGAATTCGACCCAGAGATTATCCGCAAACTGACCAACTGCAAGATCATCTCCCGGGTCGGTGTAGGCTATGACAACATCTGCCTGAAAACAGCAGCGGATATGGGCATCCTCGTGTGCAACGTTCCTGATTACGGGACCAACGAAGTTGCTGACCACGCTATCGGGCTGATGCTTGCGTTGTGCCGGGGTATTCCGCAGATCAACGAGGCAACGCGCAAGGGTGGCTACGATTTTGCCGCCTTCGGCAAACTGCCGCGCCTATGGGGGCGCAAGTTTGCCGTGGTCGGGCTTGGACGCATCGGCACCGCTGCGGCATTGCGTGCCAAGGCCTTTGGTCTCGATGTATGTTTCTACGACCCTTATCTGCCGGACGGCATCGACAAGGCGCTGGGGATCACCCGCTACATGGACTTATACGAAATGGTGGCGGTTGCGGATGTCATTTCCATACACACGCCGTTAACAGTCGAGACCCGTAATCTGGTCAACGCCGAGTTTGTCGCTATCATGAAGGACGACGCCTACCTGATCAACACTGCCCGCGGCCCGATTGTCGATGTCGACGCGGTGGGTGATGCGTTGAAAGCGGGCCGCTTCGGCGGGGTCGGGATCGATGTGTGGCCGACCGAACCGCCGCAGGACGAAGCGCTGATGACGGCTTGGCGCGCCGGTGAACCCTGGACTGACCGCCTGCTGGTGACCGCGCATGCGGCGTTCTTTTCGGGCGCTGGGATTCGTGAGATCCGCGAGAAAGCATCGCTCGAAATCAAGCGTGTCCTGGAAAACGAACCGCCGCGCAACTGCGTCAATGTGGATTTGTTAACCCACGCCCGCATCGGTGACGAGATGCTTGCCAAGGTCAAGCGTCTCAAGCAGGGGCCGCCGCCGGGTTGATCGGGGTATCCTTTGCGGCGTCAAACTGCAATCAATGGATACTTTCGTCGACTTCGTGGTCGGCGGCGATCGGGCTGAGCGATACTGCGGCGTTAACGCATGTGTCGCGATATGGGCTGGCCGGCGCCGGCGCCAGCCATTGCACGCCGTTGGTGATGACCTGCTGGATGTCGCTGTTGTGGTAGATCGGGAAGGTTTCGTGGCCGGGCCCGAAGTAGAAGACCCGGCCTTTGCCCCGGGTCCAGGTGCAGCCGGTTCTAAAGACTTCGCCGCCTTCGTACCAACTGATATAGATCAGTTCATCGGGTGTCGGGATGTCGAAATGTTCACCGTACATCTCGGAATGCTCGAGCTCGATATAGGTGCCCAGGCCGTTGGTGATTGGGTGCCCGGGATTGACGCACCAGATACGCTCCAGTTCGGCGGCTTCACGCCACAACAGCCCGCAATCGGTACCCATCAGGCGTTTGAAGATTTTTGAGTAGTGGCCGGAATGCAGCACCATCAGCCCCATTCCTTTCAGCACGCGCCGGTGGACCCTTTCGACGATCTCATCGTCCACTTCATGATGCGCTACATGCCCCCACCACAACATGACATCGGTATGATCGACCACGTCCTGTGTCAGGCCGTGCTCCGGTTCGTCGAGCGTCGCATAATTGATGTCAACCGCATCGCCGAGTCGCTGCTTTACAGCTGTGCCGATGGTGGTGTGAATGCCGTCGGGATAGATTCCGCGGATGGTTTCGTTGTTTCTTTCGTGGCGAAATTCATTCCAGATCGTGACGTTAATAGGCATGTTATGTTTTCTCTTGGGTGAAGGTGTGAGGAAGATTAGCCGTTACTAAAAAATCGTCAGAGTTTGTAAAGCATTAGGTATACAACTACGCCGCTGACGGATACAAACATCCAGACCGGCCAGATCCAGCGGGCTATCCGCTTGTGCCTGTCGAAGGACTCGTGCCAGGCATGCCAGACCAGTACGATGATGAATGGCAACTGGACTATTGCCAGGATGACATGCGGGATGAGTACGGCAAAGTAAAGCGGTCGTGTCCAGTCTTTTTTTGTATAAGGAACCGAACCGATGTTCAAGTGGTAGATGACGTATGAAGTGAGAAAAAGGACCGAGGTGATCAGCGCCGCGGTCATGAAGCGCTTGTGCACCTCACGGCGGCCGCGCCGGATGCTGATATATCCGCACAGAAGAAACACGGCGGCGGCACTGTTCAGGCAGGCATTGAGTGTCGGTAGATCGCTGAAAGTCATATGACGCTTTTTGTTATTTTGTTGTCCTGACGAATTCACCCTGCCAGGTGTCGGGTGGTGGCACTTCGATATATTCCTTGATGCGTGTGATCATTGCCAACGACGGGCCGTCGTCGGGAATGATGTTGACCGCCTGTTCGAAATAATCAATGGCCTCCTCGAAACTGCGTTTCCAGTGAATCTGGAGGCCCTGGTCGTACAGTTCCAGGACCCGGCGCTGGTCATCGCTGATCTCGTCTTTCTTGGCCACCAGCTCGTAGACCTGGATTGGCACGGTCTTGCCCTTGACGATGATCTTGTCGAGCAACCGTGCTTCGATATCGTTCTTGGCCAGCTCATAGGTCGATTCGCCGATCATGATCAGTGTCTCGTAGTCCTTGTTTGCCGGCTCGAAGCGCGCCGCCTGGTTTACGGCATCGCCCATCACCGTGTATGAGAACCTTTTCTCCGATCCCATGTTTCCTGCCGAGACGACACCCGAATTCAACCCCATACGTGCCATCACGTCGACGCCGAATTTTTCCTTGAAGCCCGGTGCCAGCTCGGCGATCAGCCTCTGCTGATCAAGTGCTGCCCAGCAGGCGCGAGTGGCATGGTCCGTGAGCGGATAGGGCACACCCCATTCCGCCATGATCGCATCGCCTTCGTACTTGTCGACATAGCCGTTACTGGCCATGATGATGTCGGTCATCGGACTGAGATAGGCGTTCAGCAGTTCCACGAGTTTCTCGGCGCCGAGGGTTTCGGAGATCGTCGTAAACCCGGCGACGTCGGAGAAGAATATGGTTGCTTCCATTTTCTGGCCGGCGAGGGAAAAGCTTTCAGGATTTTCTTCCAGATAGTTCAGGACATCGCCGGACACCATGGTCGAGAACATGCCACGGATCTTTTTCTTCTCGCGCTGTTCAGAGAGATAGTTATAAAGCAGCACACTGAAGTAACTGCTCAGCATGAACGCGGCCGGAGGGACGACAGGCAGGATGAACTTGTGCATGTGCACCATGCCGTAGACCATGCCGAAATAGCCGAGCGCCACAAGGCCGACGAGTGCGGAGTAGCGCACCGGGCGGAGAAACGCGGAGCACGGCATTAGCAACAGCCACAGAGCGAGAAGGGCCAGGGCCCCTTCTTTGCTCGAGAGCGGCCGCAGGAACGTGCCGGTAAGAATATTGCTCGCTGCCGTCATGTGGATGTGCACGAATGGCGTATTCGAATCGACCGGGCACGGGCCGACATCGGTATTGCCGGTTTCGGTGATGCCGACCATGACTAGTTTGTCGTTGAGCAGATCGTACTTTTCCCTGCTGACCTTAGCTTTGCCGGTGCGTGCCAGCATTTCGTCGAGCGGTTCGTCGATGACTTTGGCAAACGAAATATTGTTGAAGTTTTTGATGTGTCCGATGAAATCAAGAAACAAGTAACCGGATTCATCGATCGGGACATTGACTTCGGGCCGGTCCTTTGGCCGTATGATGATGCGGTCGCCGTAGATTACTTCGATTGGCGGCGGTCCCTCGAACTCTTCATCGAGGTTGTTGAGGTTGTTGAGATCTATATCCCAGTAATACAGACAACTGAGCAGCGTATACGACGGCAGGAAAAGGCGGCGTTTCTGCAATTCGCCGGTCTCAGGATCTTTGAACTCGTATTCGATGCCGCGCAGCAACTGGATGCGGCGAATAAGTCCATCTTCCTCGCGCGGCACATCGATGTAGCCGAGGGAACAGTAGTCGAGGAAATCGTTACTTGGCAGCTCGGCGGCGTATTTGTAGTAGCCGTAGTCGTCCGGAATATTCTGAACGTACTGTTGCGGGATCGACATGTCCTGCAGGTACGGCAGCATCGTGCCGTTGGCTTCGGAGAGGTCCTCCTCATCGTCGCCGAGAATCGCGACGGAGCTCCATGATTTTGTTCGGTCCTCCGGGAAGTAATAGGCCAGCAGCGTCTTCGAACTGTCCTGATCCGAGATCCCGGCCATGGCGTTGACGAGGTTGAGGTCCCCGAGAGCGAATGATAGTAGGGAGATATTCGTGAGGATGCGGTGATCAGTAATTTCAGACTCGCCGTGCGCCAGTGATTGGACCGATTGACTGATCGCCATGAGCCGATCGTAATCTTCCAGGAGCGAATCACCCTGGTGTTCTTTGTCGACTACCTGGCCAATCGCTTCCTTGAAGACGATGTCAAAGGCCACGACCCTCGGCTTGAAGACGTCGCGGAAATAGGGTATTTGATCAAGAAACGGCTTACGTGTGACCCACACGCCCTTGCCGTATGCTCCCAGATCGACGCTGGTCTTGTCGTCGATGCCGATCAAGGTGATCTGGTCGGCGATCGGCTGTCGTGCTACGGCATTACGCTGGCGGATGAGGAAGTCGCCGATCAGTGGCTCTGAGCGTGCCAGCAGCGGTGATGGCCCGAAATTGACCAGTGACAGCAGCAGGGTAATACCCAGAACAACGGTGACTAGGGCAGGATTGACCAGGCGGAAATTGCGTTTTTGGCTTGCCATGCCAACGGTAAAGATGCTTTGGGGTCAGCTTCGCTGGGCAGCGGGTTTAGGCAGTGCCGGCACCCGCACCGTGGCCACAGCTGGGAGAATCACGGTGTCGGTCAGAAATAGAAATTGAGGCTGGCGTTGACGCGGTGATCTTTGAGCTGGTGATACTTGAGCGTCTTTTCGTAGCCAACACTTACATCCATCCAGTCCGTGGGTGCGTATGACCCGTCGAGACCGACGATCCAAAAGGTGCTGTCGACATCCTCATCCTCGTTGTCGAGCATGGTGTAGAAGGTGGCATACGCGAGTGTAGAAAACTCGTCCGTCCAGCTTTTGTTGGCATCGACCATTGTGACCCAGGACGCGTCTTCATTGTCGAGGAGTCGGACAAACGAGAGCTTGTTGAAGCTCGACAGCGAGGTTGTCAGACCGATGTCGATATCGTCGATATCGGTCGATGTGGAAGCCAGCATGCCCGCGCCCAGGCGATCGACGTTCTGCGCAAGGTTCTCGGTCACACCGAGGATGGTCACGATGGCATCCTCCACGTCGATCTGAGAGTAGTTGAGGAACGCACCGACCGTCAGCTTGTTGGTGACGGCGTAGTTGGCGTAGAAATCGTAGACGACAGTGCGCCGTCGCATGTCAACTTCACCGCCGACCTTGTATTCTGAATAGTTTGTTCCGAGGCCGAAGTCGAATGTATCGACGAATGTCCCATTCATAAAAAACGAGTTCGCGCGGTCGTGTCCGGAACCACTGGCGTCGCTGAAGCTAGCGAAGCTTGCCGAGGTCGAGAGGCTCAAATTGGTGAAGCTCTCAGCGAATGCACCGCCGGGTGCCTTGGTGTGGGAGGTCCCGAAACGGCGTGCTGCGTTGCGGCTGCGGCTTGTGGGTGATCGCGCCGTGTTCTGCTTGGCGGTCAGCACCAGGGCATCGACGATCTCGACAGTCCGGATGGCGTCGCGCACCTCTATAATCTTCTCGGCGACAGCGCTCTGGTCGTCGGTGGCGTCCTCCAGAATTTCCTTGTTTGTGTCGATCAACTGTTCCAGGGATTGAAGGCGCACAGCCAAGCTTTTCAAGGTCTTTTTCAAGCCCATGTTACGGCCTTCAGAGAATTTTACTTTGAGGCGTTCGATGTTGATTTCGACTTTCGATTTGTCGAGGCGCTGACGGTTTTCATCGCGTTCACCGATGAACTGATCGCTAACGACAGTGTCGACTCCCGTCTTCACGGTCGGCAGCGGTGTCTGTTCGATGAACAGGTCGGTGGCGGTGAATACTGGCGGGATGTTTGGGGGGGTCGGTTCGTCGGCCAGTTCGCCGCCGCCATCTTGGGAGGCTAGATCGGCGAATACCATTGGCACGGCGAGCGCCATCAGGACCAGCAGGAAAAACTTCATGACGTTGCGAATCACCATTATCAACTCCCGCACATTTGACACTCGACCGGCATTTTACATACAAAAACACTGCCAGTTGAACCGATTCCTTACAGTATCCGTGGTGTTGGATAGTTCAAGGTCACCAGGACCGCCACAGCACAGTGGGGACGGTCTTCGCTGCGGTTGCTGCCGTTTGTTTTGCGCTTTCAGTCACCATGGCTATATTGGACCAGCACGCCCGAATCATTTTTGACGATAGCCCGGGCATTACGATAGCTTCGTCACGGCCGATTCTCACACTCTGTTCCATGTGATTTTTGTCACATGAAGGTTGCGTATCACTACATGAACCTCCCCAACAGACTTACCCTCGCAAGGTTCATCCTGACTATGGTCATGATCGTGCTGGCGGCACTGCCGCCGTCCACCACGGAGAACCTGTTGCACTGGAAGATTGGGTTCGTCATAGGCTTCATCGCCGGCGTCACAGATTTCCTCGACGGCTACCTGGCGCGCAAGTTCGATCTGGTCACTGACTTCGGGAAATTGATGGACCCGCTGGTCGACAAAATTTTCACTGTCAGCGGATTTGTCATCCTCGTGCAGCAAGGCCACTTGCCGGGGTGGGTGGCGATTGTCATCCTGACCCGCGAGTTCGGCGTCACCGGGTTGCGCGGCATGGCTGCTGCCAAAGGTGAAGTGATCGCTGCTGTGCCGATCGGGAAACTCAAGACGTTGTTACAGATGTTGACACTGCTGCTGGGTGGTTTCATCTGGGTCGGCTGGCTGTCGCTCGATATGAAATTGCCCGGGATCAACCTGGGGCTCGAGACGATTTGGATTACGGTCTACTGGGTAGTCGCTGCGATCACTGTGTACAGTGGTATCGATTACTTCATAAAAGGCCGCAACCTCTACGTCAAAGAGCTTTGAATGTCTGACCTCCAGTCGGTGCTTCAGAAGCATTTTGGCCACGACGCTTTTCTCGATGGACAGGAATCTGTCATTGCCCGCATCGTCGCCGGCGAAGACATCTGTGTCATCATGCCGACTGGCGCCGGCAAATCGCTGTGCTACCAGCTGCCCGCAATAGTCCGATCAGGTTATACCCTGGTCATTTCTCCGCTCATCTCGCTGATGAAGGACCAGGTCGATGCCCTCATCCAGAAGGGGATTCCGGCGGCATGTATCAACAGTGCTATTCCACCCAGCGAACGCCGGGCGATCATGGAGGCGATGTACAGCGGCACAACCCGGTTGCTTTATGTCGCGCCCGAACGCTTACGGACCCGAGATTTTCGCAATTTCATCGACCAGATGCCGCCCGATCTTCTGGTCATTGACGAAGCGCAC
>CAYWQM010000006.1:24429-73597 GCA_964460215.1 uncultured Lentisphaerales bacterium
AGTGGATGAGGCACATTGTATTTCGGTGTGGTGACATGATTTCAGGCCGGATTATGCGCGTATCGGTGCTTTTGTTGAGGAGGCGGGGATTGAGCAGGTAGCCGCGTTTACTGCGACTGCGACGCCGGTAGTCAAGGAGGATATCCTCCAGCAGTTGAGGCGGCCGCAGATGGATGTGTTCGTCACCGGCTTTACCCGCCCCAATCTGGCGTTCACTACCGTGATGTGTCGCAACAACGAGGACAAGTTCGACTTTGTCGAGGCGCAGTTGCGCGATCCGCAACCAACGATCATTTATGCCTCGACCCGCAAGAATGTCGACGAGCTTGGGAGCCGTACACGCTGCATCACCTACCACGCGGGGCTGCCGGATCAGGAGCGTCATGACGCCCAGGACCGCTTCATGAACGATCCCTGCCCGGTGATCGCCGCCACCAACGCTTTCGGCATGGGCATCGATCGCCCGGATATCCGCCGCGTCGTGCACTTCAATATTCCCGGCAGCCTTGAAGCGTATTATCAGGAAGCCGGCCGTGCCGGGCGCGACGGTGAAGACGCCACCTGCAGCCTGCTCTTCAGCCACCAGGACAGATTCATTCATGAGTTTCTCATCGAGATGAACAATCCGCCGGAGTCAATCGTCTATTCAACCTATCGGACCCTGCAGAAACTGGCGATCGAGCGTGATAGCGTTTGTTTAGAAGTCACCCAGGCAGAACTCGCCGAAATCGTGCCCGATGCCCGTGGCGACACCCAGATCAGCGCGGCGCTCAAGATTCTTGAAAAGAACGATTATGTCCTGCGCAGCTTCCGCCAGCAGAACCGCGGGCTTTTGCGGCTGAGCCGTGATTTGCAGGAGTTGTACGCAAAGTACCCGAAGGCCGATTCGCAGCGCAGTGTTTTCATCCATAGCATCATCAACCGCTGGAGTAACGATCTGTCCGAGGGCGTGCCGTGCACCTACGGGGAGCTTTGTGGTGTCACCAGGCTCAATGATGCCCAGGTCAAGCGGGTCGTGCGTGCACTCAACGGCGACGACATCCTCTGGGTGCCACCCTTCGCCGGTCGCGGCGTCAGCCTGACGCGGCCGCAGATTGTCGATCCCGTCATTGATTTCACCGAGGCACATCTGCATGCCCGCCTCGAACGCCAGCGGCTTGAGGATATGATGAAGTACCCGACGACACCGCTGTGCCGGCAGCGCTTCATCGTCGACTACTTCGGCGAGGCTGTCGGTGACTGGGTCTGTCGGGTCTGTGACCGTTGCACCAGCCACGACCACGCCGAGCGCCGGGAGCCGACGGCCGCCGAAAATGGCATTATCGTAGCCATTCTCACGGCTGTCCAGGAGCTCAACGGCCGCTTTGGCCGCAGCCGCATTGCACAGGTGCTGGCCGGCTCGAAAAACGCTGAGGTCATGCGGGTCGGCCTCAATCACCGCAACTCGTATGGCGCTTTGAGCCAGTGCGATCAGCCATTACTCATCAAGATGATCGATTCCCTGCGCGATGGCGGTTGCCTGGCCACCGTCGGCGAGACCAAGTACCCACTCATCTCGCTCACCGACCTCGGCCGCGAAGTCATGACCGGATCCACGACTGTGCCGCTGGTGTTCCATTCGTTCGATGAGGTCAAGCCCAAGGCCTCGAAGTCGCGTCGCCGTCGCAAGGACGGCAGCGGTACCGCAAAAAAGACTGCGCGGGCGTCCGCGACATCGGGCGAGGTGCTTGCCGATGAGTTCACCCCCGACGCCGGTATGAACGATTTGTACGAACGCCTTTGCGAACTCCGCACCGATATCGCCACCCGCCGACGCCTGCTCCCCTACCAGGTATTTCACAACGAAACGTTGCGCCAGCTCGCGGATCAAACGCCGTTAACTGCTGCTGAGGCGCGCAGCATCAAGGGCATCGGCGGGAAGAAAGAGCGGACGCTGCTACCTCACTTTCTAGCCGAAATTGAAAAATGGCGACAGGAAAATGCTGGCTAAATACAACCATGTAGCGTCTGCAAAATTCTGTGGCACTTCACATACCGACTTTCCATCTTTTCCCTGCCCATTAATCATTAGACTCATGACTATTCTTCGCTGTATTTGCGTCGGCTTGTTGCTCGCGGGCTGCGCCCGTCAACCGAAGGCCACCGGACCTGTGGCTTCCGACCACCCCGCCGGGCCCATGCCGCTGCAACCTGGCCGCGGCATCGACGTTGTCGCCGACTCCCTGCCACTGTCGTCAAACGCGATAACTATTGAACTGCCCGATGTTGCGACGTTCGCATCACCCTTCACCGCTGCTACCGTGCCGCCGATGGATGGACGTTTAGCTGTCGAATTACCCGCTGGATCGGAGACTGAGGATTTGTCGGGGAGCATTGCCACGACGCTGCGTGTTCCGCATGCTGGCATGTATCACCTCTGGGCTCACGTCTACTGGCGCGATGAATGCAGCAATTCTATGGGGCTGCAACTCGGAAATGCCATGGCACGGACGTTCGGACAGGACCAGGTCTTCGATGCCTGGCACTGGGTGCGTGCCGGTACTTTCGAGCTCGAGCCGGGAAACCACACCGTCAGACTCCTTGAACGCGAAGACGGTGTGGCGATCGATTACCTGCTGGCAACCACGCTGGACCACGAACCTGGAAGCGCTCCACGTGCTGGCCTCGGCCAACAGCTACCGCAACGCTTTGCCGACGCCTTCCTGCGTTCGCCCGGTCACGGCCACGATGACTGGACGCTGGAGGGTGACTGGAAAATCGATTTCACCTTTGATCCCAACTGGGTACCCAATCAGTTCGCGCTCGTCGGTCGTGCGACGACAGCACCCGCTACTGCGCTGATCAGGGATCATGACTGGTCCGGCTGCCGCCTGGCGTTCAGTGTGTTGCCGCTCGAACCGGGAACCTTCGGCGCCGTGCTCGACGCCGGCAGCGATGCCGTCCACGTCCGTATCGATGTCGATCACGCAAGCAGCCGCGTTCGGGTCGGCAGTGCCGAAGGGGCTGTGGCCATCGAGCTTGACCAGTGGCACCGCGTCGAAATTTTCCGATGGGCGTGGCTGGTCGAGGTTTTGATCGACGGCGAAACAGTCTGTCGCGACACGTCGTTGTCTCTGCCCGGCGGCAGCGTTGGGCTGGAGATCGACCAAGGTGCTGCTGTTTTCGATGATGTTGAAGTTGACGGTATCGCATGGGAGCTCGACGACGGGGAACACGGCAGCATTGCCTGGCAACTCAGCGCCGATGCCGAGTGGTATCGTGCACACGACGAAGGCATGGCGGATGATGCCGTGCAGCCGCAAGTCGTTTTGTCCGGCCGCAAGGGCTGGATCGCGCCGAGCCTCGAGGGCCGGACGCCGGCAGCGATGTTTGTAGAGTCAACAGAAGATGCCCGGCTCATTCAATACGACACGGCCGAATCCTTCCGCCTGCACTCTGGCACCGAGCTGCGGCGTGTTGCTGTGCGCTATCGCGATCCGCGACCGTCGTTTTATCGGATCGGGCCATTTCATTTTACCAGCAGCGTTCTGCCGGACCCTGATTATCTCGACTTCACCGAGGAAGAGGTGACCGCAATGAAAGCAGCACCCGATGCAGCCAAGCTCAAACGCAAACCACGCACCTACCCGGTGGTGGGTAGGGGCAAGTCTGCGTGGCCGGTTGAACGTGGCAGCTGGCGGGTCGCTGCCGGCGTTCTCACGGGTCGCGGACCGGACGCTGTTTTGCGGAGTGCGCAGGATGTGATCGGCCCGTTCGAGATGTCTTTCCGCTTGCGGCTTAAATCGGCAGAGACACAGTTTGGCGTGGCGATCTATGGCCAGGGCGACACCGGAGGGGTGCTGGCGAATCTGCATGACATAACACCGAAAGACACCGCATGGCACGATGTCCTGCTGCGTGTTGCCGGGCATGAATTGTCGATGCGTATCGATGCCGGCATATCACAAACCATTGCCATCCCCTCACCGGCCGGTGGCCAACTGCGACTGCAGATTCCGCAGGGCGAGATCGAGCTCGATGATATCGAAATACGCCTGCAGCGCGATTGGAGCAATGGCTTCAACAGTACCTTCGACCGCCGTGAAACGGTTTGGCGGCGTTCAGGCACGTGGATCGACCACGGTGGTATTTCCTGTGTTCTGGCTTCGAGCTGGGTGAGCCTCAAGGCAGCGGACGGCGAGGGATTCCTGAGGTCGAAACGCGTCATCGGCCCGAACCTGCTGGTTGCTTTTGATATTGAGGAAAACTCCGATTGGTTTGGTTGGGACAGTCGTCCCAGTCATGTTCATCATCCGTTCGACAACGTTTGTGTCATACTCAACGGTGCGGACTCCGCGGACGAGATGTACCGGCTCGAGGTGAATGCCCGCAACCGCGAAAAAACAGTGCTGTACCGCCGAGGCCGGGAAGTCGCCGCGACCGTTCAGGACAGCACGTTTCCAATTCGTCACAAGGGCGGCCACGCGCCCTACGCACCGCGTCGCAACCGCATCACATTGATCAAACTGGACGGGACGGTGACGGCGTACATCAATGGCAAGCAGGTATTGTCCTATATAGATTCCGAGCCGTTGCCGGTAGATCGTGGCGGCATCGGCGGTTACGCGACCAACATCAACTTCAGTCACGTGACGATGCGTGGTATTGATTGACATGCGCCGGTTATTTCATGCCGGCCCGGAATCGATGTAGTCACCGAGCATGCCGGTAGCGATTGCCAGCAACTTGCTCAGGGCAGTTCGATCTCTACAGCCTCGGCGAAAGTCAGGGCAGCCGGCTTGCGGACTCGGACCGTTGGTTCCGTGACCCCGGCGGTCGATGTGACCAGTTCGAAGACAAAAGCCGCCACGCTTTCCAATAATTCATAATCCGTTTTGCGGAGTTCGCCACGGATGCGTTCTGCCAGCGCCTCGTAGTCGACACAGTCGCCCAGCGAATCGGACGCCGCTGCCGTCATTGCGTTGGCGGTGAACTCAACGTCGATATGAATCGCCTGCCGTCTCGTGCGTTCATGCAGGTGTACGCCGACGACCGTTTCCACCACCAGGTTGTGCAGTCGATATCTTGCCATTGTATTGCCGGGACACTAATTATGAATCAGGCTGAGGAACTCGGAGCGTGTCCGGTTGTGCGAACGAAATGCGCCGAGCATGCAGGAAGTGACCATGGTCGAGTTCTGTTTCTCCACGCCCCGCATCATCATGCACAAGTGCCGAGCCTCGATCACCACGGCAACGCCGTCAGCGTTGACACTGGACATGATCGTCTCGGCAATCTGCTTGGTCAGCACCTCTTGAATCTGCAGGCGCCGAGCAAAAACTTCGACGATCCGTGCCAGTTTCGATAGTCCGAGCACCTTGCCTTTCGGCAGATAACCGACGTGGCATTTGCCGATGAACGGCAGCAAATGATGCTCGCACAGGGAGTAGAGCTCGATGTCCTTGACGATCACCATCTCATCCGTGTTCGTGTCGAAAATGGCGTCACCGATGATCTCTCCGACGTCCTGCGTGTAGCCCTTGGTCAGGAACTCGAAGGCTCGTGTGGCACGCGCCGGTGTATCACGCAGGCCTTCTCGATTCGGATCTTCGCCGATAGTTTCAATAATTTTTTTGAACTGTTCTTCCATGATAATCTTCCCGTCTATCCCTGTGCCGATGATCCGGCACAGAGGTTGTCAATGGCAAACTGCAGCCGGCGAGAGGTCCGTTCGCGTCCAAGTATTGCCATAGTTTCATAGAGCCCGGCACCGACATTGGTGCCAGTTACCGCTGTCCGGATAGCAGCGTTCAGCTTGCCCTGACCCAGTCCGAGCGCCTCCGTGGTAGCGTGAATCGTTGCCTCGATACCGGCTTCGTCAAATGGATCTCTTTCAGCGAGCGCGTCGGACAACTGTTGCAGCGCTGCAGCGACCCCGTCCTTCTGCAATGCCTTGCGCACCACTTTCTCGTCGAACTCGAGGTCGTCGGTGAAGAAGTACGACCAGTCGGCAACATCGGTGAAGAGTTTGCAGCGCGATTGCATCAGCTCTGTCACCGTCCGCAGTGCCGTTGAATCCGCTGCCGCCGCCCAGGGCTGTGCCGCGACAAACGGCTGAATCACTTCAATGAAATCGTCCAGAGCAATCGCCGCGATATACAGGCCGTTGAGGTTTTTCAGCTTGTTGATGTCCATTTGAGCTGCGGCACTGTTCACGCGTTCGAGGGTAAACGCCGCTACCAGCTCGTCGCTTGTCATCTGCTCGCGATCGTCACCAGGCGACCAGCCGAGCAGGGTCAGGTAATTGAGCAGAGCCTCCGGCAGGTACCCCTTGGCGCGGAAGTCGCCTACGTAGGCATCGCCGTCACGCTTGCTGAATGGCTTACCCTGGGCGTTGACGATCATCGGAAAATGACCGTAGGCCGGCGGCGCAGCGCCGAGGGCGCGGAAAAGCAGGATGTGGCGATAGGTGTTTTCGACATGATCGTCGCCGCGCAGAATTTCAGTGATGCCCTGTTCGATGTCGTCACAGACATTTGCCAGATGAAACACCGGGGCGCCGTCGCTACGCACAATCACCTGGTCCTTGAGGCTGTCGAGCGGTTTGTGCAACTCACCCTTGACCAGGTCGGTATAGACGATCTCGCGTCGGCGAAATGTCATCGCCGCGACACCTTCAAACTGACGGCTGCCGCCGTCTATCACCGCCTCAATGTCCGGGTCCAATTCGTAAAGTACGGTATTGTCCGCGTCGAGGAGTTGCAGCCCGTGGAAGCCGCCCAGCGCTCCGGCTTGCGGACTTGCTTTGCCCTTCTTTGTCAGCAGGGCATACGAAACACCGGTAAAATCGATGACCACCGGTGTCTCGGCGTGCAGCTCGAGCCGGACATCGCCGGCTTCGCGCACCTCTGGAATCCCGTCGCTGTCCCAGGGTATGCGGAAGAGAGTCGCTTCGCCGCCCTCGCCCTTGGCGTGGCGGTAGGCGTGGCCGTCGGCCAGCAGTTGGTCTGCCGCGGCCGTGTGCGAGGCC
The DNA here is from genome assembly GCA_964460215.1 of uncultured Lentisphaerales bacterium. GTDB lineage: Bacteria > Verrucomicrobiota > Lentisphaeria > JABSQK01 > CAJWLW01 > CAJWLW01. Next base: position 31,439 of record CAYWQM010000006.1, read on the forward strand.
AGGCGGGCACTTTGGTACAGCGGCTCCTCGTCAAAGTTCAGCCCCAGCCATGTCATGACCTCAAGGAGCGAGGCGATCGCCGCCGGTGTCGAGCGTTCGCGGTCGGTGTCCTCGATGCGCAACAGGAATCGGCCGCCCGTATGCCTGGCATAGAGCCAATTGAAAATAGCCGTACGGATGTTGCCGATATGGACTTCGCCAGTTGGTGATGGCGCGAATCTGACTCGATTGGACATGGTAATACTTACGGGTTACAGGTTTGCAAGGTGGCTAATTTCGCGCGGCGCTCGTATAATACAACTGTCCGGCCCGGCGGGTTACTTTACCCTGATCAATTGAAACCGAACCCGCCTCTGTCATGTCGTTGCTGCTGATCTTTATTGTCTATCTCGTCTGTATCATGCTGCTGGGGTTTTCCGGCGGGGTAGGGCGGGAGCCGATTTTGTGCTGTGCCGCATTTGTTGCAGCGCATGTGTTGTTGTACGTCTTAGTCTTCCGCAAGCTTGAACGACACAGGGTCCTGGGCACGTCGATGGCGATCATCGGCGTGGGTATTGCTCTGCGTCTGTGCTTCCTCTCCTATCCCGTGGCCGACGACATGCACCGCTACGTCTGGGAGGGGCGCCTGCAGCTTCACGGCGATAATCCCTACGTCACCGCACCTGCCGCGAGCAAACATGCGGCTGTCGACCCGCTCTTCGACGGTATTAGCCACAAGGACATGGCGACTGTCTACGGTCCTGTTGTCATGCTGGTCTTCCGCGGTCTTGCGGCACTGTGCGACGGGCCGTTGTCCGCGGCATCGCCTCTCGTCGTGTTCAAGCTGTTTTTTATGCTGTGCGAGATTGGCGTGCTCCTGCTGCTGCCGGTTCTCCTGCGGCAGTGGAGCCGACCGGCGCACTGGGCCGCACTGTATGCCTGGAACCCGCTGATTCTGCTGTACGGCGCCGGGGAAGCACATCTCGACACGCTGCTCGTGTTGCTGATTGCCGTCGCCTTGTTTGCTCACGGCACCCGGTCCCGCTGGCGATGGCTGCTGTTTCCCGCTGTCGGCGCAGCGGTCATGGTCAAGTACATCGCGATCGTCATGCTGCCGATGATGATCAATCGCCGCAACGCAGCCATGCTGGTGCTGCTGCCCTTGCCGGTCCTGGCTTTTCTGCCGTTCTGTCATCCGGATATGTTCGACAGCTTGCGGGCCTTCGGGGCTTCCATGCATTACAACGACGTGTTTCCCGCCGTCTTCCGTGTGCTGCCGCAGTGGGCCTACGTGCCGTTGATGCTGGCCTGCCTGCTTTCGGGTTTGTGGTGGACCTGGTTATTGCGCCAGGCCGTGCCGATTGGCGCCATGGCCCTTGCCTGGATGTGGCTCCTGCTGTGCCTGCCGACCATGCACCCGTGGTACCTTATGCCGCTCATCCTGTTTCTGACCTACAGCCCGTCGCGACCGTGGTTCCTGCTGTCCGCTCTGCTCGGGCTGCAGTTTTTCGTGCTTGGCTACCAATTTGACACTGGCATCTGGCGGTCCTTCGACTGGATCTGGATCGCGCAGTTCCTGCCGATGTTCGTGCTCTACCTGTACGATCATAACCGGGCTGACCAACCGTGGCTCGAGCCAATGCCGCCACCGCAGTCCATCGATATTGTCGTGCCGACTCTGAATGAAGAAGCCGGAATAGACCAGCTCCTCACCGGTCTGCGGGAAGCCAAGGAAACATTGGTTGCGCAAAGTCGAATCGCCGCAGACAGTATCCGGGTCTATCTCGTCGATGGCGGCAGCAGTGACCGCACTCTCGAGATTGCCCGGCAACAGGATGTCGAGATCCTGACCGTTGAGAAGCCTGGCCGCGGCCATCAGTTCGCCGCCGGCGTCGATGCCGGTGATGGCGACCTGGTCGTCATGCTGCACGCCGACGCCAGGATATCCGTCGACACGCTCATCAAGCTGCAGGCTGCGGCCGAAAAACATCGGGGATTGCAGTGGGGTATTTTGGGCCACCGCTACACCCACTCGACACTGAAAATGAAACTGATCGAGTTCAGTAATCGTTTTCGCTTCCACGTTGGCGGCATCGCTTTTGGCGACCAGGGTATCTTCGTGCGTCGCCTGTGCCTGGACCGTGTCGGTGGTGTCCCCCAGATTCGCCTGATGGAGGACGTCGAGTTGTCCTTGCGCCTGCTGCAGTGCCCCGGTCGTCGTGATCTCGGCAACTCTCTGACCGTCTCGACCCGGCGCTGGGAGCGCAAGAAGTTTACCGGCTATACCTTGCAGGTACTCCGTTTAGTTACGGAATACCTCGTCCGTCGCCGTGCCGGGGCCGACATTGCCATGCTGACCGACCGCATGTACGCTACCTATTACGGCAAAGCAAAAGACTCGGTATGAGTAATTCGCACACGATACTATGCCTCTATGCCAAACCGCCGCTCCCGGGTCGGACCAAGTCCCGGCTGGCTGCGGATATTGGCAACGACGCGGCTGCCGGACTTGCTGCAGCCATGCTCCTCGACCTCGTCGACGCTATGCGCCAGGTGCCCGATGCCTTGCCCACCATCTGGTATCCGCCCGACTGTAATCCCGACGATTTCAGCGCGCTCGAAATACCCGAGGACGTCTGGTTGTATCCACAATCCGGCGACGATTTAGGCGTCCGCATGCGGCGTACCATAGATTTGTTGCTGCAGCATCATCCTGACAGCCGCATGGTGATCATCGGCAGCGACTGCATTACCCATTCCCGGGAATCCTTGATCGATGCCGGCCATGCCCTGTCCAAAGTCGACGTTGTCATTCAGCCTGCCGTCGACGGCGGCTATGTATTGATTGGTCAGCGTTGCCGGCAGCCGGCGGTTTTCGACGGCATTGTTTGGGGCGGCGATACCGTGATGGCGGAGACTCGCCAGCGTCTGGCGACCCATGAGATTTCCCACATCGAGCTTGAAGAGACCTTTGACATCGATGTCCTCGACGATCTTGAGCTGCTCCGCGCTTTCCTCGCAGAAAACGATCGTCCCCGAACCGCTGACTGGCTATCGGCCTTCGATGCCGAACCCTCCGGGTAATTCCTGGCCGGCCTGAATGATGCGAAACGCTAAGACCGGGCCAACCAACGTAGAACAGTCTTCTGAGCCGCGAACATTGAACAAGCACCAAGATTCTTGGTCAGTCAAGTTCCGCTTTGACTACTTTGCCTGCGGGATTGCGGGGCAATCGCTCGAGAAACACCACTTCGTGCGGCACCTGATACGATGCCAGCCGCTTGCTGCAGTGGCGACGAAGCTCCTGCACGTTCAGTTCGGCGTTATCGGTGACAATGTAGGCGCGGATCAACTCACCCAGGGACTCACGCACGCCGGTTGCCGGCGCCCCCTTTACGGCGGCGTCGCGGACGCCTTCGTGGGTCATCAGCACTGCCTCGACCTCGGCGGCGTAGACGTTTTCGCCGCCGACGATGATCATGTCCTTCTTCCGGCCCTTGATAAAGAAGAATCCTTCCGCATCCACGGACGCCAGGTCACCGGTCCGAAACCACTGGCGCTGGTCAATTTCGACCAGGGCTTCGTCCAGACGGCCGGGTTGATTGTAATATTCGGCTATCACATTTTCTCGGGCAAAGAGCAGTTCGCCGACGCAGTCCGGCGGCACGGCCTGAAAATTCTCGTCCACCACGATCGCCTCGACAAACGGCAGCAGAGCACCGATCGAATCCGGGCGTTCGTCCGCGTCTTTGCCGTTCAGCACGTGCGTTGCCGAGGTGGTCTCGGTCAATCCGAAGAAATTCTGTAACGCCACATCCGGAAACAGCCGCTGCAGCTCGCGAATAGTTGACACCGGCATCATCGATCCGGCATATGCCATGACCCGCAGCGACGACGTGTCATACGTTGCGGGATCGGGTGTCGCAACAAGGCGCTGAAAGATTGTCGGGACACTGAGAAACGTTGTGATCCGTTCATCCGCGACAAGCTGTAGCAGACCGGTGGCGGTAGTGTCGGCGGTGATGATCACCGGGCTTTTTTGCAGCACTGCGCTTGGCAGCGAGCTGTACAGGGCGGTGACGTGGAACATCGGGTTGACGACGAGATGAACGTCGCTTGTCGCAAACGCCTGGGCGTTGATTGTCGCAGTGACGTTGAACAGCAGATCATGATGCCGCATCACGGCGCCCTTTGGCACGCCTGTCGTGCCCGAGGTATGCATGATGATGGCGGTATCCATAGTCTCCGGCCCCGGCGCGTCGGGACACCGGGGTGCCGATCCAATGAGTTGTTGCCATGCATCGTCGATCACCAGGACCTTCGACTTTGCGGACTCGGCCGCGGCGATGGGTGCGGTGTCCGCAGTTGAGCCGACGATCAGGATGTCGGGCGCGAGGTTTGTGAAGGTCGCGATCAATGCCTCATTGGCGAGGAAAGTATTGAGTGGCACAATCACGCCACCGAGTTCCATCACCGCCCAGTAAAGCAGGAAATACTCAAGGCAGTTCGGCAGGTAGACCGCGGCGACGGGGCGCTCGGTATTTGACAGCTTTGCGAGGCCTGCAGCGACGCGGCGCACGAGTTCGTCGGCTTCGGCATAGTTCAGCCGCTGCTCGCGGTCGACGACGCAAAGATTGCTTGGCGCCAGGTCGACAGCCTCGCGCCACATGTCGCGGATGGTGTGGATCGCCGGTTTGCGAATCGGCAGTGGGATTGCATGAAGGAATTCGGCGAGGATCGGCTCAATGGTATCGGCGACGTGACGGTTGCCGTATTCGTTCGGGTGATTCCGATCGGTCCAGCAGCGGCGCCGGCCGACAATACGCTCCTGCATGTTGGCGACGTAACCGCATTCGTGTTTCGCGGCAACCGCTGCTTCCAGTGCCTGGAACTCGATACTGCGGGTATCGCTGCCATAATTTTTGGGGGCGACCCGGTCATTCTCGTCGAAGTAGTCGCCGAACACGCCAAGCACGACGATCTGTGCGCCGATCGCTTTGATCTCGCGAACCAGGTAGTCGAGGTCGTCACCCCATTGAGCTACGGGACGTTCGTCTTGCCACCAGTCATTGGCGCCGAAGGCGATCACAACGACATCGGGCGCCTGCGCGAGTACATCCGACTGCAATCGCACGCGAGCGTCCACAAAGGTCTCGCCACCGATGCCGGCATTGATGAATTCGTGGCCGGGAAAGCGATCCTGCAGGATGTCGCTGTAGCGTCCGTTCTCGCCGCCGCAACTTGTCAGGCTGTCGCCGAAACAGATTATTCGCATAGTTACGCCTCGAAGAGGAATCTACCACGAAGCCACAAAGGATCCGAAGGGTAACGTAAGATTCCCCGGGGGAATTTACGTTCCATGATGCATCATTCCTTTGCTAATGCGTCCAACGCGGATTGACTGAGGAAATACATGCTTTCCGGAGCAAGCTTTTAGGCGTTATGAGAATTTTTGATGAACGCAACCAGGCGCTCTGTCAGTGCATTGCTGGTTTCGAAAGCGGGCAGGTGACCGCCGGGCAGTTCGACAAATTGGCAATTCGCCAGCTTGTCGGCTGCTGCACGTCCCGCACCGATGGGACAGATGCTGTCTTCGATTCCATGGAGCCATAGCACGGGACACCGCACATTCCCGATAGAATCAGAGAGGTCGGTGTCTGCCAGATACTGCAGTCCCGCATCGAGTGCTGCGGCATTGTACGAGCCGTCATCGAGCAGTCCATTGGGATAGGTGGTATCCATAAAATGCTGCGCCCTGTCTTTGTCTGTGAACATCCGGGCAATGAATTGTCGGATTGTCGTGGTCGGATCGGAAGCGAGGCTGCGCTGCATGCGGCGCAGGACGGCAGGGGGCCATCCCAGGTCGCGGTGGGGATTGACGAAGCAGCCGGTGCTGCCACAGACAACCAGGCCCTGTACCACGGGCATGTTTGCTGCCGCCTCCAAGGCAAGCATGCCGCCCAGCGACCATGCAACGAGGATACACGGTGTTGCCGGTAAGCAGGCGGCAACTCGGTCGATGAAGTCACCCGGATTGGTCACGCCGTCGTAGTCCGGTGACAGGTGCCGATATGCATCGAGTGCTGACTGCGGCCGTGTCCATATGCGGTTGTTCCCGGCCCAACCGGGCAGCCAGCAGATTGTCGGCAGCTCCGTCACGGCGGCGCCTGTTTGGCCTCGAGCTTTTCGAGACGTCTGATCCTGGCATTGAGTCGCTGGTCGTGCGGGTACCACAGCAGCGCTTTCTCCAGGTACTCCCTGGCGACTTTCAACTCGCCCAGTTCAATGCTGCAATCGACGATTTGCTTGTACACAGAGGATCGATGTGGTGCGCGTTCGGCGGCGGCCATAAAGGCATCGCGGGCCAGTGCATACTCCCGGAGTTGAAAGGCGTGTTTACCGAAGCTGTCATAGGGATAGGGTGACCATGGCATGCGTTTCGCGGTGCGGTCCACGAGCGGCAGCAAGGCGCCGGGTCGTGGCATCGGGCCTGGGGGTGATTGTTGCGTCAGCCGTCGCTGGAAATCCATTGCCAACTGCAGGTCCTGATGGTCCATGTCGCCTGGAATCCACAAGAGATTGGCGATACAGGCCAGCCCTGCCAGCATACACAGGCTGCGGTGCCACCAGAGTCCGCCGGAAACTGCGTCCGGCAATTTTAGCACCAGCAGGGGCAGTGTCACGACCATCATCATAGTGGCCGGCACGTGCAGATCGAAATCGGCCAGCGCATGCGCGCTCCAAGCCAACATGCCGGCGATAACGCATCCGAAAGCCAAGGGAACCGGTGGCTTACTGCCGATCCGTCGAAACCACAGAACGACGGGTTGCACAATAAAAAAAAGACCGGCGAGCCCACCGACGATGCCGCACTGTGAAAGGAAAAAAAGCAACAGGTTGTGCGGCAATCGCGTTTCTTCGGCACCGGCTCTTTTCAGCCTCATGTAATTCGGAAAGAATTCACCGACACCGATGCCGGTTATGGGGTGCTCCGCAAACATCTTCACGGCACTGTCCGCATAGTCCAACCTGGCCCCGGTAGATGACAGGCCGCGGTCACGAAACTGCAGACTGATGACAATTCCTGCGACCAGCACAATGATCGCCGGTGCGATCAGGAGTTTCCAGCGCTGGCGCAGCCAGTCCCGGTGCGTAATAGCTACCAGCCCGGTCATTGCTATCGCGGCACTGCTGATTCCGAGAATAGCCGCACGGCTGCCGGTCCAGTATACCGCGATCAGCATCAGAATCGCAGAGGTTCCGACGAACAGCGGCCGGGTGACGCGGGTCACGTCTGCCTGGACGTCGCTGGGTTGCAGGGATTTTGCCCAGCGATCGACGACGTACAAAGTCACCGGCAACAGCAGGAGCAAGTGCGCGGCGAAGACGTTCGGATAAGTGAAGCTGGCGGATATTCGTCCTTCGAGCACGCGTTGCCAGAGCGGCGAGAGGATTGTCTCTCCGTTTGCCTCCATGTCGTAGAGGAATTGAATCATGTCGGCCTGCCCCTGAAACTTGCCGTACCAGCCGCTGAGTGCGCTTGTCAGCACCCCGACGACCGCGGCACCCAGAAACAGGTGTCGACTTTCCGGCACGTGTGTCACGTGGATGTATACCGCGAGCATGAAGGCCAGCACGCCGAACATGTGTGACAGGAAGAACATTGCCACGTAACGCTCGGTGGTGTGCGGCATGCCGATCAGCGTTGCCAGCACCAGGAGCAAACAGGGCAGCAGCAGCGGCCAGGCGCGAACGTAATCGGGGCGGCGCCCGTACCAGTGCACGAGCAGAACCGTGAGCAATGCAACGCCGCTGGCGATTGCCGGAAAATATGTCGGCCACATGCCGACTATCCATTCGATAACGGACGTCGGAAACACTGTCCCGCCAATCGGTCCGACAGGGTTGACGATGTTGCCGAACTTGTGGGGTGCGACGAAGAAAAGACCGACGAGTAATACCGTCGCACTACGCACCGGCAGTGTAGAGCCAAAGCAGCGCTGCATTAAGTCTTCAGTTCCACTTCGGCGAGAGGTACGCTAACGATGCGGCTGCCGTCCTTATCCTTGATCGACACTTTCACGGTCTGGGTCAGAGGGTTGCCCTCGATGATGTGACCGTCGCAGCCTTCGCAAGTGCAGCGCGATCCCGGACGTGGCATGTTTTCCATCAGGATCTTGTAGCCTTCGTATTCGTAATCGAGACAGCACTTGAGCCGCCCGCAGGCACCGATGATGTTCGACGGATTCAGGGAGACACCCTGTTCCTTCGCCATTTTCAGGTTAATACTGACGAAATTGGTGAGGAAGGACGAACAGCACAGCACGCGCCCGCACGAGCCCAGGCCGCCAATGATTGCTGCCTGGTCGCGGGGACCGATCTGGCGCAGTTCGACACGGCTGCCGAACGATTTGGTCATGTCCTTGACGAGCTCGCGGAAATCGACACGGCCCGGCGCCGTGAACATGAAAATAACCAGGCTCCGGTCGAAGACGTAATGCGTGCTGACCAGCTGCATCGGCAGCTTGTGACGGTCGATGACCTCCTGGCCTTTACGGCTGAAGGATTTCCCGCGGGCGGCGTTTTCGTTTGCTTTGCCCTGGTCGCGCAAGGTGGCGCGGCGGTCGACGACCGGCATGTCATTGACATCGGCATCGGCCGGCAGATCGCCCAGATGTGCCACCCGTCCATAGTCCTGGTATCTGCCGCAGTTGACGATACACCAGTCGTTGATGTGGAGATTGAGGGACTCCGCGCCGACACAGTCCAGCGTAATAGCCTGGTCAATCATGACGCGATACAGGATATCCATAATGCGCAACCGTTCGGATTCACGTTAGCAGGGCATTCGGCCCGTGTTCGTGTGGGGTAGTATACAATAGCCTCGCCGAGGCTATTTGTCACACGTCTGGCTGAAGGCGAAATGCTCGGGCGCGACGATCCTCAGATAATCGGGGACGCCGAAGATGATCGAGTCGGTCAGGCTGCCGGCATTGAACGCGATACGGTCGTTGGCCAGGATCGAATCATCGACATACAGGTCGAAGGGCAGGATGGGCCGGCCGAACGGCGGCACGGAACCGGGCACTAATCCGGTCAGTTCGAGCAGCTCCTCTTGCGATGCGAATCGTGTCTTTCGTACCTCGAAATGGCGGCGCAAGACTCTGGAATCAATGCGGAGCGTTGCGCTAAGCACGAACAGCCGGAAGTCATCACCTACCTTCAACAGCACGGATTTGCCGCCGATCGCCATGTCTTCGCCGCGCGCTGCCGCTGACTGTTCGGAGGTGTAGGTCGGCTGATGATGCACGGTACGGTATTCGACGCCGTTGGCATCGAGCAATGTCAGAATGCCGGCATGCACGGCCGCACTGTTTGGTCCGTTGATATCAGGCATGACTTTCTTCGCAGGCCTTCGATTTCTGTGAACTTCAGGGTGGGGAAGGTTGCGCCGTATATTCCGACAGCACTGACGGTGCTTACCTGGCAAACAGATTGTTGCCTTTGTCGTCGCAGGTGATAAAGGCCGGAAAGTCTTTCACTTCGATGCGGCGGATTGCCTCCATTGCGAGGTCCTCGAAGTCGACTATTTCGACTTTCAGGATCGATTCCTTCGCCAGAATCGCGGCCGGTCCGCCGATGGAGCCGAGATAGAAGCCGCCATGCTTGCCGCAGGCCGCGGTGACGACGTCGGTGCGGTTACCTTTTGCGAGCATGATCATCGATCCCCCGAGCGACTGGAATTCGTCGACGTAGACGTCCATGCGGTTGGCAGTGGTCGGACCGAAACTGCCGGAGGCCATGCCTTCCGGCGTTTTGGCGGGACCCGCATAGTACACTGGATGATTCTTGAAGTACTCCGGCATCGGCTGACCGTCGTCGAGCAACTGCTTGATTCGTTGATGCGCCGCATCGCGGGCGACGATCATTGAACCGTTGAGTAGTAGTCGCGTGCCGACCGGGTGCTGGCCCAACTCTGCCAGAACTTCGCTCATTGGCCGATTGAGATCGATGATAACGGGGGACTGCAGGGTGATTTTTATCTTGTCCTGGAACCTGTCGGGTTTGCGTTCGAGCTGTTCCAGGAAAATACCGTCCGCAGTGATCTTGGCTTTGGCGTTGCGGTCGGCACTGCAGCTCACGCCGATACCGATCGGGCACGATGCGGCGTGCCGTGGCAGCCGGATCACTTTGATGTCGTGTGCCAGGTATTTGCCCTTAAACTGGGCACCTATCTCGGTTTCACGCGCGATCTGTTCTGCCTTTGCCTCCCATTCGCGGTCGCGGAATGCCTGTCCGGCGGTGTTTCCGGCGCTCGGCAGTGCATCCAGGAAACCGGCACTGGCGAGCTTTACAGTCTTCAGGTTTGCCTCCGCCGATGTTCCGCCGATGACGATTGCGATGTGATATGGCGGACATGCTGACGTGCCCAGGTCGAATATTTTTTCGCGAACAAAGAACGCCAGATGCTCTTCGGTAAGGGTTGCCTTGGTCTCCTGAAAGAGCTTTGATTTGTTAGCGCTGCCGCCGCCTTTGGCGAGAAACAGGAAGTGGTATTCATCGCCGTCGGTCGCATGAATATCGATCTGCGCCGGTAGGTTGGTGCCGGTATTTTTTTCCTCGAACATGGTGAGCGGAGCCAATTGCGAATACCGCAGATTCTGGCTGGCGAAGGTGTTGTATATGCCGCGGGCCAAGGCGGCTTCGTCATTACCTCCGGTCCACACCTGTTCGCCTTTTTTGCCCATGACGATTGCTGTGCCAGTGTCCTGGCACATCGGCAGGATGCCCTTGGCCGATTCGATGGCGTTGCGGAGCATGGTGGCAGCGACGTAGCGGTCGTTGTCGGATGCCTCCGGGTCGTCGATGATTTTCGCGACTTTGTCGAGATGGCTGGTGCGCAGGAAATAAGAAATGTCACTCATCGCCCGTCCCGCCAGCAGTTCCAGGCCTTGCGGTTCCACCTGCAGAATGGTGCGGCCGCCGGCTTCGATCGTCGATACATGATCGGTTGAGATGCACTCGTACTTCGTGTCGTCGGCACCGATCGGCAGGATTGGGGCGTATTCGAATTCAGGCATGATCAAATCTCGATAGTTGGGGCTGCGAGCAGTATAGCCTCCGCCGGGGTCGCTGGCAATATCATTGCCCTATGTCGAGACTATCCAGCGACTGGCTTTCAACTCGAAGCGCGGCAGCGTTCCGGACGCCACAATAGCGACATCTATGCGCATGGAGAAACTCGTCGAGAGGGCGTCGCTGATCTTCTTCTTCAAGATGCCGGCATCACTGCATTGCGGGGCTATCTCGACTTCGATGGACAACTCGCGAAGGGTCGCGTCGCCGGACACATTCACCCGATACTCCTCGACCTCGGCAAACTGCCGGACGACAGCCTCGACGGCGCCAGGGTAAACATTGACCCCGCGTATGATAAACATATCATCGACGCGGCTGAGAATGCCGCCTTCCAGCGCTGGATCTTCTGTACCGCATTCGCAAGTGCCACAGTCCGGTGCATTAACCAGGTCACCGGTGCGATAGCGTAATAATGGGCAGGCATCGCGGCCGAGTGTCGTCAACACAAGTTCACCGGGCATTCCGGGAGCGACGGCGGCGAGTGTTTCCGGATCGATTACTTCGACGAGGTAGGCAGAACTGATAACGTGCAACCGCCCTGGCCTGGCCGGGCACTGGTAGCTGACCGGACCGACTTCGGTCATGCCGTGGTGATCGTAGAGCTTCGCGGTCGGCCATAGAGCTTCGATGTGAGCGCCGGTTGCCGGGATGCTGCCTCCCGGTTCGCCGGCGACGATGATAGCACGCACCGCGGCCTGTTCCAGATCAATTCCCTCGTTTGCCGCCACCTGGCCAAGATGAATGGCGTACGTCGGTGTGCAGCAGAGCACAGTGATGTGATTGTCGATGATTGCCTGGAGCCGCGCCAACGACCGCATGCCACCGCCGGGTACACACAGGCAGCCCAGTGCCTGGGCTGCGTCAAAGGCAGTCCAGAATCCGAGAAAAGGGCCGAAGGAAAAAGCGAAAAAACAACGATCGTTGCGGGTGACATCGGCGGCGGCGTAGACTTGCTGCCAATTGTCGAGCATCCAGGCCCAGCTCTCTGTTGTGTCGAGCCAGCGCATTGGCGTTCCGGTCGTGGCGCTGGTTTGGCAAAAGTGCGTGTACTGCTCGAGCGGATACGTCAGATTACTGCCGTACGGTGGATGCTGCTGCTGATCGGCGACGAGCTCAGCTTTGGTAGTGAACGGTGCGACGGCACGGAACTCGTCGATGCTGATATCGGGCGGGATGCCGGTGCCATCGAATTTGTGCGCATAAAACGCATTCGAAGGCAACAGATTCTGAAGCAACGCCTGGAGCTTCCTCTGCATCGTCACTGCACGTCGGTTTGAACGACGTCCGGTTTGGGTGGTGGCTTGCTTGGTGCCGGCTTGTACAACGACACCAGACAACCGCCGACGGCGGCCAGCAAAATGCCAAAATAAAACGGCGGGCTAATTGAACGCCATCCGCCGGTCGGCGGATGCAATGCAATCGCCACACCTGCGTTGATGATCGGGGCTCCGGCAAAAATTATCGACATCACGACCGGCGGCGTTCCTTTCGCGCCGAATGCCAGCAGCACGCAGAAAGCACCGGCTGCTCCAACCAGACCGGCAACAAGCGAGAACGTTACGCCTTTGCCGGGCATCGACCAATCCGCTCCCTTGAAAATGAGAATGGCCAGCGGTGCCAGAACCGCGGTCAGGAAATAGGCGATGCCCACAAGCAGGAATGCCTTGTACCGGCCGTTAACCGGATCGTTCATGGCAACCTGACCGGTGTGTAGAAACACCCCGTACAAGCCCCAGAACAGGACCGTCAATAGTGCGTAGACAAGCCAGAGATGCATGGCAGCGACCGGTTGCAGGTTATCAGAATGCCCAAGAGTATACTCCGTGTCGGCATCGATGACAATTGCCCTGCCCAGCAGTGGGCCCGCGTAATTTCATTCAACAGTTTCTTGCACAACCTGTCCATTCGGGTGTACTTTCCATATAGCGAGCGGAGCGTGAACTCTAATTGACTGCAGAACTCCTGAATTTGTCATGGTTGGTCCATGGCAAGGGGGACGAGAAGGTATGGTGAAGGCAAACTCCCATGAAATCCTGCCACTTTTTCCATTGCCGGACTTTGTACTGTTCCCTCGCGTCCACGTGCCGCTGCATATTTTTGAACCCCGGTACCGCGAGATGATGGCGGAAGTCCTCGACGGCAATGGCAGATTTTGTATGGGCACGCTGGTCGGTAACTGGGCACGTAAGTACGACGGCAACCCGGACTTTCACCCTACCGGCTGTGTCTGCAACGTCATCGACTACGAGCGTCATCCTGATGGTCGCTACAATATTCTGGTGGAAGGCTTGTCACGGGTGCAGATGGCGGAGTTTGCGAGCGACAAACCGTACCGCTGCGTCGAACTCCGCGTCGATGATATGCCGACGGAAATGTCCCCAGCGGGTGACGCTGTTCAGCGACTGCGGGAGCTCGGCTCCCGGGCACTGATCGAGGTCATTGGCGAGGCACCATCGGGCCTGGCGGAGCGCATGCAGTCCATCGAATTGCTGACCTTTCTCAATCTGCTTGCCTTTCATCTGCCGCTCGATGTCAAGCAGAAGATTGATCTGATCGAACTGCCGACAAGCGATGCACTGGCTGCAGAGTTGCTCCAGCACTGCGAACGCCTGCACGCGTGACACCCCGCCGCGATCTGCCTTTGGCTGCGTGTGCCTACACTGCCTTCTACTGTGAAGAAAACATCTGGCAGCTCGCGGGCAATCCAGTTCTCGGCGAAGATGAGTGCGTTGTTCTGGTCATTACCAATCCGACCCGTACCTGTATGTTGTGGCAGCAGCGCGCTGTTGCACCGGGACAGTCGCTCGTATGGGATTACCATGTTGTTCTGGTGGCGCGCTCGGCGTCTGAGCAGGCGTGGCAGGTGTACGACTTCGATACGCGGCTGGCCTTTCCATCTTCACTTGATGTGTGGTTGAAGGAGACCTTTCCCAGATGCGACCAGTGGCGGCCCGACTTACTCCCCCATTTCAGGGTTGTTCCGGCTGCCGACTTTCGCGACCGGCTGGTATCCGACCGCAGCCACATGAAGACGCCCGGCGGCTGGCGCCAGCCACCACCGCCCTGGCCCTGTATCGGTAGTGGCCCATCGAATCTGCAGCGCTTCCTCGACTTCGACGATGTGTTTATCGGCGAATGTCTCTGGATGGAGGAGTTACTGGAAAAATTCGGTGTGGCGTCAATCGATTGATCCGCGAAGATGCGCTATAGCGGCTTAATACGCCAGGGCATAAGCGGGTTCAAGTCGTGGTGAGGCACCCGCCGACAATAATACGCCCTTCGTCGTTTGCTCGCGGCGACAGGCGCAAGTGTTGCCGCCGGCATATGCTCCGGTTCGGACGGTATGATGTCCCCGTGCCGCAAGTGCTTCGATGACTGTCATCTCGATGCGGTTTTCCAGCAGCAATTTGCCGGGTTCGCAGTTGCGCGGATAGAAGCTGTTCGGCCAATGTTGCGACCAGAAAGTTGGCGCTTCGATCGCTTCCTGCAGGTCCATGCCGAAGAGCTCTGTATTGAGCAGAAACTGCAACGCCCACTGGTCCTGGCCGTCGCCGCCGGGCGAACCAAAAGCCAGGTATGGCTCGCCGTGTTTGAGCGCCAGTCCCGGCGTCAGTGTCGTGCGCGGCCGTTTGCCCGGCGCGATACAGTTCGGGTGCCCGGGCTGGAGAGAAAACATTTGGCCACGCGTGCCGAGCGGGAACCCCAGTCCGGGGATGATCGGCGACGATTGCAGCCAGCCGCCGCTGGTTGTGATGCTGATTGCATTGCCGTCGCCGTCGATGATGTCCAGCTTGGTTGTGTCCCCGTGGTGCGGACCGGCAGCGACCGTCTCGTTGACGTCGTTTACACTGCCGAACTCCGACAGCGGTGCGTATCCGTCCGGCCGCAGCTCCAGGCTTGCGGAGTCCGTAATAAGTCCGGCGCGTTTGGCTGCATGGGCGGGGTCCAGCAATCGTTCCAGGGGGATATCAGAAAAATCGGGGTCGCCATAGTAAAACTCGCGATCGGCGTAGGCCAGCTTCATCGCCTCGACCACTGTGTGGATATAGTCCCCGGTATTGTGGCCCATTGCTTCCAGGTCGAATGACTGCAGCAGGTTCAATGACTGCAGCAATACCGGCCCCTGCGTCCAGGTCGGGCATTTGACAACGTCCATTCCGCGCCAGGTGATCGATGCCGGTGTTTCCAGCGCAGGGTGGAAGGCGGCAAAGTCAGCCAGAGTCAGCAGGGCACATGGGTCGTCGCCGATAAACTCGACAATCTCGTGGGCAATATCACCGCGATAAAATCGGTCGGCGGCGGCGGTGCAGCCTGTTTCGCGGTCTTTACCTGCAGCCGCCTCGATCAGGCGTTCCAGCGTGTGGCCGAAGTCGGGGTTACAGAACAATGCCCCGGTGGCCGGCACCTCGTCGTCGGGTAGGAATACTGCAGCGCTCGACGGCCATTGGGTGCGGAAGCGCTGGCTCACGGCGTCGATCGCCCGCGACAGATCACCGGCCATTGCGAAGCCGTCGATGGCGAGCGTCAGTGCCGGTGTCAGCACGGTTTCGACCGATAGCGTGCCGAATGTCTTGAGCAGATACATGCAGGTGCCGAAGGCCGACGGCACGACTGCGGGCAGGAATCCGTCGCCGGGGATCAGGCCGTCGCACAGGCTGCTCACACGCTCCAGCGTAGCGGCTGCCGGTGCCGGGCCATGGCCGCTCAAGGCATGGACCTTCTTCTGCCGTGCACAATAAAGCAATGTGGGATTTTCGCCGGCAAAGCCGTTCTGGTGCGGCTTGGTCAACTGCAGGACGAGTATGGCTGCAACGGCCGCATCGAATGCGTTGCCGCCGCGTCGGAGGATGTGAACTCCGATCTCCGACGCCAGATAGTGGCCGGAGGCGACGACACCGTTACGCCCGTATACGGTCGGGCGTCCGCCGTGTGTTTTACCGAGTGAAAGGTCCATCGACGAACATTTTACAGCTGATCTTCGATGCTCTTCTTGGTATCCTCGGACAGCCGCTCGGCGTTGGCGACGCTGGATTTAGCCAGTAGTTCAATGTCGGCGATCAGTGCCATGTTCGGGCCGATTCCCGCCTGCAGACGCCCTTCGGCGCCGTAGGCCAGTTCGGGCGGGACGACGAATCGGTACTCGCCACCGACCTGCATGAGTTTCAGTCCTTCACGCCAGCCCGGTACCAGAAGCTTGACTTCGCTGGTAGCGGAGCGTTCATCAAGCTTCGTGCCGTCAATACGATAAACTGTATAGTTAAGCTGCACGGTGTCGGAATCGGAGGGGCGTTCGCCCTGGCCCTGTTCGATGACGGCATACTGCAGCCCACTCTCTGTCGTCGTGACGCCTTCGATCTGGGCATTCTCCGCCATGAGGGCGCGGCTCTGCTCGAGATTCGCAGCTGCCGCTCTCTCAAGCGCGGCACTTTGCAGTTCGGCGTAATAGGCCTGTCTAATCTCCTGCGCGTCTTCCTGGGAGAGTAGCGCCTCTTCGCCGTCCAAGGTATCGCGAAAACCGCGTTGGAACAGCCGGGAATCCAGCTTCTTCTGGGTTCTCAGCGATTCGCCCATTTCCATACCCAGAGCATAACTCAGACGCCAGTCGACGACGGCTTCCGGTTCTTCTTCTGCCGGCGCGGCGGCCTCATCCTGAGCCTGGAGCGACAGTGCAAATGTACCTAACAGGAAAATGGTGATTATTCGGAACATGGAATGCCTCCTGATTTCGTTTTGTTCAGCACGTCACCACCCCAAAATTGAGGCAGTTTTATAAATTACGTTCGATTGACACAGACGCAAGTACCGCAGTTTACGTTCCTAAGCCCCTACAGAAGCTTTTTTCTTGAAAGTACTACGCCGTCCCCGTGGGTGCGGCACAATTATTGTCCGCCCAGCGGCAGGAGCCGAGGACGGTCGAAAAGCTGGCGGTGGTGGTGGGGGAATCGATCGTTATTACTACAGTTAACGACCACGACGGCGGGACGGAAGGTATCGGCACTGGTTTCATCGTTTCTGTAGACGGACTGGTGGTGACCAACCGCCATGCCCTGGCGAGGCCCGACCGATGCCGGCATGGCCGCAATCTGAACCAATGCTGAAAAACGGATTCTGCATTCATTGCAATTGCCACATCGGCCATCGTCGGCGACATTGGACGATGAAGAAATCGAAACAGAAGAATCCGACCAGTGCGGCGATCCGCATGTTGCGACAGGCGGGAGTCGAGTACTCGGAACATCCATACAACTATGAAGAGAAAGGCGGCACTGCCGTGTCGGCTCGCGAGCTTGGTGTCTCGGAGCATGCCGTCGTCAAGACTCTGGTGATGGAGGACGAGAAGCGTAATCCGCTGATCATGCTGATGCACGGCGACCGGCAGGTTTCGACAAAGAACCTGGCGCGTCAGGTCGGCTGTAAGTCAGTGCAGGCCTGCGCCCCGGAAGTCGCCGATCGACATTCCGGTTACAAGGTCGGCGGCACCTCGCCGCTGGGGACCCGCAAGTCGATGCCGATATACATGGAAGCCTCGGTTGCAGGTCTCGACAAGATCTACCTCAACGGCGGTGCCAGAGGCTTTCTGGTCGGCATCGCTCCGGCGGATGTCATCGAACTGTTGTCGCCGACGATGGTCGATGTGGCAATTGAATGAATGCAGAATCCGTTTTTCGGCATTTGTTCAGATTGCGGCCATGCCGGCATCGATCGCGGCGAGCGTGCGTTCCAGTTCCTTGTCCGTGTGTACGGCGCTGATGTACCAGCGGCCGTCGGGTAGGATAAGGACATTATTCTCCAGCATGTTGCGGCGGAAGGCTGCGAACTTTTCTTTGTTGGCGGCCAGCGTGTCGGCGTGCCTGAGCGGCAGTTCTTCGAGGTCGAAGTGCATACTGAATGCAGTGCCCACACCGGATGTTACTAACTGGTGCCCGTGTTCATGCGCTTTCGCCTCGAGACGTTCACGGATGGCATTGCCGTGCCCGTGCATTCGTTCATAAGTGCCGGGGTGCGACAGGATGTCGATGGTGGCGATGCCTGCGGCGAGATTGTGTGACGAACCGTTGTAGGTGCCGTAGTGCACGGTGCGTCCGTCACGCAACGCATCGAAAACACCGCGATGCCCGCCGACAGCGGACATGGTGAAGCCGCCCGCCATGGCTTTGGCATACACCGACAGGTCGGGTTGCAGATCGAAGTATTCGCGGGCGCCGCCGAGGGCGACACGGAAGCCGGTAATGACTTCGTCGAAGATCGAGAGTGCTCCGTGCGCCCGGCACAACTCGATCAGGCCCGCGAGAAAACCGTCCTGCGGCATGCAGGAACCGCTGTTGACGAGGATCGGTTCAGTGATGACGCAGGCGATTTCATCGCCTCGCGACTGCAGCAATTCGGTCAATGCGTCGAGATCGTTCCAGGGCAGAACCAGGGTGTCTTCGTACTCCTTTTCCGGTTGTCCGCCGCACATCGCTGCGGCGTTGCCGTTTTCGTCCATGGATATGAGGACGTTGTTGAACCAGCCGTGATAGTGACCGCTGAAGCGTACGATTTTGTCCCGGCCTGTTGTGGCGCGGGCAATGCGTAATGTGGCCTGCACGGCTTCCGAACCGGTATTGGAAAAAATTACCTGGTCGATGCCGGGCACTGCGTCAACCATCTTTTGCGCCAACTCGATCTCCAGCCTGTGCTGGGCACCGAGGGTATAGCTGGTTTCCAGCTGGGCCCGGACCGCGGCGTTGATGTCCGGATGATTAGAACCGACGATCAGCGGTCCCCAGGCCAGTGTGTATTCGACAAAATCGTTGCCGTCGACGTCGTAGTAGTAGGGGCCGTTGGCGCGCTCAAAGTACTGCAGTGGCGCAATGTTCTTGCGGAATCCGCTGGAAACACCGCCGACGAGTACCTCGGACGCTTCGTTGTGCAGTGCCTCTGATTTGGAGAAATCCATAACTGTCTCCGGCTTGAGTAATTGATGTTGATGCCCCGGAGCCAGGCCGAGGCTTGTTGTGATGCTGCAGTTTCAGGTGTAGAGATTTGTGAGTGCTGTCGACAGATCCGGGATGACAGCTTCACCTGTCTTCCGGTTGTGGAACGTTCCATGCCGCAACTCTGTTTTGCCGACACTATATCGCCTGACTCCGAGAGACGCACGCTGCGAACGACATCCCCGACATTTATCGACCTGCCAGGACCTCATCTGCTGCCGCCTGTCGCAACTGGGCAAGCTGTTTGACACCGATCCGCCCCATCGCCTCGTGTGCTTCCCGGAAGGACAGCGGATTGTCCAGAATCGGCTGGTCGTAGAAATTCTCGCGATCGCGCAGGTCCGTGTCTTCGTGAACATGCACGAGCTGCCTGCCGTGACCGGGCAGAAACAATGTTGTGCAGCGTTCGCCCGGACCGGCATGGACAGGCTCCGAGGAGACGACCTTGTACGTGCCGCTGCGCGCCGCCAGCCTCAGCTCTCCAACGGTGCTGCCGATGTCGAATGCCTGATCGGCGACAATCTCCTGCGCTTGCGTACCGATCAGCACGCTATCTGTGATGGTGCCGCGACCGCTCACAGTAACGCCGATCAACACCGAGCCGTGCACTTTGACGTCCGGGCCAAGCTCACTGTCGACGATGCGATTGCCGTCGCTGTCGGGTTCCACGTCTGCAATCTGCGCAATTGCCCGTGAGATTTCTCCCTCCGCCGAGGTTGCCCGCAAGGCGGTATAGAATTTGTAGATCTGCGGGTGCTGACCGATATCGCCCCAGAACGGTTCGCCGCAATCCATGGCCCGCATATTCAGCTTGTGTCCGGGGCCATGCGCAACGGTCTCGATTACACGGCGGAGGCGCGTCAGGATATCCGGCATCATTTCATGCAATGCGGCCATCGCCCGATTTTCTTCGCAGGCTGCTGTCCATGCGGCTGTACGCGCTGCCGGGTCATCGACAACAGCGATAGTCAACGCTGTGAAAAACTGCGGATCCAGGTCCGGTCGCTGCTTTCGGTTGGCGCCGGTGTTGTTCACGTCTGTTTCGAACTCTGCAAGCAGGGCGTCGAGCAACCGATAGGAGAGGGCGATCGAGCCGAGATTAATGCCCCCGAAAAGTTTGCCGTCACGTCGCTGCAGCAGGCCGCGATCGGCAAGTTGCTCCATCTCTTCCAGCGGCCGTCTTGGAATGAACGCGGTGACCCGACCATCGCCATCGACGCCGACCCAGTCCTTCTCCGCTGCCTGATCGGCGGTCATTTCGCACACCGAGACGAAGCGCACGACATCTGCATCCGCCAATCCCGAATCGGTCTTGCGGAGGTCGCAAGTCGGGATTTGAACTTCGTCGCCCCACTGTACCACGAGCCCGTTGAATCCTGAGCGGCGCAAGTACTGTTGCATCGGCACACGATAGTACATTGCCAGTTCAACCATTGACAGTTGGCGCCGGCTGCCGTCGGCTCCGGTCGTTGTGACATAGGTTGCGATCGCCGGCTTCTGCGCGTTGTCGGTCTCGGTGAACGGTGTTGCCCGTGTGCCCTCGCCAAAGACGAATGCGACCAGGCTTCCGCGGTCCTCGCGGATATACGGCTTCAGCCGTTGCCAGAGCAGGAGGATACCGAAAGCCTGATTTACCGGTAGGTCCTCGTGAAACGACACAGCCTCTCGCGCCTTCAACGTTTCGCACGCCCGGTCCAGGATGCTCTGCCAGAATTCCCGTGCCGATTCGGACCCGCAGACGGTACCGATGACCTCCGGTGTCTCACCGGCAGCGATGAGTTCGCGAGTGAAGGCGATGTTGTTCTTGATGATTTCTACGGCGTCGTGTTCAGTCATCCGAAGACTCCCGAATCCATTTTTCTAATTGCCGCAGGATGCCGTCGGGTTCGGCGACGGCGAGGCGGATGATTTCATCGGCGCGCTCGGGGGTGTCGGCGCAGACGTACATTCGTAGCTGCGGGGCGTTGCCCGATGGGCGTACGTGCGCAATATCGCCGTTTTCGAAAAAGATGCGTACACCGTCGATGTAGTTCAGTTCGGTGATTGCCCCGAAACCGTCTGCTGGCGTGAAGAACGGCGCCAGGGCTGCCGGCACATCAGCTGCCGACGAAGACAGGCGTTGGAGGAGTGCCTGGCTGATGGCGGGGTCAAAGTTGTCGAGTAGCCCGGCTTTGCTGTAGCGGTTTGGCAGCCGCGCGAAGAGCTCGGTCACCGGCACCTTGGCCTCGGCGGCGGCATGCAGTGCTGCGAACAACGGCAGCGCGGCGTCACGCGTCGGCAAGGCGGGGAGGAGGCGACCGTGCCGTTCAATCACTGACCCGGTGAGAAAACCGCCGTTGGCTTCCCAGCCCACCCGCGCGGTGCCGGTTGCCTGGTCCATTCCGTCGATGACGAAGGGTGATCCGATTTTCGTCTTCAGCGGTTCGATTTCCTGCGCTCGGAAATGCAGATCGACCAGGTCATTGGCGCTGATCGGCACACAGATTGAATCGGCACGCAGATAGTCGGCGACTACCGCACCGAGAACATCGCCGCCGTAAAACACCACCTTGCCGTCTGCATCGATACCGGTCAGCAGCGGCCGATCACTGTCGCCGTCGGTCGAGATCACCGCGTCGACAGGGCCGTGTTCGGCCACGGCTGTATCAGCCAGTTCCTGCAGTGTCTGGAGCCGGTCGACCGTGATGTCCTCGGTATCGATAGCGACAAAAGACTCGCTGCGGCCCATCGGAATGACGTCGGCGCCGAGTGCGCGCAGCAGATCGACCAGCAGTTCACGGCCGACGGCCGAGTGCTGGTAAAAGACGACCCGCATCCCACGCAGGCAATCCGGCGGCATGAAATCGAGATAGCGCTGCGTATATAATTCGATGCCTTCCGGATCGGCAACCAGGTCTTTGGCCGGCTCGCGGAACATGCCGTCGTCGTCGAACTGCGAGGCATCGGCCGGGCACGCATAGATTTCTCTTCGGATGGCCGCAACAGCGGCGAGGATTCCGGCTTCGTCGCTCTTGAGGACTTCGCCGTTGCTCTTGTTGAACTTGATGCCGTTGCGATCGAATGGAATATGGCTGCCGGTCACCATGACGCTCGGTTGCCGGTGCTGAATTCCGTGATAGGTGAGTGCGGGTGTCGGCACGCGGCCGAGGTATTGCGCCTGCATGCCTTCGTCGGCGATGGCGCCGGCGACGGCGCCGAGGATGCGCCCGGTGCTGGGGCGCATATCGCCGCCGGTACTCACTGTCGTGCCGGCGGCGGCATCGCCGATAACCTGGAGGTAACGCAGGAAGCCGCGACAGTTGATGTACGCTTCGAGGTCGGTGATGTCGGTGACCAGGCCGCGCAGCCCGCTGGTGCCGAAGCGCAGCGTATGCGGTTGCCGGGTGCGAAAATCTGGATGGCTCGTTGTGCCAACGGCAGCTCGAAACAATCGGGCATCAGCGCTCGCGGTGATTGCACAGGTGGCATTGACCGGGAGGAACACAGCGGTGCTACCATGCCGCGAGAAATTATGGTCGCCGCAATCGGCGGTCACTTCGGTGTCGGCGCCGGAGGTCAGCACCAGCAGGATCTCGGCGCTGGTGGTGGCTGTGTGTGCGACAGTTGCGCCGCCAGTCATCGGGCGATGCGACAGTTGGAATTCATCGGCCGCGGTTTCGTACACCGACCAGTCGCCAGCCGACGCGGCAGCCAGAATCGTCGGGCCGTCCGCAGCAAAGTCGATGACCCGGACCAGTTCGTCTGCGTCGATATGCTTCGGGGTGAGTCCGCTGCGCAGGACGTTGTTGGAGTTTGCCATGATCTCAACGACCGTACCCTCGAGATAGGTGTGCACGATGCCCGGCGCCAGGTACAGTGCCTGCAGTGGCTGTAGATGAATAAGTTGCAGGAACGGTATTGCAAACAGCCCCCGGTCGCGGTCGCCATTTCTGGCGAACACCGCATCGGCACGCAGGAGCCAGTACTGCCAGTCGTCACGACTGAACGTGTCGCATTTTTTGTCGAGCCTTTCGATCACGGTGTTGAGAATGTTGTTGACGGCAGGCTGCGGCAGCGACATCAACGCGGTAAACAGTTCGCGCACGGCGGATGGTGAGCTGTCGGCAGCGGGCAGGTCGTTGGGGTATTCGGCGGTAGCGACGAAGGCCTGCAGATTCGCGGCGATCTCGCTGACCGGCCGCCAACCGGCGAGGGCGTACATATCGGTGATGGCGACGGCCATTTCGCACTTGTGATTGCCGTCCTTGTAGTTTCGGTGCGCTGCGTCGATCGGAATCCCGGCAGCGTTTTCCCTGGCGAATCCGGCAGCTGCCTGAATGCGGTTCGGGTGTGCCTGGATGGACAACGGCTTGGCAGCGCTCAGGACTTTGAAGAGAAACGGCAGTTCCCCGAATTTTTCGACACAGGCGGTGCCCAGCAACGTTTCGGCCGCTGCGTCGATCAACGTCCGCAGCGACGTCGGTTCATCGAGTTGCGCCAGTGCGGGCAATTCCGGATGGGCGCCCATCCACACTTCCGCATACGGGCGTTGCGCGGTGTTGTCGTAGCCGAAGTGTTGGGGAATGAATTCCGGATTGCCCCAGTCGTAGTTCTGGATGCCGGGTTCGATCGGGACCGCGGCGGGCTGCTCCAGGTAAGCAGCGATATGCGCTGGGATAACTCGGGCGTTGTCCTGGCTCATGGGATCATCCTGTTCGACAGCATGGACGTGGTGTTGATTGACGCAGATTTATTCTTTGTCGACATGCTGCAGTTCCGTTGAGTGGGACTATCTCTACAGTCTGCCTGTGCTGGGATATTGTCAACCTGATCCGGTTGGTTTCGTTCTCCGGGATCGGCGGCGTCCTGTCCGTTCAGTTATGGGTGTTCCGGCCCGAAAAAAAACCATCTTAGTGATTTAATCACACTAAGTATGGTGTATTATATACACAAATTAAGGCGGAAATGGCTAAAGAATACTCATACAAATATCCTATGCACGCGCTCACTGTCGATTGCGTGGTTTTCGGACTGGACGAGGATGAACTGAAAGTCATGCTCATTCAGCGTGGAGAAAAACCGTTCAAGGACCAGTGGGCACTGCCCGGCGGTTTTGTTAAGCCGAAGGAATCTGTTGACGATGCTGCACGTCGTGAGTTGGAGGAAGAAACGGGTATCCACAAAGTCTATCTCGAGCAGCTTTATACGTTCGGAGCGGTTGATCGCGACCCGCGCGAGCGCGTTGTCACGGTAGCTTACTATGCCCTCGTAAACCTGTCAGGACATGTGATCCGCGCCACTACCGATGCTGCGGATGCCGCGTGGTTCGGTGTCCATGATTGCCCGCCCCTGGCATTTGATCACGACAAAGTTTTGGCCATGGCGTATCAGCGGCTACAGGGCAAGGTGCGTTATCAGCCGATCGGTTTTGAGCTGTTGCCTGTGAAGTTCACACTTACGCAGCTTCAGCGTATGTACGAGATCATACTGGAGAAGGAACTCGACAAGCGCAACTTCCGCAAGAAGATCTTGGCGATGGATCTGCTGATCGACTGCAACGAGATCGAGCAGGACGTGGCGCATCGTGCCGCGCGGCTGTATCGCTTCGACGAACGCAGCTATAAGCGATTGGTAAAAAGCGGTTTCAATTTCGAAATCTGAAACGTTCAAACAAATCTTCCGGCAATCGAGCGTTTCGAGTTCTTCACCGACGGGATTGAGGCGGATTATCTCGCGTTTAACTCGGGAACGCACGTGGTGATTGCGACCGCTGTTGTGAAGGGGCAGCTCACTGCATGATGGACGATACCCGGGGCCGGGGTATTGTACCACTTCGCACAGCCAGGTAGAGATCCATCGATGATCAGACATGCCCTTGCCCCATATCCGCTAACCGCTGCCGCAGTTATCCTGTGTGCTGCCGCTACCCTGTCGCTGTCCGGTTGCGGTAAGAAAGAGGATACCACGACGACGCCACGCATCAGGAAGGTGCCGATGGTAACCCGCGCTGAAGGTTCGAACGCCGAGGGGTCGAATGCCGAAGGTTCCAATGCCGAAGGCTCCAATGCCGAGGGTTCGCAGCGGCAGGAAGGGCGCGGGCTGCGTATTGCGGTTGTCCTGCGTGACACCGAACGTTCGTCGATGGCGATGCGAGCCGGTGCCGCTGCCGCCGCCCGGGAAACCGGCGCCGAAATCATCTGGCCGGCGGCGGTATCCGACGATCTGCAATGGCAGATCCAGGCTTTACAGGACGCCATTAACCGCGGGGTCGACGGCATTGTTGTCTCACCGGCAGATGATTCCGTAATAAACGCCGCTGTCGAAACAGCCATTGGCCGTGGCATAGAAGTGGTCATCGTGGATTCGGATGCAGCGGTGAAAGGTATCTCCAGCCGCATCGTGGCCGCCAGCCACCGTCCTGCAGGTGATGCGGCGGCCGTGCGTTTCGGCAATGATCCGGCATCGGTCGCAGCACTGCGCAACGACGAGATCCAGGCGCTGGTACTGCCACCGTCATTCGAGCTCGGGCACACCGGTGCCCTGACTGCCATAGCCGCGGTTCGCGGCCGTGATGTCAGACCGCAGATCGCAATTGCATCGGTGATTGCTACAAAAGACAACATGAGCGACCCGGCCGTCACGCGATTAATCAATCCTCAGCATTCACCGCGGTTGCCAGAGTGAAAGACGATCACGCGCAGGACGGTGATCCGGCATCGGCGGCAGCCAGGGATCTGCCGCCGAAGGTTGCGTGGCTGTTGCTTGCCGCCACCGTGGGTGGTGCCGCTGTCCTGAGGTTCTACCATTTGTCGGAGCAGGGGTACCGGTTCTGCGACGAGGGCTACCATCTCAATCTCCCGATCCTCTATCTCGTTGATCACCAGGAACCGTTTCTTTATTTCAAGCACGGTTTGCTGTGGTTCATTGCTGTCGGGATATCAGTTCTGGGGCTCAGTCAGGCTGCCAGTATGCAGTTTTCCGGAATCTGCGGGCTGGCGACGATCGTGCTGTTCTATGCGTTGCTGTCGCAGCTTTTCAGCCGGCGTGTGGCTGTGCTCGGGGCCGCAGCCATGGCATGCAGCCATTACGTGCTGTTCTATAATCGCAGCAATATGAGCGATGGCTATGCCCTGATGTTTTTCTGTCTGATCGCGCTGTTGCTGGTGCAGCAGGCGAAGGCGTTCGGACTGTGGCTGGAGGCGCCGGCCGATACGCAGCGGCGAACATCGCGGCTGCGTTGGCTATGGCTGCTGCCGGCCGGACTGCTGCTGGGGTTCTGTTTCACCGTACGCATACAAACTTGCCTGACACTTCTCGGCATGGCCGGTGCCTGGGGGGTGACGCTGATGCTGATGCGGCGACGGCAGGCCGTGAAGCCCGTGATGCTGGCCGCCGCAGTGCTGCTGCTCCTCGCGGCGCTGGGCTATGCACTGACTATGGGCTATCTGCGGCACAACGTCGAGTGGAATGGAACGCTGGAGTGGTACGGCAAGAACGTCACAGCCGCCGGCGCCCAGGGGTATGAATGGCAGGCGTATCTTGTCAGTCATCTGACGGGGTATTGCGGCTGGCCCCTGCTGTTGCTCGGGTTCGTCGGCCTGGCATGCCTGCACCGGTGTCCGGGGTTCGGAGGCACCTGGCTACTGCTGTGCTGGTGGGGGTTGCTGCTGGTTTTTCTGAAAATGGGCTTGCCGTTTCCACGCGCTCATCTGTATCTGGTGTTTTTCCTCTGTCTTTTCTGGGCAATTGCCGTCGACTGCATCGGCCGGCGGCTGGCGGGCATCAGCCGCCGGGCATCAATCGGGATCGCTGCTGCGGTCGTCCTGACAGCGCTGACAGCAGGGGTGGAGATTTCGAAGTCACGGCACCTGATGACAGCTGAGGGCGGCTACGACAAGGTTGTCGATTATTTACTGGAGACCGACATTGGCGAGGAAATCATTGCCACGCATGCCTGGCCGATTTTCCGTGCCTTGCACCTGCACCGAACCGTGTTGTTGTACGACTTCGTGGAAGCGCTGCCGAGCGAGGAATCAAAGCAACACGGCTGGATGATCGAAAGGCTGCGCGAAAGCCGCAACCCGAACATCACGCACATGGTGCTCGACTCCTATGTTCCCTATGCCTCGAGTGCGTCGGAAACGCTGTTCCTGCAGCGCTTCTGCGCCACGTACCCGCCGGACCTGGTTGTCCGCAACGAGTTCGGCATGGACTCGCAGACGTCGTGGGACGCTTTTCACGGCATGCTGTTGCCGAGCATGTTCACGCATTACCACATCGTCTATCGAATCGGACGCTTCCGGGCAGATACCTTCGAAGCCGGACAGCTCAGCAGCCTGACGGACGCGACGGCACTCGAAGCGCGCCTGCTGGAGATCTACGGCAAAGCACCGGAATGAGGCTTACGCCTTCGTTCAGGTAACCTCGTCGGCCCGTTTAGGGGCAACCTCAAGCCGGGCTTTGCGGGCGGACTCGCATCATTTATTTTCCCTATATAGGCTTTTTTCAGGCCAAGTGATGTTAATGTCAGGGGACAGGAGGCTAAAATGCACACGCTGGAAATTGACGGACCACGGGCCTGCAGGAACGATGAACTGCATGAAATGATTGCCCTTGTGGACTCAGTAATGCGGGTCGGCAGCGATCAAACGTTTCTTACTGACTACCCGCTCGTCTATCGCGAGAGCAACCTGCAGAACATTTTCATTATCAAGGTGAAGGGAGAAATAGTTTCCGTAGTGCCGTACTTCCCCAGAGAAGTCAGCATCGATGGTTGCCGCTTTACAATAGGCATTATCTCACCGACAGCCACATCACCTGATCATCGCAAAATGGGTTATGGCCTTAACTGTGTAAATGCCTGTGTCGAGAAGATGACAACGGACGGGATCGATCTTTCCGTCCTGTGGACAGAGATTCCGACTTTTCGGTTCTATGAACATGCGCAATATCAGGCTGTCCGCAGCCAGAAGTGGTTTTGTTCGTGCGGCAAAACAGATGCAGGACTTTTCGCAAACAATGGCCATCAGATTGTCGAATATGACCCTCAATCAAGACGATATATCACAGAGATTCAAGACATGCATGAGAAGGCGGTCTTTGGCGTTCTCAGGTCGGCCGAGGCCTATCCGTTTTTGTTCAGTCTGCCGAAGATGAGGACACTCATTGCGCTGCAGAACAACGAGCCGGTCGGATACCTGCTGGTCTCTCGCGCGACCAACAGGCCCGGGCTGCTGGAGGCGGGTGGCGAAAAGGCGGCGGTCGAAACTCTTGTCAACAACGTCCTGGACGAGCTTGACGACAAAACGGCGCTCGAGGTCCATGGGAACCTGACACCAACAGTGTTGGGAGAGTTGTTTGAAGAGAGAATGCCTGAGCGCAGAACTCCTGTCACGGACGGCGGCATGATGATCCGCATCAATGATGTTTGCCGCTTCATGGGGAAAATCGCGCCCTGGTTAGAACAAACAAACGCGGGCACTGCCAGAAAGTTTTCCGTAGGCATCACGGATACTGCAGGCTTGGTTGACTTCGAGTTCACAGGGCAAGGCCTGAAGCTCGGCAGTAATCGGTTGGATGCGCACGTCGAGATGTCCCTGCGGGAATTCACATCAATCATGTTCGGGGCGCATCCAGAGCGACCGGTGGAAGTGCCGGACATGCTGAACCTGTTTCCGTTCTATTTCCCTATCTGGGAATTGGACCACAGCTGAGTGTGATTCGGGAGCTGCTGCCGGAAAGCTGTCGACCGGGATATCGCCAATTCAGTGCGGCTGCCAAGACGTCCCAAGGCGTATAGGTCAGGCTATCGAAGGGCGTTTGGAAGAACGCCGGACTGTTGCAGGGGTTCGCCAGTCATGGTTGCGGGTCAAAGGCAAACATTATCATTCATGTTCACTGATTGAACTGCACGGGTGCCTCGTCCTCGCCGACCATTTTCGGATGGCGCCCGTCGAAGGGATATTGCTCCAGCTCCACGACGGCTCCACTGAAGGGCCGACTTTGATCGCTGAGCCAGAATGCGGTGACAGCCGCGACTTCCTCCGGCTTTGTCATGCGCCCCGTGGGGACCATGACCGGTGGGGGATTCTCATGCCAGTCGGGAGGCCGGCCCTCGGCGATTTTTAATTCTTGCTCATTGGGCGTGAGTACCCATCCCACTGCCAGGTGCACGAAGCGGACATGATCGGCGCTGTACGCATCTGCGAGGTTCTTGGTCATGGTCTGAAGGCCGCCCTTGGTGATGCTGTAGGCCAATTGCTTTGATTCACCGGAATATCCGTTTACCGACCCGACATTAATCACACAGCCATGGCTCTTTTTGAGGTCCTCGATCGAAGCTCGAATGAGCAGAAGCGGTGCCCGGAGATTCACGGCCACGGCCCGATCGAACAGGGCGGCATCGGTCGAGTCAAGATTGCTCCTGATCACCCAGGCCGCGTTGTTGACAATCCCGTCGATCCGCCCGAAAGCCGACCGTGCTGCTTCGGCGAGTCGTTCCGGGGCATCGGGGTCGGACAGGTCGTCCTGGTGAAACACTGCATTCGACCCAAGCTCGGCCGCCACGCTGGCTCCACGTTCAGCATCCCGACCGTGCACGAGAACGTGAGCGCCCTCAGCCACACACCGTCGTGCGACCGCCTCTCCGATGCCCGTTGTGCTTCCCGTCACGATGATTGCTTTGTCTTTCAGGTTCATTGCCTTTGCTCCCATGCTTGTTCAAATCCAGTCCGGCTTCGGTCTATGACGTCGGCCGGGTCAGCCTTCCACAAAGAATCGGGAAGCTCATCAATCGAAAAGATTTCCAGACAATATGCCCCTTTGTATCCAGATGCCTCGGTTGCGGCGAACATTTTTGACAGGTCAATACATCCTTCACCGCAGATGCGGCGGTCACCGGGGCTTCGGGGTTCGTCCGCGGGCCAGTCGCTGATGTGAACGCCGAATATCATGTCCTTCAAGTCCGCGATGCGCTCAAAGATCGAAGGCTCGCGCCAGAGGTGAAAGATGTCGAGCATGAGGCCGAAATTCGGACGATTCACGGCCTCAATCAGTTGAACGGATTCTTCCAGGGTGCAGATGAATGTGTCATCGTTCATGAGAATGGGGCTGAGAGGCTCGAACATGATTCTCAATCCCCGATCTGCGGCATAATCCGCCAGATCCGGATAGAGACGCCGGGCCGTTCGATGGGCGAGATTGAAATTCATGCCCGGGGCCTGCCCCGTGATTGTCACCAGGGGCAGTTCGATCCCGGGAAAAAACTCTGCGAAAAGATCGATTGTCTGGCGGTAGTGCCCGAGCCTCTGGACCGGGTCCTCCAGATCAGGGCACATGAAATCCTTGAAGAGAGCGTGCACCCGCGGTTGAACACTGGTGACCACCAGGCCTGCCTCGTGCACCATCGCCAGTTGCTCGCGCGCTCGCGCGGCATCGGTGGAAAGCTTTCTCTCACAGATCTCGATGCCTTTCACGCCCAGCTCGGCATAGAGGGCCACGTCCTGCTCAAACGTCTGATGCCAGGTGGTGAACTGACTGACGGCGAATATGGGGGAGATGGAAATGGGGCAGTGGAAGGTTTCAGGTGTTATGCCCTTTACCGGCGAACATCGACCACGACAGGGTTGATTACCTCAAGCAGCAGCTTGGCTCTTACAGGGCTTGGTAAGATACGCCAACTTTCTCTGCCGTTCGTCGTTTGAAAGGATCGTGCTGATAGGGAATCGCTTTTCGGAACTTCTGAAGCATACTGCGAGGGGCGCTGGCATGCAAACTGAATGTAAGGGGTCACGCTGACACCTTTGCTTTGGTCTGGTGTAGCCCGACAAAGAAAAACGGCGTATGGGTTTTATTGAAGCCGATTTGTGTGTAGAACGGGCGTCTATTATAGCCACGGCCTTTCAGGCAGTCAACGATGGTGCGGTGGTCGAGAATGATGCGTTCTGTAGGCTACTGACCGTCACAGACAGGGCAGTTGGTGCGGGTGATGGGGCTCAGGCGTGATCTCTCAGGTTTTCAAGGGTGACCTGGGCAACGCGCTGCCAGGAGAGTTGGAAGGCGTGTTCCTGGCGGAAGCGTCGGGCCGATTCGGCGAAATGGGGCAACTGCTGGAGGAAGCTGCGGAAGTGGTTGGAAATGTCATCGATGGGGCAGGTGACACCAATGCCGTTGTCTGCAATGAACTCCTGACCCGGGACCGCCGTGGTGAAGACGGGGAGGGCCGCGGCCACATATTCGAGCGTCTTGAGGGAGGAAATGACCATATCGTTGCGCTCAATTTCGTAGAGGGCGATGCCTACATCGGCATCGGTGTAGACGGTTGCGAGCTGTCCGTAGGGGACCCAGCCTTTGAAGACGACGTTGTCAGTGGCGGACTCCATCAGAGCTCCTTTCCGGGCACCTTCCCCGACCATGACGAAGTCGACGTCAGGAAATTCACGGGCAAGTTCGATGACACGGCCGGCGCCGTCCCACGAGGTGTAGGTGCCGACGTAGACGACGCGAGGGCGGGCCGGCGGCGCGGTACGTTCGATGTCAAAGAAACTGGTAGCGACACCATTCTTGACTTCGACGACATGGCTTGCGCCAACATCGCTGGCGAATTCAGCTATGCCGCTGCTGACGGCGAAGGAGCAGGCTGAGTTGCGGATGAGCCGGCGCTCTTGAAAGCTGACGAGCCAGGTGAAAAAGGCTGATTTACCAGCGCTGACTGCATCATCACGCATGATGCCGTTGAGTTCGACGAATGGTTTGACACGACAGAGGCACATGGCAATCATGGTGAGGATGTGCCAATGGGAGAGTCGGAGGTAGACATTGTCGCGGCGATGGCGGAAGACGGCAAGGGCGGCGTGAAGGTCAAAGACAATTTGGCGGAACAGCGGAATATTGGGGACAGATACCTGACGGAGCGGAAATGTGGCGTCGATGACGGTTGGTTTGCCGGTCCAAGTAGGGACGATCCCCTGGATTTTCGGCGCTGGTTCACTACGGGAAGCGGCGTTCCAGAGTTCTAGGAAGTGGACGGTTGGTCCCCAAGAGATGCCCTGGTCATTACATGAGATGGTCAGAATCGGCTTCACCCATCAGCTCCTTAAATGTCCTGCAGGACTTTGACACTACTCTTGTCGACATGATGCTCCTGGGCAAGACGCTCGGCATTCTTGCTCCATCGGTCGGGGTTTTCTGGCGTCACCTGTTCCCGCTGCTGAACTCTGGGAAGGATGTTGCGGCTTGAGCAGCTCGAAGGGAAAATAGCCAAGAGGGGTAAAACATCAAGGAGCAATTGCGACTGGTGCCGCGGAGCAACTTGGCGTTGCCGAGGATGGACAACGGGCCATGTACTGAACGAGCGGCTCGATTGCACGTTGCGCCGTCGTCGAAATGATTGGAGACACTCAGCACATTCGGGTGTTATGCCCTTTAACGGCGAACAGGTCGCTGGTTACGCGTTTCTCGCCGATACCATATTTTTCGGCAACCTGTCTATCATGGCCTTCACATACCCGATGGCGTAGGCGACAGACGGGTCTTTGCCTGCGGTCATTATTGGGAAATGGTCGAGACTGAGGGAGCCTCGATAACCCGCACGATGGAATTCCTCCAGGACTGCTGCCATATCCTGATAGCCATAATCAATAAACGTCTCGAGAAAATGAGGCAGGGGCGCGCTGATGTTTCTGAAATGCACGATGAAAATTTTTCCGGCGTCGACGAAGTCCCTGATGCCTTCGAAAATATCGCCGAAGTCCTCCCCTCCCTCCGACCAGCATCCGACACAGAATTCCATGCCCAAGTTCGGACTGTCAGCGATCTCAAAGGCTCGTTCGTAGCACGCCCGGTTGTGGATCAGACAGGGAACGCCGTTGATATCGGGAATGGGCGGATCATTGGGGTGCAGGGCCAGGCGCACACCTTCCGATTCGGCTACGGGTATGAGCTCGCGAATAAAATAAGTGTAGTTCTCCCAGATGTCGTCGTGGCTGTAGGATCCCTGATGCGTTGGCGGCTGTTTTTTCAGGGCTTCGAGATCAACGGCACGGGACATGGCGCCGCCGCGGGTCGGTTCATTCGCTGTGCTATGAACGTAGCCCGGTTCCCAGGTAAAGGTTGTCGTATGAATGCCTGCGCGGCTCAGGTTTTGAATGAAGATCTTAAAGTCGGCAATAACCTCATCTCGCCCGGGCAATGCAAGATGGATTCTGTCTGATTTGCTGAGTCGTAGATTGGCGGCATTAAACAGCGTCAGGCCCTGGTCATTCAGACGGCTTTTCAACTCAACCAGGTAGTCGAAAGAAGTCTGGTGATCTTCAAGCCAGGTATAGACGTGGTCAACGCCAAGCTGCGAGACGAAGGCGAGATCGTCTCCGGATGGGTTGGGCGGGATGCGCATGGACAACCTGATGCCATCGGGCAGTTCCACGGGCGAAGCAGAATCGGCGGAGTTGTTATTCATTGTTGGTGGTACAAGCCTTTGGCTTGCGAGCAATCTGGGAATTGGCAAGCCAGAGGCTTACCCGACAAGGTTCACGTACATCCCTCCTACTCCCTGCATCCCGATGGGGTGCCAGGGTTCCAGCTGTTGAATTCCGGGAGGGATGTTGCGGCTTGAACCGCCGAAGTGAAAATAGCCAAGAGGGGTAAAACATCAAGCAGTAATTTCGACTGATGAAATGAGTGTTGATTAGACAGGCTATTCCAGGCATGGGGAATGCCTGGTTGCCAAGATACGTGTTGCTTGCATCGTCGTTCCCGGACAGCAGCACACCGCCAGCGTCAACTCAAGCGTCCGGCGGCTTCGATTGGCCAGACATCGACGACTTTGCCGGCCTCATGCACGAACAGGTTGCGGTGGAGATTGCAAGTCGTGCAGGCGTGACTGGAGATCAGGTGCAGCGGTTCGCCTATGCGCCAGGTGTCCGGCGCGTTGCGCAGCAGCAGGTGTTCCTCCGACTTGAAGAACGGCACCTCAATGTCGGGATATCCTGCGACCAGGGGCTCTCCGAACTCGCCGCCGGCGCCTTTGACACCAATGTCGACAACGGCCTCGCCCGGTCGCCGGCTGATGACGCGGACAAGTATCGTCATGGCGATCTCAAACTCGGGTACCATTTCGTGATAGCGCCAGTCCATAGTCGGGTAAGTTCCAGCCTGCAGCTCCGTGACACCGTCCATGACGCCGGAAACCATGTAGGTGGCGGACGAACCGCCGCTGATCGTCGGTGACGGGATACCGTCGGCCTCGATCAAGGCTTTCGTTTCGA
Organism: uncultured Lentisphaerales bacterium; assembly: GCA_964460215.1. Lineage (GTDB taxonomy): Bacteria > Verrucomicrobiota > Lentisphaeria > JABSQK01 > CAJWLW01 > CAJWLW01. The sequence goes on from CAYWQM010000006.1 coordinate 65,775, forward strand.
CGGCTTTGGTCATGCTCTCGTGGGTCAGTCGTGAGCGCTCGTCGAGATCGTTGATATAGATCAGGTGCCCTTCGAAGGCCTGTAATCCGCGGTAGTCCAGTCCCGGGGCCGCGGTGACCAGGCGCGCCAGATCGACTGCCGGGGGTCCCGGCGCGACGCCGCAACGTCCCATGCCGATGTCGACTTCGACCAAGGCACCAATGGTGACGCCGTTGGCAGTTGCGGCGGCCGACAGTTCATCGACCTGATCGACGTGATCGACGGCGACCGCAATATTGCACTCTCTGGCGATCGCGACTAAGCGCGCGACTTTGGCTTTGCCGACGATCTGGTTCGCAATCAGCAGATCGTCGAAGCCGGCCGCTGCCATGACTTCGGCCTCGCTGACCTTGGCGCATGTAAAACCGACACAATTACCACCTTGCAACTGCTGGCGTGCCAAAGTCGTACATTTGTGGTTCTTGACATGGGGCCGCAGCCGGCAGGGGCGGTCGCTGAAGTATTCGGCCAGATACCGGATGTTCTTCTGTGATGCCGGCCAGTCCAGCAGCAGTGACGGGGTGTCGAGGTCTTCGATCGGTTGGCCGATGAATTGTCGTGGATCGAGCATGAATCGTGATGGAGTTTTGGAGAGTTGCAGTACATTGCGGACAGATTGTGAAATACCCTATCTCTAAACCTGCAACCTGAAACCCGCGAACACAGATAAAATGAACGAACACTTTCTTGTTACCGGTGCCATGGGCTGCATTGGTGCCTGGACAATCAAGCAGTTACTGGATGAAGGCGCAGCGGTTACGACGTTTGATCTGGTTGACAACCCGTATCGTCTGCGGCTGGTCATGGATGACACGGACATCGACAAGGTCAATTTCGTCCAGGGCGACATCACGGATTTCGAGCAGTTCGAGCGTGCGGTTGTTGACAACGGCATCACCCATATCATTCATCTGGCGGCGCTGCAGGTGCCGTTCTGCCGCGCTGATCCGGTGCTTGGAATGCGGGTGAACGTCGTCGGCACCACGGTGATCCTGGAGACCATCAAGCGCCATGCCGCACAGATCCAGGGGTTCGTCTATTGCAGTTCAGTGGCGGTGTACGGCACGGCAGACGAGTATCCGGCAGGGCCGCTGGCTCATGACGCGGCGCTGCTGCCGAATACGATTTACGGCGTCAGCAAAGTTGCCAATGAAGACACGGCCAGGGTTTACTGGCAAGACCATCAGGTACCCAGCATCGGCTTCCGTCCGTTCACGGTTTACGGGCCGGGGCGTGACCAGGGGATTTCATCGACACCGACGAAAGCAGTACTTGCCGCCATCCTCGGGCGCCCTTACGAGATCACGCTGTCGGGTGTCTGGACGTATCAGTATGCGCCGGACGTTGCGAACTGCCTGATCCTGGCCGCGCGGACCGAGCTCGCCGGGGCGCCGGTCTTCAACATGGGGGGGGCGGTTGCGGACATGCCGGAATTCGTTGCAGCCATCGAGGACGTGCTGCCTGAAGCTGCGGGCACGATCACGATTGCCGATGCACCAATCCCGTTGCCGGGCGAGTTTGACGACAGCGAACTGAACCGGGCGATCCCTGGCGTACACTGGCGAACGGTACCGGAGGGAGTGGCGGAGTCGGTGGTGCATTTTCGGCATCTGATCGATTCAGGGCGCATCGATATCGAACGGGCGATGGCGTAGCTGCCGACCTTGAGCTGGCCTTAGTCCTGTGCCTGTCGCCGTTGCCGCAGCTGCTAACCCGGTTGGTGCCGAGTTGTTTCTTACCCAGGCCAAACGGCAAAGTGTGCGGCGCCCTGGAACGGTGGGCTTTTACTATTTGCGGGAGGGGTTGGTGTTGTAGGTCTGGCCTTTGTACCCTTTTTTCGGTTCAGTGTCCTTGATCTTGGCCAGTCGCCAGGTTTTGTCCTTCGCCGATTGTTTCCAGGTCTGTGCCATCTGCCAGATGATTGTATCGAAGCTATCGGTTCCCTTGTTTATGCGCAGGCGCGCCTCACAGCGCGCGACGCAGGTGGTCTTGTCGATTTTTCCGATTTCTTCGATAACGAACTCGAAGTTGCGATGATTAGGTATCTCCCGCAGGGATTTAATAAACAGGAATTTTCCGACTTCTTTCCCTTTTCTTGTGCGGCCAAACTTGGCACCGTCACTGGTTTCCCAGATGAAGCCTCTGGCCATTTTCTTCGTGACCGTGTCCCACTTGCCGTCTTCGATCATGATGCCCATTCGCTTGATTTCGAGCTTGACGACTTTCTTATGGTTTTTCAGTAATTCGCATCCTCCGAGCAGGATGATGCCACCAACCAGTATTGCCATGATTCGATAATTCATATTGACAGCGTGAGTTTTTGGTAGGGGGTGCTTGATTTGCTCATCGAATAATGCCTCATAATATACCATCGGCTCCACCCTGCCGCAATGCCGATACGAGGTGCACGACGGGGAATGGCATAGCAGCACCGTAGTGCTATATTCAAGACCTTCTCACTTTATACACTCGCTAGCTTTGGAGTAATTGATGCGATCGACCGTTTTTATCTTCCTGATTGCGTTCATTTGCGGCTCATGTGGAGACCGCAAAACTGACCCTGCCTTGGATCCGCAAGCCAGGCAGGCGACCAACCTCGACGGTCAAAGTACGGGTTGGCACAATTGGCGCGGCCCCGGACAGATGGGGGCTTCCGCCGCGACCGGACTGGTTGACAGCTGGACGGTCGGCGGCGAGAATCATCGCTGGACTTATGACCTGCCCGGGCGCGGCACGCCGGTCATTGACCGGGACCGGGTCTATGCCTGGGGTTACCAGGGCGATGGCCAGGACCAGCAGGAGATTCTGGTCTGCCTCAGTGCGGCCACGGGTGAGAAGATCTGGGAGGTGAGCTTCACTGATTTTATCAGTGACATCATCTACAACCGCTATTCCATCGGTAGCCCGACTGTCGATCCGGATACCGGCAACATCTACCTGATGACCTCACCCGGACTTTTCGTGGCGCTCGATACCGCCGGCAATATCCTGTGGCAGCATTCGATGCTGGAGGAGTTCGGGCGGTTGACGTTCCCGAACGGGCGCACGGGTTCAGCAGTCATCGACGGTGAATTGGTGATTGTCCGCGGTATTACCGCCTTCTGGGGCAAGCAGGGACCGGCGCGCGACCGTTTCTACGCGTTCGACAAGACTTCCGGCAACCTGGTATGGGCTTCGACTCCGGGCGTGCGGCCCACCGATAGTTCGTTCTCTACGCCGGTGTTCGCGGAGCGAGCCGGCAAACGCGTGTTCTATGCCGGCACCGGTTGCGGTAACATTGTCTGTGTCGATGCGCGTACCGGCGCGCCGATTTCACGTTTTCAACTGCTGCGCGGCGGCGTCAACTCTTCGGTTGTGCTGCATAAGGATCTGGTCATCGCGATTCACGGCAAGGAGAATCTGGACACTACCGAGATCGGCCGGATGGTCGCTGTGCGCATGGACGGGATGCCAGGGCCCGACGACAAGGCCCCGCTGGTTTTTGGACCGGAAGCCGAAGTGTGGCGCAATAAGCTGGGCATCTTTACCAGCTCCCCGGTTCTGGCGAACGGCCGTGTTTACCAGACCACGCACACTGGTGAGTTGGCCTGTGTCAACGCCGATACAGGAGAGATCCTGTGGTCGAAAAAGCTGAGCAATTCACAGCTGCACGCCTCACCGCTGTACGCCGACGGCAAACTGTACGTGCCGATGAAGGACGGGACCTTTTATATCCTGCGTCCGTCCGATACCGGGGCGGAGGAACTGGCAAAGGTCCAGCTCGAGGGCACCTGCCTTGGCGCGCCGGCCGTCTGGAGCGGCAGGATTTTCGTGCACACAACCGAGAAAATCTATTGCTTCGGCAAGGAACGTGACACATCCGGCGTGCCGCCTGCAAAGCCACAAGCCGATGTTGCCGCGGGCAATCCTGTTCGCCTGCGGCCGATACCGGCTGAACTGATGCTGCGGCCCGGTGAGGAAGCAGCCATGCAGTTGCAGGCCCTGGATGCAGACGGGCGCGTGGTCGAACAAGATATTGCTGCGGCAGCATCGTGGGAGAAGTTCATTCCGCCCGCCGCCAAGGTCAAAATCAAGCTCAACGCCACACCGAAGGACGGCAATATCATCCGTGCTGACGATATCAATGCACCGTCGGCCGGCATGTTCAAGGTCACCGGTGGCGGACTGCAGGGGACGACGCGCGGCCGCATCCTGCCGATACCTCCGTACAGTGCGGATTTTGAAGGCTACAAGTTGACGGTGCCGCACAAGCAGGAGGCGGATGTCAAGTTTGCTTATCCGCCGTTACCGTGGATCGGTGCCCGGTTCAAGTGGGAGGTCCGTGAGCGCGACGGCAGCAAAGTGCTGGCAAAAACCTTGGATCGCCTGCTGTTCCAGAGGGCGATGACGTTCATCGGCCATCCGCACTCGACCAACTATACGATGACCGCAGATGTGATGACCGACGGCAATCGTCGTGTCATGTCGACGGTCGGCCTGGTGCACCAGCGCTACATCATAGCGCTCAAGGGCAACTGGCAGCAGCTCGAAGTCAGTTCGAACCATGACCGGCTCAAGGTCGCAGTGCCTTTCGAGTGGAAAGCGAATACCTGGTTCACCATGAAGACACGCGTCGATGTTGATGAAGGCGGCGCCGGTGTCATCCGCGCCAAGGCCTGGGAGCGCGGCACCGAAGAGCCGGCTGAATGGACCATCGAAGTACCCCATGCGCGTGCCCACGAGCAAGGTTCGCCCGGACTCTTCGGCTTCTCGCCGCAGGGTCAGAAACGCGTGTATGTCGACAACATTTCCGTGACGCCTAACTAATCGGATTACACCTACTTTCCGGAGAAAATATAGATGACTGGACGTTTTTTCATTTTGCTGCTTTGCGTTGCCGCTTCCGTTGCCTCCGCCGCCGACTGGCCGATGTGGGGGCGTGATGCCAGCCGCAACATGGCGGCGACGGATATTTCGCTGCCCGGCACGTTCAAGCCGGGACCGATCAACTACAACACCGAAGAGATTGACCAGACGAAATCCGTTAATATCCGATGGATTTTCAAACTCGGATCCCAGAGTTACGGCAACCCGACCATCGCTGATGGCCGCGTGTTCTTCGGCACGAACAACGAATCGCCACGGGTGGCGGCGCACAAGGGCGACCGGGGTGTTGTCATGTGCATCGATGAGAAGACCGGCGACTTTCTCTGGCAGTTGACCTCGCCCAAGCTCGGTGCCGGCAAAGTGAGTGATTGGGAATACCTGGGCATCTGCTCTTCGCCGGCGGTCTTCGGCAACCGGGTGTACGTCGTGACCAATCGTTGTGAAGTTGTGTGCATGGATGTCGAAGGCCTGGCCAACGGCAATCAGGGTGCCCAGAACGAGGGGGCATACATGGCCGGCCCGGGTAAGCCGGCGATGGCGGTCGGTGAACAGGATGCCGATATCATCTGGACTTTTGACATGCGCAGTGAGCTTGGTGTTTTTCCCCACAACATAGCCAGCAGCTCCGTGCTGGTTGCAGGCAATCGCCTGTACGTGACCACATCCAATGGCCAGGACTGGTCGCATGTCAATATTCCCGCTCCGCAGGCGCCCTGCCTGGTCGTGCTGGAGAGGGATACGGGTAAACTTATCGGCGAAGAGGCGTCGGGTATCAGCAAGCGCCTGTTCCACTGCAACTGGTCGTCACCTGCGTACGGTTCGTTTGGTGACCGGCAGCTGGTGATTTTCGGCGCCGGCGACGGATTTTGCTACGGCTTCGATCCGCAGCCGGTGAAGGAAGACGGCTTCGATATTCTGCCGGAGGCCTGGCGCTTCGACTGCAATCCGGCGTCATACCGCACCGGCGAGGACGGTAAACCGGTCAAATATGCCTCTGCCGGCAAAGGGCCGAGTGAAATCATTGCCACGCCGGTGATCTATAATCAACGCGTCTACATTGCCACCGGGCAGGACCCGGAGCATGGCCAGGGCGTGGGTGCGCTCAGTTGTATCGATGCCTCTGGCTCGGGTGATATTTCGCAGTCCGGGATTGTCTGGCAGTACACGGACCTGCACCGCACCATCTCGACGGTGGCAATTGCCGATGGCCTGATCTACGCCGCCGATTACACCGGCCGCCTGCATTGTCTTGACGCCGGTAGCGGCAAGGTTTATTGGGTCCATGACACTGCCAGCAACATCTGGTCGTCGCCGCTGGTGGCCGATGGTAAAGTATTCATCGGCAACGAGGACGGTTATTTGACCGTGCTGGCGACCGGCAAGAAGAAAAAGAAGCTGGCGGAGATCGATTTTTACGCGCCGCTGTACGCCAGTCCGGTCGCTGCCAACGACACGTTGTATATAGCGACTCAAAGCCACCTCTTCGCTGTGGGGAATTAAGATGAGAAAATTGGTATGCATCCTGGCGATTGCGCTGTTCGTTCTGCACCAGGACTGGTGGTTGTGGGCAAACGGCGATCTGGTTTTTGGCTTCATGCCGATCGGCTTGGCGTACCACACGCTGTTTTCAATTCTTGCCGGCGTCGTCTGGGCACTGGCTGTGAAGTTCGCCTGGCCCAGCGACATCGAAGCCTGGGCCGGCGCAACTGATGACACCAGCGATCATGTCGCAGCACCGGCGGAGGGCAGTTCATGAGCGTCGTAGCACTCTACGTCATTATCGGGTACCTGGTTCTACTGCTTTTCATCGGTTTCGCGAGCCAGCATTTCTTTCGCGGTACCAGTGCCGATTATTTCGTTGCCAGCCGCAGTATCGGACCGTTCATGCTACTGATGAGCCTGTTCGGCACGACAATGACTGCCTTTGCGCTGGTCGGTTCGACCGGTAAAGCATACGCCAGCGGTATCGGTGTGTATGGATTGATGGCATCGTGGTCGGGCCTGATCCATTCCGCTGTGTTCTTTCTCGTTGGCATCCGGTTGTGGGCGATTGGCAAGAAATATGGATATGTGACCCAATGCCAGTTTTTTCGCGACCGCTTCCAATCGCCGACATTGGGTTTTCTGCTGTTTCCGGTTCTGGTGGCGCTGATCATTCCGTACCTGCTCATCGGCATTGTTGGCGCCGGCGCGGTTGTCCGCGGCCTTAGTGGCGGCATGTTCCCCGAGGCGTTTGCGGGTATCCCGCACCCGGTCAAGGAAGGCGTGATGCTGCACGCGGGCGCAATCCCGCCGTGGCTGACCGGGTTGGTTATCTGTGTTGTCGTCCTGACTTATGTCTTTTTTGGCGGAGTCCGCAGCACAGCCTGGGCCAACACGTTCCAGACCATCGTCTTCATGATCACCGGAGTGATCGCGTTTGTCCTGATTTCCAACGCTCTTGGTGGTGCGACCGCTGCCTCACAGGCCGTAGCGGATACCTCCCCGAAGCACCTGATGCGTGAAGGCATGATCGGCAAGTGGCAGTTTTTCACGTACCTGTTCGTACCGCTATCTGTTGGTATGTTTCCGCACCTGTTCCAGCACTGGTTGACGGCGCGCAGTGCGAAGACTTTCCGGCTCAGCGTGATCGCACATCCGATCTGTATCATGATCGTCTGGGTACCGTGCATTCTGATGGGCATCTGGGCGGTTGGCAATGGCATCGAGGCGCCGGGCGGCAACGCCAACGCCATTCTCGGCAAGATGGTCGGCCAGCTTCTGCACACACCCTGGCTGAGCGGTCTGCTGACTGCCGGCATTCTTGCGGCGATCATGTCGTCGCTGGACAGCCAGTTCATGTGCATGGGCTCGATGTTCACCAACGATATAGCCATGCGCCTCAAAGGTGCTGGGGAATGGTCCGACCGCAGGAAGTT